>JAVVZO010000021.1:0-31358 GCA_036650515.1 Alistipes sp.
TGAGAATATCTGTCAGATCAAAGACTACACCCGATACGTGATGGGCGCAGCTCACGTGACGTCGGGACTTGGCGGTAACTACGCACTGATGATGAATGTGCTCGAGAATAATTCCAACCTGCTGGATGCCATGAAAGAGTACATTCCCGCTACGGTGAAACATTGGGTTAGTGTCGGAGATATAGAGGATATGGATTATGCTAAGGATCTTACGATTTCTGACATGAACTATGTCGATGAGGTTGCACGGAATATGGAAAGATGCATTAGTAGCCTGATTGAATACCGAGATAATCTGAAACCAGGGAGTGCTAAAGAGAGAGACTACTATGACTTTAATGGAACTGATCAGGTAGGAAAAGGAGGTAAATATCCTTATTACAGCTCTGCTAAGGGTAAATTGTATTACTTTTACCATGCTGCCAATTCTGTGGATATGTTGTCGGCCTTTTCTCGTATCGCGAATGGGGTGCTCGATGGACAGATGTCGGCAGATGTCACAAAACTCTCCCTGTCGGTCGATAAGATGATTCCCATCAGCCATTGTGCTGTAACGCCTTACTTCCTCAACCGTGTCAGCTTGGGAATCAACTGGATCAATAAAAAAGCCTTTGAAGCTCCCCATCCGAAGTATCCCATTCCCACGCTGGAGGGACTCTACTCCAAGCTACGATTCGAACAGATGGTCGGATGGAGTCGTTTCCTGAAAACCAATGAGATGCGACTGAATTCCACCCGTGGGCTGGTGGATTGACCTCCACGGCTGTACGGGGCTGAAATCTGATGACACCTATATCATATCGGACGACATAGGTAGTAGACGCGCCAGACTGTCCCGTCCTAAAAAACCGTTACAGGTTTGATGACACAAAAATAATTAAATTTGTTTAATTGGAGCAGACTGCCGTCTGCTCCAATTTTCGTCTATACGTTTTTATCGTTCTCTCTTGTTGTCGGTGCATCTGATTCGGTGTCAGCATACCGCACGATAGGTGCGGTCGCAAGCCATTATAGGTAGCCACACTCTGCCCACGATTTTGCGCAGGGCTCTTGACCATAGTGGCTTCAATTCTATTGTCTCGGTCAAAGTTACCATATTTCCGCAACCATCGGCAAACTATCGTCTCCGATTGTATGCCATATTTGCGTGAAACGGCACAGATACCTATACCGCCGCTCTCAACTTCGCGAACTACCGACATCTTGAAACTCAACGGATAATCCTTTTGACATCGCTTGATATACAAACTCTTAATCTCTTCTTCCATAGCTGTACTCTTTTTTGTGTAACGCTATTTCAGGACGGGACATATATCGCAATAAGGGCTGCTTCATTTGTTTGAAGCAGCCCTTATTATGAGAGAGTGAAGATTACTCGAAATCGTCCGGATCGTCTACATCAGGGGTGACATAGGAATCGGCAGGTGTCAACTCCTTCACCTTCTCAGCGGTCAAGAAATCGGTAGCAGCAAATTTCAGATCTGCAAATCGATTCATTGACAGTTGATAGTTAGCGAAGTCTTTAGCACCACCCTCATAGTTACTTCTCTTAGAATAGATACCATAGATAGCCGTAATCGTGCCGACAGCACCATCACGAGGCACGCTACGACCAGCAAATTGCGAGTAGCCACTGGTACGCAACTGATAAACGCCCTTATCGGAGGTGTATTTCGCTTGAACGTTATAGGTAAAGCAAACAGAGCCGTAAAGGCAGGTTCCCTTGACACTAAATGCCATCGTATACCAAGGCTTATTGACGATTGGGCGAATGTCCGTATAGATCCAGCTGGGGTAAATTTGATCGAAATTACCATTCTTCAGCGTCGGATTGGTAACCCCATCCTGATTTTTGACACCTGCATAGTGGCACGTGAGACCCTCGAATTGGATCAGTCGACCAAAATCAGCCTCACTCAACTGCGTGTAATTCGTTGCATTCACCTGCTTAATATCCTCACCTAATACCAAGGTACTGCGTTTACCGGCAAAGACATGCGCATTAATGATCGAAGGTAATTCAAGATTCGAATTGGCATAAAATTTATGTTCACCAACAGCATTATAAGAGTCTGTCGGGTGACCACCAATGGAGAGCATCATGCGGTAGTTGCCGATAAAAAGATTCTTGAGCAATACATAAACGTACTGTCCCATGTGATACTTCAAGAAGTTGCCATTGGTCAATTTAATCTCAATGCCACCGGTTTCATCTTGCAAAAACAGAGACTTGTAGATGTTACCCTCTTCATCATCAGAAATCACCTTGCCTTTGATGTAGAGATTCTCTTCAAACTGGTAATATTTGGTATCCTCCCAGCTGGTGTTACCACCGGTATTGCTGATGCTACCAAATTTATCGGTGAAGACCTTTTTCACATCGGCAATCGTCCGATGTGTAGCTCCCATCGCCGTCATATCCGCATCCGTATAGACCTGGGCAGGTGCCGGATTATCAAAATCGTTATAGCAGCCTGCAAACAGGACTCCCACAACAATCAGCCATGCTATTTTATATATTTTCATAATGATATTCATTTATTGGTTAAGCGATTATTAGAAGCGGAAGTAAACATTGAGGTAGTAGTTTGTTCCCAACATATAGAAATATTTGGAATCAAAACGCGAATATTTTGTCGTTGCCTTCGTTGAACCTTGCGCATCACGCGGAACTTTATTCATACGCATCTGCTCGTAACCACCGGAACGCAAAGTCTGATCATTGAGAATATTTTTCACCTCTAAGCTCACGCCCAGCGTATATTTACGATGGATGTACCAGTTTTTACCGATGCTTGCATTCAACACAAAAGCAGGATCAAACTTCTCCTCTGCGATCATCGTGCCGATCTGAGCCCAATCCGACGGATTGTCTGACATAATAAGACCCTTAATGGCAGCATTGGTACGGTAAAGCGGATTCATTGAGAGGTAGTTCTTCGCATAGATATTGCAATCAACAGAGGCAAACCAGTTGTGAGGACCGCGATAGTTCAGGCCAAGATTGGCTGCAATTTGCGGTGTGCTCTCCACGTGATAATCGCCACGAGATTTCCAATAGACCTTATCTACTAATTTCACATCTGCACTGTTATCCACTGTCTGAACGAAATTAGGATCCGATGTATAGAGGTAGTCACCCCAGCTCAAAGCTCCGTTAAACGAGATGCCGTTCCAAATAGGAACTTCAACAGCTAATTCCAAACCATAATAGCGCTTGTCAATGCCGCTCATTGCGAAGTTGGTGAAGGAATTCTGAGAGTCATCATAGAAAGAGATCACCTTGGTTTGATCTTTCATGGTGGTATAGAAACCTGATACACGTGCTCTCAAGTAGGGAAGATTCAAGTTATAGGTCAAATCTGTACCGAAGATTTTTTCCGTAGAAAGACCGGGAGTCTGCTGATTACGCGTACGTGGAGAGACGAAAGAGGACTGAAATTCAGGAGCATTCTGCATCATGGTGATATTGAATGCCAATGAATGTGCGCCCGAAAAACGATAGGAGAAGTTACCCTTTACCTTGTAGGTGAAATTATTAACCTTCTCCGATTTGCCTTTGGAATCATTGGGGAAAAGACCTTTTCTCCAACGGCCATCACGCCACATAGAGGAGACACCGACTTCGCCACCAACATTCATGGAGAAACCACCCCAACCAATACCGTACATCGCCCATACCTGAGCATTGCGCACATTGGCATAGTAGTCGTAGGAGATCTTATCACCCTTGCCTGCTACCTTGGCGTGACCATTTTGCTCGTAGTAATCGAGGTCATTTTGGTAGGCAATTTCATTGGAGCCCATATCACGAAGAGCGAATTTATCAACGTCCAACCAGTAATCACCACCCAGCAAATCCTTCACCTGATCGTAATACTCCGTGCGGTTGATGCGAGCCCGAAGACCACCGACCAAATGAGAGTTATTGCGGAAAGTATGTGAAATATTGGCTACAAACTGATAATCTAATTGGTCAGTATGACGTTCTTCAACGATGTAGTTAGAACGATGGCCGGTTGTAAAAGGATCACTATCTGTTTGATAATTGGTCTCATAGAAATCATCCCAATCCATCATGCCCGTCCATGATGTTTGATAAATCAAAGCGTCATTGAAGTAATATTGATCCGTCTGGTCTGTGATATTGGGATCAAGAGACTTACGCAAGAAGTAGGAAGGCAGGTAGCGGTAATAATCGGGACGCGGATCCGGACCATCTTTCCATGTGAGTGCCGAGTAGCCATTTTTACCGAAACGCAATGAGGTTGCGATGGAGAGGCGTGTACGGTCGCTGATGTCGAAAACATAGTTCAGCATCGCGATCGGCTCGTGTGTATTACGCACACGTGCATTACGCATTTTGCCATTTTGGTAGCCCACATTGGGATTATAGTAATTGCTACCAAAGAGATCGTAGGCCTCTTGTGTCGATGCCTGCTGTGCACCACGTTCAGCGGGTGCTGCCAACAAAGTCAGAGAGAGACGGTGTCTTGTACCGAAAATCTTCTCCACAGAACCGAAGTAACCATAGGAGTTGTAATAAACACCATCCACATAGGAGTTACCGCCCTGACGGGTTGAAACCGACAGTGCATAAGACCAACCGTTGTCCATCAAACCCGAAGCATAAGAGACGATGGCACGGAAACGATACATAGCATTACCGTTGGCCACACTGGCACGGAAGCCTTTACGCATCTGAGATGCACGTGCATTGATGTTACTCATACCGCCAATACCACCTACACCAAAATCGGTAGCCGTAAGACCCGATACGTTTTCTTGGTTACGGGTAGCATCGTTCAGTCCGCTCCACAAAGACCAAGGACCGTAACCGGTCAAGGCATCGTTGAAAGGAATCCCATTCAAGTAGATGTCGGTGTGAGGAGAGTCGTAACCACGGACATTGAACCGCATCTCGCTAAATTTGTAGGAAGCGATGTTGTTGAACAGGTCTTTTGACGAGGAGAGCGAATTCGGCAACGCTTGGGTATCCGTGGCAGTTTCCGAATCAAATTCAGCAAAGACCGAATCATCAATGGTCGACTGCACATCGGGAGCTAAGATCACAGCATTGAGATCTTTCACCATTTTATCCACCCGAATAGCAAGATTCAAGGTTTCAAATTCAGGCGCTTCGAATTTCAATTGATACGCCCCTTTCGGCACTTCGTTAAAGACGAAATTGCCCTCTCTGTCTGTTGTAGCCGTAATCCCCAATGGGGCGATGACCACCTTCACATTGCTCAACGCCACACGACCGTCGCGCGAGACAACTTTACCCTTGACACCGCCGTCTTGGGCGTAAGCCGAGACGGATAACAGCGCAAGTAGTAGAAATAGTAAATGTTTAATCTTCATATATCACAGTTATAATGGTTTACTTACCAATGTAGATAAATACAGGGAAGTGGTCACTAAAGCCCCCCTGAAAATTATTGCCCACAAATGTGCGCAACGGATAGCCTTTGAATTGCCCCTCTTGTTGAAACAAATAGGGAGCGCGGAAGATGCTACCATAGTATTTCGAGTTCTGCACTGGTTGCAACCGCAATTTACCGGTTGATGCGGTGGCCAAATTCTCGGATACGATAATGTTGTCAAACAAATTCCATTGGTCACGATAGGCCAAAGTTCCGATACCTGCCTTGAGCAAATTGATATAGGGGTTGTAATAACCACCTGGGGTCAACTTCTTGATGTCGCCCTTAGCACCCAAGGTTTCGGTAATACTCTTGTCGGTAGCATCGTCATTTAAGTCCCCCATCATCACGATTTTGGTGGCCGGATTGATCGCCAACACAGAGTCTGCCGCATGGCGCATAATGGCTGCCGCACGCTCACGCTTGGGGGCAGAAGCCTCTTTACCGCCCAAACGAGAAGGCCAGTGAGCCACCATGAAATAGAAGGGTTCACCCTCGATGGTACCCCACATGGTCACAATATCACGGGTGCGGAAATGAGAAAGCTCCGGCATCGTAAAACGAATCGGAGCACTACCTTCGATTTTAAAGACATCGGGACGATAGAAAAAGGCCACATCCACACCGCGCGCATCGGGAGAGTCATAATGCACAATTCGATAGTTGGCCGGCTTTAATTTCGGCATGGCGATGACATCCTCCAACACCGAACGGTTTTCGATCTCCGAAACACCAATCACAATAGGATAGTCCTTCTGAATAGCGGCGATGTCAAAGAACACACGCTCAATATTGCCCAGTTTCTTGGTGTACTTCGCTGTATTCCACTTTTTGTCTGCATTCGGAGTAAACTCTTCGTCATAAATCTCCGGATCACGGATCGTGTCGAAGAGGTTCTCCAGGTTGTAGAAAACGACCTTGTAGGGCTTTTGTGCAAAGCAGGCAAAAAGCATTGCAACAAAAATTCCGGTAAACAGTAGTTTTTTCATAAGGTAGTATTGGTATTAATTAGTTATATTCCAATCGGAAGGATTGTTCTGACCCTTCACTGGTGTTGCGGCAGTGGCAGCGAGATTATGGAAGAAAGTAAAACCTGTTTTTTTCTCAATTTCGGCAATCGTAGTAGCATAAGACTTCAGCGCTCCTTTGTTTGAACTGTCGTTCGCAAACCAAAAACCAATGCCGATCAATTCATCTGCTGTGCAGTCTTGAATGCGCTTTCCGGTATTACCTTTTTTGGTACGCAAGAGCACCTTCCAGCAATTTGAGGGCAATCCAATCTGATTTCCTTTTCGATCACTGGTGACCTTACCATCAAAATAAGTGCCTGTAACAACATAGAGGGTATCACGCACAATATTACTCCGGATTTTCGACTCTAAAGAGCCCCAAATACCCCCATTGAAACTACTATTTTGGGGCATCATATTGGTAGCATAAAAAGTTTGCTCATTGGTCGCAATGTTACTGTAACGGTCTGCTGAAGGACATTGATGCCCACGCGCAAAGCCCGTACCATAACTTTGAATGACATATTGCTGATCGCGCTCCGGAATGGCAGGCGACTGATTATTGGGGTCATAAGACCACGCATCTGTCCGACCCACAGAAGGTGTAGTATAGCAAGTGTGGAGCGGGTAGGCAACCCACTGAGATACTTTTTTGGTTAAATCGTAACAGATGGAATAACTGCGCACTAATTTGCCATTGGACAAGGTGGTAAAATAGGTCTTGTAGACAAACTTAGCATCTTTTTTATAGGTTGGCTGCTCTGACCACTCCCGATCAAAAATTGTCGAAGAGGAATATGCCATTTGGGTCAGCGTCAGCTCATAATGGTCGCCATTGGAGAAGACAACCGACACTTGAGCTGTGCGGTCGCCGGGATCTGTATTTCGTTTGGTATAGACGAAATCAACCGATTGGAAATTGCTTGTTTTGGTCATCACCTCCGATAATTTGGAGAGCGAACACCACTGTGTGCCGGAGGTTATGGTCAGCGTATATTGCAGGTTAGAGCTGCCTGTCAGCATGATAGGATTATCGGTGGTCTCACCGTTAATTGTGCTTTCTACAAAAGAAGCCGATGTAGAGATTGTATTGTCCGGGTTGTCTTTGCCACAAGCAATAGAAAACACGAAAAGAATCATCATCACAACGACTCTTCTTAACTTCAGATATTCATTTTTTAAAATCATCTACACAAGGTATAAAATCTGATAATCATCCCCGACGGAGAGATCCGCCGGGGATGGATCATCAGAAAAATTAAAGCCTATTTTTGAATCGTAATCGTAACGGATTTCACATAGCAAGCACCGCCAGCAGGGAAGATCGCAAAACGAGTCAGGTTCAAACCGCCCATATTCTCGATCGTAATCGTTTCACCCTTTTCTGTTATTGCAGCAGATTTCACTTTAGCAGCAGCCTCAAGATCTGAAAGAACAGCACCATCTGGATAGGTATAATCCGCAGCGGTGATGCAGAGGTAACGACCAGGCATCGTATGAGGAGCCATTTCAACAACGATCTTCTGTGCTACACCGCCCAATTCAGGAACGATGATGCGAGAATTTTTCGAAGTAGAAGCAGCCGCACTCTTGAAGTTCATCTGCAAGTAAGAGGTATTTGCATTCTTAGGATCGTTGATCATAATAGAAGCTGAACCTGCCCACTCACCGAAAGAGTTGGTGAAAGCAAAAGGACCATAGCCCTGTGCAGTCATCCCCGCAATCTCTGCATTGGTCAAGGTAACGGTTGTCTCGCCACCAGCCGATTTTTTAGCCTGAGAAAGCGCAACGGTCTTGGTAGAAACAGCAGCACCATCCTTCATCAACTTGATGGTCAACACACCATTAATGGCGGCAGCAGTAGTATTAGCCGGAGCCACAACAGAGACCACCTTACCGGTAACAGATGCTGTAAATTGTGCGTTATCAGAGGTAGCCGACAGCGTGCAAGCATCAGCATTAGCAGTCTGAACATTCACACTCTTGGTCTCACCAGCTGCCGAGAAAGCGAGCGAGGTAGGATCAACCCCTGTGATAATAGGGTCTGTTGAAGGCGCACCCATGAAAGGAGCTACGTCAGCAGCTGACTGCGGGCAAATTTGAGCATTGTCCTTATTTACAGAAGCATAACCCTTGATCGTACCGTTTGAGTTAGCAGTAAACATCTGATCAACCAATCCGGGCATAGAAGCCTGTACAAAGACCCCAAATGTCGTTCCATTGACCGAGAATTGATGAATGCCATATTTATCAGCCGCACTCCAAATAGCTGCTGTTGCAGGAGCTGTTGCATTGGCAATAGCGACTGGCATACCTTGGAACTCAGCCAATTTATCAGCTGTAATGGTGATCGAAGAGAGTGTTGTAGTACCAATTTTTTCAATGGCAACCCAATCTGCATCTTTGCTACCGGTCACTTCATAGAGACCTTTGTAGTTCACGATGCGAGCTTGTCCCTTCTTGAGGGTAACCTTCACCTTATCACCAGCAAGGAAAGTAAAGGCTGGATCTTTAGGATTTGTGTATTGACCACTACCATAGAGTGTAATACCATTGTTAGCTGTTGTAGCTCCGGGAGTCATCAGCTGAAGATTGTTAGCATTCACGTTACCACCCGCAGCATCGGTTACGACCACAGCTTCAAAAAAGCGGTCAGCAGCCTCGTCAAGAACGACTTGTGCCGGTGTTAACTTAGCGATGATTTCAGGAATGGTAATCACAGTAGCCTCTCCGGGTTCTGGATCAGGTCCGGGTGCTGTAAGGTCAACAACAGGACCACCGACACCTTCTGTTAATTTGGCATCATCAATAGCGAATACCGAAGCCTCGTCAACCACGTAGCGTACATAGAGATAAGTGACAGCTTTCGACAGCGTGAAGTTAGCAGTTGCATAGACCCAATAAGCATCAGCTGTTGCGGTTGTGTAAACGATAGGAGTACTCCATGTTGTACCGTCAGCACTCAAAGAGACGTGGAATTTATCGGTATAGAAAACATTGTCGTAAGTACCGTTATTATTCTTCGAATAAGAACCACCGAAGTTCAAGCACAGATTCACCTTGTTGTCAATCTTGATCTTGTTAATAATAAGCGTACCGGGAGTACCTGAATTAGAGCCCAAGAAAAGTTTGGTCTTGCCAGAAGCTTCTGGATAACCAGCACTCAATTTACCAGACTGACGCAACGAGCTGCCCGGACCGGTATAAGTTACCTCTTCAGCACCTGTACCTGTTTTTGCCCAACCATCATATTGGTCAACATAGGTATAAGGAGATCCCGAAGGGCCTTTTTCACCGAATGTCTCCAAATAGATGACATCGCCCGAAGGTACATCACCACCCGGAGTTTGGGTGATTACAACCGGCTTCGTGTCTACCTTTTTCTCGATACCAAAGATTGTGGTATAGACAGCTACATTCAAGGTTACATTACGAGCATCCGTGGATTCACCTACGGTTACTGTGATTGCTTGGTTGCCTCTGCCCGAAGTAGCGGAAAGTTGGCACCAAGAAGCAGTTTCATGGCCAGTGATTTCCCAGCGACCTTCCGTTGTAATCTCGAACGATTTCGCACCGCCTGTTTTGTCGAATCCCAATGCGTTAGGATTGACTGCCAAGGTAACATTACCCGGCGCCGGATCGGGATCATCAGAGCATCCTGTGAAAGCCACTGCGGCTGTCAAAAAGAGAGCTCCAAACAATAATTTAAACAGATTTTTGTTCATAAAAAAAGTTTTAGTGAATAATAATTATGATAATACAATTTTAAATCCAAAATAGAAATAGGTTTCCTTTAAGGGGAAACTATGGCAAAGGTAAATGTATTTTATGGAAAAACGAAATTCCATGCGCCTTATTTAGCATCCAGCGCGCCTCAAAAACCTTAAAATGCTGAATATTAAACAATCGCGTTTTGTGGTAACAAAGTGGATTCAACAACCAATAGCTACCTTAGCGAATCCGATTCACAGAACGAACAAGTAGCTCGTCTCGGAAGATAGCGCGCATAGCCATGAAGGTGAAAATAAGCGATATAAGAGGAAAAACAATAGGTATTTTAAATGATTGAGCATGAAAAGAGAAATCAGAAAAAACGCGTGCACAGAGAAAGTAATAGATACCCGACATCACCAAACTACCCACAAGTAAAACCATCTCTGCTGCGCACAGACGAATCTGAAGCTGACGGTGTTTATAACAGAAGATAATCACAACTGGCAGGAGGGAGGAGACTGCCAATACAATACCTAAGTAGAGTGTAGGTTGCACAGTGAGACCTGTCGCATTCTTCAAGCCAAAAGCCTCAAGTAGATAGCTCTCAGCGCCACAGACAAAGGTGGCTAAAGGAAAATGTAGGGTCAGCGCCATCACACCGACAACGGATAGTAAATAGAGTGTTTGAATACGTTGTAGCATAAGAAAATTTATTTTATCGTTTTGTCAATCAAATATTTATTGCGGTCACCCGACCCTCGGTTGATCAACTCACCCAAGAACCCCGCAAGGAAAAGCTGCACACCCAAGACTACCGCTAACATGGCCAAATAGAACAACGGTTGATCAGTTATAGAACGCAAAGGCAGTCCATGATATTGTTTGTAGAGTTTGGCTACGATAACCCAAATCGTTGTCGCACCACCAAAAAGAAACATCAGCGACCCCAAGCCTCCAAAGAAATACATCGGCGAACGGCCGAAGCGAGACATAAAAGAGACAGTGATCAAGTCAAGATACCCTTTCAGCATCCGCTCCATACCGAATTTGGAGTATCCATATTGGCGCGCGCGGTGTTCAACGACCTTCTCGCCAACCCGACGGAAGCCGGCCTGACGGGCAAGGATCGGGATATAACGGTGCATTTCGCCATAAACCTCAATGGCTTTGACCACCTTGCGGCGATAGGCCTTCAATCCGCAATTAAAGTCGTGAAGGTGAATACCAGAGACCGTGCGCGCTGTCCAGTTAAAAAAACGGCTTGGCCAGCGCTTCCCGATCGGATCGTGACGCTGTTTCTTCCAGCCCGAGACCAAATCATAGCCCTCCTCTAAAATCATCCGGCGCATGGCAGGAATCTCATCGGGCGAATCTTGCAAATCAGCATCCATGGTAAAGACCACTTCGCCTGTCGCTTCAGCAAAACCACAATACAAAGCGGCCGACTTCCCATAATTACGAGCAAACCCGATCGCTTTGATCGCTGGAAATTGTATTTTCAGCTGCTCAATCACCTGCCACGAATCATCATTCGAACCATCATCAATCAAAATCACTTCATAGGAGAGGTGCTCCGCTCCCGCCACACGGTCGATCCAAGCCACCAATTCAGGAAGCGATTCCGCTTCGTTATAAGCGGGTACAACAACAGAAAAATCGGGTGTCATATTATTCGTCCGCCTCTTTATTGTTCACAAAAATATTTGGCTCTCGCTTGGTGAACGTGGCGATGAAAAGGCCAAAAAAGAGACCTTTAATTACCAACCCAATCACCCCACTAAAAAGGGCCATCAGGGGGTAGGTAATCATCTTTTGCATCAATGTCAGTTGCTCCGCGGAGTACATATTGGTCTGCATGAGAGCAGCAATCATTTGATCTGTAATCTCTTGGTAACGAGCTGCAAAGAAAAAATTACGGGCAAGAATTTCATAAGCACCACAGAGAATACCCGCCAACACCGTCATCCAAAAGATGAATTTCAGACATTTGCCATAGCTGTATCCCTGCTCCGAACCACCATAAAGCGTTGCCCTGCGTTTGGTAAAAAGGTAGAGCAAAGTGACAAATACAGCAATGTTCAACATGGAGATCGCCATGTTCGGTTTTAGAAGTTGTAACAGCACAAAAGCAATCTCTTCAATACCAAGCAACGTCCCATAGATACTGACATCTTTCCAAAAATTAGTCTTTTCCATCTTTATAATCAATTAAAATAAAAGCTATTGTAACTCACCACGGCCTTCCCGTAGCACAATCGGTTCGTCATCCGTCAAATCGACCACCGTCGTGGGAATCGTATCCCCTATCCCACCATCAATCACCAACGACACCTCTTGACCATATCGTTCCGCAATCAAGCCAGCATCGGTTTCATACTCAGCCTCATCATCAGAGAGCACCGAGGTGGTGAGTAGCGGAGAGCCTAAGCGCTCCACAATCGCGCGCGGGATAGCATTTCCCGGAACACGGACACCAATGGTCTTGCGCTTTTCCAACGCCTTGTCTGGCATCAGGGAGAGCGCATTCAACAAAAAGGTAAACGCCCCCGGTAAATTGCGCTTCAAAGTTTTAAAAGCACAATCATCTACACGGCAATATTCGGAAATCTGGGAAATAGTGGCACACACCATACTGAAGGTGGTGGCATCTTTGCCCTTAATCCGGCGCATTCGCTCAATCGCACGGGGGTCGCGCAACGAGCAACCGAAGGCATAGACACTATCTGTCGGATAGATAATTACCCCTCCCCGTTCCAATGCCTCAACCACCTTGGCAAGCTCCTTCTCTGAAGGCTTCTGCTCATACATTCGAATCAACATCCCACAAAGATATGAAAATTATTTGACCTTACGCGCATCCATGGCCGCACTATATGTACGGGCGTTCACTTGATGTTCGGCATAATTGCGAGCAAAGTTATGATAACCATCAAAAGTCGGACGGGCACAGAAGAAAAAATAGTCGTGTTGCTCGAAATTGAGCACCGCATCAATCACATCCCGCTCCGGCATACAAATGGGCGAAGGGGGCAATCCCTTATTAATATAGGTATTGTAGGGCGATGGGTATTTCAGATGTACATAAAGGATGCGCTTCAATCCAAAATCCTGAAGGGCATATTTAATCGTTGGATCAGCCTGTAAAGGCATTCCACAACGCAAGCGATTGATATAAACGCCTGCAATACGAGGCATTTCATCTCTTTGTCGCGTCTCCTCACTGACGATGGAGGCCAATGTCATAACCTCCAATCGGCTTAAACCGCTGCGTTGGCGCGCCTCATCTCTGTTTTTCGTCCAAAAGCGATCGTACTCCACGTGCATCCGTTTCACGAAAGCCTCAGGGGTCACCGTCCAATAAAATTCATAGGTATCGGGAATAAACATCGAAAAATAGGTCAGGCTATCAAATCCCATCTCCTTGGCCAACGTCGGCGAACTCAGCGCCTCGGCAAAAGCTGTGGAATCGGCATCTAACTGTCGCGCTAATTTGGCCGCTAATTGTGCAGGAATACGCACGTTATTGATGATCACTTTCACCGGTGTCTGCATCCCCAATTTCAACATCCGAGCCACCTCAATCACACTCATCCCCGGCTTGAGTAGATAGTGTCCGGATTTAAAAGTCCGCTTCAAATCAATGCGTGTAGCATAGGCGCGAAAAGCCGACCGATGTTTAATGCGGGGCATCAAGGAGTCGGTCAGCCGCTCATAGGTAGCATTTGATGGCAAATAGAGGTGCGATTCTGTTTTTACACAATTACCATAAAATCGGTTGTGCGCATAGAGCCCCGAACAGAGGAGAAGCACCACCACAGAGAGGCAAACAAGCAAGAGTTTTCGACGCATAGCGGAATAATTAACGTATTATCGAAAGATTTTTTGCAAAGATACAAAAATTTCCTACTTTTGTGCCGGGTAAGTCTTATACGATCCGCTCCCACAGAATCCCCCAGGCAAGGAATTGAGCAAGGGTATGAGGTTGTAGCGATGCGATATAAGTAGCTTACCCATTTTTTTTTGCTCTCAATAGACGGTTCAAAGCGATCTATCAAGGTCTTTCTTGCTCTAAAGTTCCAGCCACAAGCTACTCCAGACTACATAATCTATCCTCATCAAAGTCATTTTTTTAGTGTTTCGTGATTAAATTTGGCAAGCTCGTATTTTTTTTAACAAAATATAGTGCCAATTTAAAAATAATGTTTATCTTCGTAACTGTATTAGCGTTGATATTTGAACACAAAACTTGTTTATAAAGAACATTCATCTCTAAAATAACAACAAGAATCATTAAACAGTTTCTAAAACGTAAAAAACAATGAAAATGAAAAAGACGATTTTAACAGCATTACTTGTCTTGGCATCTATTGGTGTCATGGCACAAGAAAATGGAAACCGTACTGCCGAAGGGAAAGTCGTTCGCGGCCCTTACGAGACCAATCGATTCTTCGACAATTGGTTTATTCAAGCAGGTGTAGGTGGCTCAGTTTATCTCGGTGGTCAAAATGCAGGATCATTTAGCAACCGGATTCGTCCTGTAGTTGATATTGCTATTGGTAAATGGATTACACCATCTATTGGTCTCCGTTTACAGTACAATTACAGCTTTGGAATGCGTGAAAATTCTTACAGATCAACCAGTCCATTCGGTCAGGCACCCAGCTATTTGAATCAGAAATTCAACTTCATGAATCTGCATGGTGACGTGATGTGGAATATCAGTGCTGCTATTGGTGGTTACAAAGAGAGCCGTGTGTACGAAATCATCCCCTACTTGGGCGCTGGTTGGGCTCACGTTTCTCACAAAGATGTTAGTGTATCCAAAAATGAGTTGGCCGTTAACGTTGGTATCATCCATAAATTCCACGTTTCTCGCTCTGTGGATATTAACTTAGAGATGCGTGCTGCTATTATCAATGGCAGAATGGACGTTGCAACGATCACCAACCGTGTTGATGCTCCGATCTCTTTGACCGCAGGTGTCACCTATCGTTTTGGTAAGGTCAAAGGTTTCAAGCGTGCAGCTCCTGCTGCTGATCTCTCGGCTTACAACAACCGAATCAAGGCTTTGGAGGACAACAACAACGCATTGAAAGACAACAACGCTGCTTTGGACGCAAAAGCTGCCCAATTAGCGAAAGATCTTGAAGCTGCAAAGAATAATAAACCCGTAGCTCCCGTAGCAGCAGCTCCTGCTCCTGGTGTTGCCAAGGTTTCTGCATCTCCCGTAGCTTTATTCTTCGATTTAGGCAAGGCTACATTGAATTCTAAAGAGCTGACTAACTTGGAGTTCTACGTAAAGAATGCCATGAAAGCAGACAATGAAAAGACCTTTACACTCATTGGATCAGCTGACAAAGCAACTGGTAGCAAGGCTCTTAATCAGAAGTTGAGTGAAGAGCGTATGCAGTATGTCTATAATTTGCTGGTAAACAAATACGGTGTTGATAAGGCTCGCTTGGTGAAAAAAGCAGAGGGCGATACCAACAATCGTTTCGCAGAACCAAAGTTGAATCGTGTAGTTGTTGTTGAATAACGTCTATTGATTATTCAAAATAATTAGATCCATTCTAATGGGGGAGGCGAATTTCGTCTCCCCCATTTTGCCACAGACCGTCTTGCTGCAACAGAGGCACTTTGCCGCTGGCAAGGGATGGCTGAAATTACGGCAGACGGTTTTAGAAAACAGAACCTTCTAAAGAGAAAAATATGGGTAAGAAATTAGGTGCCGAAATGATCGGTACAATGGTATTGGTGCTCTTGGGTTGTGGAGCAGCCGTTTTTAACGGAGGGGCAACAAGTGTAGCTGCCATCCTAACGATTGCATTTGCTTTTGGCCTCTCTGTGGTTGCCATGGCCTACACGATTGGCACCATTTCAGGCTGTCACATCAACCCCGCTATCACCTTGGGGGTGTGGTTAAGTGGCCGCATGAGTGGCAAAGAAGCTATCGGCTACATGGTCGCACAGGTTATCGGAGCCATCATCGGCTCGGCCATTATTTGGGCGATTGTACACACGGGCATGGTCACCCTTGGTGCAACAGCTACCGGCGCAAATGGATTTGCTGAAGAGAATCTTATCCCCGCATTGATCGCCGAGACGGTCTTCACCTTTATCTTCGTATTGGTGGTTTTAGGCACAACCGACAAGAACAACAATGCGCCTAAATTTGCCGGTTTGGCCATCGGCCTCTCACTGGTGTTGATCCACATCGTCTGCATTCCAATCACGGGAACTTCGGTCAATCCCGCCCGCAGTATCGGCCCTGCTATTTTTGAAGGTGGCACTGCATTAAGCCAATTATGGGTCTTTATCATAGCTCCTTTTGTGGGTGCCGCTCTCTCTGCTTTGACTTGGAAATGTCTAAGCACGACTCATGCTACCCCTGTCAAAGCACAAGCAAAAGCCAAGCGATAAGGAATTATGAGGCCATTTTTCGGCTGATTTAAAACTGCATAACCACTCCTGTGGGATCGCACAGCCGGAAAAAGAAAATGATATTCTTGAATGAAGAAGCGGTCGACTCCTTTACGGGAATCGACCGCTTTTTATCATCGGGAAGGCCACCGGCACACTTTGTATAGCGCAATTTCGGCTTAACGCGCGGCAACGATGGCCTCTTCCTTATTCTCAAAGTACTTCAGGAATTGTGTGCGTTCAAAGACATCTATTCCAGCGATATGATGAGCATTCATCGTCCCCTTAAACTGGCAGATACTCGTATAACCCAAGTCTTCCATCCAAGCCTCCATATCATTCAAAATCGGACAGATAACGCCCATGCCATCTCGATAAATCACGCTACACACCTCTGCCGCAGAAGCACCCGCCAACAAAACTTTAATCATCGAATTCCCATCGGCGACACCTCCCGATGCGGCCAAATCAATTTGCGGAACGGCCGCCGATCCCAGCCCAATCCAACGCAACGCATTCGCCACCTCTCCCGGATGACTAAACACCTCTCCACTACTATGTTGAAGTGTGTGAATATTGATGTCTGGTTGGTGCATCCGATTAAAAAGCACCACCCCCGCTGCCCCATTTGCATAGAGCTGATCAATCAATTTCACAGGATTGGTGAAATTATTACCTAATTTTAAAATCACGGGGATAGAGACCTGTGCTTTCACTCGGCGCAGGATGTCAATGTGCTGTTGTTCAAAGCTACCATAGACGTAATCACGGGTCGCCGGCAATGCCAAGATATTCAATTCCAGAGCATCAGCACCACTTTCACCCAAGAGCGTGGCAAATTCGACCCACTCCGTATTGGAGTAGCAGTTGATGCTGGCAATCACTGGAATGTGACATTTCATCTTCGTCTCCTTCAGCAGGCGAATATATTCGCTCAAATAATGCGAACGCAAATAGCCCTCCATGTAGTCATTATCTTCGGGATGCTCATTTTTCACCAATGAACTGGCTTTGTGAGTGATTTGTTCCTCAAAGATGGATTTCAGGACAAGAGCGCCCGCACCCGCATCCTCCAATTTCTTATTTTTCTCTGCACTATTGGTCAGCCCTGAGCTACCAATGATCAGTGGATTTCTCAATGTCAATCCCGCAAATGAAGTCTTTAATTTCCCCATAAGTCCTATTTTTATTCTGTTGGGATGGCAAATTCAATGCCAATACACCATCGGGCATCCTTTCAAACGCAAAGCAAAAGCGTCTTCACTTTTGGCAAATTTATTGCTACATAAAGAGAGAAAATTGACTATGGAAAAATCATTCGGGGCAGTGTATAGCTACGGCCACTCTATCGACAACTGGGGGCTCTCTATGTTTTTGGGCGTTCTGTTCTTCATTATGGGCATTTTTGTATTCACGCAACCCGGAAATAGCTACCTCGCTTTCTCCGCGTTGTTTGGCATCATGGTCATTCTATCGGGCGCATTCGAACTCTATTTGGGCTCAAAGGCCACCGGAAAATCTGCAAAGGGATGGCTGATTGCCGGTGGCATCGTTGAGATCATCTTGGGTATTTTTCTACTCAGTATTCCCTCTTTGCTCTTTAGTATTCTGCCTTTTATATTGGGATTTTGGCTACTTTTTCGCGGATTTACTACCGTCGGCATAGCCAGTGATATGATGGGATACGGAGTTCGGAATGCTGGCTGGACGATGGCTTTCGGGATTTCGGTCATTTTCTGCGCCTTCTTCATTCTATTTCACCCCATCCTCGGCGTGGGTTTGGTTGTCGTGTGGATCGGAATTTCCCTCCTCTTTACAGGCTTGGGACTGATCGTGCACGCCATTCAGCTCAAGCAGATAAAAAAAGAGTTGGAGTAAGAAGCTCTATAAAAATAGCCCAACTCTTTTTTGAGTTGGGCTATTTTTAGAAACTGAGAGCTTTTATTCCCATTCAATGGTAGCAGGTGGTTTTGATGAGATGTCATAGACAACGCGGTTCACGCCCTTCACCTTATTGATGATGTCATTGGATACATTCGCCAAAAATTCGTAGGGCAGGTGCACCCAGTCGGCGGTCATGCCATCAGTCGAAGAGACTGCCCGCAAGGCCACACAACTCTCATAGGTGCGCTCATCGCCCATCACGCCTACACTCTTCACAGGAAGCAAGATAGCGCCCGCCTGCCAAACCTGATCATAAAGACCTGCCGCACGCAAGGAGTCGATATAGATTTTATCTACTTGTTGTAAAATTGCAACCTTCTCAGGGGTTATATCGCCCAAAATTCGGATGGCTAAACCCGGTCCCGGGAAGGGATGACGACCGATGAGGTGCTCGGAAATACCCATGGCACGCCCCACACGACGCACTTCGTCTTTAAAAAGCAACCGCAGTGGCTCAACAATTCGAAGGTTCATCTTCTCCGGTAATCCACCCACATTGTGGTGCGATTTGATCGTTGCCGAAGGACCATTGACGGAGGCCGACTCGATCACATCGGGATAGATTGTACCTTGCGCCAGCCACTTCACCTCTTTGAGTTGCAACGCCTCCTCATTGAAGACCTCCACAAAGTCGCGTCCAATAATTTTTCGTTTGGCTTCAGGATCAGAAATGCCCGATAAATCGCCCAAGAACTTGGCCGATGCTTTGACACCTTTCACATTAAGCCCCATATTTTTATAGGATTCGATGACATCCTCAAATTCGTTTTGACGCAACAACCCCGAATCGACAAAAATACAATAGAGTTGCGCTCCGATTGCCTTGTGAAGCAATACAGCGGCCACCGAAGAATCGACACCACCCGACAGCCCCAAAACGACTTTGTCAGCGCCAATTTTTGCCCGCAAATCTGCAATCGTCGCCTCCACAAAGCTCTCTGATGTCCAGTTTTGCTGACAACCACAGATCTCCGTCACAAAATTTTTGAGCAACTGTGCACCATGGGTCGAATGATAGACTTCGGGATGAAATTGAATCGCCCAAGTCTGTTCTCCCTCAATATGATAAGCAGCTATGCGCACCTCTTCGGTACTGGCTATAACGTGGTAATTGGCCGGAATAGCGGTGATCGTATCCCCATGCGACATCCAAACCTGCGTCTTTTCGGGTAGGCCTTTGAGCAACAAATCATCTGCCTCACCGATGGTTAACAGCGCACGTCCATACTCCCGACTGGGAGCTAACTTCACCTCTCCACCAAAAGCATGGGCAAGATATTGAGCTCCATAGCAAACCCCTAAGAGTGGCAACCGCCCCTTGATCTGCGAAAGATCGGGACAAGGAGCGTGTTTATCGCACACCGAGAAGGGACTGCCCGAAAGGATCACCCCTCGCACTGAGCCATCCAGCAACGGAATTTTATTGAAAGGATGAATTTCACAATAGACGTTCAGCTCCCGCACACGTCGCGCAATCAGTTGCGTGTACTGCGAACCGAAATCGAGAATGATGATTTTTTCCATATTTTTTGACAGTTTCTTGATTTTTGTGGATACACAGATTACTCTCCACGCGAATAGTTAGGTGCTTCACGGGTGATGGCCACATCGTGGGGGTGACTTTCATTCATACCAGAGGCTGTGATGCGAATAAATTGTGCCTTTTTCAAGGTATCAATATCTTTTGCACCACAGTATCCCATTCCCGAGCGGAGACCACCAACAAGCTGATAAACAGTCTCCTCAAGATTACCTTTAAAGGGTACACGAGCCACAATTCCTTCAGGAACAAGTTTGCTGATATTGTGCTCTTCGCATTGGAAATAGCGATCGCGCGAACCATTATTCATGGCCTCAATCGACCCCATGCCGCGATAGGTTTTAAACTTGCGACCATTATAAATGATCGTCTCACCGGGGGACTCCTCCACACCGGCAAACATAGAACCAATCATCACACAATCACCGCCCGCAGCGAGCGCTTTGACAATGTCGCCCGAATAGCGCAAACCACCATCGGCAATCACCGCTACCCCACTACCTGTCGCCTCTTTGGCTGCTGCATAGATGGCCGAAAGTTGGGGAACACCCACACCCGCAATAATCCGGGTTGTGCAGATCGACCCCGGGCCGATACCCACCTTGATGCCATCAACACCGGCATCAATCAAGTAGCGCGCCGCTTCAGCTGTGGCAATATTTCCCACCACCACATCCAATGCAGGGTAGGTTTTCTTCACCTGCTTCAGTAAATTGATCACCCCTTTTGAGTGTCCGTGTGCAGTATCAATGACCACGGCATCAACATCTTCATCCACAAGGGCTTTCACACGATCCATAGCATCGGGAGTAACCCCCACGCCAGCCGCAACACGAAGCCGTCCTTTGTCATCCTTGCAAGCATTGGGATGATCCTGCACCTTGGTAATATCTCGGTAGGTAATAAGCCCAACCAAGCGACCATCGTTGTCCACCACAGGCAATTTCTCAATTTTGTGGCACAGCAACATCTCGGCAGCATGTGACAATTCCGGGTTATGGGTGGTAATCAGGCGATCAGACGGGGTCATGACATCGGCAATTTTCCGCTGCATATCACGCTGGAAGCGCAAATCTCGGTTGGTCACAATACCCACCAAGCGGTGATCGGTATCGACCACCGGTATGCCTCCGATTTTATTCTCGCGCATTAGGCTCAACGCATCACCCACCGTATTGTCCTTGGCGATGATGACCGGATCATAGATCATTCCGTTCTCCGCACGCTTTACCCGGCGCACATGAGCGGCCTGACTGGCGATCGACATATTCTTGTGAATCACACCGATACCGCCCTCACGCGCCAACGAAATGGCAAGTGGAGCTTCGGTAACTGTATCCATGGCTGCGGATACGATAGGCACGTTAAGTTGGATATGACGCGAAAAACGGGTTTGGAGATTTACTTCTCGCGGCAACACTTCCGAATAGGCCGGAACCAAAAGCACGTCGTCAAACGTAAGTCCTTCTGATTGCACCTTCTCATTGATAAATGACATAGGACGTAAGGATTTTGTTGCTCGCAAAAGTACTCTTTTTTTTCGAAACCACAACGATGTATGGAATAATAATTATTGCGTCCTGATTTTCATGGATTTAAGAAAAAAACGGAGGGCATCGGTCTTTTCATAAAATCAGATGATAAAAAAAGCACACGTAAAACGGCTTTATTCCATCATTTTGAAATTACCAGCAATTTTATTCATTTTTTATTTGGATATTGATCTTTATTGACTTATCTTTATAGACAATTAAAAATTCGATTGAAATGAAAACTGAAAACAAGCTCCAAGCTACAAGGGCAAAAGGTGCAGTTTACCAAATGCCTCTTATCGAGTCACAAGAATTTTATGTAGAACAAGGTTTCCAAGGTAGCACCGTCCCCGCTCAGGCCACGGAAGCAATGCCAGAAGAGCAAGCCCCTTCGAATTCTTGGCAGTAAATCATATCAAAGTAAAAATGATGAAAACAAGATGGATTTTCGGGTTGCTATTGTTGGTAGCAACTCTTTGTGGCTGCTCCAAAGATCAGCCTCTTGAGACCAACGAACCACGAGCAGATGATCAGGGCTCTATTCGTGCCTCCATGGATGAATCAACGCGTACTTTTTTAGATGGCAGCGCCATCAAATGGAAAATTGGGGACAAGATTCTATTGGTACAGCAAAGCAACACCGCGATCACAGCCGAATATACGCTCGCCTCAGGCGAAAATACAACTGACGCTGTCTTTGTCGGTGCCAAACTAACAGGTCCATTCTACGCACTTTATCCTTACAGCAGCACAGCAAATTGTGCAAACGGACAGATGAATTTCACCCTGCCCGCCGCCTACTCTTACGACAATGCTTTTGCCGCCAACACCTTCGCCAACGGTATGAACCCAATGATCGCACAGAGTGATGCCAATGGAACTTTGCAATTCAAGAATCTCTGCGGAGCGATCAAAATACAGCTCACGGGCAGCCAAACCATCTCCAAAATTTCATTGGCCACCATGGGCGAGAAGATCGCCGGCGATGCCTATACCCAAGCAGGTTATACAGGCGCACCCTCTTTATTTGTTCATGGCAATATGACGATGAACTACTTGGATATGAACGATCTCAACGTCACCCTGACAGATCAACCCACCTCCATCTATTTTGTAGTTCCGGCCGGTATATATAAATCGGGACTAAATTTCACCGTGTACGATAATGCCGGCAAGATCATTCGGAAATTAACAACCAAATTTTTGACGGTAACCCGTTCAAAAGTGCTTGATATGGGTATTCCTCCTGTTGGAAACAACTTCCCCGATGCTGCGTTCCGCACCTATTTGGAGGGAAAAGGTTTTAAATTAAACGCGACAAAAACGGATATTGATCCTGCTGATCCAGTAAACCAAGCCTTATTTTTAACCACCACAGATATTAATGTCAGTGGCACAACCATCGCCTCCTTAAAGGGATTGGAGTATTTTACGGAGTTAATTTCACTCGACTGCAGTGGCCTATACTTACCCTCTTTAAATGTGACGCAATGCCCGAAGTTGATATCCCTTCATTGCGAAACCAACTGGTTAACCGATCTAAACGTCAACCAATGTCCAAAATTGACCACCCTTTTCTGTTATGCTAATCGGTTGGAAACCTTAGATATTAGAGACAATCCACTAATGGCAAACACTTTGCAATGTGGCGAGCAAATGAAGACATTAACGCTACTATTAACTCAAACACAATTCAATGCCGGTTGTGGTGCCTCAACCACTCCCCATAACACGGATGTCAATCGAAAGACGGAGAGTTAACTGTTTGAATTTATGACCAACAAGATATACTCCAAAACAAAGACAAGATGCAGATTGCATCTTGTCTTTGTTTTATCAGCGAAGGAAACAACAGCCTAATATTGCTCCTGCTCGTTGGGGAAGTCACTCGATTTCACATCAGTAATATAAGAGGAGACCGCATCGGTCATCACCGTATGCAAGTCAGCATAGCGACGCAAGAAACGGGGAGAAAATCCGTGATTAATACCCAGCATATCGTGGATAACAAGCACCTGACCGTCTGTACCACCTCCTGCACCAATCCCAATGGTGGGGATGTGTAGTTCAGCGGAGACTTGTGTGGCTAACACAGCAGGGATCTTTTCTAATACCAAAGAGAAGCAACCAGCCTCTTCCAGCAAATGAGCATCGCGAATCAACTTTTCAGCCTCAGCCTCCTCTTTGGCACGGACGTTATAGGTACCGAATTTATGAATTGATTGGGGCGTAAGTCCCAAGTGTCCCATGATTGGAATTCCGGCAGAGAGAATACGTTGCACCGATTCGAGAATCTCCTCACCACCCTCCATCTTGACAGCATCGGCTTCGGTCTCCTTCATGATACGAATAGCAGAATCCAGTGCCACCTTCCAATTCCCTTGGTAAGTTCCAAAGGGCAGATCCACAACAACCAGAGCACGTTGCACCGCGCGAACAACCGAACGGGCATGATAAATCATCATATCGAGTGTAATGGGTAAGGTGGTTTCATAACCCGCCATGACATTGGCCGCTGAATCGCCAACTAAAATCACGTCAATACCGGCGGCATCCACAATCTTCGCCATCGAATAATCATAAGAGGTGAGCATCGCGATCTTTTCTCCGCGTTGCTTCATCTCGGTCAGGCGGTAGGTTGTCACAGCCCTCACAGTACTTTCTACGGACATAGTTTCTTCAATTAGTTTGAGCCGCAAAGTTAATGCTTTGGTTGGACTTGGCAAAAGAAATGCCATAAAACGACCCCACCCGAAACAGATACGTTGAGCGAGTGCTTGGTTCCGGCTTGAGGAATTTCGATCGCCCCATCTGAAGCATCCACCGCTTCTTGGCTCACACCGAAGACCTCATTACCGAAGATCAGTGCATATTTTTGCCCCTCCGAAGTTTTAAAATCATCCAGCATCGTTGCCCCCTCCACCTGTTCCACAGAGAGAATTTTGTAGCCTTCAGCGCGCAAATTCGCCAAGCAATCAATGGTTCGTTCACTATATGTCCATGCCACGCTCAACTCCGCTCCAAGGGCTGTTTTGTGAAGATCCCGATTGGGCGGCACCGCTGTAATGCCACACAAAATGATCTTTTCAACCGCAAAAGCATCGGCCGTGCGAAAGAACGATCCCACATTTTGCAACGAGCGGATATTATCCAAGACAACCACCACAGGCATCTTGGTCATTTGGGCAAATTCTTCGACCGAAGGACGTCCCAACTCCTCATTTGTTATCTTTCTCATTTCACCGATTGTCCTATTTTCTGAGACAAAAGTAGTCAAATTCAAATATTATAGCTACTTTTGAAGTCTCTTTTCTTAAAAACGTCACCATGAAATTACACCTCTTTGCACTAACCTTTGTCGGACTATTCGCTGCCACTGCTGCCTCTTCACAGGAGCTCATTGCAGGTGCCGACTTCTCCACCTATTTTGATAACCGTGAATATACGGGATGCACCTTCGATGAGTCTAAGACCTATTTCAGCGCGCGGCTTACCCCCATCTTCGGGGTGGCTTGGGAAGAGCGCAACAAACTGGTCATCGCCGTTGACCTGTTACAAGATTTCGGTCGCAAGACCAAATTCATCACCGACGCCAAACCCCAAATTTACTACGAATTCAACTCCCCGCGCGTGCACCTGAACGCTGGTATTTTCCCGCGAGCCAAGCTGATTGGCGACTATTCGAAAGCCTTTTTTAGCCCTGACGTGGTCTTTTACGACAACCGGCTTCAAGGTGTTTTGGCGCAATACCGTTCTGCCACATCGCCCTCTTTTGTGGAATTTGCCTTCAACTGGGAAGGGATGTACTCCATGGAATCCAGAGAGAAATTTCGCATCATTTCGGCCGGACGCTATGCCGGCAAGCACTTTTATGGCGGCTACGCCCTCACCATCTTCCATTTTGCCAAAAGTGCCGATGAAAGTCTAAACGAAGGGGTCATCGACAACATCTTGGTCAATCCCTATGTGGGGGCAAAATTCACGGCCTACTTCGACTTCGATGTCCGTCTGGGTTATTTGCAAGGTCTTCAGCGCGACCGCCATGTGGAGGCCGGCTGGGTAACCCCCAAAGGTGGGCAACTTGATTTCACCATGAGCCGCTGGGGCGTAAGCTTTTATAACCGCCTCTATGTCGGCCAGAATCAAATGCCTTTTTACAACTCTTACGGCACAGACCTCTACGCCGGCACCTCTTTTTATGGCACTACCGAACATTTTTATGAGGAGGTCGGATTCTCCTACTCCCAACGTTTCTTTCACGACACACTGGGTATAAAATGCGGGATCGGCATGGAATATGATGGCACTGGCTGGGGTACACGTCAGATGTTAGAGCTTTCTGTCAACTTTCTCAAAACCGTTTACAAGAAGAAAAAATAGGTAAACGACAAAAAAAATCGCTATATTTGCAACATATAAAACATAATAATTTATAGTCATGGCTATCGAAATCAACGACACTCCGACCAAGGAAAAGTCGGCTAATTTTCTCGAAGAGATCATTCAGGAATCCATTGCCCGCGGTGAAACGCGCGTCCAAACCCGTTTCCCACCTGAGCCAAATGGGTATCTCCACATCGGCCATGCTAAAAGTATCTGCATCAATTTCGGCTTGGCCAAAAAATACGGTGGCAAATGCAACCTCCGTTTTGATGATACCAACCCCGTCAAGGAAGATGTGGAATATGTTGACTCCATCAAACGAGACATCCAATGGCTCGGTTTTGACTGGGCAATAGAACGTTACGCATCGGATTACTTTGAGCAACTTTACGATTGGGCTATTGTTCTGATCAACAAAGGATTGGCTTACGTAGACGACCAAACACAAGAGGCCATTCGCGAAGGGCGCGGTACGGTTTCAGAACAGGGCAAAGAGTCCCCTTGGCGCAACCGCTCGGTAGCTGAAAATCTCGACCTATTTACCCGCATGAAAAATGGTGAATTCGCTGACGGCGCAAAGGTACTCCGTGCCAAAATTGATATGGCACATCCCAATATGCTCTTCCGCGATCCCATCATGTACCGCATTCTCCACACCGAGCACCACCGCACCGGCAACAAATGGTGCATCTACCCGATGTATGACTATGCACACGGACAGAGCGATTCGATTGAACAGATCACCCACTCCATCTGCACATTGGAATTTGACGTTCATCGTCCGATCTACGATTGGTTTATCCAAACCCTCGACATCTTCCCCTCACATCAATACGAATTTGCCCGACTGAACCTCACCTACACCTTGATGTCGAAGCGTAAGTTACTCAAGTTGGTTCAGGAGCACACCGTTACCGGTTGGGACGATCCCCGCATGCCGACCATCTGTGGACTACGCCGCAAAGGTTACACCCCCGCATCAGTTCGTGCTTTTGCCGAAATGGTGGGCGTTGCCAAGCGGGATAACGTGATCGATCTGAGCAAGCTCGAATACTGCGTGCGCGAAGATCTCAACAAAATCGCCGAACGTCGTATGGCTGTTCTTGATCCACTCAAGGTGGTGATTACCAACTACGAAGAAGGCCGTATAGAGCAATTTACAGCCGTCAACAATCCAGAAAATGAGGATGCCGGCACACGTCAGATTCCTTTCTCCAAGGAGATTTATATCGACCGTAATGACTTTATGGAAGTTCCTCCCGCCAAATATTACCGCTTAAGCCCCGGACACGAAGTCCGTCTAAGATATGCCTATCTAATCCAATGTCAAGAGGTTATAAAAGATGCCGATGGCAAGATCATCGAAATTCGTTGCACCTACGACCCCAGTTCAGGCAATGGCTCTTCCAGCGATGGCCGCCGCGTCAAAGGGGTTATCCATTGGGTCTCGGCAGCACAGGCTCTCTCCGCTGAAATACGCCTCTTCAAGCCCCTTTTCAACAAGGAAAATCCGGAAGAGGTAGAGGAAGGTCAAACGTGGGAGGATAATCTCGACCCCGAATCTTTGGTCAAGATCTCCGGCTTCTTAGAGCCCTCTCTGCGGGAGACACCTATCGGTCAAGCTGTTCAATTTGAGCGCGTTGGCTACTTCTGCCCCGACACAGAATCGACCCCCAACCACCTGATCTTCAATCGCACGGTAACCCTCAAAGATTCATGGGCCAAGATGAATAAATAGGGTGATTTTCTCCACAAAACAGGCGGCTGATTGCAATCAGCCGCCTGTTTTGTGGAAACTACTAAAGTCTTGAATCAAAAACCAGATTTTCTTCTATTGCACTCTTGACACAACATCTGACAATTAGTAGCATCTGTTTTACCACCTTTACACCAAGGGGTAATATGATCTCCTTCCATCGCTTCTATTGTAAAATGCTCATTACATTTAGCACAAATACCTTTCTGCCGCTCGTATGCTTCTCTTTTTTGGTTTAAAGAAAAAGATCGAATGTTCAGATATTTTTCTTGACTTGTCAATATATACAAATAAATCCCTTTTTTACTCTCTATATCCTCATCTTCCATCAGGCGAGAAATCTCTTTTTCAACAGCAGTAGAATCGATAGGTTTATCCTTATATTGATCGTACAAAATACCCCACTCAATACCTTTCATCTCGCCACGGTAGCGAGGAAAACATACCTGCACCCAATTCATCACACCCTGAAAATATAGCCACAACTCATTTGCATTGGGATCGTGCTGATGTTGTGACATATAAATATCAATATTACTATGCGAAATCCACTTTATAGCGGTTTCCAAATACTCTTGTCGGATAGCTGTTCCCTTAAGATATTTATTTCCTATACCATATGCAGCACATCCATTCTTGCTAAAATAGCGTTTTGCATCTGTCACCCACGAACCTGCAAAAACGGCATTTTTCATCTCTTGATCTGTCAGTTTTTCACCTGCAATATTAATAGTTCTAAACCAAGCTAATTTTTCGCTTGGTTTGCCTGTGCAGAAATAGACCATCAATTTATAATTTAAAATTTGATCCTTTTGGTCGTCTTTCAAATTGCTAAATAGTAAAATATCATGATCTCGACTGACCGAAAAATCATTATTGACATATTGACAAATAGAAATTATACGTTGCTGTCCATCTATTACTTCGTATGTGTTGTCTTCTCTAACAGCCCAATACATCACATTCAACGGAAATTCTTTCGCCACGGTATCAATAACGGCATTCCGTTGTGTATCTTTGTAAATAAATTCACGTTGATAAGGCGGGCGAATATCGAGTCTGCCACCATAGCCCACAACACCACTCTCAGCATTATCCATATACCCTTGTGTCAATTCACGAATGGTAATCTCTTTGAGTTCTATTTTCATAGCTATTTGATTTTACGAATAAAAACTCTCGCATATATGTTTTTCCCTTTTATTAATGGACGGGCATCTTTAATTCCAATAAAGGGGATGCCTACAACCTCTTTATTGTATCCAGCAGAAGCCGACATTCCCAAGATATCAAACTGTTCCGGATTAAATTTATCTAAAAAAGTAATGGGAACACCCATAACACCATCATAATCAATTGGAATATCTTTAGTTTTATCGACATTTATAGCATCGTAGTTATCATATTTTGGGTATTCTATGGGGTCATATTTTTTGAATAGAATTAAATCTTCGTGCCGTTTCGTGATTTCAAGATTAGTGAACCACGCAACACCGGAGACTCTAATCATACCTTCTTGGTGATTACCCGCAGTAGCATAATCGTTGTAATGTCTGTTGATAAAATATGCGGCACCGCCCTTGAACCCGTAACCAAACCACATTTTATTTTCTTTTATTAGTTTAAAACTGTCTCTATATGTTATAGAATTTTGATTCCCAATAATGATGAATTTTTTGTCTTGCGCTATCAGTTGAGCAACATACTCTCTAAAAAGGCTAAATGGTGGGTTCGTCACAACAATATCTGCCTCTTTGAGAAGCTCCATACATTCTTTGCTGCGGAAATCACCATCACCTTGCAAATATTTAATACCTATCTCTGCAGGGTCAGGTACTCGATTCCCATTTTTATCACCCGTATATTCCAAATAAATAGCACGCTCAGAGTTATTATCACTGAACAACTCCATGTCTTGGTTTTTATAACATGTCGTGATGAGCTTTTTCAACCCTAAATACTCGAAATTATACGAAAAATAGTGAAAAAAATTGCTCACACGGGGATCATCACAATTACAAAGCACGGTCTTACCTTTAAAATGTTCTGTATAGTGTTTCAACTCCTTTTCAATATCGGATAGTTGAGTATAAAACTCATTCTTTTTTGCATTTTTTGCACTATGTAAATTCGTGTTTAAACTTGTTTTTTTCATTAGTTTAGATTACGTATAAGCCATAAAAGGCATTGAGTTAATTACAAAGGTATAAAAAATTCCGAGTGTTATACTCTAAAAACAGAAACAATAGCCTGTCAAATTTAGCAGGATGCAAACAGAGGCTGTATTGATATATTCTGTCAATTCATAATACACTACACATAGCCTATTCGTCTATCAAAATATCCTCAATGGCACTCAGCTCCTCGGTCTCAAAGTCAGGGGTATAGATCGCTTGGATGTTATCAAGCAACTGCTCCGGCGTGCTTGCGCCGACCAGCACGCTACTAATACGTTCGTCTCGTAAAATCCAGCCCAAGGCCATCTCCGCCAAAGTCTGTCCGCGACGAATGGCTATTTCATTGAGCAGCGACACTTTGCGCAGGACAGCTTCGGTGAGCTGTTCAGCACGAAGGAAGCCGACACCTTTAGCGATGCGAGAATCAGCAGGGATACCTTGCAGATAACGGTTGGTCAGGAGCCCCTGCGCAAGCGGCGAAAAGGTGATGCACCCCACCCCTTCACGCGCCAAAATAGGCAACGTATCCTGCTCTATGGCGCGCGCAAACATCGAATATTTGGATTGTTCAATCAGGCAGGGCGTGCCATTTTCACGCAGGATATGCAAGGCGCGCTCCAACGCCTCGCCCTTATAATTGGAGAGCCCAATGTAGAGGGCTTTCCCCTGACGAACCATATCCGACAACGCCCCCATGGTCTCCTCTAAAGGGGTGTCCGGATCGTAACGATGAGAGTAGAAAATATCTACGTAATCAATGCCCAAACGCCGAAGACTTTGATTAAGACTGGAAATCAAGTATTTACGACTGCCAAAATCGCCATAAGGGCCATCCCACATATAGTAACCCGCTTTGGTCGAGATGATCAATTCATCACGATGAGCGGCCAAACTCTCGTGAAGAATACGGCCAAAATTACGCTCGGCAGCACCCTCTTCAGGACCATAATTATTGGCTAAATCAAAGTGTGTGACCCCATTATCAAAGGCCGTCAACGCCGTGCGAGAGAAGAGCCGATAATCATCGTTATCACCGAAATTATGCCATAAACCAAGAGATATTTTGGGCAATAAAATGCCACTGTTACCTGAACGCGTATAGTGCATACGCTCGTAACGACCAGATGCAGGAGTGTAATTTTCCATAGCCAAAAACAGATTAAGGTTGAGAAACTGCCTGAATAAATCAATCGTATTTAGAAGCTGTTTGAATTTGTTACGAAGTTATTTTCATGAATTTAAAACAACTTCTTAACTACCTATACAGGCCATTCCATAGACAAAGATAGATATTTTAGCCGCATTCTTTTGTATATCGACAAAAAGATTCTATATTTGCACACCCTTTTGAATAAAAAGGCGGTTTGGAGAGATGGGTGAGTGGCTGAAACCACCAGTTTGCTAAACTGACGTACGGGTAACTGTACCGGGGGTTCGAATCCCCCTCTCTCCGCAA
>JAVVZO010000022.1:0-30641 GCA_036650515.1 Alistipes sp.
AAGAATAAACGAACCTTTAATCGTAAACAGTATGGATGGGTGGCAATTTTTACTTTCATGATGTTTCGCATTCCTTAATGGGGTCTCGGTAAAAGGTGCTTCTGAACGACAAAATAATTGTGCATGAAAAAGTTTTCTTTTTTATTAAATATCAGTTTTCTGGGGCTATTTATAACCTCTTGCGGGGGCGCGATCGCAGGGATTGAAACCTCAGCACTTTTGGGAAAAGTTCCCGGGCTCTGTCTTGCGAGGGATATGGAATTAGAACAGATACTGGAGGCGTATGATGCACTTTCGGCAGAGGAGATGGATCTTGCGGAGCGGTTGGATGCAAAAATTAAGGAGCGAAACAAATGGTATGAAGATCAATTTGCGGCCGAAAGCGAGGCTTTGGCTGGCAATGAGATCGAGGTAGAGATAGCAGATGGGATGCCCTACAAAGCGAGACAAAATATTACTATACAGCATGTTGATGCGAATGGTAAAATTGTCTTTGGTGGGGAAATTGAGGCCACAGAAGATATTGTCGTTGACCACAACTGTCCCCGAAAGATGAGCAGTGACCTCGTATTTATTTTAGTAGATGCCGCGAGGCATCCGATTTTGACCATCCATCCCGATCGTTTTTTTGAAAATAGTGATGGCCAAATAGATACGATTTTGACTGGTCAAAAAATAGCGATCCATGAAAGCCTTCAGATCTCCCGTGAAAATGCTAAGGATATGATGAGATTTTCCAAAATAGTCATTACCAATAGACAGCATAATATGGTGAATAAAATTGCTAAAGATGCAGGAAAAGTGGGGCGAGATCCCCTTGGGAAGCGTCAAAAAGGACGAATTTAATAGATGTAAAACAGTTTCTTATATAGATCAATGTAGAGGTCGGCAGGATTTTATTCAAAGAGACTTCATTTCGGGATGGCTCTCTTTTTAATAAAAAGTCTTTACAAGGAGTGTTGCTATGCGATGATCGTCATAGCGCTCTAAATGAGATGCCCCGCACTCTTCTATTTTGCTCAGATGACTTTTTCATTGTCGCTGCCGAAATCGCACATTGATCCCAAACTCTCTGATTTTCGAAAGAAAATTCAGGGAGTTTGTTTTTTAATCCGGTTGTAGAGCAAGAGCATCAACCCACCAAAGGTGAGCCCCAAAGTCAAACCCCAAAGGATGTCCAACGGGAAGTGATAGGCCAAGTAGATGCGCGAGTAGCAGACAAGAGCCACCCAAACGCTCGCAAGAAGCGTGAACCAATGTTTTCGGATGATGCCACCGGCAAGGAGTGCGATGGCCGCTGTGGTGGCTGCATGGGCCGAGATGGTGCCGTAACGACCGCCCCACTTTACCACATGGAGCACGCCTTCGAACGAAGGGTCATACATCGGGCGTAGACGTGGGGTGAAATTGGGTAGGACATTTTTGAGCAGTCCGGTGTGCTTGAAAATACCGGCAACGATGTCGGTCAAAGCCACGGCAGTGACTACTAAAGCAATGAATATCAGCATGTTTTTCCACCCAACCTTGCGCCAAACGAGATAGATGATCAGTAGGTAGAGCGGAACCCAAGTCAACTTGCCCGAACAGAGGAGCATGATGGAATCCATGGCTTCGCCCCCTTTAAAATAGAGGGATAGGAAGAGGTTGTGGTCGCAGTTGTACATGGCTGGGTAAATTAAAATTGAAAGTATATAAAGGGTTGAATTTCACTCGATTTGATCTGCATGACGCACCAAATCATCACAGCGGTCAGTAGAATTTGGGCGGCGAATGGTGCACCCTTGACGATGCGTTGAAAAAGGAGATCCACAGAGGAGGGTAGCAGGTGAAGTAGATAGCCGAGGAGGATCAAAGTAAAGACACCTGCATATCCCGTGATCACTTGGGGAATCAAGTGCGCATCAAAGGCATGGAAAATTTGATAGCACATCAGGCTGACTGTTTGCATCGAATCGGCGCGGAAGACCAGCCAGCCGAGGCAAACCAAATGGAAGGTGAAAAAAATGCCCAAGAGCCGCCAGCCCCATGCCATTTCTGCCCCGACAGCCTTGGCATTGGGGATGATATGAAGCCACATTTTATGAAGTGCCAAGGCCACACCATGCAAAGCGCCCCAAAGGATGAAACGGATAGCGGCACCGTGCCACAGACCTCCTAAAAGCATGGTTATAAATAGATTAATATAGGTGCGGATCGAACCTTTTCGGTTGCCGCCCAAGGAGATGTAGAGATAATCACGTAGCCAAGTGGAGAGTGAAATATGCCACCGATGCCAAAATTCGGTGATTGTGGCTGATTTATAAGGGGCATCGAAGTTCTTTGGAAAGCGGAATCCCAACAAGAGCGCGATGCCGATGGCCATGTCCGAATAGCCGGAGAAATCACAATAAATTTGGAGCGCATAGCCATAAATTCCCATCAGGCATTCGAATCCCGAATAGAGCAAGGGTTCATCAAAAATGCGATCGACAAAGTTAAGGGAGATGTAGTCGGAGATGATGGCCTTCTTGAAAAGTCCTGTTAAAATCAAGCAGACACCCATCCCGAACATTTCGCGGGTCACGACGAGTGGATTTTGGCGAATTTGGGGGATAAAGTCCCGCGCTCGAACGATAGGTCCGGCCACTAATTGCGGGAAGAAAGAGAGGTAGAAAAGATAGTCGCTCCAGCGATCCAAAGGTTTCAACTCACCGCGGTAGATGTCGATGGTGTAGCTCATGGATTGAAAGACGAAAAATGAGATGCCCACGGGCAGAAAAATATGTTGAAACTGAAGAAAATCTACACCGAAAAGGGAGCCTGAAAGTCCGATCAAGAAGTTGGTGTACTTGAAATAGCCCAACATACCGAGATTAATCACGACACTTAAGGCCACCAACCAGCGTTTACGACATCGGTTCTCTGTGCGGAAGATTCCCTTGGCAATCCAATAGTCGCTGATGGCGGCGAAGACCAAGAGCAAGAAGTAGATGCCACTGGATTTATAGTAAAAGTAGAGCGAGAATAGCAGAACATAGAAAATGCGTGCTTGGGTGGCGCGCCGCAGAAATCCATAGATAAAAAGGAAACCGGTGAATAGAAACAGAAACAGCCCGCTACTGAAGATGAGCGGAGACGAGGCATCATAGGTAAGCAGTGCCCCAATCTTATCACTCCAAGTATCTAAAGATGGCCAAGTTATCATTTTATGCGTGGCTTATGGTCGGGGATGAATGGTATCCTGATAGAGCCACGCTTCAGCTTGTGGGGTGAGTGTTGGTTCCAATTCATGACGATGAATTTGTCGCGAGAGCGTCTTCTGCTGAAGCATGAATACCTCGTTGTAGAGGGCATCGAAGAGATCATGAGCAATTTGCCGCCCGCCACCGAAGTTGATGTGGGTATAGTCTTTCCCCGCCCATCCGTGGTTGACAAACCCTGCCATGCCACCCCGTGCCTGCATGGCATCGTAGGTGCTCCAAAAAGCAGCTCCGGTATGTTGTGCCGCAGCCCGCTGACAGTTGATCAGATAAGGGGCTGAATCCATAGGAATAAAGCCGGAACCGTCATCGGTGCGGGTGGAACGATCGCTGACGCCCAAAACCAACACGGCTGCCGTGGGAAAACATTGACGGACGAAGGCGATCATATTTTCGATCTGCTCGCCATATTTGGAGTAGTTGCGCACGCCTTTTTGGAGAATATTCAATCCGTATTGGAGAATCACTAAATCATATCCACCTGCTTGGTTATCCAGTTCTACATTCAGTGCGGGATCAGTCCAAAACATTGCCTGTCCGTTGTTGCTACGGATGGAGTAGTTATCGACCGTTACACCCTCTTCCCCACTGAATTGTGCCCCGTAACCGATGAATCCGCTGTTGCCGGAAATGACCTTCATGGCGATAGAGCGGATAGCTCCCGTTACGTCAATTTGTCGAAGCGCCTCATCACCTTCGATCTCGAAAATACGCTTTTGTGTATCGTTGAGCGTCACCTCCACTTGGCTGTTTTGGCGACTGATAAAGAAAAGGCGGGCTTGGTTGCACGAGTCAAGATGCAGTCGAGAGGTTGTGCCCTCCCAGCGGGTAGAAGCCCCTTCTGAAGCCCGACAAACCCAACCAGAGATGGTATAGTTACTGGCCAAGGCGGCCGGTGTGCTCTTGCGTTGCATGATATTATAAGGAGTCCAGTTGCGCGCTTGGGTCTTGATGGTGCGGCGAAAACCGGTGAGTGGTGAGGCCATGGGTGCAAAGCCAGCGCCACAACCCCCAAATGCTGATTGTAACTTTTCACGTAAGTCTGCCGTCAGAATATCACCTTCGATAAATGAATCGCCCAAAACGGCGATGTGCACCGGCGTTCCAGAGGTCAACAACTTGGTATATAGCGATTTCATGCGACTATTAGCCGTAGAGTCGAAGTCTTCAATGGGGGTGCTGGGTTGCGTCAAAGGTCGTGGATAACTTTTGATCTCCGCAGTTTGTTTTGTCTCGCCGGTTGTCCAAAGATAGTGGGTGGTAACGGTGTGCGGTTGCATTTCGGCCACCTGTGCCGCAACCTCTTTGAGGTCAATGGCATATTCAGCCTCCTCGAAGGCGAAAATGCCATCGGAGGAGGGGCTGCTTGTCGGATCATTGAAGGTTATTAGGTCGGAGAGGATGTTCACCCGCCGCAAAGAGAGTCCAATAACACTTTGTGGAGGGATGAAGCTAATGGCCAGCAGGGTGAAAATCAGTAGGGTGCAAGCCATCCAGCCGCGTTGGGTATAGTCGTGAGGATTAGTCATTGCGGCGTCCGCCGAGGATCAACATAACATAGTAAAGGATGGAGGCCACAGCTGCCAAAGCCGCTACTAAATAGGTGCGTGCTGCCCAACGGAGTGCTTCTCGAGCGTGTGAAAGAGGCTCGCCTTGGAGGGTACGACTGGATTCCATCCATGCCAAAGCGCGTGCAGAAGCGTTGTACTCCACGGGCAGGGTCACGATGGAAAAAAGTGCCGACATACCGATTAGACCGATGCCAATCCAAGCAACAGTGGGGTTGTTGGTTGACCCAAGAATCATCAATCCGATGATCACCACCCAAGTGGCAGCGCGTGCTGAGATGTTAACCAACGGAACGAGTTGCGAGCGGAGCACCAAGGGGGCATAACCCTGTGCGTGTTGCACGGCATGGCCACATTCGTGACAAGCAACGGCAACGGCCGAGATGCTGGCGCTCGAATAGACGCTATCGCTCAGGTTGACCGTCATGGTCTGTGGATTGAAATGGTCGGTGAGGTGTCCCCCGACATGGGTGATTTTTACGTTATGGATATTGTTGTCTCGCAACATTTTTTCGGCCACCTGTGCACCGGTCATCCCTCCGGGGAAGGGTTCTTTGGCGTATTTAGCAAAAACAGACTGCAACCGTGCTTGCACGAGCCAGCCGATGATACCGATGATAATCACCAATCCAAAATAGCCCATATTGGAACCAGACATCATGAAACCGTTATGGGTTGTATTGTAGCCTGCCTGAAGAAGTTGTAACATAATTTTTATTTTTTATAGGTGTAATAAGCGCCTGCCTGCTGGGCGGGCATCAGCACCAAATCATTCACATTCATGTGATCTGGCAGTTGAATAATCCATGCAATAGTATTGGCAATATCCTCGCCGGAGAGCGCCGTGACACTTTTATAAACTCCTGCGGCGCGTGCTTTGTCGCCATGGAAGCGGACTTCTGAAAACTCTGTCTCCACCATTCCGGGGCGAATCTCGCTCACCTTGATTCCATGGGAGAGCAGATCCGCACGCATCGCTTGGGAGATGGCATGCACAGCGTGTTTCGAAGCGCAGTAAACAGCCCCATTCTCATAGGGTTCTGTACCGGCAATAGAACCGATGTTGATGATGTGCCCCGCACCGGCGGCTACCATCTTGGCTGAGATGATGCGCGTGACATAGAGTAATCCCTTGACATTGGTGTCAATCATCGCATCCCAGTCGGCACTATCGCCTTGATCAATATGTTCCAAGCCGGCCGCCAAGCCGGCGTTGTTGACCAAGATGTCGATATGTGTCAGTGGTGCGAGGTGTTTTTGGCATTCAGCCTCCTGTCGCACATCAAAGCAGAGCGTGGTGCAGGAGACGCCCTTCGCCTGAACCTCGGCTTGGAGTGCGGTTAACCGTTCTGCACGGCGACCTGTTGCAATAACGTCGTATCCGAGGGTAGCCATTCGTAGCGCTGTTGCGCGTCCGATGCCCGACGTAGCCCCTGTAATTAGAACCTGTTTTTTCATAAGAGTGAAAAATATTAGACAAAAGTAAGAAAAATTTATGTTACTTTGCATCAATCTAAGCTAAAAAACAGACCTGTGAATGTAGCATTCTTCATTGCTCGGCGTATTGCTCGATCCTCGGCGGAAAATCGACCGGGGGTTATGGTGCGTATTGCCGCACTCTCGGTGGCACTGAGTATGACGGTGATGATCCTTGCTTTGGCTGTCATCATGGGCTTCAAAGAGGAGATTACGCGCAAAGTGGTCGGCTTCGCAGCAGATGCTGAATTGACGGATATTCGTAGTGTCAACTCATTGGAATCACAACCTATTGTGCTTCATCCCCAAGTTGAGGCGTTGATCCGTCAGAGCCCGGGTTTTGCCTCCATGAGCCCCTATGGAAGTAAGGGCGGAATTCTCAAAACGGCAGATGCCATGCAGGGGGTATTGCTCAAGGGAGTCGATGGAACTTACGATTGGTCGTTTTTAGAAGAGCATTTGGTTAGTGGCACATTACCACGCGTGGGGGATTCTATCCGCACCAAAGATGTACTGCTTGCCCAGCGGGTGGCTGATCACCTACAACTGAAGGTGGGGGATAAGATTGAGATGCTTTTCATCGAACCTGCTACTGCGCCACGTCGGGATCGTTTTAAAATTTCGGGGCTCTATGACAGTGGAATGGCAGAGATGGATAATCTGATCATGATGACCGATTTAAGAAATGTGCAACGGTTGTCTGGCTGGCAGGAGGATCAGGTTTCGGGTTACGAAATTCGCGTTAAAGATTTCTCCCAAGTGGGTGCTTTTGCCTCCAAATTGAATGAACAACTGCTTTATACCGACATAGAAGATGCTGAAAATTTGGCAGTCAATAGTGTGGTTCAACTCTACCCTTATCTCTTTGATTGGTTGCGGACGCACGATGTGAATGCGATGGTCATTCTGGTCATTATGCTTGTTGTCGCCCTATTTAATATGGCTTCGGTGTTGCTGATCTTGGTGCTTGAGCGCACGCGGATGATCGGGCTACTTAAAGCATTGGGGATGACCAATGGTGGGTTACAGCGCCTATTCCTCTACCGCGCCTCCTTTATCGTTATCAGGGGTGTGATTTGGGGAAATGTGGTAGGGCTGACGCTCTGTTTGATCCAAAAATATTTTCATGTGATGAAGCTTGATGCTACGGGCTACCTGCTTTCCGAAGTACCCATCTCTTTGGATTGGGCGTGGTGGCTGACGCTCAATGTGGGCGTGGTGGCGGTCATTATTTTGTTATTAACGCTTCCGACGGCGATCATTTCATCTATTAAACCTGATGAGTCCATTCGATATAATTAATTTTGCTTATGAAGCCTTACCATACCGAACAAACCAAAACTGAGGAGGTGCGCCAAATGTTTGACCGCATAGCGCCGACCTATGACACCTTGAACCACACCCTTTCGTTGGGTATTGATAAATTATGGCGTCTCCATGTGATGCGCATTGTGCGTCGATTGAAGCCGCGGCGCATTTTAGATGTCGCCACGGGGACGGGAGATATGGCCATTACGTTGGCTCGCCGTATTCGCGGATGTCAGGTATTGGGGGTTGACCTCTCCGAAGGGATGTTAGAGGCGGCTCGCAGTAAGGTGACGCGGCAGGGGTTGGATGAGCGGGTGGTGCTCGACTTGGGCTGTGCCGAAGCACTCGCGGTGGGAGATGAAACCATTGATGTGGCAACGGTGGCTTTTGGGGTTCGTAATTTTGAAGATTTAGAACTGGGCTTGCGTGAGATTGTGCGCACCTTGAAGCCCGGTGGCCATTTGGTGATTTTGGAATTTTCCACCCCTCGGAATTGGTTGGTGCGCCGTGTTTACGGTTGGTATGCTCATCATGTTTTACCGCGTGTGGGCGGTGCCATCTCCAAAGACAAGGCGGCTTATAAATATTTGCCCGCTTCGGTGGATGAATTTCCCTCGCCCACGGCTTTTGTGGCCATTTTGCAACAGGTGGGTCTGCATCATTGTCGGGTGCGGTCGCAGAGTTTTGGCGTGGCACAGATTTATATAGGAGAAAAATAGATGCGCGCGTTGACAAAAATACTCCTGCTTTTGCTGACACTGACGATGGTCTCTTGCGGTGGTGCGGCAAAAAAAATTCAATTCAAGGGGATCGACTCTTTTAAGCTACACGGCTGGTCGGGGGTCGATGTGTCGCTCATTATTGATAACGGTTCAAGCCATAAGATTACACTCAGTGAGGCCAATGTGCTCTTCTATCTTGAGGAGAGTTGTGTGGGCGAGGCGACATTGGTTCAGAAGGCTGTGGCTCCGCAGCGGACAGCGACCGCCATCCCTACCCGTTGGAAAATCCGCTTGGCTGATCCGATCGCAGCCCTCATGGTGACCAATAAAATTGCCCGCAAGGAGTATGATGGGCTCTATATCTCCTTTACTGCAAAGGCGAAAATGGGCTGGCTCAAGCGAAAGTTTTCTCAGGAAAGAATTCCTCTATCCAATTTTCTTCGTATCTTTGAATCGCCAAACAGTCAAGACGTAAGGCGAAATGACTTTTAGATGATTTAAAAAATGTGTAAAATACTTCTCTCTATACTTCTCTCCCTCTTTGGTTTGGGTTCGTTACGGGCGCAATCACTTCAATCTTTCAAGGAGGCGTTGGCCAAACCCATCACGCCTTCTCAGTCGGATAGTTTGGTGATCTCTACCACGCCCGCCACGGTTGTTGTTGTCGAAAATGCCGATGCAGTGGCTGTTGTGGAGCAGGCGCATCGTCGTAACACCAAATATCGCTTCAAAGGATGGCGTGTGTGCATCTTCTCGGACAATAGTCAGGGTGCTCACGAGGGATCGTTGGCCGCAAAGACATCTTTTCGGTCGCTATTTCCGGGTATAAACATCTATAATAGCTACGATACACCTTATTTTAAGGTGACCGTTGGTGATTGTTTGACCATGGAGGAGGCGATCATCTTATATGAACGGGCAAGAATTACCTTTCCTCAAGCATTTATTAAGCAAGAGACCCTCTCTTTAGCCAATCTTGTGCGCTAATACAGAGCAAACAAGAGACCATTCATAAAATTTTTGGTTTTTTCTTTGCATATTGCTGGCAAATATATATCTTTGCAGCGTTTAAACATTCAAAAATATTAGACTATGAAAAAGATTTTCTCTTTGATCATCATCGTTGCAGCTGTTGCAATGGTTGGTTGCTGCGGTGGCAACACCACAAAAAATGCTGAGGCAGAAGCTGCTGCAACTGAAGTTGTTGCTACTGAGGCTGTTGCTACTGAGGCTATTGCAGAACCTGCTTGCGCAGCAGGCTGTGATTCAGTTGCTTGCGAGCAAAAGGCTGAGGCTTGCCAGAAATAATTCCTGACAAACTGAAACGTAAAGGTCGACTTTTTGTCGGCCTTTTTTTATGCTACTATGGAGACAAAAAAACGGGAACCCTTGCCGATTCCCGTTGCCATCATTCTAAGAAACTGTTTGAATGAGTAAATTTCAGAGCGAGGCCTATTTAAGCTGTTTCTAAATCTGTCCACCCTCTTTTTTGAAAAGTCTCGTGAAGGTAGCTGTCGAGGTAGAGTAAATCTGCATCTTCTTTTACCACTTCATGGAGAAATAAATCTTCGTCAGGATCTGTACTTGATGTTCTTAGCTCGTCTTGATTTTCCATAGGCAATTCGACTTGTTTATTAGTTGAACGACCTGACGGGAAAATTTATTGTATTAGAAGCTGTTTGAAATCAACTTAAGATCAAGTTTTTTTCGCGAATCATTTTGCGAAGGTTGATCAATGCGTAGCGCATACGACCCAAAGCCGTATTGATACTAACGCCTGTTTGATCGGCTATCTCTTTGAAGCTCAGGTTGGAATAATAGCGCATCATCACCACATCACGTTGTTCCTCGGGTAATAATTCGACCAGTCGACGGACATCATCTTCGATTTGAGCGCAGATGATTTTATCCTCGACATTGCGTTCCGAGAGGCGTAGCGAACCCAAAATATCATAACCTGATTCGGCTTCGTTGATTTGTTTGCTTTGCTTCTGAAGGCGAAAGTGATCAATAACCTGATTGTGAGCAATGCGGAGAATCCACGAGAGAAATTTCCCGTTGTCCGTATAGCGTCCTTCGTCAATGACGCGAACCGCTTTGATGAAAGTTTCCTGAAAAATATCATCAGCCACATCCGTGTCCTTAACCATCATGCGGATGTAATCCTTGACACGACGGCTATGACGCTCAATGAGTTGAGATATGGCACTCTTGTTCCCCGAAAGATAATTACTAAGCAGAAGCTGGTCGCTTAATACTTGTATATTCATACTCTTCGCTTGTTTTAGTGTTTAAAAGAGCAGAAGTTGGCTATAGGCAATCTTTTTTATTTTATTAGGTGCAGGACAATTTGTCCTCTCCTTATTTCGGGTTTTCGAAGGCAAGGTAATGACTTTTTTTCGAAAATCAAAACTTTGGGTGTGAAAACCGTTTTTTTTGTAGTTGATGAGGTATATTACAAAATACGTGCCATATCATGTATGGATATTGAATGCTGAATTTCATTGATCTATTTTGCAGAATCAGAAGCTGTTTTAAATTTATTAATCTCGTTCTTTTCGGCTTCTCAAAAAAAATTGTATATTTGCATCATAATTGAAGCGACTCTTCAGGGCAGGGTGTAAATCCCTACCGGCGGTTATAGCCCGCAACTCCCCTTTTGGGGGACTGAATCGGTGGAAATCCGATGCCGACGGTATAGTCCGGATGAAAGAAGAGAACCGCGGCACTCAATGTGCGGCATGGCCGTATGTATTCGTTTGCCGATTCCCGTTGCCCTGAATCCCTTCAGGGCTTATTTATTTATGTCGATAGAGAGTGAAGATCTTGGTTTTATGCACCGTGCCGCTGAATTGGCACTGCGTGGGGAGGGGTGTGTGAATCCCAATCCATTGGTGGGTGCGGTGGTGGTCCAAGGGGGTAAAGTGATTGGTGAAGGGTGGCATGAGCGTTATGGTGGGTTACATGCCGAGCGGAATGCACTTGCTGCCTGCACGGTCTCTGCGGAGGGAGCTACGATGTATGTAACCCTCGAACCCTGTTGCCATTATGGAAAGACACCGCCTTGTACCGAAGCGATTATTGCAGCGGGTATTGCCCGTGTGGTGGTGGGTATGGAGGATCCCAATCCGCTGATGGCAGGTGCGGGGCTTGCTCAACTACGCAAGGCGGGGATAGAGGTCACTTGTGGTCTATTGGAGCCTGAATTGCGCACCATGAATCGTATCTTCCTAAAATATATAGTATCGCGACAACCTTGGGTGACCCTGAAGTCAGCCATGACCTTGGATGGGAAAATTGCCTCCTATACAGGAGATTCCCGTTGGGTTACCGGCGAGACAGCGCGTGGTCGTGTGCAGGAGTTGCGCCGGCATCACATGGCAATTTTGGCAGGCATAGGGACGGTGATTGCAGATGATCCGATGCTGAATTGCCGCCTGCTCAGAGAGCCACGTCAGCCGATTCGAGTGGTTGTGGACAGTGCTGCTCGTATGGGATTGGAAAGCCAAATTGTGCGCACAGCGCAACAATATCGAACGATTGTGGCGCATACCGATCGTGCCGAAGCCGCCCACTTAGAAGCGTTGCGGCGTGCTGGGGTGGTGTGTTGGCGTTGTGTAGAGGAAGAGGGGCATGTGTCGGTCGGAGATCTTTTGACGCAGATGGGACAGGCTGGCATCGACTCGCTCCTTTTAGAGGGTGGTGGAACACTCAATGAGGCCTTCTTGCGGGGGGGATTCATTGATGAGGTCAAGCTCTTTATCGCCCCGAAACTGATTGGGGGGCGGGATGCCAAAACGCCGATTGAAGGCGTTGGCTTGGCGAAAATGGCCGATGCGGTAAAGTTAAAGGAGATGAAAGTAGAACAAATCGGAGAGGATCTGCTTCTCTCGGGATTAATAGATCGGAGATAACTATGTTTACAGGAATTATTGAAGAGGTCGGTTCGATCCGTTCGTTGCGCCGCCATTCGCGCGGGGTGACGCTGGAGGTGGCCGCCAATACAGTATTAGAAGGGACGCAAATCGGTGATAGCATTGCTACCAACGGTGTCTGCTTGACCGTGACAGGTCAAAACAGGGGCTGGTTTGCAGCCGATGTGATGGCAGAGACGATCGCTTGCTCCACCTTGGGAACGCTCCGGAGTGGAGATCGGGTGAATTTAGAGCGGGCGTTGTGCCTGAACGGACGTTTGGGGGGGCACTTGGTAGCCGGCCATGTGGACGGTACGGGACGCATCACAGCGCTGGAACAAGACGGTATAGCATTGTGGTTGACGATTACTGCGGTGCCGGAAATCTTGCGTTACATCGTCAAAAAAGGCTCGATAGCCATTGATGGTGTGAGTTTGACGGTTGCCTCTGTGGAGGCGGAGACCTTCCGTGTGTCACTCATTCCGCACACCCAAGCTGAAACTACGTTGCTTGATCTGCGTGTGGGACAGACAGTGAATTTGGAGAATGATCTCTTGGTGAAATATGTGGAAAAGTTGATGGGAGCAGCAGCTCGACCGGGGATCAGCTTGGACTTTCTGCATGAAAATGGATTTTAAGTAAAAAATAAAAATAACGCTATGGAAAATTTTAAATTTAATACCATTGATGAGGCGCTCGCCGACTTGTGTGGTGGTAAAATGATTGTCGTTGTGGACGATCCTGATCGCGAGAATGAGGGCGATCTGATCTGTGCGGCAGAATTCGCCACCTTGGAGAACGTCAATTTTATGGCATCGTATGCTAAAGGATTGATTTGTATGCCCATGAGCCGTGCTTTGTGTGAGAAACTCAATCTTCAGCAGATGGTGGCCAACAATACGGATAATCACGGCACGGCCTTTACGGTCTCCATTGATCATATTTCAACCACCACAGGAATTTCGGCGGTTGAACGCTCTGTGACGGCGATGAAATGTGTGGAAGATGATGCCCAAGGCACCGACTTCCGCCGTCCGGGACATATGTTTCCCTTGGAGGCACGCAAGGGCGGTGTGTTGGAACGGATGGGACATACCGAGGCCACTGTGGATCTGATGCGTGCGGCAGGATTGAAGGAGTGTGGTCTTTGCTGTGAAATTATGCGCGAGGATGGCACGATGATGCGCACCTCTGAGCTGATCAACTTCTCGAAAGAACATGATTTAAAGATTATTACCGTTGCTGATTTAATCGCCTATCGCCGCCGGACGGAGTTGCTTGTAGAGCGGGTTACAGAGGCGGAATTGCCCACAAAATATGGTAATTTCAAGGCTTATGGCTATGTGAATAAGATCACCGGAGATCACCATGTGGCGATTGTCAAGGGGGATGTGCATACCGATGAGCCGGTGCTGTGCCGCGTACATTCGGAGTGCTTGACCGGAGATGCGTTTGGCTCTTTGCGCTGCGATTGTGGAGAGCAATTAGCCGAGGCGTTGCGTCGTATTGAACGAGCTGGACGTGGCGTGGTGCTCTATTTGCGTCAGGAGGGGCGCGGTATTGGGCTGATTAATAAGCTCAAAGCCTATCACCTACAAGATGGCGGCATGGATACTGTGGAGGCCAACTTAGCCTTGGGCTTCAAGGCCGATTTACGAGAATATGGTACGGGGGCTGAGATCTTGGCTGATTTGGGCTTGAAGAAACTGATTCTGATGACCAATAACCCAATGAAAATCCGCGGTTTGGATGGCTATGGTTTGGAAGTTGTGGGGCGCGAACCGATTGAGATGACCTGCAACGAGCAGAATGAATTTTATATGTATACCAAATGCAAAAAGATGGGACATATCCTCCATGTGCGCGAAAATTGGAAGAAAAATACGGATAATTAATTTAATACTTGACGAAGATGAATTGTATAGAAGGAAAATTGCTGGCTGAAGGTCAACGCATTGGCATTGTGACAGCCCGTTTTAATGATTTTATTACCGCGAAATTGCTTGAAGGTGCGGTTGATGCTTTTACACGCCATGGTGGCGATGCCTCTCAATTAGTTGTGGCGCGTGTCCCCGGTGCATTTGAAATTCCACTGGCGGCAAAGAAGATGGCAGAGAGTGGCAACTATGATGCAGTGGTCTGCTTGGGTGCAGTGATTCGCGGTGCAACCCCTCATTTCGATATGGTGGCGAATGAAGCAACAAAGGGCGTGGCACACGTCGGCTTAGAAACGGGTGTCCCCGTTATTTTTGGCATCCTGACGACCGACTCTATTGAGCAGGCTGTGGAGCGTGCAGGAAGCAAAAGCGGCAACAAGGGTTTCGATGCGATGAATACAGCCATTGAAATGGTTAACCTGTTTAAACAGCTGTAATTACGTTGATTTATCTGCCGCGATTACTCTTCGGGGTGGTTCGATGACAAAGAAAAGAGCCTGACTAAAATTACTTTTAGTCAGGCTCTTTTACCTGAAGGGTGGAAGATGGGTCTCGAACCCACGACCTTCGGAACCACAATCCGTCACTCTAACCAACTGAGCTACATCCACCATTTCGACAGGGTTTACACCCAATCGGAGTGCAAATGTAATACGATTTTTCCGGCTGTCCAAAAAAAATGGATGAAATTTATACAGATAGGGTGAGGGAGATGCTTTTATTTGGTTGAGTAATCCCTTTTTTGCGTATCTTTAGACCGCAAATGGAAAAAGTAGAAGTGCGCCAAGGGAGACAAAATGCCGAAGGTGGCAGTCTGCGGATGGCGCGGATGTGTCATTTTGTCAGTTGGGGATGAATTTTCATGCGCTTTCCCTGCCAAAAGTCTTTTGGCATATCTCTTGCTGAAATGTACCTGCGAAAGCATAAAAACAACCTAATATAAACAGTTAAAAACAAACGATTATGAACGTAAAACCATTGGCAGACCGGGTCTTGATTCTTCCCAACCCGGCAGAAGAGAAAACGGCCGGCGGATTGATCATTCCCGATACGGCAAAAGAAAAACCGCTTGCAGGCAAGGTGATTGCCGCTGGTCCCGGGACTTCGGACATTAAGATGGAGGTCAAAGCGGGCGATCAGGTACTCTATGGCAAATATGCGGGGACCGAAATTACCTTTGAGGGTGTCGATTATCTGATCATGAAGCAGAGTGATATTCTCGCAATTATCTAATAACATTTAGCAGATTAAACAATTATGGCAAAAGAGATTAAATACAACGTCGAGGCGCGTGAAGCCCTCAAGGCAGGCGTTGATGCACTGAGTAATGCAGTAAAAGTGACCCTTGGACCTAAAGGTCGCAACGTCATTATAGACAAAAAGTTTGGTGCTCCTCAAATCACCAAAGACGGTGTTACGGTGGCTAAAGAGATTGAATTGGAGGATGCGTTCGCCAATATGGGGGCTCAGATGGTGAAAGAGGTAGCCTCGAAGACCAATGATGATGCCGGTGACGGTACAACCACTGCCACGGTATTGGCGCAAGCCATTATTGGCGTGGGGCTGAAGAATGTCACCGCTGGTGCTAATCCAATGGACTTGAAGCGTGGTATTGATCAGGCGGTGAGCAAGGTCGTTGCCTCTTTGAAGACACAAAGTCAGGCTGTGGGTGATGACAATGCCAAAATCGAACAGGTGGCTACGGTTTCATCCAATAATGACGAAAACATCGGCAAGCTGATTGCTGAGGCCATGGGCAAAGTGAAAAAAGAGGGCGTTATTACCGTTGAGGAGGCCAAAGGTACGGAGACACATGTTGAGGTGGTTGAGGGTATGCAATTTGACCGTGGTTACATTTCGGCCTACTTCATCACCGATCCTGAAAAGATGGAGTCGCAACTTGAGAAACCATATATCTTGCTGACTGACAAGAAGATTTCAACGATGAAGGAGCTGATGAGTGTCTTAGAGCCGGTGGCTCAGAGTGGCCGCTCGTTGCTCATCATTGCTGAGGATGTCGATGGCGAGGCGCTGTCGGCCTTGGTGGTCAACAAACTTCGTGGCACACTGAAGATTGCGGCTTGTAAAGCGCCGGGTTTTGGTGATCGTCGGAAGGAGATGTTAGAGGATATTGCAGTGCTGACGGGTGGTGTGGTGATCTCTACTGATAAAGGTATGAAGTTAGAAGACACTAAGTTAGAAATGTTAGGGTCGGCTGAAAAGGTCACCTTGAACAAGGAGAATACAACCATCGTGGATGGTGCAGGGAGCAAGGAGGCTATTGCTGCTCGTGTGGGTCAAATTCATGGCTCCATTGAGAAAGCCACCTCTGACTATGACAAAGAGAAGTTGCAGGAGCGCTTGGCTAAATTAGCTGGTGGTGTGGCTGTGCTCTATGTCGGAGCTGCTACGGAGGTAGAGATGAAAGAGAAGAAGGATCGTGTTGACGATGCGCTGGCTGCTACACGTGCCGCTGTTGAAGAGGGCATTGTGCCGGGAGGTGGCGTGGCCTATATTCGCGCTATTGCAGCACTCGAACACCTCAAGGGTGACAACGAAGATCAGACAACGGGTATCCAAATCGTGAAACGTGCGATTGAAGAGCCTCTGCGTCAGATTGTTGCCAATGCAGGTGGTGAAGGTTCTGTGGTTGTCAATCGGGTGAAAGAGGGCAAAGATGCCTTCGGCTACAACGCCCGTGACGATCGTTTTGAGGATATGCTCAAAGCAGGTATCATCGACCCGACGAAGGTGGCTCGTGTTGCTTTGGAAAATGCAGCTTCTATTGCCGCGATGTTCCTGACCACAGAGTGTGTCTTGGCCGAGAAGAAGGTAGATGCACCTGCCATGCCTGCTATGCCGGGCGGTGGTATGGGTGGCATGATGTAAGCCGTTTTTAATCAATGGGAAAGCGGGGATGCTGTGATACATCCCCGCTTTTTTGCGCCTTTTTCTCGCTTTTTTGTGCTTTTTTTGTGCCTTTTTTGCGCCTTTTTGCGCTGTGATTTTGAAGCTGTTTTAATTTATGAAACTCCTATTTTGTGCTCTTTGCGGATCTATTTATTGGCTGTTTCTTGCTCCGTTGGGGGCTATTCGGTCTCCTGTCAGCCGCAACATGGTCGCAAAATTATTGCCCGAGCAGAATTTTGGCTTGGGTGCGCGCGGCTGTGGTGATTTCACTACCAGAGAGCATCTTGGCAATTTCGGTAACCCGATCATCTGCTGTCAGGCAGTTGATTTGCGTTCGTCCGTCCTCTTTATAGACGACAAAGTGGGTCTGTCCCTTGGAGGCAACTTGCGGTAGATGTGTAATATCCACTACCTGCATGGTTTTGGAAAGGGTGTGGATGATCACCCCCATCGCATCGGCAATACGTCCTGATACGCCCGTGTCAATCTCGTCAAAAATGACCGTTGGAAGTTGCATCTGGCGAGCTAACAATGCTTTGATAGCCAGCATGACACGTGATAATTCGCCACCAGAAGCGATGCGTTCTACGGGGCGTGGGGTGGCGGTGCGGTTGGGTGAAAAAAGAAAGGTTACGACATCCTGTCCGGTTGGTGTAAGTGCGCTACTTTTTTCCAAGTTGATTTGGAAGAGTATTTCGGCCATATCTAATTCTCTCAGCGTGGAGAGCACCTCGTTTTCGAAGGCAGGAACTGCTTGTGCACGCGCTTGATGCAACTGCTCGGCTAACTTGTGGGCTTCGGCTTCGGCTTCGGTGAGGGTTGTTTGGAGTAGCGCTAACTCCTCATCGCTGTGCGTGATGGCTTGCAACCGGTCGGTATATTGATCCCGTAGGGTGATCAGCTCTTCGATGGTTTTGGTGTGGTGTTTCTGGCCGAGCGAATAGAGATTGTCGAGTCGGTTGTTGACTGCTTGTAATCGCTCCGGATTGGCCTCTATGCGATCGGATAAATTGGCGGATGTGTCGTTTATATCTTTGATTTCCAACAGTGCAGAATGTAACCGATCGGCCCACTCGCCAGCCATAGGATAGTCATTGCGGATGTGGTTGAGTTCAATTTCAGCCCGCTTGAGTTGAAGCAGTACACCGGTCTCTTCCTCTTCGAGCGTGGTGTGGAGGAGCGCTAAAGTTTCTCCAATATGATCGGCATGTGCAAGCATCGTTTGTTCTTGCTCCAACTCGCTCTGTTCCCCCGTACGAAGCTTGGCGGCAACGAGCTCTTCGACTTGATAGCGCAACCACGCTTCATCAGCATGACCCGCGGCGGTGCGTTCTTGAAGATTAGAGAGCTGACTTCGCAACGCGCTCAGGCGGGCATAGATGAGGGTATATGTGTGTCTCAGGTCACTATTTTTAGCCAAGGCATCAATGGCCTCCGTGCGGAAATTTTCGGATGAAAGGATGAGATTTTCGTGCTGAGAATGGATGTCTATCAGTTGATTGCCCAATGCTTTGATCGTTGTCAGCGGCACGGGCAGATCACCAATAAAAGAGCGGCTTTTCCCCGATGGGGTAATGATGCGGCGGATGGTGATCTCCTCTTGGTAGTCGAGATCGTTGTTGGTAAAAAAATCGGCTAAGCCAACTCCTTGAATTTGGAAAACACCCTCTACAACGCAGTTGATGGTGGCATCTTTGGTTGCAACGCCGTCATTTTTATTGCCCAATAGTAGCCCTAATGCGCCTAAAAGAATGGACTTTCCGGCACCTGTTTCACCCGTGATGATGTTCAGATGGGGGTCTAACTCCATTTCCAGCCGTTCAATCAAGGCGTAATTTTCGACAGTCAGGCGACGTAACATAGCTATTTGGGTAGGATGGATTCGATTTTATCAACGATGCGAATGGCTGTTTCGCTCTTGGTCAGTAGGGGTAGTGTCTCTGCTCCTTGGTGGTCAATCAGTGTGACCTTATTGGTATCCCCTTGAAAGCCTGCACCCTGATCACACAGTGAATTGAGCACGATGAAATCTAAATTTTTTCGGGTGAGTTTAGCCTGTGCATGCGCCACTTCGTCATGGGTCTCTAAGGCGAAACCGACCAAGAGCCGATTGCCTTTTATGTGGCCCAATTCGGCCGCAATGTCGCGGGTACGCTTCAGTGCAATCGAAAGATCGCCATCGCTCTTTTTTAACTTGAGTGTGGCGGTGGTAATGGGTGTGTAGTCGGCTACGGCGGCACACATAATCGCGCCATCAGCCGTTTTAAATACCTCTATCGCAGCGTTATACATCTCCTCGGCAGACAGAACGTCGATGCGCTGTACGCCGGTGGGGATGGATAGTGCCGTGCGACCACTGATCAAGGTGACCGTTGCGCCACGTTGTGCTAATTCACCGGCCAAGGCATAACCCATCTTGCCCGTGGAGTGATTGGTGATAAACCGCACGGGATCAATGGCTTCTATCGTAGCGCCTGCCGTTACGATGAAGTGTTTACCTTGGAAAGTCTTTTTTTTTTCGAGAGAGAGTGTCTCTAAGAAGCGGAAAATCTCTTCTGCCTCAGCCATGCGTCCCTTGCCCTCTAAGCCACTGGCTAATTCACCGGCTGTGGCATCAATAACAGCCACACCCCGTTTACGGAGCGTTTGGAGGTTCTCTTGGGTGGCTGGGTGTGCATACATCTCTAAATCCATCGCCGGAGCAACGACGACCGGACAGCGGGTAGAGAGGTAACAGGTGAGTAATAGATTGTCGGCAATGCCGTGTGCCATTTTGGCCAATGTGTTGGCTGTGGCAGGGGCAATGAGCATATAATCAGCCCATTCACCGAGAGAAACGTGAGAATTCCATGCACCATTTTCTGGATTAAAAAACTCTACGAGAATGGGGCGTTTGGAGAGTGTGGCTAAGGTGAGTGGGGTGATAAACTGTTTGGCAAGAGGGGTCATCACCACCTGTACCTCAGCACCGGCTTTGACCAAAAGGCGACAAAGCATAGCTGCTTTATATGCTGCTATGCCGCCTGTGACACCCAAAAGAATATGTTTTCCTGCCAACATAGGACTCCCAAAAAGATGGCTTATTCTTCGACGGGTTTGCTCTCTTTGTAGGTGAGCTCGCCGTCTAAGAACTCTTCGGTGGCAATGATGGCCGGCTTGGGAAGACGTTCGTAGTAACGTGAAATCTCGATCTGTTCCCTATTTTCAAAGGTCTCCTCCATCGTGTCGGTCGGTGAGGAGAAGTCGGCCAATTTACGATTGAGTTCAGTTTTGAGCTCGATTGAAATTTGGTTGGCGCGGCGGGCAATGATGTTGATTGATTTGTACACATTACCGGTCTCCTTATCCAAATCCACTAACTTGCGCGTAATGGTGTTGTTGGGGATGTTCTTCTTAATTTCCATGATCTATTGGTTATCTTTATTGTTTTTTGCTATGAAATCTTTGGCCTCTTTGGCCATATCTTCCATCTCCTTCAGATAAGGAGATTCAGGGAATTGCGCTTGAAAAGTGTAGTAGGAGTCCAGCATGGATAAATAGCGGTCAGCTTGCTTCTTCTCGATAGAATTGTGTGCCACTTTGTAGCTGGAGGTGACGATCAGATACATGATCTCTTCGCGATGACTGCTGGTAGGGAACTGCTTAAGGGCATTTTTAAGCGCCACAATTGCCGATTTATGTTTGCCGATTTTGCAGTAGGTGTAGGCGTTGAAGAATGTTTTGTCATGCAACCGCTGGGTGAGCTCCTTATTGATTTCGCGGAAGCTCTCAATGCGTTCGTTGTTGGGGTAGCGCGACATAAATTCATTGACGGCGATAATGGCTTGTGTGGTCATGGTCTGATCGCGCTTCGGTCCGGGGGAGAGGTAGTAGTAACAAAGGACATACATCCCTTCAGCATCTTCAATAAAGACACTGCGACCGAATTTCCGCCGGAAGCCATCGAACATACTGGCAGCGGTTTCGTAATCCCGATTTTTGTATTTACAACGGGCATTATAGAAGAGTAAGCTGTCTTCGCGTGGTGTACCTTGATACCAATGTTGGCAACCTTCAAAAAGGGTGGAGGCACGAGCCCATTTTTCGGCCTTATAGTACTCCATCCCTTTGGCATAGATCTGGTCGGGCTTGCCACTTTGGAGGAGGCTATTCATTCCTCCACAGCCGCAAAATGCGACCGTTGCAACCACAATAACAGTAATATATAACGCAATATGTTTCATAGTCGGTCTTTTCGCCTTCACATCTTCTCCATTGCGGAGGAATAATTATGCAAAGTTACAACTATTTTAACGATTTACAAAAATAATTAGTATGTGGGCTTTGAATAGCTCGGCGAATTCATCGTCAAGGGTGAAGATCTGTGATGGTGAGTTTTTAATATTTTTGATGTGGATATACTTTTTTGTCATAGTCTTTCGTTTAGAGTGCAATCTATTTTAAATGAAGAATGGACTGCAAGAGGCTGAATTTTTTATTGATCTATTTTTAGGACGGCGAATGGGGTTATCTGTTGCTGCTTTTTTTGGCCTATTTGGGGCTTGTAAATTAATCACATAGCCCACTATGATTATAATTTTAAATTGCTAAACATGCTCAAAATGGCCTCAGGATAGGATCGCAATAATATTTTCCACTTGCATATATTCGTTTTTTCTTCCTACCTTGTGCCCCATATTTCGTTTTAAAAGAGATAACAAACCAATAACAAACAAGATTAAACCAATTAAATGATTTTTACAATGAAGAAATTTTTAAGCCTAATGGCTTGTGCAGCGATGCTGCTTTCATTCAGCTCTTGTAGCGATGATCCGGAATCCACTCCGGCCCCGAATCCCTCGTTGACCAAACTGGCCACTCCTGTTTTGACGGAAGGAACAAAGACGGCCACTTCGTTTGTCGTTAACTGGGCAGCGGTTACCAATGCTACCTCATACACCTATTCGGTGAATGCTGCTGCTGAACAAACCACTACCGCTACAACATTGTCAATGACCGGTTTAACGGCTGGTACATACACAATTCGTGTGAAGGCAACCGGTGATGCTGCAAAGTACACCAATTCTGATTACGCAACTTTAGCAATCACCTTGGTCGCTGACGAGCCTTCGACAGGCGCTTTGGTTGAGGGCTACTACGCCATTCCTTTTGTGATGGGCGACGAGGCTGATACCCAAGGTGAAACGGTCATCAAAGTGACACGTGTAGGTACAACGGGGAATGCTTATACCGTTGAAAATCTGTTGGATTTTGCAGAGCCGATCTGTGCTGCCGTTTATGATCCAGCTAAGAATACTTTTACCCTGACCGGTAAAGCGAAATTGCCAGATCCTGAGAGTGGCAATATGGTGGAAGTTGATTATTTCGGTGGCTTCTATTACTACTATAATAAAGAACAAACGCAAGTTTGCTCGGTATGTAGCTTCCCTAATCCGGATGATAAAGAGGCAGACGGAACTGATCCTTGGGTCTTGAAGGTGAACGCCACAACGCATGAGTTGAGTTCAGTAGAAGGTCTTTTGAATCTGATGGTTGCCAGCCTGAAGGGTGACAAGATTGACGAGATTTTGGGCTATGGCGCTCAAATTAAGGCCGGTGTTACGATCAGCAAAACAACAGCTCCAGCTGCTGCTGTGGCTCGCGTAGCTACCCGTCAGGGAATGCCTTCTTTCTCGGCAATGCAGTTCTCCTCAACATCTCACTTTGCGAAGATGGCTCGTTAATTCGAGTTTGTAACAAGATCATGACAGTGGCCAATAAAAAGGCTGCTTTATAAATAGGAATAGGGAGGCCAGATGGTCTCCCTATTCCTATTTATAACAATCGGGTTACTTGCTTTGTAGCACGGCATATAATTCGCCATGAGCCAAGAGCATCAGCATCGGGCCGTCCATTTCATAATGGGTAATGCCCTCAAGTGCCTGTATAAAAGCAGCTTCTTGCTCCATGCCAGGACAAGCCATGCGGGTGGTGGCGGCTGACGAGATGGTCAAAGCGCACTTTTCGCCCACTTGATAAGCCGCCATAATGCGGTTGCAAGCCCCTTTTCCGCTCAAACGGCCGTCCTCGCCAAAAAGAAGCGTGTAGGTCTCCTCTGAAGGGGTTATGGTCTGCCCTTTGAGTTGCACAAGTTGCCAAGCTGTTCCCATCAAAGGTTTTTGCGTCCGCTGCTGGTAAGTGCGGCATTTACAGCAACCTCCGGCTATCCAAACAAAAGTCAAAGCGCAGAGTGCTGTGAAAATCCATTTTTTCATCGTGTATTGTTTTGGTGTTGTCGTTGCAAAGATAGGGAATAAATTGTAACTTTGCGTCAACTTAAAATTCAACATACAGTTATGAAAAAGATCATCGCTTCGCCCGCTGCACCCAAAGCGGTTGGCCCTTACTCACAAGCCGTGGAGGCTGCCGGTACACTTTATATTTCAGGACAACTGCCCATTGACGGTGCTACGGGCAAGATGGCTGAAGGTGTCGAAAACCAAACACGTCAATCTTTGGCCAACCTCAACCACATTCTCAAAGAGGCCGGCTACTCCTTTGACAATGTTGTAAAAACCACTGTTCTACTCCAATCTATTGCCGATTTTGGTGCCATGAACGCCATCTATGCGGAGCATTTTGCCAAGGATATGCCCGCTCGGGTCTGCTATGAAGTAGCCAAACTCCCGATGGGGGCGCTGGTGGAGATTGATGCTATTGCCGTAAAATAGTAAGGTGCCTTATTTCTAATAATGCGTTGCATCCCCCTGCAACGTATTTTTTTTCATTTTGTAAACATTTTGTGTATAAGTAAATCGGGAAGGAGAATACTTTTCCACAAAAAAAATCTTCTTTTGTTCCAAGAATATATCAATAACAACAAAGATAAAACCTCTATGTCTACAAGTAACCAAAAACCGCACGAAGTAAATTACAACGATGCGATTGCCGAATCCAAAATCTACTTTGAGGGTGATGATCTTGCCGCTCAAGTTTGGGTTTCCAAATATGCTCTAAAGGATTCGTTTGGGCACATTTACGAAAAGTCTCCCCGTGAAATGCACGAACGCATCGCCACGGAGATTGAACGAATTGAAAAGAAATACCCCAATCCGCTCTCCAAAACAGAGGTGTTTCACCTACTCGATCATTTCCGCTATGTCATTCCCCAAGGAGGGCCCATGACAGGTATTGGCAATAATTTTCAGGTGGCATCCCTCTCCAACTGCTTCGTCATTGGACACAAGCACCCTGCGGACTCCTATGGTGGTATTTTCCGCATGGACGAAGAGCAGGTGCAGTTAATGAAGCGGCGTGGGGGTGTGGGACATGATCTTTCACACATTCGCCCCACCGGTAGTCCGGTGCTGAACTCTGCCCTCTCCTCAACGGGCATCGTGCCCTTCATGGAACGCTATTCCAACTCTACCCGCGAGGTGGCTCAGGATGGTCGTCGTGGTGCGCTGATGCTCTCGCTGTCGATCAAACACCCTGATGCTGAGCATTTTATTGATGCTAAGATGGATAGTGGAAAGGTGACGGGGGCGAATGTCTCGATCAAAATTGATGATGAATTCATGCACGCTGTTTTGGAGGATAAGCCCTATCACCAGCAATTTCCTATCAACGCTGAAAAGCCACTTTATGAGCAGTCCATTGATGCGAAAAAATTGTGGGCTAAAATCATCCACAATGCATGGAAGTCGGCTGAACCGGGGGTCCTCTTTTGGGATACGATTCTCCGCGAGAGCATCCCTGACTGTTATGCTGATGAAGGCTTTACCACCGTCTCGACCAATCCCTGTGGCGAAATTCCTCTTTGCCCCTATGATTCGTGCCGCCTGTTGGCCATCAATCTCTTCAGCTATGTCGATCAGCCCTTCACCAAGGAGGCTGTTTTTAACTTCGACAAATTCCGTCAACATGTCAACATGGCCATGCACATGATGGATGACATCATTGATTTGGAGTTAGAGAAGGTGGAGCAGATCATCCATAAAATTGCCGCTGATCCGGAAGATCAAGATATTCGCACGGTTGAACTTAACCTTTGGAAAAAAATCCGCACGATGGCTGTCAAAGGTCGCCGCACGGGGTTGGGAATTACCGCCGAGGGTGATATGTTGGCCGCTTTGGGCTTGCGCTATGGCACTACCGAAGCGACAGACTTCACGGTTACGGTTCAAAAAACTTTGGCCATCGAAGCCTATCGTGCCTCCGTGCAGATGGCAGCCGACCGCGGGCCTTTCGAGGTCTACAAGGCCGAAAGAGAGGTCAATAACCCAATGATCCAACGCATAAAAGAGGCTGATCCTGCCCTCTATGAGGAGATGGTTCGTGTTGGTCGTCGTAACATCGCCATGCTGACCATTGCCCCCACAGGGACAACATCGCTGATGTCACAGACCACATCGGGTATTGAGCCGGTCTTCCGTACGGTCTACAAGCGTCGCCGCAAGATCAACCCTTCAGATCAAGATGTGAAGATTGATTATGTGGATCAATCGGGAGATAAGTTTCAGGAGTACAACGTTTACCACCACAATTTCGTCAAGTGGCTCGAAGCCACTGGCTACAATACGGCCAACCTCAACGTCATTTCCGATGCCGAATTGGATCGGTTGGTTGAAAGTTCACCCTATCAAGGCGCAACAGCCAATGATATTGACTGGGTTGCCAAAGTGCAGATGCAGGGGGCTATTCAGAAATGGGTGGATCACTCGATTTCAGTCACCGTCAACCTGCCCAATGAGGCTACCGAAGAGCTCGTTGCCGATGTCTATCGCACCGCATGGGAGTGTGGTTGCAAAGGGGTGACCGTTTATCGCGATGGTTGTCGCAGTGGTGTACTTGTCGAGAAGGACAAACAGAATACCACCACCATGGGTGTTGGGGAGACGAAGCGTCCCAAGTCTATCCCTGCCGATATTGTCCGTTTTAAAAATGGCACGGAAGATTGGATCGCCTTTGTCGGTTTACAAAATGGCCGCCCTTACGAGATCTTCACCGGTAAAATCGAGGAGGATGCTATGTTTATCCCAGCCAAGATTATTTCGGGTCAGATTGTCAAGGTGCGCGAGGCGAATGGAAGCAAACGCTATGATTTCCAATACACCGATCGCTATGGTTACATGAACACCATTGGTGGTATCTCGCGGCTCTTTGACGAGGAGTTTTGGAACTATGCCAAATTGATTTCCGGCGTGTTGCGACATGGAATGCCCATCGAAAATGTCGTTGCGCTCATCGAATCCCTCCATCTAAACAGCGCCACCATCAATACTTGGAAGACGGGCGTGGAGCGGGCACTGAAGAAATATATCTGTGATGGCACCAAGCACAAAGGCAAATGTCCGCAATGCCAGCAGGAGACGATGGCCTACCAAAACGGTTGCCTCACCTGTATGTCTTGTGGCTATTCCAAATGCGGATAGATCAACGACAATCGAGAGAGAGCCCGAAGGAATTTCCTTCGGGCTCTCTCTTTAAAGTAGTGTAAAATAGCTTCTTAGCGAATGATTACTGCGTTGACCAAACGAATGCCCGATCGCTCGTTGATCTCTCGCATCAGGGCATCACGCTGATAAAATAGTTCGGAGCGGAGCACACTTGACTGCATCCGCACATAGAGAATATTATTTTCCAAACGAAGTTCTGTGGTGCGATCAGCCATCACATCCCCGACAATGGCACGCCAAGTATCAGGCAGGCATCCTTCGGCTACCTTGGCGGCAATATGAGGACGTTTGAAAAATTCATCCAACAGATCACCCAACAACATGGTTTTCGTCCGTCTCATCGCACAATGCCTCCATTCTGTACCGTAAAAAGGGTGTAGTCACTCCCCGCCTTCTCCAAAATCGTTTGCAGTCGCTCGCGATGACAATCGGTGATCACAATTTGACCAAATCCGCGCTGTGCCACCAACCGAATCAGCTGTTCGACACGTCCGGCATCCAATTTATCAAAAAGATCATCTAAGAGCAAGATGGGGGTCTCCTGTTTCTCGCGAGCCACGATGGCATATTGTGCCAATTTGAGGGCAATGAGAAAGGATTTTTGCTGCCCTTGCGAGCCGTATTTGCGCAACGGATAGCCCCCTATTTTTAGCACCAAGTCATCGCGATGTATGCCTGATGTGGTAAATTCATTGGCTAAATCCTTTTGGCGCGCCCGAAGGAGAATATCCTCAAAGGGGGCCTCATTCAATTCGGATTTATAGTGTAACTCCACCTGCTCGTGGTCATCGGAGAGCAGGCAATAGTAGGCGGCCACCAAAGGTTGTAGTTGTGCTGTGACCGCACAGCGTGCTGCATGGATCACCTGCCCGTGCTCCACCAACTGCCGATCATAAATTTGGAGCATATCCTCATCTGGAGTCGACTTAAAGAGCTTATTGCGCTCTGTGAGCACCGTGTTATAGCGCATCAGTGCCGCCAAATAAGAGCGATCTAACTGCGAAATGAAGGCGTTGAAATAGCGCCGCCGTTCATCGGCCGCATCGCTGATCAAAGCCACATCGGCCGGCGAGACGATCACCACAGGGATCAATCCGACATGATCAGACAGCCGTTCGTACTCCTTACTATTGCGTTTGACGACCTTCCCACTTTTACGCGCATAGGTACAAGTAATATGCTCGGTCTTCTGGCCATCGGTTGCATACTGCCCCTCTAAGACAAAAAAATCGGCTCCGTGACGCACACTTTGCCCATCGGTCATGGACAACGAGGACTTGCACATCGACAAAAAATAGAGGGCATCGACCACATTGGTCTTCCCCGCGCCATTGTCACCCACAAAACAATTCAATCCCGCACCGAAGGAGATCTCCTCTTGCTCGATGTTCTTGAAGTTGATGATGGATAGTTTTTTTAGCCACATAATAGCTTGGGTTTGCATTCAAAGGTACAAAATTAATCACAAATTGCCATGTAGAGACTACTTGTTTGAAAAAAATAGACGGCAACACCTTTGATATTGCACAAAAAGATGTATTTTTGCAATTCAATACGTTTAAATAAAAAACTAATAATAGACTCGTTATGGCAAAAGAACACATCACGAAGCCCGAAGAGGAGACTCTGGGCGCAGCAATGACCCGTGCAGAATCATTTTTTGAGGAAAATTCGAAAAAAGTAGTCTTCATTCTCATCGGCTTGCTGGTCCTTGCGGCCCTCATTTTCGGCTATAAAAAACTGATCTCTGAACCTCGGATTTCCAAAGCTGCCGAGCTGATTGCAGAGGCACAAACTCGCTTCGGTGCGGAGGATACCGATTACAAATTGGCTCTCGAGGGTGATGCCAATGGCGTTGGCTTCCTTGACGTGGTTGAACAATATGGCTCGACCCCTGCTGGTAATTTGGCTGCTCAATACGCAGGCATCTGCTATTTCAAGCTTGGTGACATGGAAAATGCCGCCAAATATTTGGCCAAATATTCTGCCGTGAAAGGAATCCCCGGTGCAATCATCAATGCTCAAAATCTTGGTTTACAAGGAGATATTGCCGTTGAACAGAAAGATTATGCTAAGGCTGTCTCTTTTTACGACAAAGCGGTGAAAGCTGCCGATAACGACCTCACTACTCCGATGTACCTTCGCAAAGCTGGCTTGGCTGAACGTGCCCAAGGCAACAACGAGAAGGCAAAAGTCTATTTCGAGAAGATACTCTCTGAACACCCCGCTTCGATGGATGCGCGCGAGGCAGACAAACTCATTGGTAACAACTAACTCTCTTTAAGATGCCTCGTTCCAAAACCTCCCCACTAAATCCTCGCACCCCGCTGCCTTCGGCCAGCGAGATGTCCTTTGGTTTGGTGGTTGCCGAGTGGAATCGAGACATCAATGAGGTGCTGTTGGAGGGTGCTGTTCGGACGCTCAAAGCGGCCGGTTGCCCTGAATACAACATCCAAATCAAATATGTTCCGGGGACATTCGAGCTCATGTTAGGGGCTCAATTTGTCGCCGAATATACCGATGTAGATGCTATTATCCTCCTTGGTTGCACCATTCGAGATGAAGCCGGTTATGCCGCAACTATCTGCCAAGGTGTCGTCCAAGGGGCTGTTCAGGTTCAACTTCAATGGAATGTACCCGTACTTTTAGGTATAATAGAGGTAGATGATCGAACGCAAGCACTGAGCTTCTGTGGCGGTAGCGCTGGTAATCAAGGCGAGTTTGTGGCGGCACAAGCGATCAACATGGTCAAGTTACAAGTTGACATGGAGGCGGCCTCTCCCAATATCATCTCCGACCGGCGAGAAGTGAACTAAAACAGATACAGAAGCCCGCCTTTATCGGTGGGCTTCCTTTTTCGTCTTTCCCATGAGCAAAAGCACACTGCAATCTCTTTTTCCTGAAATTGACCGTCCGCGACCACTGGTCATCGCCGGACCGTGTAGTGCCGAGAGTGAAGCGCAGGTTTTGGAGACCGCTTATGCCCTTGCGGCACAAGGCATCCCCATCTTCCGTGCAGGCCTTTGGAAACCACGTACCAAGCCGGGATGCTTTGAGGGAGTGGGGGGCAAAGGATTGGCTTGGCTTGTCAGGGTCAAGAAGGAGACGGGCATGTATGTGGCCACCGAAGTGGCGACGCCGGAGCACGTTGCCGCAGCACTTCATGCCGGTATAGACCTGATTTGGATCGGCGCACGGACGACCTCCAACCCCTTCGCGGTCCAAGCTATCGCCGAGGCGCTTCGAGGAAGTGATCTCCCTGTGTTGGTCAAAAATCCAAGCAGCCCTGATTTGGAGCTGTGGATCGGTGCCATCGAACGCCTTCGCAATACGGGTGTCCACCGCCTTGGATTGATCCATCGCGGATTCAGCAGCTATGATCAAACCCTCTACCGCAACCTTCCTCAGTGGGCAATTCCCATTGAGCTTCGTCGTCGGATGCCTGATCTTCCGCTTTTCTGTGACCCCAGTCACATTGGGGGCAAACGGGATAGAATCTATCCCATTGCACAACAAGCCATGGACTTAGGCTTTGACGGATTGATCATCGAAAGCCACTGCCACCCCGAGCAGGCAAAGAGTGATAAGGAGCAACAACTACCACCTGAGGCGCTGGACGAGATCTTACACCAACTGATTCTTCGTGAGGCCAATATGCCTTTGGATGGGCTCACCTCCCTGCGTAGTGAAATAGATGCTGCCGATGACGAGCTCATGCAGATCTTGGCGCGCCGTATGCGTATTGCACGCACCATCGGTCGTTATAAGCGGGATCACAGCATGCCCATTCTCCAAACTCAGCGCTATGGTGACCTGCTCGATAAACGCATAGCACAAGCAGCAGGGCTCAATTTAGATGCTGATTTTATTCGGCGGTTTCTCTATGCCGTCCACGAGGAGTCGGTGCGTCAACAGATGGATATTTTCAAAGAGTAACGCACTTTTTTCGCTTGGAGGAAAAAATCATCTGAAAATTTTGCAAAATCATTTTTTCCCACTATATTTGCACTCCTGAAACGCCTGATTTGATCTCTCTGTATGGATAATTCAGTAAGACCAATCAACATATTTTGCGTTGCGGAAATAGCTCAGTTGGTAGAGCACGACCTTGCCCCCAAGAGGGAATCAAC
>JAVVZO010000023.1:0-26304 GCA_036650515.1 Alistipes sp.
ATAGGCTGCCCTTTCGAGCAGCCTATTTTGTGGAAAGATAGACAGCTTAGAACGTTACTTGGGGAGCAGCATCCGTGCCCTCATCAGCTGCAAAATAGGGTTTTTGGCTGAAGCCGAAGAGCGAAGCAAGAATGTTAGACGGGAAGCGGCGGATGGCTACATTATAGATTTTAGTCACCTCATTGAATTTGCTGCGGGTCACCGCGATACGATTTTCAGTACCCTCTAATTGCGCTTGCAACTCCAAGAAATTCTGATTGGCCTTCAGATCGGGATATTGCTCAGCAATAGCGATCAAACGTCCCAAAGAGGAGCGAACAGCCGCTTGCGCCTTCTGAAATTCAGCCATCTTCTCCTCCGTCAAATCGGCGGCAGTGAGGTTGATGGAGGTGGCTTTGGTGCGCGCCTCAACCACCTGTTCAAAAGTAGTCTGTTCATGGGCAGCATAGCCCTTTACTGTGTTGACCAAATTAGGGATCAGATCGGCACGACGCTGGTACTGCGTCTCGACATTTGCCCACTCCGTATTTACCGCTTCATCTTTGGTGACCAAGCCATTATAGGTTTGGTAGCAGATAAAGACAAGCACGGCGATGGCCGCCAAAATAATCCAAAGAGTTGTTTTTTTCATCGTATTGAGTTTTAAGTAATAGGTACAAAATTATTTACCAACGTGAGCCGGCACCGCCACCACCAAAGCTACCGCCACCGAAACTTCCACCGCCAAAGCCGCCACCGGAACCGCCCCCGCCGAAGCCGCCTAAACCGCCCCAGAAAACGCCACCACCGCCACGACCACTATTGCCCTCGTTATCGCCATTGCTCTTGGTGCGGCGCTTAATCACCGCGCCACATTTGGAGCAGACAAAGGTGGTCTCCACCACCGAAGAGTGAGCCGTCCGCTGAATAACCTCCATCGACTCTTGACGCAGTGCATTATGAGCCTTGCACTCCGGACAACGCCGCGATTGACGCGAAATGAGCCACATGATCAGCATGGGGCCGAGGATAAACGAAGCGACAAAGACCAAGAGCATCCACGCAGGAAAATCCTCTCCCGCCGCATCATCCGCTCGACCCAAATCCAACTCGCTCCCTGATAGTAGTTTTTCAATCGCCACCAAACCGGAGACCATACCGCCGGAGTAGTTCTCTTGGCGGAAGAGCGGAAGCATATATTTGAGCTGTATGCGCTTACAAATAGCATCGGGCAACACCCCCTCTAAGCCGGGGCCGGTGACAAAACGGATCTCGTGTGCCGACTCGACAAACAGAATGCCCAAGCCGTTATTATCGGCCGCACGCCCCACGCCCCACTTCGAAAAGAGGTCTATCGCAAAAGAGAAAACATCACCGCCATCAATCTCCTTCACAGCAACCACCGCAATTTGGGCAATTCCCCGCTGGCGCAGGGAGTAACAAATGGTGTCAATTTGAGCCACCGCCTCTGCCGACAAAATACCATCGGGATTGGAGGTAAAGCGAGAATGGTTGGTGCGCTGCACATTGGGGATATCATCCACCGAATAGCGCGCTGCCCAAGAAGAGCAGAGTACGCCAAAGGTCAGCAACAAGAGTAAGCTGAGTCGTTTCATAGGGACAAATTTACGAAAAAATCGTGGCTTTTCATAAAAACAAGAGGCAAAAAGCTATTTTTATTGCTTTCTATTCTTTGGTGCGTGTAAGAATCCGGTAACTCCATGGGGACAAGATCTCATTGACATGGGGCGGAAGTAGCTCCGAACACCCAGTCATCGCATTAGTATATATATTGGTATAAATGCCCGTATTAAAATCAGCCTGAATGGCATAAGGCGAAAGATTCAAGATTCCGATCACACAATTATCCGCTTTTTCCCGTACCAAAACAAGTAAACAATCCTCCGCATTCGTATGGATTTCCACCGCCTCACCCCCTTGCACCCCCGCATTGAGCGCTATATTATTCCGCCGTAGCGCGACCATTCGATGATAAAATTTGGTCGTATCATTGGCTGTATAGCACTCCGCAGGAATTGAATCTCGATCAAAAAAAGCAAACGAATGGTCATAGCCCACCTCCTGTCCGGTGTAGACCAGCGGCATCGACCGAGGCCAAAGAAAAGTCAGCGCCGCCATCACCTCTGTCGCTGCACCCAAACGGGTGAATTCACTTCCTGACCACGAATTTTCATCGTGGTTGGAGGTGAAGGCCAAGCGGATAGCCGATTGCGGGTAGTTCTTTCGATCCAAGACCAACCACTCCCTGAGTGGCCACAAGCGCGTCTTTTGTTGCGCAATATCGTTCAGCAGATGGTGCATTTTCCATCCATAGCAGGCATCAAAAGCATCCTCAAAAAAATGCGGTTCTTCGGCCTCGGCTATCAGAAACAGATCCGGCTTCACCCGTCGAAGTCGTAGCGAAACCTCCTGCCAAAAAGCAAGCGGAACCAACATCGCCATGTCACAACGAAAACCATCAATCGCATGCGCCTGAAGCCAAAAAGTCATGGCCTCTATTTGACCCTCCCAAACCGCTCGATTGGCATAGTTGAGCTTCGCGGTGTCTGACCAATCACAAGGTACAAGTGGTTCTCCCTCAGCATCTCGCTCATACCAATCAGCTGGCTTCTCGCTCAGCCAACGGGCATCACGCGCCGTATGGTTGGCCACCCAATCCAAGAGCACCTTCATGCCCAATGTATGCGCATGGTGAACAAAAGCATCAAAATCCGCCATCGTTCCCAAATCCGGATTGACAGTCTGGTAGTCTCGAATCGAATAGTAAGAACCCAACGTGCCTTTGCGCTGGACAACACCTATTGGATAGATCGGCATCAGCCAAATAGCCTCGATTCCTATCGCGTGCAGGAACTCAAGGCGCTTGGTCGCGGCACAAAGTGTACCCTCGGGGGTGAGTTGCCGCACGTTCATCTCATATAAGGTAGCCTGGGCGAACCATGGCGTAAACTCCATCCGATCACTCATTTTTTTCTTTTTTGGTCCATAAAACATATTCCAATTACCGTATCCAAGGCGATGAATATGCGTTTTTTAAAGAGATTCAAAGATACATTTTAATTTGGAAATTGGCCACTCTCTTTACAAAAAGTTGCCGCATAATTCATCATTTTTTAGAAAAACCAAATTGTCCTACTATTTTATCTATCACAAGCACTGGGTTTTAAATATTTTTATTACCTTTGCACGTGCTATGACTAAAATAGCCCCAAAACTTATTAAAATACGTCACAACATTATGAATCGCATCATTCTATTTGTGCTCTCTGTCCTCCTGTTCGCCTCTTGTGCCTCTCAAAAGCGAGCACTCTATCTCCAGGATTTAGACACCAAGACTACAGCCAAAATCATGGATGGCTACCAAATACGGGTAAAGCCGTTAGATCGGCTTACCATTGTTGTCAACAGCAAGAATCCCGAATTGGCCGCCCCCTTCAACACCTCCTCTTCGTTCAATTCGCTATCCGGTAGCCCCATCAGCGGTGAGACCGTTAGTAGCAACAACAATACCCTCCAAGTTCGTACGGTGGATGCCAATGGTCAGCTCACGATGCCCATTATCGGAGAGGTCGTTTGCGCCGGTAAAACCCGTGCAGAGTTAGCAGAGGTCATTGCACAAAAGATCATTGCCGGTGGGCACATCGCCGATCCTGAGGTCAACATTCAATTTGCCGATATGACCATCTCCGTATTAGGCGAGGTGGTGAAACCCGGCCGATACAACATCACCACCGACCGTGTATCGCTCTTTGATGCACTCTCTTTGGCTGGCGACTTAACCATTTATGGTGTACGTAAAGATGTCACCGTTATTCGTGAAGAAAACGGATCCCGCACAAGTGCTGTTCTTGATATTACCTCCCAAGATATTTTCTCCTCGCCCTATTTCTATATTCAACAAAATGATGTGATTTACGTGAAGCCCAACAAGTACAAGGCACAATCCGGTGAAATCAGTCAGAACCGTAGCTTCTACATCTCCCTACTCAGTACAGCCATCTCGGTTGCTACACTCATCGTCACCATTACCAATTTAAAATAGTTGCAACCATGGTAGAACAACCTATAAACGACGCACAGAAGGAATCTTCAGAAAATGTCTCCTTCTCGATCAGTGATATCATCAGAATGATCTTATCCAACTGGTACTGGTTTGTGCTCTCTGTTGCAATCTGTGTGGGTTGCGCCTGCTTCTATTTGGCCAGCACCTCAAAAATCTACAAGCGCACAGCAACTATTTTAGTAAAGGACTCCCGCAAAGGTGGTGATACGGACATGAGTGCCTTTAGTGATTTGGCCGGATTCACCGCACGACGCAATGTGGATAACGAGATTTTTATTCTCCAATCGCGACGGATTATGGAGATGGTGGCAAAACGTCTGAATCTAACGGTCAACCACACCATGGACACCGGTCTACGCATCCGCAACCTCTATGGAGAGTCCCCTTTGCAGGTGACTTTTGTAAATGATAATGATAGCGAGCAGTTCTCCTTCTCGGCCACACCTCAAGATAACAATACAGTCATCCTCGCTGATTTTGCACGACAGGAACTCCCCGAACAGGAGAGTGAACGGACTGTTCAGGTCTCTTATGGCGACACTGTAGCCACACCAGTGGGACAATTAGTGATCGCCCCGACCTACTATATGTCTCCCGATTACAAGGGAAAAACCATCCTAATCAATAAGGCTTCTTTAAAAACAGCAACCGATACCTATCGTGCTTCCGTTCAGAGTAGTGTGGCAGATAAACAAGCCTCTATCATCACATTGTCCATGCAAGATCAGGTGGCCAAACGCGCTGAGGATGTGCTGAATACTTTGATTTCGATCTACAATGAAGATGCTGTCAACGACAAGCGTTTGGTGGCTCAGAGCACCGCGGAGTTCATCAACACCCGTCTGCTGAGTATTGGTCAAGAGTTGGGGGATATTGATCAGAATATCGAATCCTTCAAACAAAAGAATAACATCTACGACCTAACCAGCGAGGCAACTCGTTTTATTGAAGAGAGCACCAAATACAAAAGTGAGGGTTTAACGGTGGAGAATGAGATTGAGATGGGTAAATTCATCCGTCAATATCTGCTTGATGACAAAACGGGCGTGGCCTTGATCCCTGCCTCTGCGGCTATCGTCAATGCGGTCATTGCTCGTCAAATCTCAGACTATAATGATGCTTTGCTACGTCGCAATAAATTGCACTCAGATGGATCGGCCAACAACCCCCTCATCCAGGATATAGACAACGGCTTGGCCACGGTTCGCCGTTCCATCATTGCATCCCTTGACTCCTACCTCTCTTCTTTAGAGATTCAATCTAAGGCCATGCGTAAAGAGGAGTCGATTGCCAATGCGCGCATACATTCTGCTCCGGCACAAGAAAAAGAAATTTTAGGCATCATGCGTCAGCAAAAGGTCAAAGAGGAACTTTATCTCTATCTTTTGAAGAAGCGGGAGGAGAACGAATTGGCCTTGGTGGTTGTCGAGCCCAACTCGCGCATTGTAGATAACGCCTATGGGACAACACTCCCTGTCTCTCCAAAAACATCAATGATCTTGGCTGTGGCCTTAATCTTTGGTCTTGCTATTCCCTTTGCGATCGTCTATCTACTTGAAACTTTAGATACCACCATCCGTGGCCGCAAAGATTTGGAAAGTCGTGTGCACATTCCTTTCCTTGGAGAGATCCCGCGCCATTCTGGCATCGTTCAGCGCAGCATTGTGGTTCGCGAGAATGGTCGCGATGCTGTCTCAGAAGCCTTCCGTATTCTGCGTGCAAACATGAGTTTTATGCGTGTTGACAATAAGGAGTTGAAGGTGATTATGGTCTCTTCGTCCAATCCACACGCAGGTAAAACCTTTGTTTCTACCAACTTAGCGATGACCATGGCTCTCACTAATAAAAAAGTATTGCTTATTGATGTCGATCTACGCCGTCGCTCTCTATCCAAGGTGATGGGGCAAGGTAAGAACCCAACCGGAATTGTCAGCTACCTTTCTGGCATGACCGATAACATCAAGGATATTATTACCAAGACCGAACTTAATAAAAATCTCGACATTATATACGCTGGTATTCAACCGCCCAATCCTGCTGAGATGCTTCTTTCCAAGCGATTTGATACGCTGATAGCTACACTGCGTGAAGACTACGACTACATTATTTTAGACAGTGTTCCGGCCTTGATCGTTGCCGATGCTTTGATCATCGACCACGTCTGCGACCTTACGCTCTATGTGGTTCGCGAAGGCCTACTTGATCGTCGCCAGCTTCCCGATATCGAACGGTTCTACCAAGAGAAACGCTTCCACAATATGAGCCTTGTGCTCAATGATACCTCTCTGACCCGCCATGGATATGGTTATGGATATGGTTACGGATATGGATACGGTTATGGTTATGGATACGGTGATGCTCCTGAGGATCAATCAAAACGCCCTGTAAAAAAGGGTCTCCTCTCTCGCATCAAAAATAGACTACATCTTTAATAAGTAATAAGAAATATGGCTATAACAGGCAACATCATTGCACTTGATTTTGACGGGACAGTAGTTACCCATGAATATCCTTTGATAGGATTGGATGCGGGTGCAGTCCCTGTACTCAAGGAGCTAATAAATAATGGTAATCGGCTGATACTTTATACGATGCGGAGCGGAAATCGTTTAGATGCCGCCAAGCAATGGTTTGCAGAGCGTGGAATTCCACTTTTTGCTACCAATGCAAATCCAGAACAGAAAGAGTGGACCGAATCGCCCAAGATTTATGCTGATCTCTATATTGATGATGGCAACTTGGGTTGCCCGTTGCGAATGATCGACGGTGTTATTCGCCCTGTTGTCGATTGGGTCAAGGTGCGGCAGCAGTTAGTCAAAGATGGCTATCTTGATGAATAAATAGTTGCCCTTCGCACAAAAAGAGTAGCGGCTGATTCAATAAGAATCAACCGCTACTCTTTTTGTGTGCCACTACCTCATCGTTATGCCCAAAGATCAGCAGGATAAACACCTTGCTCAATGAGCTTGCCGATACGCGCAATAAATGGGGCACGGTCTTCTTTGTAGGTAACCCCAAACCATTGTGCCGAAGACCGAAGGACGCGCAAGGTGGCTTTTCTTTCAGCTATCAAGCGATTAATAGCCGATGGAATATAGTACTCGGCCTTTAGATTGGTGTAGTTTTCGCGCAGGAAGTCCTTAAAAAAAGCCTCTGAATAGTCAAAATAATCGGGTGTGAAGCCAAAAAGATTCATGGAGACCGGCGTATTTTCAGCTAACTGCTTGTCTACCGCCCCTTCGTGGAAAACAATTACCCCCTCAGCATTCCGCTCAATTTGCGTATGCTCCTCCAATTTCACCAAGAAATTTTCTGCACTCACCGTGCATTCACCCCGCGACACAGTGCCGTTTTCAGAAAGCGTCTTGCCCAAGTCGTAGGCCACCATACAATAATCATTCTTGGCGTTCTCCAATGCCGACAGATAGTTCCCTATAACTCGGAAAGCATCAGCACCATAAAAATCATCGGCATTGACCACCGCAAAGGGTTCATGAATCACCGCTGCCGCCATCATAATGGCGTGGTTTGTGCCCCATGGCTTTTGACGTCCTTCCGGAACGACATATGCTGCCGGCAGGGCATCTAACTCCTGATAGACATATTCCACCTGAATTTTACCTCCAAAACGCTGCGCGTTGAAGACTTCGCGGAACTCTTCATCAAAACTGTGACGGATAACAAAGACGACTTTGCCGAAACCAGCGCGAATGGCATCATAAATCGAATAGTCGATAATTGCCTCTCGATGAGGCCCAACACCATCCATCTGCTTGAGTGACCCATAACGCGAGCCCATTCCGGCCGCAAGAACTAATAAAGTAGGTTTTACCATGATTCTATTGAATTTTATATTTTTATTTTCTGTTTCAAAGCGTTACAAAGTTAAAAAAAACGTTTCTAAATCCAAAGCTTCCAGGCAATTTTGGTTATCTTTGTACGTTATTGATGACAAATAAATAGCCATGAAACTATCATCTAAAATCTCCAAGCTGTGGAGTCAACGGAGCGAACTCTTCCGCAAGCGGCGCTTGAGCTTGCAAAATGCTACCGACAACACAGAAGAGTGGCACATTCACCTCTCTCCTGCTGGTGTCTTATCGGCCTTTGTTGCCTTTGTTCTCATGCTCTTTATATTGATTCTCATCTTTGTAGCCTATACACCGATTTTAGAATTTTTACCGGGTTATCGCACCGAAGCCAATCGCTCTCGTGAGAATTTAGTTGACAACATCATCCGTCTGGACTCCATGGAGCGCATGATGAACGATATGTTGACCTATAACAACAACATCGCCTTGATCATGGAGGGCAAGACTCCCGTTGTACGCGTGTTGTCCAATTCCGACAGCACCAAACTGAGCAAAACCCTGATTATGCCAGACGCTGCTGATTCCCTGCTGCGCCTGCAAATGGAGGGCAAGGGCACCTATGGACTCAACCAAGCCGGCTCACGTCGCTCGGTACGCGAAGCCATTCAGATGGTCGCCCCCATTGAGGGTATCATCACCCAACGTTTTGACTTACAACGAGAAAGCTTCGGTATTAGCATCGCGGCCGCCTCCAATACACAAGTAGCCGCGGTAGATAAAGGAACGGTAGTCATGACCTTATGGACACCCGAAACAGGTTATTTAATTGAGGTGCAACACGCTGGCGACTTGATTTCGGTCTACAAAAACCTCTCTCAATCGTTGGTCTCCAAAGGACAACGCGTGAAGAGCGGTGAGATTATCGGGGTGAGCAACGAAGCCCGTAACAATGGTAATTCCGCGCTGTTTGAGTTTGAATTGTGGGGACAAGGAAAGCCCGTTGACCCTGAAGGATACATCGTTTTCTAAGATCATGAAAGAAAAATTAGCCCTCTTAGGCTCAACCGGATCTATCGGCCTTCAAACGCTTGATATTGTGCGAGAGAATCCCGATCGTTTCGAGATCACCGCACTGACGGCCAATCGGAATTGGGAGACATTAGCACGCCAAGCCATTGAATTTGAAGCAGATTGCGTAGTCATTGCCGACAAAACACAATATCCGCAACTCCAAGCAGCCTTAGCCGCCCACCCCATCAAGGTGTACGCCGGCGAAGAGACCCTTACCCAGATCGCCCGTGCCGGAAATGTCGATACGGTCATCAACGCCTTGGTAGGTTATGCGGGTCTCCACCCCACCATTGCGGCCTTGGAAGCAGGGAAAAAAGTTGCTTTAGCCAATAAAGAGAGTTTGGTGGCTGGTGGCTCGGTGATCATGCCATTGGTTGCTAAAAAAGGTGTTCCACTCGTGCCTATTGATTCCGAACATTCGGCGATTTTTCAATGTTTAATGGGTGAAAGTGCCCCCATTCATCGGCTGATTATCACATGTAGCGGTGGCGCATTCCGTGATCTTCCCGCAGCTGAGCTGACCCATGTCACCGTGGAGCAAGCCCTTCAGCATCCTCAATGGACGATGGGTGCCAAAATCACGATCGATTCTGCCACCTTGGTCAACAAAGGCTTTGAGGTCATCGAAGCACATTGGCTTTTTGGTGTTCCTGCCGAGCAAATCGAGGTCATCTTGCATCCCCAATCGGTGGTGCACTCACTCGTTGAATTTGAAGATGGTGCGCTCAAAGCACAATTAGGCACTCCCGATATGCACCTACCGATCAGTTTGGCGCTACTCTTTCCTCAACGCGCCCATCGGCCACAAGAACGCTTCAGCTTCACCGATCACCCCTCGCTCACCTTCCGCGAGGTCGATCGTCAGAAATATCCGGCACTGGATATCGCCTACGACTGCCTACGTCGCGGAGGCACTGCCGCCTGCACGATGAATGGCGCAAACGACATTGCCGTTGCCGCCTTCCTATCGCATAAATGTTCTTACTTAGATATTGTCCGCACCATCAGCCACACCCTGAGCAAGGCCTCTTTCGTTAGCACACCCTCACACTCCGATTTGGATTGTGCCAATGCCGAAGCACGGGATTTGGCTCATCATTTCCTTCACCTGTAACCTATTTTGTCATGGATATAGTCATTAAAGCTATTCAATTTTTTCTCTGCTTCACCTTATTGGTGGGGTTGCATGAATTTGGTCATTTTCTCATCGCACGGCTCTTCAAAATCCGCGTGGAGAAATTCTACATCTTCTTCGATTTAGGATTCTCCCTATTCAAGTTCAACTACAAGGGAACGGAGTACGGCTTGGGCTGGCTACCGTTGGGCGGTTATGTGAAAATTGCCGGCATGATCGATGAGAGCATGGACAAGGAGCAGATGAAACAGCCGGTCAAAAGCGATGAATTTCGGGCAAAGCCGGCATGGCAACGCTTTTTGGTGATGATTGCCGGTGTGACGATGAATATATTATTGGCCATTTTCATCTACTGTGGCGTTTGCTACACGTGGGGCGATTCCTATTTTTCCAACCAAGATGCCAAGTGGGGCTACAACTATAATGCACAAGCTCAGGCGCTTGGCTTTGTCAATGGCGACCAGATTTTGAGTATTGACGGACAGCAAATTGATAACGTCATTTCTATTGTCAACGACCTGATCATCACCGAGGGTGATCGAAAGGTAGTGGTCAAGCGCAATGGTATAGAGACTACACTGGACCTCCGCCTCAACGATCTGATTGAGCTCCGCAAGAATAAGGGCTATGAAGATTTTCTCTCCCTGCGCGTCCCCTTTCTCATCGACAGCGTCACCTCCCCTGCCGCTTTGGCTGCCGGTTTCCAAAAAGGAGATCAAGTGGTGGGCTTCAACGGAGCACACATGATCAACTATGCCACCTATCAAGACTCCCTGATACAAAACAAAAATAAAGAGGTAACCTTCACCCTGCTCAATAACCAAATCGAGCGTCAGGCAACTGTTACCTTGGACGAAAATGGTATGATTGGAGTTCGAGTTCAAAGTCCATATCAACTTCGTACACAGGAATATACATTTGCACAATCTATCCCCGCCGGACTAAAGAAAACAGGAAGTGTCATCTCCAATTACTGGCAACAGCTAAAACTGATCGTGCAACCCAAGACCAAGATGTACCAAGAATTGGGAGGCTTTGTGGCTATCGGCAACATCTTCCCTTCCCAATGGGATTGGCAGGATTTCTGGTTAAAAACCGCCTTCTTATCCATCATTTTAGCCATTATGAACCTTCTGCCTATCCCCGGATTAGACGGTGGCCACGCCCTATTTACGTTGTGGGAGATCATCACCGGTCGCAAGGTAAATGATAAGATTCTCGAAGCGGCACAGTATGTAGGTCTTGTGTTTTTATTAGGCCTATTAATCTATGCCAATGGAAATGATATTTATCGATTCTTTATTCAATAGATAACTGAGCGATGATGGCTAAGGTAAAAAAAGCTTATTTCTGCAAAAACTGCGGGTTTGAAGCCCCAAAGTGGCTGGGTCGTTGCCCCGCTTGTAGCGAATGGAACACCTTCACCGAAGAGATCATCGCACAGCAAAGTAGCTCCATCGCCTCATCCATCACCAAGCTCCCCGCAACACGTCCCGAACGGATCAGCTCCATTTCCAAAAACGAAAATCCGCGCATCGACTTGGGTAACAGCGAGGTAAATCGTGTTTTAGGTGGTGGCATGGTCCCCGGTTCGCTCATCTTATTAGGAGGCGAACCCGGTATCGGCAAATCGACGCTTTCGCTCCAAATTGCACTGTCAAAGAATGGGCTCAAGACCCTCTATGTCTCCGGTGAAGAGTCCGCAGAACAGATTAAGATGCGCGCCGATCGCTTGGGCATCGCCAATGAAGAGTGTTTGGTCTATACCGAAACTTTGTTGGAAAATATTGTCGCACAGATTGAGGAGCAGAAACCCAACTTGGTGATCATCGACTCCATCCAAACCATCTACACCGACCTGATTGACTCCTCGGCAGGTAGTGTTTCACAAATTCGCGAATGCGCCGCTACCCTGCTCAAATATGCCAAGAACACCAGTACTTCGATCTTCATCATTGGTCACATCACCAAAGATGGAACGATTGCCGGCCCTAAGATTTTAGAACATATTGTCGATGTTGTTCTCCAATTTGAGGGTGATAACAACAACATATACCGCATTTTACGTGGTATCAAGAATCGTTTCGGCGCAACTTTCGAAATTGGCGTATTTGAAATGTTAGACTCCGGCTTGCGGGATGTAGATAATCCTTCTGAAATTTTACTCTCTCACTACGATGAGCCCCTGAGTGGCATTGCAGTAGGTAGTTCAGTCGATGGCATCCGTCCCTATCTGATTGAGGTGCAATCCTTGGTAGGTAATGCTACCTATGGCACACCCCAACGCTCTGCCACTGGCTATGATTCGAAGCGTATGAATATGCTCTTAGCCGTTCTCGAAAAGCGCGTGGGGATGAAGATGTTTGCCAAAGATGTCTTCCTGAACTTCGCTGGAGGATTCAAAATTGCCGACACCGGTCTTGATTTAGCGGTCGTGGCGGCGGTCATCTCCTCCTACTACGATCGACCAATTACGGAGGGGGTCTGCTGTGCCGGCGAAATCGGCCTCTCCGGTGAGGTGCGCCCCGCACCCCGTAGCGAACAACGGATCAGTGAGGCGGCTCGTTTAGGCTTTCGACGAATCATCGTTTCTGGCTTCCTGCCCAAGACCCTCAAGCACCCCAAGTCTATCGAAGTGATGCGAATCAATAGCATTGATCAACTGCCTAAAATGCTCTTCTGCACCGAGAATTAAAGTCTACAACCGAAATTCCGCTTTCAGGGCATATTTCTTGCATCATGGAGAGATAAAAAGTCGGTTATGCAAAAACGTATTGTTGTTTTGGGTGGTGTCGGACTGGTCGGCACGCATCTCTGTCGCAGGTTACTCGAAGAGGGAGTAGAGCTTTACTGTGTGGATACGCGCGAGGCCGCAGCCTCTCCGCTCTTGCGCAACATGGATAAATTCGATAATTTTCACTACATCCACCACAATATCGTCAGCCCATTCAATATTTCATGTGACGAAATCTATAATTTAGCAGCGCCTGCCCTCTTGCGTTACAACCGTTCGCTACCTGTGGAGACGATGAAGATTCATATTGAGGGATCGATCAATGCTTTGGAGGTGGCTCGGGTGGAATTTGCCCGTATTGTCTATGCCTCATCGGCCAATGTTTACTCCCCTTTGCGGCGCGATATTTACACCGACAACCATTCCGAAGCCAGCGAATTATTGGCCTCTATCGAAGGTAAGCGGGCGGCAGAGGCACTTTATCAAGCCTATAAAACAGAATATGATGTCGATGCCCGCATCGCTCGCATCTTCAATGCTTATGGTACAGGTGCTGATTTAGACGACCAACGGGTGGTGATGAAGATGGTTGTTGCGGCTTTACAAAATCACGAAATCACCATCTTCGGCAGTGGTGAACAAATTCGCACCTTCTGTTGGGTGGGGGATTTGGTTGATGGGTTGATTCGACTCATGCGCCGCGCCACCATGGAGAGTTTGCGCCCTGTGGATTTAGGAACAGACCGCGAGATTTCGATTCGCGCACTGGCCGAAAAGATCATTCAGCTCACCGGCAGTCACTCGACCATCAAGCACATCGAAGCACGTCACAACGATCCGCGCAATCGAATACCCGATCTATCGGTGGCTCATCAAGACTTGGATTGGTCTCCACAAACAACCCTCACAGAGGGGTTACAACGGACCATTGATTATGCTGAAAAAGAGTTGTCTGGACACACATTCGCCGCAAGGAGCTGGGTGGAGGTCAATTAACGAGGTACACGCCAAGCCATCTCCTCCCGTACATAACATTCGACCGTGCTCTGGTCAAGTGCATCGGTCAACGCCAATACAGCAGGCCGACTGTCGGCAAAGTTAGCAAGTGAAGTAAGCAACGTCACCGCACCTTGTGCAACCAAACGGCTCTCAGAATGCGCTGTAAGTGCTTTGCGCGTTGCAGACACGGCATCCACATGGGAGTACTCAGCGCCACGAGATAGTGCCATCATCGCCACATAAACCAACGATGGCTCAGGGCGTTCTAACCACGGGAGCAACGCCGGCAGCACCTGCGTCCGACTAAAAAGCACAAGCGCCAGCTCTTCAATCAACTCAATCGGCATCCGTCCTTGCATCCAAAAGGGCAACTCCTCGGCAGTCACTTGCTTGGGATCAGCCATGGAGAGTGCCACCATCCGCAATTCTCGAACATCTTGAAGATAGAGGTATTTAGCAAACGCATGATCTCGCCCCTCCTCTTTGGCGATCAGACGAATGGTGGGAATCGAGAGGCCTAAATTCAGGCCATAACGCACCTGTACCGGCAGATTGTCATTCAACGCATCCGCCACCACACCATTCATCTCACGGCGTAATCGCCCCAACAGAGCGACCATTCGTGCAGTCTGATCCATCTATTTTTTACGAGGTAATGCAATGCGCACCGTGCGTCCAAATTCAAAGAGCGGCAAGGTGGTTTGGGTCAATTCTTGGTTACCACAGAAGAGCGTGCACACAGAAGGTGCCGCCAAACGGCACTCAACTGTCAGTGACTCTTTGGGTGAAGCCTCTTGTATCGCAGCCGGCTCTCCGGGTGTAATTTGGAGCAAGACAATTTCGCCCGACAGGTCTTTGTCGGAGAGTAGCCCGTCACTCTCGCTGAAGCGACAGATCAGGTATTGACGTTTATTTATGTTGGGGGTAATGACATAACGGCGCATTTCGGTAGTCAGCGTGCGTTTACCCAAAAAGAGCTCCAAATAAGCCTGTTCCTGATGTGCTATCTCCTTCAAGGCCGATTTCAAACCCTCTCCAAAGACATTTTCACCCGCTTCGCCTGTAATAAGATCCAAACGATGCTTGCGCAAAGAGAAGATCGTTGTCGCCGCAGCACGCGCGGCATCCTCTAAACTCAACGGCGCACCATCCAAACGATCGGGTTGCAAAGTCGCAAAACCCGTTTCGCTACCATCATAGGCATAGGTGTGGGTCCTTGGCGACTGGATACGTTGTGCCAAGAAAGATTTCTCCTCATCTAACATAGCCACAGAAGCCTTGAGGAGGGTATAGGTGGTTTTATCGGTAAAAGGGACGCTCACGCCCAAGTATTTCAAAGCATAGCGAGCATAGGGCCCACAAAGGACGGTCTCTTTCTCAACAGTCAGATCCACAGAGAGTAAGGTGTGTGGCTGAGAGATAACCACGCCTTGGGTAGTCTCTTGTGCACCCAAAACCATTAAATAGGGATTTTGCGCTGTGACAGTCACAACGGCCATCAAAAGAGTGAGGGTTAAAAGAATTTGTTTCATCGGTTTCAGAATTTGGTATGGAACAAAAATACGACTATTTCGGAGCAATTCAAAATTTCAAGTAAAAATCCTGCGTTAGCGCACGGTATTCGGGGGTGTAGTTTTCAACGGTAGTCTGAATGATCAGTTCATCATGGATGAAATCGCCCATCGGTTGGCCCTGCACAAACTCCATCAGGCAACGCCGCACACCTCCGGAGAGTGTCGTCCGCACATCGGTCTGCCTAACAATTTGCAACTGGCGCAAAGCCAACCCCTTAAAGTAGCGAGCTTCAATCTCTGGCAGTACAACAGCAAAACGCCCCTCGGTGGCAAGCAGGCGGCAAGCGGAAGTTATCAATTCATTGAAGGTCAATTCTATCGTATGGCGTGCCAACGTACGTCCTTTGTCGGGCGATGGCAGTGTAGTATCAAAATAAGGAGGATTGGAGATGATCAGGTCAAAGCCGGCTTCGGGTGTCGAAAATTGCTGAATCGGACAACAGATCGTCTTCACCCGTTCGCCCCAAGCAGAAGCATCGGCATTCTCACGCGCCTGTTGCACACAAACCGCATCAATATCAACCGCTGTAATCGAAGCGGCCGAGCGCTGAGCCAGCATCAACGCCAAGACCCCCGTCCCCGTGCCAATATCTAATATCCGCTGATCAGTAGGCCGTACAGAAGCCCAAGCACCCAACAAAACAGCATCTGTACCGACTTTCATCGGGCAATGATCTTGGGCAATGGTGAAGTGTTTAAAGCGAAACATGGCTATCTTTTTAAAAATCCATCGACCCCCGCACCAAAAAGAGAGTAGTCGTAGCGAACCGGATCGGTAGGATCAAATGCGCGCAACGCCTCCGTGGTCTGAACCACCGCTCGCCAATCATTTTGCGGGCGCGAAAGCAGTCCCAAAGCACGTGCCATATTGCCCGCATGGAGATCAAGCGGAATGTAGAGCGCGGACATCGGGATCGAACGCCACAGACCAAAATCTACCCCACGATCATCCCGCCGCACCATCCACCGCAAATACATATTCAACCGCTTGCAGGCCGCTCCGCGCGTTACAGAAGAGAGGTGTTTTTCGCATCGGGACGCATGATCTTCGGCAAAAAATGCCTGTCTAAATTCATCTAAGACCGCTGGCAGTGCTCCATGGAGGGCGTAACGGCTTTCAAAAAACGCACCCAATCCGCCAAAGCGCGTATCCATCGAACGTAGTGCCCGCACAAAATCACAGAAATCTGCACCACTAAAGGTGCGATGGACAAAAGCAGAGAGCGCCTGCAACTCTTTTGCAGAGGCATGGCGCACAAAATCGGCCGGAGCATTGTCCATATATTGCATCATTCGGAAGCCATTACGAACAATAGAGGTTCGATTGCCCCAAGCGATGGTGGCCACTAAAAATCCAGCAATCTCCTGATCTTCAGGTTCACTGAATTGGTGTGGCACACTGATCGGATCAAGCTCAATAAATTCCGTCCGATTATATTTATCATAAAGCGCTTCGAGTAGATCGCGCAACTCACTGCGTTCCATTATCGAAAATCGTCTAAGAAATTTAAAACAGCTTCTAAATCTGAATCAGGCCGTCACTCATCACAATTTTGCGATCAGCCATAGCCGCCAGCCCTTCATCGTGGGTGACAATGACTACCGTTTGCCCCAAGCGATCCCGCAAATCAAAGAACAGCCGGTGAATTTCATCTTTATTGTGAGAATCTAAGTTACCCGAAGGCTCGTCAGCCAAAAGTACCGTGGGTGAGTTGACCAATGCTCGGGCAATAGCCACTCGTTGTTGCTCTCCACCAGACAGTTGTCCCGGCTTATGGTTACTCCGATCTGTGAGATTCATCATCTTTAACAGCTCCGTGGCATAACGTTCTACCTCTGCCTTCTGCCGGCCACCAATCAAGCCCGGAAGACACACATTCTCAAAAGCAGTAAATTCAGGGAGGAGGTGGTGAAATTGGAATACAAAACCGATTTTCTCATTACGAAATTTAGAAAGTGCCCGATCCTTGAGGCGGCACACATCCACACCATCAATTTCAATACTTCCTGCATCGGCCTTGGAGAGAACCCCTAAAATTTGCAGTAAAGTTGTTTTCCCTGCACCACTCGCCCCAACGATAGAGACCACCTCACCGCGCTCAATCACCAAGGAGACCCCTTTGAGCACCTCTAAATCGCCGAAACTCTTATGTATGTCTGTCGCGCGAATCATCCCTTAAAAGTTTGGAAAAGCCGAACCGTATCCACCGCCTCATGCACATCATGTACACGAAGAATGGTCGCCCCTTGTCGCAACGCCTCCCAGCCCAAAGCAATCGAGCCAGCAAGCGCCTGATCAGGTGTCGTATCCAGCACACGATAGATCATCGACTTCCGCGACAAAGCCGCCAAGACAGGAAATCCCAAATCTACTAATTGGTGGAGCTGACGCAAAAGGTCATAATTTTGTGCTGTATTTTTAGCAAAGCCAAAACCCGGATCAATGATCAGTTTGGTCACGCCCCTATCCTGCAATTCGGCTGTCCGCTGCTTAAAATAGGCTACAACATCTGCCACAACATCGGTATAATGTGTCATATTTTGCATCGATACCGGCGTACCGCGCATGTGCATAGCAATATAGGGGACATCGTATTCAGCCGCCACATCGACAATCGAATCATCCAGCATTCCAGCCGAAATATCATTGATGATCACCTCTCCAAATTCATCCAACACCCGGCGGGCAACGCTTCCGCGGAACGTATCCACAGAAACGGGCATATCGGGCAGGCGCAAACGGATCTCCTTCATCGCACGGGCAACACGAGAAAACTCCTCATCGGGGGTAACATCAGCTGCTCCCGGACGCGAGGAGTAGCCTCCAACATCCAGAAAATTAGCCCCTTCAGATGCCGCACGTTCCACACGTCGCGCAATTTCATCACTGGCAAAAGTACGGCTACCGGCATAAAAAGAGTCCGGAGTAACGTTGATAATCGCCATCACTTGCGGACGCGAAAAATCTAAATTAACGGGATATGGCTTCATGACAAAAATGTTTATCAAGGGTCGCCACCGTAGGGGCGAGATCTTCTTCAAAAATATTTACGATGGTCAACTTGGCACGTTGATGCAGTTGGTCATCATCCATTTGAGCCGCAATCCGGTCACGGACAGAGGCTTCGGAGACATGGTCGCGGCTACAAGTGCGCGCCACACGTAGCGCAAGCGGTGCCAAAACAGCAATCGTCTGATCAACACAGGAATCAAAGCCCGCCTCAAACAAAATAGCACTCTCCACCACTACATAAGGGTGATTTTGCGCTTGCGCCCACTTTTCGAAATCGGCACGCACAGCCGGATGAACCAAGCCATTGAGCACCGCGCGACGCGCAAGATCATGAAAGACAATATCAGCCAAGTAAGTACGATTCAGCACGCCATCTAAATAGGCCTCCTCGCCAAATTCAGCCGTGATGGCAGCACGAAGAGGTGGATCGTCCTGCATCAAGCGTTTGGCAGCTGCATCAGAATCATAGATCGGTACACCGCGTTCGGCAAAAAGTCGACATACCGTTGATTTGCCGCTTCCAATACCACCTGTGATACCGACTTTAATCATTGGATGTTAGAATAGGTATTTCGGGTACACGGCCAATGGAGAGCACCTTAATATCACTATAACGCACCGAAATGGCATTCTGCAACGACTGTGGTTCAAGGATCAGATAGCCTTCACGTCCTGGCTCATGCGATTTTTTGTAATTGAGTTCTGAAAGAGGAATATGGAGGGTTTTATCCATATAGGCACGGTAACCGAAAAGGTTAGTCCCAACACCCTCCACCACGCAAACCACACGAAATTTATCGCCATCAATGTTGACAGAGATCGTCTGCTCGGTTGTGTAGGTGTGGTTCAGTTTAGCGATGTACCACAACACAAAGGAGGCCATCAACATAGCCACAAATACGGGCGACAGGTAGTGGCGAAACCACTTTAAAATATTTTCCATAACTCGGAGCGATTTTATCTTCTGTTGCAAAGTTAAAAATAAAAAGAACCGCAACAATCGCTGCGGCTCTTTTTATTTTACGAAAACATGTTACTCCTTATCTTCGAGTGCTCTCATTTTTTTAGACATCAAGTCATAAGCAATCGGAGTAGCCACAAAGACCGAAGAATAAGTACCCACGATGATACCGATCATCAATGCGAAGATGAAGCCACGGATGGTTTCGCCACCAAAGAGGAAGATCGCCAACAAGGTTACCAACGTTGTTCCTGACGTATTCATCGTACGCGAAAGCGTTGAGCAGATGGCGTTATTGATGTTATCACGGAACTTACGTTTCGGATAGAGGGTCAAGTATTCACGAATACGGTCAAAGATCACCACGGTATCGTTAATCGAATAACCGATGATGGTTAGAATAGCCGCAATGAAGGCCTGATCCACCTCTAAGTTGAAAGGAAGAACACCATAGAGCAACGAGAAGACACCGATAACAATCAGCGCATTATGTGCCAAGGCCAAAGTTGCACCCGTTGCCCACTGCCACTTCTTGAAGCGGATGGTAATGTACAGTCCAATAGCTAACAACGAGAAGATCACAGCCTTCAGCGCATTCCAAGTCATGTCCTTGGCAATGGATGGGCCGATCTTATCCGAGGTGATGATACCGTTCATATCGTTCTGCGTGAAGCGGAAGGAGTCGAAATCAATATCATAGGTGTAGAGACCTTTCAGGGATTTGTAGATGATCTCGTCCACCTCAGCGGTAGCCTCATCGGAAGTATCATCGTATTTGTATTGGGTGACGATACGCATTTGCTGATCGTTGCCATATTGTTTAACCTCGAAGCTAATCGTGGAAGCATCCCCACCAACGAAAGCACCTTCAAGCGCACTACGCACCTTTTCAGCAGAAACCGGAGTGTCAAAACGAATGGTATAAGCACGGCCACCGGTGAAGTCAGTACCCAAGTTCAAGCCACGGACACCGAAGGAGACGAATGACAACAGGATGATTGCACCAGAGATAGCGTAAGAGATTTTGCGCTTACCCACAAAGTCAAAACGGACGTTGTAAAGCAGGTTCTCTGACCACTTGCGTGAGAAGGAGATCTTGCCCCATTTTTCAACGATCCACTCAATGAGCAGTCGCGTAATGAAGATCGAGCAGAAGAGTGAGGTGATGATACCGATAATTAAGGTGGTTGCAAAACCTTGAACCGGACCATTACCAAAAATGAAGAGCACGATACCGGTGATGATGGTGGTTAAGTTACCATCAATGATCGCGGAGTAGGCATTGGAGAAACCGTCTTTGATGGCTTGGCTCAATCCCTTGCCACCACGGAGCTCCTCCTTGATACGTTCATAGATAATCACATTGGCATCCACCGCCATACCCATAGTCAGGACGATACCGGCAATACCAGGGAGGGTCAACACCGCACCGAAGGAGACCAATACACCCATCAGCAGGAAGACGTTGGAGAGCAGTGCAATATCGGACATCCAGCCGGCAGTTTTATAATAGAGACCCATGTAGAGCAACACCAAGATGAAGGCGATAACAAACGACATCAAACCAGCATTGATGGACTCTTGTCCCAAAGAGGGACCTACAACAGTATCTTGAATGATGCGTGCCGGAGCAGGTACTTTACCCGACTTCAACACATTGGCAAGGTCTTTCGCCTCCTGAATGGAGAAACCACCAGTGATGGCAGAGTTACCACCGTCAATTTTACCAAGCACATTAGGTGCAGAGTAGACATATCCATCTAAGACAATGGCGATACATTTACCGACATTTTCACCCGTCAGACGAGCCCATTCTTGAACACCCTCGGAGTTCATGGTCATAGAAACCTCAGCCTCAGCGCCCCGTTGAGCATACGATTCACGGGCATCAACGACCACGCTACCATCTAAAGGAGCTTTGCCATCGGGAGTATCAGCTTTAATGGTATAAAGGACAAAACGGCCATCCATTTTAGGATCACCCTTGATGGCCCACTTGAACACCATGTCAGTCGGGAAGAGCTCCTTGACCGCATCCATATTTATATAGCGATTGATGGCCGGCATATCGGCTGCATAAGCAGCACCGATCGAAGCACCACCTGCAAATTGAGGATCAAGCAACGCCAACAGTGGATTGGCAGTCCGGTCATAACGAGAAGCCTTTTCGGCCACGGGAGTAGCTTCAGCAGCCACAGCAGCGGTATCGGCAGCAGCAACTTCAGAGATCAAGCCTTTAGCCGCAACCGTATCAGCCTCAGCAGGAGCAACCTCAGCCACAACAGTTGTTGTAGCCAACGAATCTACCCCTGTCGTATCAACGGCAGGAAGACCTAATTTCTCTAATGCCAGTTGTTTTTTAACCACCTGATCAGCACGAGAGAGTGCAGGCAACAATTCTTGACCATTATAGGTTGTCCAAAATTCCAAAGAAGCCGTTCCTTGGAGAAGCTTACGCACACGCTCAGGCTCTTTAACACCCGGCAACTCCACCAAAATACGGTTCGAGTTAGGCAGGCGTTGCAAGTTTGGCTGTGTAACCCCGAAGTGGTCGATACGGCTACGGAGCACATTGAATGAGGCGGCAATAGCATCATCGGTCTCCTTGCGCAGGATTTTCTCTACTTCGGCATCGGTCGAATTAGGTGTAATGTCCTTACGGTCAGGGCTAACGAAAATTGAAGCCAAAGAGGCGCCATTGGAGTTGGCCTTGTACGCACGGACAAATTCGCCGATGTAGTTGCTACCTCCATGACGAAGTGATTCATCGGCTTGCGCAATAGCGGCCACAAAAGCGGGCTCTTCTTTGCTGTCGCCGGCCAGTGCCTTGACAACATCGGAGACCTGAACTTCCAACATTACGTTCATACCGCCCTTCAGGTCAAGACCCAAGTTGATCTCTTTTTCCTTGCATTCTTTAAAGGTAAAAGAACGGAAACCGAGGTTGTAGACCGACTGGTTTTCTACCGAATCGAGGTAGTGGCGAGCGACAGAGTCGCGCACATTGGCCTCATAAGCAGCGGCATACTGATCTGCCGCCTTTTCTACGCTTCGCGTCTTAAACGAGAAGGAGAGCTGGTAAATACAGGCAAGACCCAGAAGGATTGCGAGTAATTTAATAGCACCTTTACTTTGCATCTGTGTGTAAGATTTTGTTATTATTTGTTGTTTTCTTGTCGTTAAACAAATTACTTTCGGGCATAATATTGCCTATAAGCGTACAAAAATACAAAAAAAAAGTGAATTGCGAAAAATTTACCGTGCGAAAAGTGGATTTTCAATCGGTTTTATGCAATTTAGTCTCTTTATTCCCCGCTTCCCAAGAGCGAGCACGGTCCCAATCAATCTCCGTACGTAGTATTTTCGCCGGTGCACCGGAGTAGATGGCGTAAGGTGTCTCTAATTTTCCACACGCTATGCTGCTATTAGCCAAAACAGTGTGTGCCGCAAGCACAGCCCCCTTCATCACGCGTGTATGTGCCGTAAGCCACACGTGGTCACCAATGGTCACCGAGCGAGCAGCATTGGTACGCAATCCATCCGCCCGATCAAAAATCGTATGCGAATCACCGTTGCGAATCTCTACATCTGATGAAAACATACAGTCGGCCCCTATTTGGAGCCTTGCACCCTCCATCGCCGCCAAGATACCATTCCGCTCCTGCGTAAATCCTTCACCAATAATCAATTCACTACCATCATCTTGACACCATATATGCACCGCCTCAAGCGTACTATGAGCCCCAATTTCCACCCGACAATGGTTGCCCAAGATAAATAGGTTGCAGTGGTGCAAAGAACAACCCGCACCGATCAGGAGCGTATTATCCCGTCCACATATCTCTATCTTGCAATGATGCAACGACTTGGCCGAGTATTCAATATGATTTTCTCGACAGATTTGATGCCAGCGTATTCTTCTTAATAAACCTGAAAAAAGCCCCATAATTTTACAATAGTCTATTTGGAAACAAAGATAGGTAAAAAGGAGACAAAAAGAGCGGACAAGTATCAAACTCATCCGCCCTAATCTATATATTAAGAGGTGTATCTCTTATTTTACCTCCTCGAACTCCACATCTTCCGGTTGCGAAGCACTCCCCGAAGTGGTGTCTTGTGTCGGACCTTGCTGTTGCTCAGCACCGGACTGTGCGCCCTGTTGCTGTGCCTGCTGTTGCGCATAAATATCTTGCGAAGCGGCCTGCCAAGCGGCGTTCAATTCGGTAAGGGCAACATCAATAGCGGCTACATCGGCATTTTTATGTGCCTCCTTCAGTTTCGCCAAAGCACCTTCAATCGCGCTCTTCTTCTCTGCCGGAATCTTTTCACCGTACTCCTTGAGTTGCTTCTCGGTAGCAAAGATGTTCGAATCAGCCGCATTGATCTTTTCGATGCGCTCCTTCTCCTCTTTGTCTTTGTCTTCATTGGCTTTCGCCTCATCCCGCATGCGTTGGATCTCCTGCTCTGTCAGACCGCTCGAAGCCTCGATGCGAATCTTCTGCTCCTTGCCCGTACCTTTATCTTTAGCCGACACATTCAAAATACCGTTGGCATCAATATCGAAGGTCACCTCGATCTGCGGCACACCGCGCGGAGCTGACGGAATACCATCCAAGTGGAAACGGCCAATCGACTTATTGTCACGTGCCATCGGACGCTCGCCTTGGCAAATATTGATCTCCACAGAGGGTTGATTATCAGCGGCTGTTGAGAATACTTCACTCTTGCGGGTCGGAATGGTGGTATTTGACTCGATGAGTTTGGTCATCACACCTCCCAGAGTTTCGATACCCAGCGACAGCGGAGTTACATCCAGCAACAACACATCTTTGACCTCACCGGTAAGCACACCACCTTGAATCGCCGCACCCACAGCCACCACCTCATCGGGGTTCACACTACGGTTCGGGGTTCTGCCGAAAAATTCCTCGACAATTTTCTGGATAGCGGGGATACGCGTAGATCCACCCACCAAGATCACCTCATCAACCTGATTGGCCTGCATACCAGCATCACGAAGCGCCAATTTGCAAGGTTCAACCGTCCGACGAATCAGGTGGTCACAGAGTTGTTCGAATTTAGCACGGGTCAGGGGCATCACCAAGTGTTGGGGAATTCCGTTGACCGGCATAATATAAGGTAAGTTAATTTCGGTAGTCGCTGAAGAAGAGAGCTCAATCTTCGCCTTCTCAGCAGCCTCTTTCAGACGCTGAAGCGCCATCGAATCTTTACGCAAATCCACATTGTGCTCCGCCTTGAAGGCATCAGCCATGTAATCAATCAGCACGTGGTCGAAATCATCACCGCCTAAGTGAGTGTCTCCATTGGTCGATTTAACCTCAAAAACGCCGTCACCAAGTTCAAGGATTGAAATATCAAAAGTACCACCACCCAAGTCGTAGACCGCAATTTTCATATCCTTATTCTTCTTATCCATACCATAAGCCAACGCAGCAGCGGTAGGCTCATTGATAATACGGCGCACCTTCAATCCTGCAATCTCACCAGCTTCTTTGGTTGCTTGGCGTTGCGAATCAGAGAAATAAGCAGGCACAGTGATCACAGCCTCATCCACCTGTGTACCCAGATAATCTTCAGCCGTCTTCTTCATCTTTTGGAGAATGATGGCCGAAATCTCTTGCGGAGTATATTGACGGCCATCAATATCCACACGAGGGGTATTGTTGTCGCCACGGACAATTTTGTAAGGAGCGCGTTTAATGTCATTCTCCACCTTATCGAAGGTCTCGCCCATAAAACGCTTGATCGAGAAGACCGTACGCGTGGAGTTGGTGATGGCCTGACGCTTGGCCGGATCACCTACTTTACGTTCATTGTTGTCGGTGAATGCCACCACAGAAGGGGTTGTACGATGACCTTCAGAGTTCGGAATAACCACGGGCTCACTGCCCTCCATAACGGCTACGCAAGAATTTGTCGTACCCAAGTCAATACCAATAATTTTTCCCATAATTTTACAATTTTTATTTGTTCTTATTTTTTATTTATTCTGTTTTTCGTTGCCTGTGTTACCTTTTGTTGCAACACGAAGAGGAGTTGAACAAAGGTTGTACCAAATAACTTTTTAGGACAGATTATCCTTCTATGCCCATTTTTGACTGCCAAAACAGGAGGCGATCCTGCCGTTTTGGCAGTCAAAAGTGACACACACAGCTCGTGTCACGCCACAGTGCATCTCAAACCTACAAACTGACAAAACCATTACGGCAGCATCGACCGCCGATAATATTTCACAGAAACCATCACCGCCGACAGATATTTTCCTCCTCAGCATCTAAATTGCACGAAAATTCACAAAAAGATCAGATATATTTTGGAATTATCTAAAAGTGTTGTAACTTTAGTGTGTAGAATTAACCTAAAAACTAAAGCAATATGATTATCACTTTTAACGAACTGCGCCGCATCAAGGACAAACTGCCCAGCGGAAGTTCACAGCGCATTGCTGACGAATTGGGAATTGACGTAGAAACTGTACGCAACTATTTCGGAGGAAAGCATTTAGATGCTAAAGGTAGCGTCGGTGTTCACTTTGAGCAAGGACCCGATGGAGGCGTAGTCACTCTCGACAATACCACGATTCTCGATACTGCGATGCGTATCCTCAACGAAAAATAAACAAGCCGAGAGGCATAAGCTGTGGCCGGACATCTGTCTGGCCACTTTTTTTATGCCTATCATGGTCGAATTTTGGTCTTGGATGCCGAGCAGACGAAATTATCGGGTTTTGGATGCCGAAACAGGCAAGTTGTCGGGTTTTGGCCACCGAGAAGACGAAGTTGTCGGGTCTTGGATGCCGACCCGATGAAAAAGAGTGATAAACATATTGTCGGGTTTTGGTTGCCGAAAAGGCAAGCTGTCGGGTTTTGGATGCCAAGCAGGCAAGTTGTCGGGTTTTGGACACCGGCTCGATGAAAAAGA
>JAVVZO010000024.1:0-25502 GCA_036650515.1 Alistipes sp.
AGTTTTATACAGTCTGCCGATTTTTCAAAGTCTTTTTCATCGAGTCGGCATCCAAGACCCGACGATATGGTTATCACATTCCCCTGATTTTTCAACATCTTTTTCATCGAGCCGGCATCCAAAACCCGACAATTTCACTGGGTCGGTGTCCAAAACCCGACGATTTTGTCTTCTCGGTGGCCAAAAATCCGACAACTTGCCTTTTCGGCATCCAAAATCCGACAATTTCACTATTCCAACAACCAAAATCCGACAATATGTCTATTATTCCTCTGTCTCCTCCCGCGCTGTCCCATGCTTGAAAAAGTAGCCTTCCAAAAGAACGATACGCCCTGTGCTACCGCCTCTATTTCTTAATAAAAGATAGCTGAAAAAGATATGTTCTGGTTTTAGAAGGACCTATTTGTTGCAGTGTGAATAATTTAACAGCTAAAAAGTTTTCCTTTTGGCAAAATATAGCTAACTTTGTCTCATTAATACCAGCCTAATATCGCGATAGATGAAGATAGCTCTTGCCCAGTTAAATTACACCATCGGTGATGTCGAGGGGAATACCTCTAAAATCATTGATGCCATTACTAAAGCGAAGGAACAGCACGCTGACTTGGTCATTTTTGCAGAACAGGCCATTAGCGGCATACCCGCACTTGATTTGCTTCGGAAAACAACATTTCTTGAGTTGTGCGAAGAAGCCTTGGTTCAAATTGCCTCTTGCTGTGACGGCATCGTTGCTCTTGTGGGACTTCCTATTCTTACCAATAAGGGGACGGTTAGCGCTGCGGCGCTTATTCAGGATCGCCAAGTGCTCCGCTTTATAGGAAAGAAAGATATCAATGCCCGTCGCGAGATGGGTTTTCTCGTCTCTGCCAAGGGGTGGGAATATGCGACCATCAAGGGACATAAATGTGTGGTGGTAGTTGGTGACGATTTGAGTCACTCGCGCGATTTTGATAAGTCCGTGGAGACCATCATTAGCATCAATGCTCGGCGTTATGGCAAAGGATTGCTGAGCTATCGCTATGAGATGATGCGGAATTTGGCCTTTGTTGAGGGTAAAAATTTGGTGCTGATCAACCAAGTAGGAGGCTCAACGGATTTAGTGTATGATGGAACTTCCGGTGCGATCAATAATAAAGGTGAATTGGTACTGGTGATGAACTCTTTTGAAGAGGATTTTGCCATCTACGACACCACGGTACAACAAACACCCTTTGAATCAGTGCCTTATACGACCTATAATGATCGTACCCGTATGATTTATAAGGCGGCGTGCTTGGGATTGCGGGATTTCTTTTGGAAGAATGACTATAAAAAAGCATGTATTGGGCTCTCCGGTGGCATTGATTCTGCGATAGTGGCTTGTATCGCGGTCGATGCGTTGGGTCGGGAGAATGTACGTGCACTGCTGATGCCTTCGCAATTTTCATCAGATCATTCGGTGGAAGATGCCAAGGTGGTAGCTGATAATTTAGGTATTGCCTATAATGTGGTGCCCATCACCGAAATCTATAAAAGCGTGGTAGACACCCTCAAACCGGTTATCGGGGGGACGGAATTTGATGCTACGGAGGAGAATATCCAAACGCGTATCCGTACGATCATGTTGATGGCCTTGCAGAATAAAACTGATTACCTCGTGCTGAACTCCTCCAATAAGAGTGAAAACGCACTCGGTTGGTGTACGCTCTATGGCGATACTGCCGGTGCATTTAGTGTGACGGGTGATCTCTATAAGTGTGAAATGTATGATGTTGCTCGCTATATCAACCGCACCTTTGGTAATCCTATTCCCGAAAATATTTTACAAAAAGAGCCCTCCTCGGAGTTGCACCCCAATCAAAAGGACAGTGATATTTTGCCTCCTTATGAGGTCATTGATGCGATTTTGTTTCGCATGATAGAAGAGGGACAGCACCGCGAAGAGATTATCAATGCGGGTTTTGATGTGGATGTGGTCGAAAAGATCCACTCCATGATGATGCACAACGAGAAAAAGCGCTATCAATTTCCTCCCGTCTTGCGGCTTTCGAGTTGCTCTTTTGGACACGAGTGGTTGATGCCTCTGACCAATAAATATGGCGATTGAGGCGTTATGAATCATCGAATCGAAAAATGCGGCGTGGTAGACCACGTTGAGAAAGGCTTTGTGTCTGTGAAAATCATTGCCGGTAGTGCCTGCAACTCTTGCAAGGCACGCGAAGCGTGTGGCATGGGAGAATCGGAAGCTAAGATCTTAAAAATTGCCTCTTCGGAGGCTCTTCACTTTGCATCAGGTGATGCGGTGACCTTATCGGTGAGTCAAAATATGGGCGCTATGGCGGTGCTGATCGCCTATGTTGGCGCTGTGGTGGTGCTGATTGGGGCTATTCTTGTGGCGCTGAAGGTTTTTTCACTGGGAGAAGGTGTCGCCGCGTTGGTGGGTGTGGTAGCTGTGGCACTTTACTATGTTGTCTTGTGGTTTTTTCGCAAGATGATTGAAAATAAAATTCATTTTATAATAACAAAACAATAATGGGAAATTTACTAATTACTATTCTAACTCTCTGTGTGTTAGGAGTTCTCTCTGCGGTGGTTCTTTATTTCGTTGCCCAGAAGTTCAAGGTAGAGGAAGACCCTCGTATCGACGATGTCGAGAAGATGCTTCCTGGTGCGAACTGTGGAGGTTGTGGTTTTGCCGGTTGCCGGAATATGGCGGAGGCTTTGGTGGTACGCGAAGATATTTCGGCGTTGTACTGTCCGGTGGGTGGCGGCCCTTCTATGCAGGCTGTGGCTAAATATTTAGGCAAGGCGGCACCGGAAAAAGAACCTCAGGTGGCTACGATTCGGTGTGGCGGCACGTGTGAAAAGCGTCCGCGTACCAATACCTACAACGGTGCGACATCGTGTGCTGTGGCTGCATCACTCTATGTGGGTGAAACAAATTGTGCCTACGGCTGTTTGGGACTGGGCGACTGCGTCAGTGTCTGCACCTTTGGTGCGATTACCCTCAACCCGACTACGGGCTTGGTGGAGGTCGATCCTTCCAAATGTACGGCTTGCGGTGCTTGTGTGAAAGCTTGTCCAAAAGGGGTGATAGAATTACGTAAGAAATGGCCGAAAGACCGTGCGGTCTATGTGTCATGTGTCTCCAAAGATAAGGGCGCTGTGGTCATGAAGGCTTGCAAGGCGGGCTGTATTGGCTGTGGTAAGTGTGAGAAAGTATGTGAATTTGGCGCTATTACCATTGTCAACAATTTGGCCTACATTGATTCAACGAAGTGTAAATTATGCCGTAAGTGCGTCAATGAGTGCCCCACGGGCGCTATCACGCTGGTCGGTATGCCTCCGTTGGCCAAAGAGCCCAAGGCTGCACCTGTGGCAAAACCTGCGGCAGTGAAGAAAGAATAATTAAACAGAACAGAGATATGAAAACATTTCCTATCGGCGGAGTCCATCCGTCGGAAAATAAATTGAGCCGAGGCAAAGCCATTGAGCTGATGCCCCTGCCCGATGTGGTGATGGTTCCCCTGGCTCAACATATCGGAGCACCCGCTGTGGCTAAGGTAGCCAAAGGCGACAAGGTGCTTACGGGGCAGTTGATCGCTGAAGCCGGTGGCTTTATGTCGGCACATATTCACGCGCCGATTTCGGGCACGGTGACCGCTGTCGAACCGGTTCTCAATGGACAGGGTTTGCGTCAACCGATGATTACCATCAAACGAGAAGGAGACGACTGGAGAGAAGATATTGATCGTACAACCACGCTGAAAAGAGAGTGCACCCTCAGTGCACAAGAGATTGTAGCCAAAATTAAAGATGCCGGTATTGTTGGTATGGGTGGCGCAACCTTCCCTGCTCATGTGAAGCTCTCTGTGCCTCCGGGCAAGAAGGCCGAATTTCTACTCATCAATGGGGTAGAGTGTGAGCCCTACCTTACTTCGGATCACCGCGTGATGCTCGAAAAGGGCGAGGAGCTGATGGTCGGGGTGACAATCCTGATGAAGGCACTCAGCGTCAAGGAGGCTTTTATCGGTATTGAAAGCAATAAGCCGGATGCCATCATCTTCTTGGGCGAATTGGCCAAGCATTATCCGGGTGTGAAGATCACACCGCTTCAGATGCACTATCCTCAAGGCGGTGAAAAACAACTTATTGCAGCTATTACAGGCCGTCAAGTACCTCCTCCTCCGGGGCTTCCGATTGATGTGGGTGCTGTGGTTTGCAACGCCTCAACAACGGTTGCAGTCTATGAGGCTGTACAGCATAATAAGCCACTGATCGAACGTGTGGTAACCGTAACAGGGAAGAGTGTCCGTGAGCCCAAGAATCTATTGGTGCGCATGGGAACACCTATTTCGGCATTGATTGAATCGGCTGGTGGCCTTCCTGAGGATACCGGCAAGGTGCTCAATGGTGGCCCGATGATGGGACGTGCGATGGTTAATATAGATGCACCGGTAACCAAGGGTTGCTCTGGTATCACCCTGCTTAATGTTCGTGAGGCTACTCGTGGTGAGGCTTCGAACTGTATCAAGTGTGCCAAATGTGTCAGCGCCTGTCCAATGGGACTGGAGCCCTATCTGTTGTCAAAACTCTCGCGCAAGCAAGACTGGGAGAAGGTTGAAGCAGGACGGATTACAGACTGTATAGAGTGTGGTTGCTGTCAATTCACCTGCCCGGCGAATCTTCCCCTGCTGGACTTCGTCCGTTTAGGAAAGCAAACCGTGATGGGGCTGATCCGTGCTCGTGCAGCCGCCGCTAAAGAAGCAGCAAACAAGTAAACGAAAAACTTAAATAAATATGGCAAATAAACTTATTGTAGCACCTTCACCCCACGTTCATGGCAGGGAGTCGACGCAGCGGATTATGCGAGATGTCCTTTTAGCATTGATGCCCGCACTGGTGGTCTCCGCGGTGGTGTTTGGTTGGGATGTTTTGCGCGTGACGGCTATTTCGGTGGCCAGTTGCGTCATCCTTGAATATCTGATTCAACGCTTCCTGATGAAGGAGCCTTCGACGCTGGGTAACCTCTCCGCTGTGGTGACAGGCGTTCTGCTGGCCTTCAACTTGCCCGCAACGATTCCTTGGTGGATCATCGTGATCGGCGCTATTGTAGCGATCGGTGTGGCAAAGATGACCTTCGGCGGATTGGGTAAAAATATCTTCAATCCTGCCTTGGTGGGACGTGTCTTTCTGCTCATTGCCTATCCGGTGCAGATGACCTCTTTCCCCGCTCCGCAGTGGTCATTGACCGATGCTTTTTCGGGCGCAACACCTTTGGCCGCGATGAAATTTGGGGTGGTCAATAGTGCTTCTGTGGACTACCAAGATATGCTTTTCGGTGGTATCCCCGGTTCTATGGGCGAGGTGGCCGCACTGGCACTGTTAGCAGGCTTTGTCTATCTGCTTTGGCGCAAGGTGATCACTTGGCACATTCCGGTAGCGATCTTCGCCACCATGGCAATTTTCGCCTTCTTTGTGGCTTTGAGCCGCGATATGACGGGTGCGGCACTCTTTGAGTTTCCGTTATTCCATCTTTTGGCCGGTGGTGCAATCTTAGGCGCAGTCTACATGGCGACCGATTATGCGACCTCGCCGATGACAACCAAAGGCATGCTGATCTATGGTGTGGGCATTGGTGCTATTACGATGTGTATTCGTGAGTGGGGTTCGTTCCCTGAGGGTGTCTCTTTTGCGATCATCATCATGAACGCCATCGTGCCCTTGATCAACAAGTATGTCAAACCAAAACGCTTCGGCTTAAAATAGGAGAACATACGATGAAAAGTACATTATTTAATATGGTAACTGTTCTCTTCTGCATCACGCTGATTGCTTCGGCCGGCGTGGGTGGTGTGAATATGCTTACCGAAGAGAAAATTGCCCAGGCCAATGCCGCCGCAGAGACCGAGGCAGTGTCGATGGTGCTTCCTGATTTTGAGGAGGTGACAACGGTAGAACAGACCATTGATGAGATGCCGATTGTAGTCAATACGGCAACCGCTGGTGATCAGGTAATCGGCTATGCGATCAAGACGATGACCAAAAAGGGCTTTTCCGGTGAGATAAGCCTGATGGTAGGTTTTGATCCGGATGGCAAGGTGCTCAATGTGCAGGTGCTGACGCAAAATGAAACCCCCGGATTGGGGTCTAAGATGGCTGATGAGGGTAACCCGTTAATTTCCAGTATCAAGGGCAAAAATCCATGCGAGATGAAGTTGTCAGTGACAAAAGATGGTGGCGATGTCGATGCGTTGACAGCTGCAACGATCTCTTCGCGAGCTTATGTCGATGCGATTGGGCGAGCCTTCCAAGCTTATGCACAAGTTGCTGGTAAAGAGTATAAACAAGACGGTGTTTCCGGTGCAAGCCAACCCGAGAAGGAGCATAAAGCTCAGAAAGGAGACGATGACGATGACGATGATGATGAATAAACTGAAATTGATTCTCGAAGGGATCATTAAAAATAACCCGACCTTTGTGTTGGTGCTCGGTATGTGCCCCACGTTGGGTACGACAACCTCGGCCATCAATGGACTGGGTATGGGCGTTGCTACGATGGCAGTGCTCGTGATGTCGAACTTGGCTATCTCGCTGATCAAGAATCTGATCCCTGACAAAGAGCGTATTCCTGCCTTTATCGTGGTGATAGCATCCTTTGTGACGGTGATCCAAATGCTGATGCAGGCCTATGTTCCCGCACTCTATGCCAGCTTGGGTGTCTTCATTCCGCTGATCGTTGTGAATTGCATTATCTTGGGTCGTGCCGAGGCTTTCGCTTCGAAAAATGGGCCTTTAGATTCGATATGTGATGGTATCGGTGTCGGCTTGGGATTCACACTCTCTCTGACGGTGATCGGCTCTATTCGTGAAATTTTAGGTGGTGGTGCAATTTTTGGCTACTCCTTAGGTATTTCCAATTATATGCCGTTGATCTTTATCCTTGCGCCGGGAGCATTCTTGGTGTTGGGTTACCTGATGGTTTTGTTTAATAAATTAGTCAAGAAGTAGTTATGGAACAGATTTCATATTTTGCAATCATTATAGGCGCCATTTTCGTCAACAATGTCGTTTTGGCGCAGTTCCTGGGTATCTGTCCTTTCCTCGGTGTCTCATCGAAGGTGGAGACCTCCTTGGGAATGGGAGCTGCCGTAACTTTCGTCATGTCGCTTACGGCTGTTGTGGCGTGGGCTATTCAGACCTATATTCTGAAGGCGTTCGGCATCGAATATATGCAGACCATCGTCTTTATTTTGGTGATCGCTGCACTGGTGCAGATGGTCGAGATCATCCTCAAGAAGGTCTCTCCCTCGCTCTATCAGGCGTTGGGTATCTTCTTGCCGTTGATCACCACCAACTGTGCGGTCTTGGGTATCGCCATCCTGATGATCCAAAAGGAGTTCTCCTTGCTACAATGCGTGGCTTACTCGGCCTCTACGGCCATTGGCTTCGGTTTGGCTCTGGTGATCTTTGCCGGTATCCGTGAGCGTATTGAATTTGAGGATGTCCCTGCGGCACTCAAGGGTACGCCGATTGCGCTGATCACGGCCAGCATTTTGGCTATGGCCTTTATGGGCTTCTCTGGCTTGGTTTAATCCTAAGAAGCGTCCAATAAGAAAGTGGAGATGAGCCTTGTGCTCATCTCCACTTTCTCTATTCTGTGGCTTCGCTTTGGGGTGAAAATCGCTGAAGAAAAGCCTGTTGGACATGGCTGGTAATGCGTGGCCATTGCGTGAGGATCATAATGATGAGGGTGATGATTACCACAACCATAGCCACTTCTTTGAGGGGACGGGATTTTATCTGATCGAAAAGTTTCATGCTTTTTTGATATTATTTCGTTTAAAAGGCGGATAGTTGCAGACTATTCGTTATTTTTGCAAAAATAAACATAAATTTCCTACTGATTATGCAGAATATCATAAAACTTCACGATAAATATTTTAAGGTGATGATCCCTGCCGAACAAGTCGACAAGGCGGTGTCGGTTGTCGCTGACCGGATTAATCGGGATTATGCCGAGAGGCATACACCGGTGTTTGTGGGTGTGCTCAATGGTTCGTTTATGTTTCTGAGCGATTTGCTCAAGAAAATCGACTTCAACTGCGAACTCACCTTTGTTAAATTGGCCTCTTATAGCGGTACCTGCTCCACGGGAGAGGTGCGAAGCCTGATAGGATTAACGACACCTATCGAAGGTCGCCATGTGGTGATTGTTGAAGATATTGTCGATACGGGGGAGAGCATCTCTCACATGATTCATGAATTGGAGAAACATCACCCAGCCACCATCGAAGTATGTACGCTGTTTTTTAAGCCGGCTTCGTATAGTAAACAGCTTCCGGTGACCTATCGTGCGATGGAAATTGGGAATGAATTCATCGTTGGCTATGGGTTGGATTACAATCAGTTGGGACGTAATCTGAAGGATATTTACGTGGTGACGGATGGAAAATAATAGACCAAAGAACGAAGAGTTGTTCGACGGGGGGCGCAAATTACCTCTCGTCGAAGATTTTTATACCATCCAAGGGGAGGGTTTTCATGCCGGCAAGCCGGCCTATTTCATCCGCTTAGGTGGCTGTGATGTGGGTTGCAGTTGGTGTGATGCTAAATACACTTGGAATCCCAAACTCTACCCTCCTGTGGCGGTGGAGACGGTTATTGAGCGCGCCACCTCGTGCCCTGCGCAGGCGATTGTCATCACCGGTGGCGAGCCGTTGCTCTACCCTTTAGGCCCTTTGACCACTGCTTTGCGTGAAAAAGGATTGATGATCTTCCTTGAAACCTCAGGGACGCACCCTTTTAGCGGTTGCTTCGATTGGATCTGCCTCTCGCCAAAACGGCGTCAATCACCTCTTGCCGAGGCTTTTGATCGGGCTCACGAGTTGAAGGTGATCGTCCAAGATCAGACGGATCTGCTTTGGGCAGAAGAAAATGCGCATAAGGTGGGGCGGAATTGCATGCTTTATCTGCAACCGGAATGGAGTGTGGCAGATGAGATTATGCCGATGTTGGTTGACTATGTCAAGGCTCATCCCTGTTGGAATATCTCTATACAGACCCATAAATATATGCGTATTCCCTAATCTTATGCAGATCAAAATTGGCAAACGTTTTTGGATTTTACTCACCATCGTGGTCTCTATTTTTACGGCGATCGTTGTGGGGCGGAATCTCAAGCACATTTTCCACGTCAAGCGCGCTCTATCTGCGCTGAATCAGGATGCAGATAAATACCGTGCATCGATCAAAAAAGATAGCACTTTGTTGGAAGAGTTGCGCTATGATGACTACTTGGAACAGTATGCCCGAGAGCACTATCATATGCAACGTGCTGGCGAGAAGGTCTATATCATCAAATAAATTGCAGTACACAGTCTCTTAGTAGTGCCGAAATCCGTGCCAGTCGGTGGTCATGGGTGTGCCATTTTTTAACCAGCAAATTTTTCCGTTACAGGGGGCTGTGATGCGGCCGATGGGGTAGATGGTTGTGCCAAAATGTGCGGCGAAATCAGCACATAGCGTGGTGAGCTGAGTGGCATCGGCCGTGAAGAGCAGTTTGTAATCCTCCCCACCACAGAGTGCAGTCTCCAAATCGACAGTGGTGGGTATATTTTCTGTATTTACTTCTGCGCCCACAGCGGAGCGCTCCATGATATGGCAGAGATCTGATGCAACGCCATCCGAAATATCCATCATCGCATGCACCTCCCGTCGCTGGCCGAGCCAAATGCCCTCTTCGACTTGGGGTGTAGGATTCCGATGAATGGCAGCAAAAGGGGTGTCGTAGTGACCCGCAAGAATATCCCGCAAGCCAGCTCCAGATTCACCCAAAGAACCTCCAACAAAAATAATGTCTCCCACCTGTGCATCCGCACGGTGTTTGAGTTGCTGCTCACTGATGCGACCGATGGCGGTGACATTGATGGCAATCCCTGTGGTTGAAGCCGTGGTGTCGCCTCCGATTAACGCGGTATGATAGCGTTGGGATAGATCACGGTAGCCACACATAAATTCCTCTATCCATGGCGAATCCATGATCTCGCGGGGCAACGCGAGCGACAGCAGTGTCGCAACGGGGCGAGCCCCCATGGCGGCTACATCACTCAAATTGACCGCCAAAGCTTTTGCGCCCAATTCGGCCGCAGAGGTGGCCGCACGTAGAAAATGCACCTCTTCAATCAGCATATCGGTAGTGAAAACCAACGCTTCACCATCGCCTATGGGGAGGGTGGCGCAGTCGTCACCAATGCCTTCAAAGCCATTGACGGGCAACACCCTGCAGAGCTCGCGGATGTGATCTATTAGTCCAAATTCTGTCATGGTTAAAACTGCTTCTTATTCGGTGGAGTGTGTCTCGATATATTGTTTTGGTGTCATGTGATTATATAGAGTAAAAGCCTCGACAAAAGTCTCTTCGTCGCCAAAACCACTTTTTTCAGCAATCTGAGCGATGGTAAAAGCGCCTGCATGGAGCAAGGTCAGGCTATATTCGATCCGCAATTTGCAGACAACAGTCTGAAAAGGCTCTCCGTAATTGAGGTTAAACAGACGGGCTATCGTGGGTAGCGGCAGTGGCAGAATCTTGGTCGTGTCGGAGAGTTTGAAGTTTGGATCTAAATAAGGTTTTGTCGCTCGCATCCACTCCTCAAGCGCTATTTTATAATGAAATATTTGACTATGAGCATGTTGCCCATCAATGGTTATTGAGTCGTTCTCCATCTCTTTGATGGAGTGCTGGTGGAAATAACCTTCCGGATAAGGATTTTGACGGAAAAGAGCTTTGAAGATAATGAAGAGAAAAAAGCAGGGGATCAGGATGGTTTGAAGAAGTAATGTTAGTGGAGCATTTCCAATGAGCAGCAGCAAGTAGACGATGACAATACTTGCTACGCCGATGCCGAAATATTGAATCCATTGGATGTCCATATTGCGCGTGGAGGCATAGTTCTCTCGCAACCAACGTTGGTAGCGTGGCTCATCTATATAGATGATGGTGAGCATGTAGGCACAATAAATAATGATCGAAAAATAGAGCAAAAAGCGAAACCAAACATTAAATTCCCGATAGTAAGATAGGATGTCTTGGGGTGTTTGGAGTGTGCGGATGGGTTCATTAAGTAACCAAAGGGTCACGAAATAGGTTGCTGTAAGGATGAAAAAAGGGGTCAGGATCTTGAAAATGGTCTTCCAACCGAGCCAGCCCGGACGTGTGACCTCAATAGGGTAGAAGAGAGTCAAGATTATAATCAGGTTGCCGGTCAGGAGCGCTATGGGTGAAAGAATGCCGAAGGAGATCCGCTGGTAACCCAAATGAGAGAGCGCACTGGTGAGATACAAAAGCCCACAGACAGCCATAAGCAGGGAGAGCAGGTGCTTGGCTCTATTCTCTCGTGCCTTGAGCCAAAGGAAGATAGCGCCACTGAAACAGATTATCATACTGATGATAGATAGTGACAACGGCAGATGGGTGGGAGGCATGACCATTAATTGGTTAAAATATCCACAAAGATATAAAAATAATCTATTTTATATCTACCTTTGCGCCATACAAATTGATTCGATCAGAGATGAAAATATTGATTTTAAACGGTCCCAATCTGAATTTACAAGGACAACGCGATGTGAAAATTTATGGTGCAGAGACCTTTGCAGCTTATTTTATCCGACTTCAGGCACGTTACCCGTCTGTGAGTTTCGACTATTTTCAATCCAATGTGGAAGGTACGCTTATTGATGCCATTCAGGCAGCCGATGGTGCTTATGACGGGGTTGTTTTTAATGCCGGTGGATATACCCACACCTCTGTGGCTCTGCGTGATGCGGTGTCGGCGGTGAGGGTTCCTGTGGTCGAAGTGCACATCTCTTCAATCTTGGCACGCGAGACGTTTCGTCACACCTCACTCTTGGCCGATGTGGTAAAGGGTTCGGTGATGGGTTTCGGCCTGAGCTCCTATCGTTTAGGGGTAGAGGCTCTGTTGGGTTAAGAAGCTATTTTTCAATGACTACGTAAATAAACTATATGTTAGAACTCAAAAAAACTAAAATCGTTGCCACCATTTCTGACTTCCGGTGCACCGAAGAATTTATCAAAAGCTTATATGACGCCGGAATGGATGTTGTGCGGATTAACTCGGCACACGCTTCCGAAGAGGGTGCAACGCGGATTGTGGAGATTGTACACAAGGTTAATAGCGCGATCCCCATTATTTTAGACACCAAAGGTCCTGAAATTCGTGTCACCAATATCTCCGAAGAGTATGACGGTAGCATTGTCTTTGCGTCGGGTGATTTGGTGGCGGTGCGGGGAACGGCCACTGGCGAAGATACAACGCGCAAGGTGATCTATTTGAATGTTCCGACCATTGTGAAGGATATTCCGGTGGGTGCTCACCTGCTCATTGCCGATGGAGAATTGGAGATTGTCGTCACCGCAAAGAGTGCCGATGAGCTGACTTGCTGCTTCTTGCGGGAGGGTAAGTTGCGTTCACGCAAGAGCGTGAATGTTCCCGGGGTGGTGATTGATCTGCCCTCGGTGACGGAGAAAGACCGTCGCTTTATCGAGTGGGCGGTACGTAATGATGTCGATTTCATTGCCCATTCGTTTGTGCGGGGCGTGCAGGATTTACAGGCGGTACAGGCTATTTTGGATGAGCATAAGAGTTCGATCAAGCTGATCTCTAAAATTGAGAATCAAGAGGGTATAGATCATATTAATGAAATCATAGAGGCTTCGTATGGAGTCATGGTAGCTCGTGGTGATTTGGGTGTGGAGTTGCCGGCGGAGGCGATCCCTGCCACCCAGCGGATGATTGTTGAGCGTTGCATTGCGGCCAAACGGCCCGTGATTATTGCCACCCAAATGCTCTATTCGATGGTCAAATCTTCGCGGCCAACGCGTGCCGAGGTGAGTGATGTGGCCAGCGCAATTTATGAACGGGTAGATGCGATCATGTTGAGTGACGAGACGGCAACGGGTGATTATCCTGTGGAATCAGTCGAAACCATGTCGCGTATTGCCCGTGAAATAGAACGTGATGAGGCGCATTTTGCCCCCATTGTAGATATTCGGATGGTCTCTGTGGATCACGAAATTACAGCGCAAGTAGCTCGTTCGGCAGTGAGAACCTGTACCAATCTACCGGTGCGGTATGTGATTTCAGACACCCTCACCGGACGTACCGGACGTTATTTGGCGGCTTTCCGCGGGCGCAAAACCGTGATAGCTGTTTGCTATACACTTCATGCACAGCGTATTTTAGCTCTTTCATTTGGCGTGGTTCCGATTTTACGGAAGCAGGCTGATGACAAATACCATTTTTTGATTGATGCCCTTGATTTCATCCAACAACATGAGAAATTGGGTGAGAGTGATCTGCTGGTCAGTGTGGGTGGGTCGTTTGGACCTATGCGCAGTGCCTCTTATATGGAGCTGGCCAAGGTAGGTGATATTCAACGTCGTAATGCAAATATTGTAAAACAGTTGGCCGAAGAGTAAGATCAATATGCGTGGCGAATTACGAGATCAAGTTGCCAATGGCATGGCATGGAGCATTGTTGAGAAGGCAGGCTCCATGCTTTTGCAGATGGTGGTGAGTATTGTCGTTGCCCGCTTGTTGATGCCGGAGGATTTTGGCGTGATGGCGATCTTGACGGTCTTCTCCGCGCTGGCGTTGGTGGTTGTAGATAGTGGTTTTTCGCAGACGCTGATTCGCAAGGAGGCACCTACCGAGAGCGATTATCGTTCGGTCTTTCGCTTCAACCTGATCACCGCGGTGGTGCTTTATGGGCTTTTGGTGGCACTTTCACCCATCATCGCCCGCTTTTACGATCTGCCGATTCTGATTGAACTTGCACCTGTTCTTTTTCTCTTGTTGCCTATCAATGCGCTGTGTATCATCCAAAATACGATCTTCACGCGACAATTCCGATTTGCCCTTCTGTCGAAGGTAACCTTCGCCTCCTCGTTGATCAGTGGCGTGGTGGCCATCGGTATGGCGCTTGCGGGTTGCGGGGTTTGGAGCTTGGTGGGGCAACGGGTATCCGCACTGATTGTCAAGGCGCTTTTACTTTGGACCTTCAGCAGTTGGCGTCCCACAGCAGCCTATGATGGGCAGGTGTTACGGGCGATGGCTCCATACAGTCTGAAATTGCTCTCTACCGATCTGATCTCGGCTCTTTATAACAATATTTCGCAACTCTTTGTAGGGAAAATGTACTCGACCAATACCCTCGGTTATTTTAATCAGGGGCAGAAACTCAAAGATCTTCCAGTGAGTTCGGTGTTGCAATCAGTACAGAGTGTCACCTTCCCTGCACTGTCGAAAATTGGCGGAGACGAGCGGAAGTTTGCGGAGAGTTATCGTCAGGTGATGATGATGGTGGCCTTTGCACTCTTTCCCATGATGACGGGGTTGTTGGCGATAGCCAATGACCTGTTTGCCCTTTTATTGGGTGAAAAATGGATGCCCACAGTGCCTTATTTTGAAATACTTTGCTTGGCAGGATTATTTGCACCTCTTGCTATGGTGTCTTATAATGTGCTGAAGGTAAAGAGTAATGGCAGTATTATTGTAAAGCTTGAGGTGCTTAAAAAAATCATCATGACAGCCATTTTGGCGCTGACGATTCCGCATAGTGTGCTCGCTATTGCTTGGGGGCTGTCTGCCATGGCGCTGATCGAAATGTGTATTAACTTTATCGCCACCACACGTTATGTCTGCTTCTCTTTGTCCCAATTTATCCGCACTTTATTGCCTGCGGCCTTGCTTTCGGGGGTGATGTTCGGGGTGGTTCGTCTCTTTCTTCAATACACTGATTTCCCCCTACCACTGCGCCTCCTTTCTGAAATCGGGGTCGGTGCAGGGGTCTATATCCTCTTGGCGTTTGTCTTTCGATTAGAGGCAATGAAAATTGTCTGCGAATTACTCCGCAGACAATTTACAGCAAAAAGCTAAGAAGCTGTTTTTAATCTATTAATATCCTCTTCTCGGCTCTTTTTGCCCTATAAATTCTCATTTAGCGCGCTAAAATCGGACGCACAGGACAAAAACAGGAACAAAAATAACTTCGCTAACAAATTCAAACAGTCTCTAAAAAATATTACTTATACTCCTTTGGAGTCACCTCGTTACGTAATACCATGAGTGCGTTGTTGGCCAAAGATTGCAACTCATTTTCACCCGGATAGATTGACACGGGGGCGATGAATTGACATTTCTTTTGGATGTAGTTGGTGATGTATGCGTTGTAGGCGATGCCTCCGGTGAGAATAATAGCATCTACTTGGCCGTCTAAAACAGCTGCCATGCCACCGATTGCCTTGGCCACATTGTAACACATGGCATCGAGGATCTGCTTGGCCTTGGTGTCGCCTTTGTCAACCTGTCCAACGATGTCCATCACCGAATTAGACCCCAATAAAGCAACTAAACCACCTTTGCCGGAGAGCATTTTTTGCAATTCGACTTGTGTGTAACGTCCAGAAAAACAGAGGTCAACGAGAGAACAAGCTGGCAGTGATCCGGCGCGCTCTGGCGCAAAAGGACCATCTCCATTGAGAGCATTGTTGGTATCAATCACACGTCCCTGACGATGAGCACTGACCGAGATTCCGCCACCCAAATGGGCAACGATGAGGTTTAGTTCTTGGTAGCGTTTTCCCTGCTCCTTGGCATAGAGACGAGCGGTGGCTTTTTGGTTGAGTGCGTGAAAGATCGAGGCACGAGGACATTCGGGAAGACCGCTGACGCGTGCTTCATCAATCATCTCGTCGACCACAACTGGATCGGCAATATAGGCTTTGACGTTGGCGCGCTGTGCAATCTGATCGGCAATCAGACCTCCTAAATTGGAGGCGTGGTGCATGGTGGCGTGGATCAAATCGTGCTTGAGCGACTCGTTAACCGAGTAGACACCGCTTTCGATTGGCTTCACCAAGCCGCCACGACCGATGACAGCAGAAAGATTTTTAATATCGAAATCTTTGTCTGCAAGGGCTTTGAGAATCATATCACGCCGCCAGTCCAGTTGATCAATGATGGTTGGAAAACTTCCGATCTGTTCGGCGGTATGGCGCAGGGTTAACTCTAATGTGGGGTGCTCATCGGTGTAGAGCGCCGCTTTTGTGGAGGTTGATCCAGGATTAATAGCTAAAATTTGAAAACTCATAGAGGTTGTTGGTTTTAAGTAAGGCAAAAGAGATCCGTCTGGCGTTGCTGCCAGACGGATGAGTTGGGAGCTATTTGGCAGCCAAGCAAGCCAAAGCGATGGAGTAGAGTTTTGTCTTGCTGGTATCCCCGCGCGAAGTTAAAACGCAGGGAACTTTTGTACCCATTACCATGGCGGCCAATTCGCTGTTACAGAGATGAGAAGCAGATTTAAAGAAGACATTACCTGATTCCAAATTCGGGAAGAGCAGACAGTCGGGCATGCCGGCAACCGAAGAACCTTTGACCTTTTTCTGGTCAGCTGCCTCCTTGAATAGTGCAACGTCTAACGACAACGGACCATCAACGATCACGTTACCTAATTGACCGCGGTCACCCATCTTGGCCAGCAAAGCACCCTCGGTGGAGGAGATGACCGTGGGCAATACCTGCTCGGAAGGAGCGATACAAGCGATCTTCGGTGTCTTGATACCCAGTAGGTTGGCTGTTTTGGCCAAATATCCGATTTGGATGGTCTTCTGCTTCAAGTCAGGTTGTGGAATAACGGCAACGTCTGAGATAATGATCAGGCGCGGGTAGTCGGGCAATTCGATGATAGCCACGTGGCTCAACACGCCTTTGGGCGGGAAGAGTCCAGCCTCTTTATTGAGAATACCACGCATATATTTGTCGGTGGAGACCAGCCCTTTCATCAGCAGATCTGCCTCTCCGGCAACAACGGCAGCGACGGCTAATTTCACGCAATTCAGATCGCTCTTCTCATCGAAGATGCGGAAGGCGTTGATGTCGATATTTTCGGCTTTGCAGACCTCTTCGATGACGGCTTTTTCGCCGTAAAGTGTGGGTTCTACCAGTCCTGCTTTGTAAGCTTCATAAACCGCGCAGAGGGTATGCGAATCCTGTCCATAGGCAACAGCCAATCGTTTTCTACCGCGCTTGCTCGCCTCTTCGACGATTTCAGTAAGATGTTGAATCATGTCTTTGAATTTTATTTAAAATTTATTTTTTAGGAATCAATTTATAGGTATCGGAGGCGATAACCAACTCTTCATTGGTGGTGATCACCGCCACTTTGACCTTTGAATCGGGGGTGGAGAGAATTTTATCTACACCGCGCACACCTTTGTTACCCGCTTTATCGAAGTGAACGCCCATAAATTCGAGCCCTTCGCAGACACCTTCCCGCATTTCGCCGGAATTTTCACCCACGCCACCCGTGAAGACAATGAGGTCGAGGCCACCCATTTCGGCAGCATATTCACCGATGAATTTCCGAATGCGGTTGTAGTACATATCACGCGCCAAAATCGCACGGGCATCGCCTTGATCATAGGCTTTGTCGATGTCGCGCATATCACTTGAAAGACCGGTGATGCCTTGGACACCTGATTGCTTATTCATCATCGCATCTAACTCGGCAAAGGACATCCCCTCCTTGGCTCCGATGTAGGTGATGGCACTCGGATCAACATTACCGCAACGTGTTCCCATGACCAAACCATCGACCGGCGAGAAGCCCATCGAGGTATCGAAGGATTTACCATTTAAAACAGCGGTGATGGAACCTCCGTTGCCGATGTGGCAAGTGACGATTTTCGACTGCTGGAGATTGATACCCGTAAGATGAGCACCTACTTCGGCAACAAATTTATGGCTGGTGCCATGGAAGCCGTATTTACGCACGCGATATTTGTCATAATAGAGGTGAGGCAGGGCATACATATAGTTGACCGCGGGGATCGATTGGTGAAAAGAGGTGTCAAAGACAGCGACTTGAGGAACTCCGGGCAACACCTTCTCGATGGAGAGAATGCCTTCCAAATTGGCCGGATTGTGCAGCGGAGCGATCTCAAAGAGCAAGCGAATCTTCTCCTTAACATCGGCGGTTACCAAACAGCTATTTGGGAAAAATTCGCCGCCATGAGCAACGCGATGTCCAACGGCTTTGACCTCATCAAGGGTACGAATTACACCGTGTGTGGAATCGGTTAATGCTTGTAAAACCAAGCTGATGCCCATGGTGTGATCGGGAATGGGTTGATGCAATTCGAACTTCTCTTTGCCCACAGGTTTGTGTGTTAAATCACCTTCGGTAAGACCGATACGTTCTACCAAACCTTTTGCCAACAGGGTGTTGGTCGCGGGGGTCATGTCGATCACTTGGTATTTGATCGATGAGCTGCCGCAGTTGAGTACTAAAATTACCATTATTTTCTTTTATGTTTTAAATTTTTACTACTTGTCCTAACCATACCCCTCCCGCCGTACACATCACACAAACAACCACACTTGCGGTGATGTAGAGTGCCGCAGGCATGAGCCGCCCTGTTGAGAGCAAATTGACCACTTCCGCCGAAAAGGTCGAAAATGTGGTGAAACCTCCGCAAAAACCCATAATCAAAAACCAAATCAAGGTCGTCGATTGCAGAATTCCGAGGAGAAAACCGATCAATAGCGATCCGATAACATTGATGGCAAATGTAGCCGCGGGAAGCCCGTATAAAGTATGGCCAACCAATAGGTAAGAGGATAATAAATATCGGGCAATACTGCCAAATGCTCCACCCAAACCTACTGCTAATAATTCGCGAATCATAAGTTAAAGGTATATAAATTTATATTGGTTTGCAAAAATACACAAAAAAATCTTACAAATTGTCATTTTAAGGCTTGAGAATTTTATAAGTCAGTGCTCTTATAACGAGATCCCCTAATAAGCCACCATCGGGCGAACAATTTCTTATACTTCATACTTATAACCGATTCCTTTGACGGTTGTGATGTGGCTCTCTCCGATCTTTTGGCGCAGTTTACGAATGTGCACATCAATGGTGCGATCCCCCACCACCACGCGATGTCCCCATACTTGGGTGTAAATTTCCTCCCGCGATAAGAGCTTCCCGGGGTTGGCTTGAAGCAGGGTGAGTAGGGCAAACTCCTTGCGGGGCAAGGTGATTTCGGTACTGCCGATGCGAACCACGTGCCGCTCTTGGTCAATGAGCGGTGCTATCTGAACTTCGTCTTGGTCTATGCGCTTGAGGATGGCCTGAATGCGACTCATCAAAATATTCATCTTGATGGGCTTGGTGATGTAGTCGTCCGCGCCGACCTCAAATCCGGCGATTTGGTGGGGTTCATCACCTAAAGCCGATAGAAAGACAATCATGGTCTCTTTGAGTTCAGGTTGCAGGCGCAGGCTTTGGCAGGTTTGGACACCGTCCATGATCGGCATCATCATGTCTAACAAAATCAGATGCGGACGATGCTCCATGGCCATAGATAGTGCGTCTTTACCATTTTGAGCCGTGAAAACTTCGTATCCGGCTTTGCCCAAATTGTAGCTTACAAATTCGAGAATATCGATCTCGTCATCGACTAAGAGTATGCGGTGGCTCATTGATTTGTCGTATTTTTCACAAAGGTAACGAATTTGTCTCCAATTCATGTGCCGAGCCGAAAAAAAAAGGTTATCTTTGTCAGATTTATAGGCTTTAAGTAGAGGTAAATTCTAAAAACGAACAACGAGATGGCTACTAAGAAATCGAACCTTTCTGTCCCTGAGGGACCAGTCGGCAACCTTGCCGAAGATGTGCATGAAACGACTATTGCAGAGAACTCTGTGAAAGAGACAACGCCCCTTGTGGCTGTATCCGTAGAGGATAGCACACAGGAAACAGCCGTCGCACCGGCTTCAGTGGACTTTGCCGATGAGGATGCCGCTTTGGCAGCTCGAAGCGCTGGCTTGGAGTTGGAAGACGAAGAGACAGCGGAAGAGATCGCTGTAAAAACACCTGTGGAGCACGAAGATGCCTTGGCTGGCAAGAGCCGTGAGGAGTTGGTTGCTTATTTTGAGCAGATCCTCGCCGAGCGACCTGTGCAGTCGATCCGCCATGATGTGGAGGCGCTGAAAATTGCTTTTTATAAGCTTTATCGTGCGGAGGTGGAGACCCATCGCAAGGCTTTTGTCGAGCAAGGTGGTAAGGAGGAGGAATTTACTCCGCCCATGGATATTTGTGAGGTGCAACTCAAAGAGTTGTTCAAAGAGTACCGTCGCCGTCGCGATGAATTTATTGCCACCATAGAGGGGGTGAAAGAGGCCAATTTACAGGTTAAGCTACATTTGATCGAAGAGATCAAAGAGTTGGTGAATTCGGACGAGACCCTCAACCATACCTTCAACCGCTTCCGCGATTTGCAGCAGAAGTGGAAAGAGACGGGTGTCGTTCCTCAGCAAAATGTCAAAGATCTGTGGGAAACCTATAATTTACACGTTGAAAATTTCTATAACTTTATAAAAATAAATAAGGAACTGCGCGACTTAGATCTCAAAAAGAACGCGGAGCAAAAGAGTTCTCTTTGTGAGCAAGCGGAGGCTTTAGTTGCTGAACCTTCGATTGTTGAGGCTTTCCATAAATTACAAAAGCTCCACGATGAGTGGCGTGAAATAGGCCCGGTAGCCAATGAATTTAAGGAGACTTTGTGGGAACGTTTCAAGGCCGCTTCGAGCCGTGTGAATAAACGGCATCAAGAGTATTTTGAGGAGATCAAGCACGAGCAAACGAAGAATTTGGAGATTAAAGCCGGTCTGTGTGAGCAAGCTGAAGAGTTGGTGGCTCAGCCGCTGATTTCGCGGAAAGATTGGAATAAAGCCAGTGACCGTTTGCTTGAAATCCAGAAGGTTTGGAAGACGATCGGTTTTGCTCCGAAAAAGGACAATAGCCACATCTACGAGCGTTTCCGCAATGCCAGTGATAAATTTTTCGAAGCCAAACGGGCCTTCTATTCCACCGTGAAGGGGGAGATGGAACATAATCTGAGTGTCAAAACAGAACTTTGTCAAGCAGCGGAGTCGTTCTTGAATAGTGAGGATTGGAAGAAGACAACAGACGAATTAATTGCCCTCCAAGCTCGTTGGAAACAAACAGGAGCTGTGTCACGTCGTTATTCCGATCAGATTTGGAAGCGTTTCCGTGTGGCATGTGATGCTTTCTTTGAGCGTAAAGCCAAGTATTTTTCCGAAGTAGACGGTGAGCATGAGGGTAACCTTGTCAAAAAGCTCGCGCTCTTGGAGGAGATGGCTACCGCAGATGCGAAAGAGGGGGGCTTTGATGTGATCAAAGAGTTCCAACGTCGCTGGAGTGAGATTGGGTTTGTGCCCATCAAGCGCAAAGACGAGATTCAGAAAAAATATAAAGCCGCTGTCGATCTTCTTTTCGGGGCATTGCGTGGTAATGAGCGCGATCGTTCGATGAATCGTTTTAAAGAGAAGGTCTCCTCTTTCCGTGAGGCGGGCGACAAACGCTTGCGTCCAGAGCGGGAGCGTCTGTATAACAAAGTTCGTCAACTGGAGCAGGAGATTGCACTTTTGGAGAACAACATCGGATTCTTTGCCAAGTCTAAAAATGCCGAATCCATGATTGCGGGTGTGCAAGAGAAGATCGCACGTGCCAAAGAGGAGATGGCTGCCACCGTTGAAAAAGTGAAATTGATCGACAAGCAGAATAACGAATAAAGAATAAAGAGAATATAGCTATGAAATTATCAAAACCTAAATACATCTTTGTAACAGGTGGTGTTGCCTCGTCGCTGGGGAAGGGTATTATCTCGGCATCAATAGCCCGTCTGTTGCAAGCGCGTGGCTACTCGGTGACCATCCAAAAGCTTGACCCCTATATCAATATTGATCCCGGAACGCTGAATCCCTATGAACATGGTGAATGCTATGTGACCGAAGATGGTACGGAGACCGACTTGGATTTGGGTCACTACGAACGTTTCACCTCGATTCACACCACCGAAGCCAATAATGTTACTACCGGTAAGATCTATAAAACGGTGATTGAAAAAGAGCGCAAAGGGGAGTATTTGGGTCGCACCGTGCAGGTGATTCCACATATTACCGATGAGATTAAACGGCGGATTCAACTCCTTGCTCAACAGAAGATTTACGATGTGATCATCACAGAAATCGGTGGTACGGTGGGCGATATTGAATCCCTGCCTTTCATCGAATCTGTGCGACAACTGCGCTACTCTTTGGGGTCTCATAATACCGCACTTGTGCACCTGACGTTGATTCCTTATCTGGCTGCTTCGGGTGAATTGAAAACCAAGCCAACCCAGCACTCTGTGAAGATGTTGCTCGAAAATGGACTGCAACCCGATATTTTGGTGTTGCGTACCGAGCATCCGCTGACCAAAGAGTTGCGCCGTAAGGTGGCTCTATTCTGTAATGTAGAGCCTCAGGCGGTGATGGAATCCATTGATGTGCCGACGATTTATGAGGTGCCATTGCGGATGCACGATCAGCATTTGGACGATGTTATTCTTGAGAAATTGGCCATTCCATCGACCCAAGAACCGAATTTGGATGCACTGCGTGCCTTTGTGGACAAGGTGAAACATCCGAAGGAGAAGATCGAAGTCGCTTTGGTGGGTAAATATACGGAGCTTCCCGATGCCTATAAATCTATCTGTGAATCCTTTATTCACGCTGGTGCGGTCAATGACTGCAAGATAAAATTGCGCTATGTGAACTCCGAGAAGATTGATGCCACAACGGTGGCCGAAAAGTTGGGCGGTATGGCCGGTATTTTGGTTGCCCCCGGCTTCGGTAATCGAGGCATTGAAGGCAAAATCGAGGCGGTGCGCTTTGCCCGTGAGCAGAAGATCCCGTTTTTGGGAATCTGCTTGGGTATGCAGTGCGCTGTGATCGAATTTGCGCGCAACGTCTTGGGGCTTAAAGATGCCAATTCAAGCGAAATGGAGCAGACCGCCAATCCGGTCATCGACCTGATGGAGGAGCAAAAAGGGGTCACCGCCAAAGGAGGCACGATGCGTTTAGGCGCTTATCCCTGCCAGCTGATGGAGGGTTCTAAGGTGGCTACGGCCTATGGAACGACCCAAATTGCGGAGCGCCATCGCCACCGTTATGAATTTAATAGCGACTATCTCGCTCAATTTGAAGCCAAGGGTATGAAGGCGGTCGGCGTGAATCCGGAGACCAACTTGGTGGAGGTGATTGAGATCGAAAATCACCCTTGGTTTGTGGGTACGCAATATCATCCCGAATACAAGAGTACGGTCGAACATCCCCACCCGTTATTTGTGGCATTTGTCCGTGCGGCGTTAGATAATCGCAAGAAGTAACTTTAAAAAGAGAAAGAAATTACCAATGGATAAAAGAACAATAATCGGAATAGTCCTCATCGCCGTTATTTTTGGCGCTTTTTCATTCTACAACTCCAAGCAGCAGGAGAAAATCATGCAGACACAGCAGCTTTACGAAAAGGAGCAGGCTCGTGTTCAGGCAGAGCAAGATTCGATCGCGGCTCTGAATGCCCCTGCAAGCGTTGATTCACTGTCTGCAACGACCGTGGCAACAGCCGATGCTGTTGTTGCGCCACAGGCTGACTCCTTGCAACAGCAACAGCAAACCGAGCAAATCGGGGTGCAATTAGCGGCGGCACAAGTAGCACCGGATTCGCTGTTTTCGGTGGAGAACGAGGTGTTGAAGATTGACTTTTCGACACGAGGAGGCCAAATCGCCGGAGTGACACTCAAGGACTACACCAAGTATGCCCCGCGGAAGCAACGGAATGAGTTGGTGCAACTCTTCGATCCTGAAAGTGCACGCTTTGACCTCTCCTTTTATATCAAGCACGGCTTAAAAAATGTGCAGGTCAATACGATGGACTACACCTTTGCCGCACCTTCTGTGCTGTCGACCGATAGTATGCAGCGGGTGACCATGGAGTTGCCGGTGGCTGAGGGAGCTGCTTTGCGTTACGAATACCTTATATATAATAAGCAGACACCAAGCCGCGATTATTTGGTCGACCTGAATGTCACCTTTGTCAACATGTCCAGCCAGATGGCCAACCAAGCCTCGGTGGGTATTGAATGGGCAAACCGCTCCTTCCAAAATGAGAAGGGTTTCCAAAACGAGAATCACTATACCACGGTCGCTTTCCGCCATCCGGGGGATACGTCGATTGATGATTTGGGGATGAGTGAGGAGGAAAAAGATAAAAAGATCTCCACCTCGCTGAACTGGATCGCCTTCAAACAACAATTCTTCTCTTCGGTGCTGATTGCCTACGATGATTTTGCCAATGCGGAGATGAGTTTCGTCACGGCAGAAAAGGAGTCGGGCTATATGAAGGATTTTCACCTTCAGACCACTGTGCCATATAGCTTAACTACCGATGTCTACCATTTTGGCTTCTACTTGGGGCCCAATAAATACGCTATTCTCAAAAAGGTCACCAATCCGAAGGGCGAATCCATCGCCTTGGAACGGCTTGTGCCACTGGGGTGGGGTATCTTTGGCTGGGTGAACCGTTGGTTTGTGATTCCGGTCTTTGACTTTTTACGCCAATATCTTGCCAGCTTTGGACTGATCATCTTGATACTCTCTGTCTTGGTGAAACTCATCATCTCGCCCCTGACCTATAAGAGCTATGTCTCCACGGCAAAGATGCGGGTTATCAAACCTGAGGTGGATGAGTTGGTGAAGAAATTCCCCAAACAGGAGGATGCCATGAAGCGTCAACAGGCAACGATGGAGCTCTATAAAAAGGCGGGTATCAACCCCATGGGGGGCTGTATCCCGATGCTGATTCAGATGCCGATTATTATCGCGATGTTCAATTTCTTCCCGGCTTCTATCGAACTTCGTGATCAACCGTTCCTTTGGGCGGATGACCTCTCCTCTTATGATAGTATTGTCAACCTCCCCTTCAATATCCCTTTCTATGGTGACCACGTGAGCCTTTTTGCCATTTTGATGGCTGTGGCGTTATTTGCGTTCTCCTATACGAACTACCAGCAGACTGCTTCCGCGCAACCGCAAATGGCCGGAATGAAATTTATGATGGTCTACATGATGCCGGTGATGATGCTCTTTTGGTTTAATAGCTATTCGAGCGGTTTGTGCTACTACTATTTCTTGGCAAACTTGCTCACCATTGGTCAAACGATGGTTATTCGCCGGATGATTGATGATGGAAAACTCCACGCCATGATGACCGCCAATGCCGCGAAGAATCAGAACCGTAAGAAGTCGAAATTTCAACTTCGTTATGAGGAGATGATGCAGACCAAGCAGGGCGAACAAAAGACGAAAAAAGGCAAATAGATTTAGAAACTGTTTGAATTTATTAAGCTCCTCTTTTCGGCTCATTTCAGTAAGTCACCCTTTTATCGGGTGACTTACTGCTTTATAAATCCCCTCACCATAAGGATGGACGGAAAATACCGATACGGGGCTTGATGACTGGAACAGTGAAATTGTCGGGTCTTGATGTTGAGAAGACGAAGTTGTCGGGTTTTGGTTGCCGGAACAGGCAA
>JAVVZO010000025.1:0-24703 GCA_036650515.1 Alistipes sp.
CTGTTGCTCAAAATTCTTAGGAACGAGCGCAAACAAGATAGACAAAAAAAGCGAATGGAAAAACTCCATTCGCCCTTAACGTTCATTTGACGGGATCAACCGTCAGCCTTGACTACTCCTCGTCATCGTGCATGTGACCCACGTAGATTGCGTGTTGCATAGCGACACGATTAGCAATCGAAGGTTTTGTGAAATACTGACGACGGCGCAACTCTTTCAAAACACCGGTACGTTCGTATTTACGTTTGAATTTCTTCAGGGCGCGCTCGATATTTTCGCCCTCTTTTACTGGCATGATAATCATGTTATTCTACTTTTAAATTGTTTTTATTCGTTTTTTAAAAAGTGTCCATCCATAGATAGACAATGAAGGTAGGTATTTCAACGTGGTGTACCGAATTTAAGATAAGGACGCAGGCGTGCTGCATCTACATTTGTCAATATGTGCTCTTTGACCATCTCTTCTACGGTACTCCAACCTCCTCTCAATTCGCGCTGTTGGCGCTGTTTTAATAATTTCCTCAAGATTTTGGGCGACACATAAGGGTGTCGAGACAACTCTTTCGGGGATGCAAAGTTAACATCAATTTTCTGAATTTTACAACTATCACACGAAATTTGTTGCAAAATCAGCTCAAAATTCTCCTCTGTCACCCCCATCACCTCAGATAGTTGCTCCACACGGTAGAATCCACCCAGTCGTTGCCGATAATTTAGAATCCGCGTCACCGTCTTTTCGCCAATGCCTCGCACGGAGCGCAAAGCAACCGAATCGGCCAGATTGAGCTCAAGGAGGGTCACAAAACGATCCACATGCTCCGGAAAGATCAGGTAGGGTTCAAGGAAGCGAGCGATGGAGTCCCGAATGTATTTGCATTCATAGATTTCGGCCATATTCCGGAAGCCACGATCTCGCTCAATGGAGACAAACATCTCGGCCCAACGGGTAGAGAAGCCGATCTGCTTGAGGTAGCCGACAGTCACCGTGTCGACCCGAAAAGGACGAGGCGTGCTTGGTGTAGGGCGATCTGAGCTCCACGCGTGTGACAAGTACTTCGGTCGCGCCGCATATTGTGGGGAAATATGAATAAATGTTTCCAACAACAGATAGAGGGAGTCGGTCATGCCATAAATTCCCGCTATCTCCTCCGGAATATCAAAGACCTTACCGGCTGCCCGATAATTGAGTAAACTGAGCGCTTGCGTTTTGGAAAAGCCCAATCGCCTCAACTCAGCATAGGTGACCGTATTGGGATCGAAAGCAAAGCGCTCCACCGAATCGACAACACATCCCATCTGCTCTTCATCTGCCTCCGCAAGCACCTCTGCCGATCGCCGTTCTGCAAGCAGCACCCCGACCACAAAAAGCCCTACCAAAGGCAAAAGCCACAACACTCCACGCCGCTCGCGGGCATTAAAAAATTCAGCCATACATTTCCACGCTCTATGATAGTCAAAATTACATATTTTTTTCGGTTTAATCAGCTATTCGGACAAACACCTCTATATTTTATATCTGAATTGTCGTCTATCGGCTGACTTCACCCCAATTTGAACGGTTATCTATCTTATTGTTACTTTTTCTCCTGAATTTTTTATATCTTTAACCCCTCAAATGATTTTAAACGATAAATTAACATATCTAACAACTCATATTAATCTCTAACAGCTATGGCAACAACCAATCGTGAAAAGTTGTTCACTGAATTCCCTCCGGTATCAACCGAGAAGTGGGAAGAGGTGATTACAACCGACCTGAAAGGTGCGGATTACGAGCGTAAACTGGTATGGCGCAGCCCCGAAGGGGTCAACGTCCGTCCTTACTATCGTGCCGAAAACCTCAATGGTATCGAATTTATGGGCTCTCAAGCAGGAGAGTTTCCTTATGTAAGGGGCACACGCGAGCACAACCGCTGGCGCGTTCACCAAACTCTTTGCGTGGAATGTCCCGCAAAGGCCAACACCGAAGCACTCGCTCTGTTAACAACGGGCGTGGATTCTTTGGGCTTCCACATCACCTCAGCCGAATTCTCGGCTGCTGACCTCGACACCCTGTTGAAGGAGATCTGCCTTACGGCGGTCGAAGTCACTTTCTGTGGCGAGAAGATGGGGCAGGTAGCAGAACTCGTTTTTGCTAAGATCGAGAAAGAAGGCCTCGCAAAAGAGGATATGCACATCAACTTCTGCATCGACCCACTGATCAAACAACTCTCGGAAAAGGGCGAATTTTGCTCCACCAATGGCGAAACATGCTTTGCTAAGATCGTTGAACTGATCAAAAAATCCAAGGCATACAAACACATCCACATTGTCAGCGTTTCGGGACACGTATTCAGTAACGCTGGTTCGACCATCGTTGAGGAGTTAGCCTTTACGTTGGCTGCCGGTCACGACTACCTCGTTCGACTGATGGATGCCGGCCTTACCATTGACGAGGCTGCGCGCAAGCTCCGCTTCTCGATGGCTGTCACCTCCAACTACTTCCTTGAGATGGCCAAATTCCGCGCCGGTCGCTTGTTGTGGGCCAACATCGTCAAGGCTTACAATCCCGAAAAGGATTGCGCTTGCAAGATGTTCACCCATGCTGTCACCTCTCGTTGGAATCAAACAGCTTATGATCCTTATGTCAACTTATTGCGCGGTACTACCGAAGCCATGTCGGCCACTTTAGCTGGCGTTCATTCGTTAGAGGTCACTCCGTTCAATACGCCTTTTGAAGCTCCCAATGCTTTTTCACAGCGCATCGCCCGCAATGCGGAGTTGCTCCTGAAGCACGAAGCACACTTCGACCAAGTTGTTGACCCTGCCGGTGGTTCTTACTACATCGAAAGCCTCACCAAGAGCATCGCTGCCGAAGCTTGGAAACTCTTCCTTGAGGTGGAGTCGAAGGGTGGTTACACAGCAGCTTTCCAAGCTGGCTTCATCGTAGAACGTGTAAAAGCCTCGGCAAATGCTAAGGATAAAAACATCGCTACACGTCGCCAGATCCTCCTTGGTGCCAACCAATACCCCAACTTTGGGGAGACTGCCGGTCAGACAGTCACCACCGAAGCGGTCACCGCACCCGTTGCTGGCAACGTCTTAGCCCCCTATCGTGGCGCTATGGCTTTCGAGGCTATGCGTCTTCGGGTAGACCGCAGTGGCAAGCAACCCCAAGCCTTTATGCTCACTTGTTGTAGTTTATCTATGGCACGTGCTCGTTCACAGTTCTCTTGCAATTTCTTGGCCTGCGCCGGTATCAAGGTTGTTGACAATACCTTCTTCCAGTCAATCGAAGAGGGTGTCAAGGCAGCACTTGCAGCAAAAGCTGAAATCGTGGTGCTTTGCGCTGCCGATGACGACTACTTAGAGGCAGCACCCAAGGTGAAAGAGATGCTCGCCGGGAAAGCACTCCTTGTTATTGCCGGAGCTCCCGCCTGTGCTCCTGAACTGGAGGCAAAGGGTATCACCAACTTTATCAACGTCAAGAGCAACGTGCTGGAGACACTCAAGTTCTACTTGAAAGAGCTGGGCATTTAAAAAGCGAAAGTTATGAGAGCAAAATTTTCAGAATTAAAATACGAAGGGGCAAAGCAGACAAGCTGTTGTGCCTCGAAAGGCTGCGCTCAGACTGAGCCGTGGCTGACGGCCGAGCGCATCTCGGTCAAGGGAAATTATACAGCCAAGGACCTCGAAGGTATGGAGCACCTGAACTATGCAGCAGGTGTTGCACCCTTCTTACGCGGACCTTATTCAACGATGTACGTGATGCGTCCTTGGACCATCCGTCAGTATGCCGGATTCTCCACCGCTGAAGAGTCTAATGCATTCTATCGTCGTAACTTAGCTGCCGGACAGAAAGGTCTGTCGGTTGCCTTCGACTTAGCCACACACCGTGGTTATGACGCTGATCATCCGCGTGTTGTTGGTGATGTCGGTAAAGCCGGTGTATCCATCTGCTCGGTAGAGGATATGAAGGTGCTTTTCAATGGTATTCCGCTCGATAAGATGTCGGTGTCTATGACCATGAACGGTGCTGTACTTCCTATTTTGGCCTTCTACATTGTTACAGGTTTGGAACAAGGTTGCACCCTCGACCAGTTGGCTGGTACGATTCAGAATGATATTCTCAAGGAGTTTATGGTACGTAATACCTATATCTATCCTCCTAAGTTCTCCATGAAGATCATCGCTGATATTTTCGAGTACACCGCGAAAAATATGCCGAAATTCAACTCTATCTCCATTTCCGGTTACCACATGCAGGAGGCAGGTGCTACTGCCGACATCGAGTTAGCCTATACGTTGGCCGATGGTTTGGAATACCTGCGTGCCGGTATCAATGCCGGTATGTCGATCGATGCTTTTGCTCCTCGTCTCTCTTTCTTCTGGGGTATTGGCATGAATCACTTTATGGAGATCGCCAAGATGCGTGCCGCTCGTATGTTGTGGGCGAAGATCGTTCATCAGTTCAATCCGAAGAACGTCAAGTCTTTGGCTTTGCGTACGCACTGTCAGACATCCGGTTGGTCACTCACCGAGCAAGATCCTTTCAACAACGTTGCTCGTACAGCCGTAGAGGCTATGGGTGCTGCTTTGGGTCATACCCAATCACTCCACACCAATGCGTTGGATGAGGCGATTGCCCTGCCTACCGATTTCTCGGCACGTATTGCACGTAATACACAAATCTACATTCAAGAAGAGACCAATATCTGCCGCAGTGTTGATCCTTGGGCTGGGTCTTACTATGTAGAGTCGCTCACCAACGAAATTGCTCACAAGGCTTGGGAGCACATTGAAGAGGTCGAGAAGTTAGGCGGTATGGCTAAAGCCATCGAAACCGGTATTCCGAAGATGCGTATTGAGGAGGCTGCTGCTCGCAAGCAGGCTCGTATTGACTCCAATATCGAGAAGATCATCGGTATCAATGAATACCGTCTGGCCAAGGAGGCACCGATCGACATTCTTGCCGTTGACAACTCCGCCGTTCGTATCAGCCAAATCAAGCGCCTCAATGAGATGCGTGCCACACGTGACACGGCTGCTGTAAAGGTCGCTCTTGCTGCCATCACCGAATGCGTGAAGACCGGCAAAGGCAACCTCTTAGAGTTAGCGGTCAATGCAGCTAAATTGCGCGCATCATTGGGTGAAATTTCCGATGCTTGCGAGGTTGTTGTTGGTCGTTATAAAGCTATTATTCGTTCAATTTCAGGAGTTTATAGTTCAGAAGTGAAAAACGACAAGTTGTTTGCACACGCCAAAGATTTGGCTGTCAAATTCGCTAAGAAAGAGGGTCGCCAACCGCGTATCATGATCGCTAAGTTGGGACAGGATGGACATGACCGTGGTGCGAAAGTAGTTGCTACGGGATATGCTGACATCGGTTTTGATGTGGATATGGGACCGCTGTTCCAAACTCCGGCAGAAGCTGCTAAACAAGCTGTTGAGAATGACGTGCACGTAGTAGGCGTTTCCTCGCTGGCCGCTGGTCACCTCACGCTTGTACCGCAAATCATTGCCGAGCTCAAGAAATTGGGTCGCGAAGACATTATTGTCATCGTGGGTGGTGTGATTCCTGCACAGGATTATGATCAGCTCTATCGCGATGGTGCTGCTGCCATCTTTGGCCCTGGTACGCCTATCGCAACCGCTGCTATTAAGATCCTTGACATTCTGCTCGCCGAATAATTATCGACGTTATTAAAAGTGTGGGCTACGTTCAATCAGAACGTGGCCCATTTTTTTATCCTCTCTGAAGAGCTTCTTATACGGAGTGACAATAATATCGCCCTCTGTCACGGGCTTCTGAAAATTATTTTGTATTTTTGTCTCTTAATTACCAATATAAATAGAACGCGCTATGCAGATCGCTGACAAATATGCTCCGCAGGAGATTGAACAGAAGTGGTATGACTACTGGATGGAACATCGACTTTTCCACTCTGAACCCGACGAAAGGAAGCCCTATACCATTGTCATCCCTCCCCCCAATGTGACGGGAATGTTGCACATAGGGCATATGCTCAACAATACTTTGCAAGATGTGCTGGTGCGCCGCGCCCGAATGATGGGGATGAATGCCTGCTGGGTGCCGGGTACGGATCACGCCTCCATTGCCACTGAGGCCAAAGTGGTGGCTAAGTTGCGTGCTGAGGGCATCGAGAAATCATCGCTTTCGCGGGAGCAATTTATGGAACACGCTTGGGCGTGGAAGGAGCAATATGGTGGAATGATTCTCCAACAACTGAGGAAGTTAGGCGCTTCTTGTGACTGGGATCGCACCTGCTTTACCATGGATGAAGTTCGCACAGAGAGCGTCCTCAAAGTCTTTTGCGACCTCTATAAAAAAGGAAAAATATACCGTGGTGTGCGGATGGTCAACTGGGATCCGGCCGCCAAGACGGCACTCTCCGATGAGGAGGTGATCTTCAAAGAGTCCCACGGCAAACTCTACTACCTTCGCTATCAGGTGGAGGGAACAAATCATTCACTGATTGTTGCCACTACGCGTCCGGAGACGATTTTGGGCGATACGGCACTCTGTGTTAACCCCAACGATGAACGTTACAGTGCTTTACCTACCGATGCACGGGTTATCGTGCCCTTGGTTGGTCGCTCCATTCCGGTCATCCGCGATACCTATGTTGATATTGAATTTGGCACAGGGGCTCTGAAGGTCACGCCCGCCCACGATGTGAACGACTATATGCTGGGTGAGAAATATGGCTTAGAGACCATTGACATCTTCAATGACGATGGTACAATTAATGACAAAGTAGGCCTTTACGTTGGACAAGAACGCTTTGCTGTGCGCAAGCAGATTGAACAGGATCTTGCTGAGGCAGGGCTACTTGAGAAGACCGAAGACTATGTCAACAACGTGGGCTATTCGGAACGAACGGGTGTGGTCATCGAGCCGAAACTCTCCATGCAATGGTTTATGTCGATGGAGCAGATCGCGAAACCTGCCACCCGGGCGGTACTCGAAGATGTGATCCGTTTTGTCCCCGAAAAATATAAAAATACCTATCGCCATTGGATGGAAAACATCAAAGATTGGTGCATCTCGCGCCAACTGTGGTGGGGGCAACGTATTCCGGCCTACTACCTTCCCAAAGGAGGCTATGTGGTAGCTGAGAACGCGGAAGAAGCCCTTCTGTTGGCACGAGCCAAAGCGGGTGATGACACACTGCAACTCAGTGACCTGCGTCAAGATGAAGATGTGTTAGATACGTGGTTCTCCTCTTGGCTGTGGCCGATTTCGGTTTTTGATGGCATTCGCCAACCCAACAACCGTGAAATAAACTACTACTATCCTACCAACGACTTGGTAACCGCCCCCGATATTATCTTCTTTTGGGTGGCTCGCATGATCATGGCAGGCTACGAATACCGCAATACAGCACCCTTCAGCCATGTCTACTTTACAGGTATCGTGCGCGACAAATTGGGTCGCAAGATGTCGAAGCAGTTGGGAAATTCACCAGACCCGCTCGACCTAATTGCCCAATATGGCGCTGACGGTATGCGGGGGGCTATGCTTCTCTCTGCCTCTGCGGGTAACGATGTGATGTTCGAGGAGGCGCTCTGCGAGCAAGGACGTAATTTTGGCAATAAAATTTGGAATGCCTACCGCCTAATCAATGGTTGGCAGGTAGACACGACCTTAACAGCGAGTGAGACCAACCGCTTGGCAGCGGAGTGGTTCTCGACAACGCTCAACAAAACACTTGCCGAGATAGAAGCTGACTTTGCGGCCTACCGCATTTCTGAAGCCTTTATGGCTGTCTATAAACTCTTTTGGAACGACTTCAGTGGCTGGTATTTAGAGATGATTAAGCCCGCCTACCAACATCCGATTGATGCGGCGACCTTAGCTATGGCCAAGGAGTTTTTCGATCAACTTTTGCGACTGCTTCATCCCTTTATGCCCTTCGTTACCGAGGAAATTTGGCACGATCTTGCTCCGCGCAAGGCTGGCGAATCTATCATGTGCGTTCTTCAACCGAAATCCGTATCCGTTGATGAACCGTTACTCGCTCGCTTCGAATGGGTCAAAGAGATCATCACCGCTGTGCGCAATATTCGCAAGCAGAAAGGGTTGCCACTCAAAGATGCTTTGGTGCTCGAAGTTATTGCAGATGAGAACTATCCCGCTGTTTACCTCCCTGTGCTGCTCAAAATGGCCAATCTTTCCGAAGTTCGCCTCATCACGGAGAAAGATGCTACCGCTGCCGCCTTCTTGGTGAAGACAACCCAATATTTTGTCCCTTTGGCGGGACGGATTGATGTCGAAGCCGAGCGGACGAAATTAACCAATGAGTTGACCTATTTAGAAGGTTTCCTTGCCAGTGTGACCAAAAAGCTCTCCAATGAGCGCTTTGTTCAATCCGCTCCCGCTAAGGTCGTTGCCAACGAGCAGGCGAAACAAGTCGATGCCCAAGCGCAAATTGCTGCCCTCAAGGAGCAACTCAATGCACTGCACTAAGATCTGCTTGCTCCGTGCCCGCTATCACGATCTACACCGATGGTTCTGCGCTGGGTAATCCCGGCCCGGGAGGCTATGGTACAGTCTTGATCTCCGGCAAGTTCCGTAAGGAGTTGTCCCAAGGATTTCGCTTGACAACCAACAATCGGATGGAACTTATGGCGGCCTGTGTGGCACTTGAAACGCTCAAATTTGAAGGTAGTGATGTGACCATCTATTCCGATTCAAAGTATGTGGTCGATGCGGTAACCAAAAAATGGCTCTTCGGCTGGGAGAAAAAAGGCTTTCAGGGGAAGAAAAATCCCGATCTATGGTCTCGCTTTCTGCGCGCTTACCGGCGACATCATGTGCAGTTCATTTGGGTGAAAGGTCACGCCGAAACCGCCGAAAATAATCGTTGCGATCTCCTTGCTGTCACTGCGGCCAATGACCGCATCCATCAAATTGAAGACATTGGCTATCATCCAGAGTGATTTGATAGTAAGAAGCTATTTCTTGCATAACTAATTCTTTTACAGTAGAATAATAGTATTCTCTCTCTCCTGCTTGCCATGGGGATAGAGAGAAAACTGCATTTTATAGTGATAAAACTATAAAAAATAGTTGCATGTGAATATTTTTTAGTTACATTTGTCGCAAGAATAGAATAGTAATGGAAAAATTGACAAAAAAAGAGGAGGAATTGATGCTCCAATTTTGGGATAAAGGGGCGCTTTTCGTGCGGGAATTGGTGGCTTTTTCAGCCGATCCAAAACCCCATTTCAATACCGTATCAACCATGGTGCGCTCGTTGGAATCCAAGGGCTATTTGGCGCACAACGCCTTTGGATCGACCTACCAATATTATCCGATTGTGACGGCGGAGACCTTCCGTAAAGGGCGGCTTCACAAGGTGATTGACACCTATTTTAGAGACTCTTATTTGGGGGCAGTATCCACCTTGGTGGAAGAAGAAAAAATTTCGGTGGAGGAGTTGAAGGCTTTGATTCTCCGCATAGAAAAACAGAAATAGTATGGAGGCATTTATCATCTATAATTTGAAAGTAGGGGTGTGCTTGGCTGTTTTTTACCTCTTTTATAAGTTGCTCTTGAGCCGCGAAACCTTGCATCGGCTCAATCGTGTGGTTGTCTTGGTGGCGATGATGCTCGCCTTTGTGCTTCCGTTTTGTGTGTTAACCATTGAGCGAGAAGCCCCTGTGGTGATGGATACGCTTGCTATACCTGTGGTGATGGAGCCGGTGTCGGAACTTGTGGTGCCCTCTTTCTCTTGGACGACCATCACCTCTCCGCTTTTTATCTTGGGTGCGGTGTTGACATTAGGATTGACCCTTGTCTCTCTTGTGAGGATCATGCGCATGATTCATCGTGGCCGATTGGAGAGACTTGAAGATGGATTGATCCTCTCGCGACAACCCCAAGCCATCATGCCTTTTAGTTGGATGCACTGGATTGTGATATCCGATGCCGACTATGCAGAAAATGGGTCGGAAATTATTACCCACGAGCGAGAACACATTCGTTGCGGACACTCATTTGATCTCTTGGTGACCGACTTGATGAGCTGCTTGCAATGGTTTAATCCGGCAATGTGGTTGCTTAGGGCCGAGTTGCGTGCGATTCACGAATATGAAGCCGATCAGGCCGTGATACGTAGCGGTGTGGATGAAAAGGAATATCAACTTTTATTAATAAAAAAGGCTGCTGGCCGGAGGTGGTACTCGATGGCGAACAGTTTCAATAATAGCAAACTTAAAAACCGTATTATTATGATGTTGCGCAAACGATCATCTATGTGGGCTGGTGCGAAGGCACTCTTTGTACTGCCTCTTGTGGGATTAGCACTCAGTGCTTTTGCTGAAACAACCTATGCCTCTAAAAGCGAAAAATTGCCGGGTAAGCAATCGTCTCAAATAGCGCCGAAGAATGAGCGGACGGGGACAGTGTCGGGAGTGATCCGAAGTAATCAAGGTCCTTTGGCAGGAGCGACTGTGCGCCTTGTCGGAACAGACAATACGGCCATAACCGATGCCGAAGGGCGCTTTTCACTGACGATCACGAAGCAGGAAACCCTTGAAGTTATTTGTCCTAATTATCAAACTGTAACGACATCCGTCCAACCCAATACACAGGTGGCGATCTCCTTGAAACATCACGGGCAACCACAACAACCGAAGTTAGACAATAAGAATGAGACCAAACAGGAATCCTATGCAAAGTCGATAGACGGTGTGGTGACAATAGACGGTGTGGCAATGGACGATGTGGTTGTGGTTGGTTTTGGCGATGATAAGAGCGATGAATTGGATAAGAGCCTGCGGCTGATTATGGTGGATGGCAAAAAAATTACGAAGGCAGAGATGTCTCAGATAGATCCGGCTAACATTCAATCGGTAACGGTACTCAAAGATGCTCAATCTATCCAAAATTATGATGCCTCTGGTAACGAGGCGGTGGTTTTGATTACCACGAAGCAGGCCGGTAAGGTGCAGGTAGATGCCGATTCAGGGATGGAAAAGAGTGTGAAAATAGACAAAAATTCGAAAGGCAAAATCAACTTGAAGATTAATAGGAAGCAGTTGAAAACGGAGAAATTGGGTCTGTCGCCTTCGGGGAAGGTCAAATCCATCACCATTAAAGATGGAGATCGTAAAATCCAAGTAAATGGTACTACCGGCACTATCACCATTACAAATGGGGATAGTGAAATTAAAGTAGATGGTGTCGACATTGAGACTGGGCTCGAGTAAAACGCCTAAGAAGCTGTTTTTTAATAGAAAGTTCGGTGCAGATGCTCCTTCTTTGGAAGGGGCATTTGCCTTTGTAAAATATTGAGCGTTAGTAAAATCCGACGATCTCTGGACGGGTGGGGAGATAGCGGTATTGTTCCATGTGAGGGCTGTTGGATGCGCGGAAATATTGGCTGTCCACCAATCCGTGTTTCCCTAAAGCGATTCCTAAACGGAGCTGAATGGCTTTGAAAATAAGTCGTTCATTTCGAATGCGGAGGCCGATGCCGAAAGAGGCGAAGAAGTTGTTTTTAAACATATTGGCCGAGTTCCCCAACAAGCCAAAGTCGGCAAATCCGAAGACCGCGATGCGAAATCCAAGGGGTTGGTAGGGGGTAAAGACCACCGTTTCCGTATTTAAAACGATGCGGTTGATACCGGTCACATATTCGCGGATGGTTTGCAGGCCATTGTCGTGGGTAAAGCTGATCAATTCATTGCTGCCTGTGCCACGATTCCAGCCCTGTGTGTAGTTCAAGGAGAGGAATTGACGGATGCGATTGCGGCGGACAATAAAGAGGTTGGAGAACCAGCGTAGGTCAATATCTATGGCACTTCGATTCCAACTTCCATCGTGAGGTGCGATGTAGCTACCCAAGGTGAAACCACCCATCAAGTAACCCATGCCTGTGAATCCACCGGTCTTGTAACCCATTCCCAAGTAGATGTTGTTATTAAATTCACCCCACGAATACCCACCCATTAACTCCGCTTTGTAGCCGGTAGCCAAATACTCTCGATTACCAAAACCGTAGATCATACTGGCCGAATAGAACTTCTCTCGATAGAGACCTATTCCTAAAAGGAGGTTGTCGGTGTTATGAAAAACCGGATTGTGCATGATGGAGACCTCAGGTCGCAGCCTGTATTTTTCATAGTTGTAGCGGCCGGTAAAAAAAATACTGGATTTCATCCCCTTGATATATCTGGAGATTCCGGCCCAAAGATCAATGCTTCGGAGACGCACCAACTCGGCCGTGTCCTTGTCAATGCGATACGTTTTCGCCTTGACATCCTGATAGTTTACACCCAACTCGTAATCGGTAGGACGGATGAACTGCTTACGTATATCGAGTTTGAGCTCTGAATTGTAGAAATTGCGGCCGGCGGAAAAGTCGGCTTCGAAAAATGTGCCTAAAATATTGGGGATCTTATATTGGAAAATATTTCCTCCGTAATCGAAGTTGTTGCGATTAAAATGGGTTTTGATATTGAGCTCATTTCCCCAGCCGAGAATATTGGCATCGGAAAGTCCGAACATCGTGTGTCCCTCACCATGAATTCCCGCGTCGGCGCTAATGGTCCAGCTGTCGCGGGTACGAATGATAATATCGACAAGTGTTGTGTCTTCAGTATTGGGTATCAGCTCGATAACTGCATCAGAAAGATAGTCGCGCGAACGCAGCAGTTGCTTGTTGCGCACGATAAGTTCTGGATCAATCGGATCTCCCGACTTGAAGAGCAGATCCCGGCGGATGATGCGTTCGCGGGTGATCACATGGATTTTATTGCCGGTGCGTTCAAACCAATTTCCCTTTTCATTGAAGACATTGTCCCGAATAATTGCGATCGTGCCGATGGTTTTATCAGCGTAAGGCTTATAAAGCTTACCCTCATCAAGGACAACACCGTTGGCTGTTGAGTCGAGTACGGGCTTGATAAAGAGTATTTTATAGAGCATACGAGGGACGGCTCGACGGCTGGTTTTAGCTTGAATGCTGTCGTAAAGTTTCCGATTCCGTTCGGTGACGACCGTGTTCATGCTGTCGATCGAGGTTTTTTGCAAGCTATCCGCCGACAAGATGGGGCTTGAGTGCATACTGATGTGCTTTGCGCGAGCCACACAGACGTTTGTCGCGGAAAGTAAGAAGAACAGGAGGATGCAGAATCTGGATAGCATAGATGCAAAAGTAACGTATTTCTCTTGCCTATACGTATAATTGAATAAAAAAATGACAGCCCCTCTGGACTGCCATTTCTATTTTATCTTGTTGAAATTTAGAAATTGTTTGAATTTGTTGCTGAAGTTATTTACATCAATTCAAAACAGCTTCTTATTTGCGACCCTCTTTAGCCTCAATACATTCCGTAGCATGAGGAACCTTCATCAGGCGTTCTTTGGGAATCAATTTCCCTGTGGTTTTGCAAATACCATAGCTCTTGTTTTCGATGCGAATAAGAGCCATTTCGAGGTTGCGGATGAACTTGAGCTGATGGGCTGCTAATCGTCCGCTCTCCTCCTTGGAGAGGGTGGTTGCGCCCTCTTCCAGCACCTTGAAGGTGGGCGAGGTATCTTCGGTATCGTTGTCTGCTGTATGCGTAATGGTTGCTCGAAGCAATTCATAGTCCGAACGAGCATTTTCGAGCTTTTGTAAAATCAGCTGCTTGAAAACCTCCAATTCGGTATCGCTGTATCTTGTTTTTTCTGTATCGGACATAATGCTTTTCCTTATAGGGTTTATGTAAAATTATACATTTTTTTGTAAATAACAAAATATTACAGAATAAACTTAACTATAATTTGGTTACGGCAATTATAAGTGGAATTTCATCTATCTCCGTGGTGACGATAAAAGCCCCTTGTGGGGTAGTTGAAGGCCTTATTTCGGTGGCGAGCGTCTGTGCCGCGATCATATTAACATAGCCTGAAATTGCAGTGGCAACACACGGTTTTGCTTCAATCTCCACGCGAATTCTATCGGTCACCTCGAAACCTGAATCCTTGCGGATATTTTGGATGCGATTAATCAACTCGCGTGCCACACCTTCGGCACGAAGAGCATCGGTGATGGTAATGTCGAGTGCGACAGTCAGTCGACCTTCAGTGGCAACCAACCAGCCCGGCATATCCTCAGAGGTGATTTCAAAATCTATGGGGGTGACCACAAGTTGCTCGCCGGCCACGTCCAATGTTGTCTCAGGCGCAGCTTCGATGGCTGCAATCTGCTCTTGGGTAAAGGTGGCGGTCAAGGCGGCGATCTGCTTCATCTGCTTGCCGTACTTTGGCCCAAGGGTTTTGAAGTTGGGCTTGATGCGCTTGGTGATGAGTCCTGTCGTCTTCTCAATAAGTTCCAATTCTTTGATGTTCACTTCGTTGAGGATGAGGTCGCGAACAGCCTCGATATGGCGAGCCATGGTGGGATCTAAGACGGGGATCAGAATTTTACTCAATGGTTGGCGTACCTTGATGTTGACCTTGCGACGGAGTGCCAAAACCATGGAGGAGACCTGTTGAGCCAATGCCATGCGCTCCTCTAAGAGGGTGTCAATGCACTTTGAATCAGCTTTTGGGAAGGTGGAGAGGTGGATGCTTTCGTCTTTGTGGCGACCGCTGACCGCATTCAAATCGCGGAAAAGACGATCAGCCATAAATGGTGCAAACGGGGCGGAGAGCATAGCGACCGTCTCCAAACAAGTATAGAGTGTTTGGTGGGCGGCTAACTTATCCTGATTAATCTTACCACCCCAAAACCGCTTGCGATTCAGACGCACATACCAATTAGAGAGGTTCTCGCCGACAAAATCTTGGATCATACGGGCTGCGGGCGTGGGATCGTAGTTCTCAAGTGCGTTGGTGACCTTTTCGACCAAGGTGTGGAGCAACGAGATGATCCAGCGATCGATCTCTGGCCGTTGAGCCATAGGTACTTCAGCCTCTTGGCCGGTGAAGCCATCAACATTGGCGTAGAGGGCAAAGAAGGAGTAGGTATTGTAGAGTGTGCCAAAGAATTTGCGGCGCACCTCGTCAATGCCTTCGGTATCGAATTTAAGGTTGTCCCAAGGTTGCGAGTTGGCGATCATATACCAGCGGGTTGCATCTGCACCATAGGTGGAGAGCACCTCAAAGGGATCAACGGCATTTCCCAAGCGCTTAGACATTTTGTTACCATTTTTGTCTAACACCAAGCCGTTGGAGATGATGTTCTTAAAAGCTACCGAATCGAAAAGCATCGAAGCGATGGCATGTAAGGTGAAGAACCAACCACGTGTTTGATCGACCCCTTCGGCAATGAAATCGGCAGGGAAGACCTTTTGAAAGTCGGCACCACTGTTTTCGAAGGGGTAGTGCAACTGGGCATAGGGCATAGCGCCCGAATCAAACCACACATCGATCAGGTCGCTCTCACGGTGCATGGGCTCACCCTTAGAGGAGAGCAACACGATGGAGTCGACAAAAGGACGGTGTAAATCGAGTTTGTCAACGGCGTAATTGGCCTTTGACATATCGTTTATCTTGAAATCTTTATAGGGATTTTCCTTCATCAGCCCCGCTTGAATAGCCTTCTCAATCTCGGTCATCAACTCTTCGACCGATCCGATACATTTGAGTTCGCTATAATCTTCGGTAGCCCAAATGGGCAGGGGTGTTCCCCAAAAACGAGAGCGCGATAAGTTCCAGTCCACAAGACCCTCTAACCATTTGCCAAAACGACCTGTTCCGGTGGATTCAGGACGCCAACGAATGGTCTTGTTGAGCGCAATCATCCGCTCACGGAGCGCGGTGGTGCGGACAAACCAAGAGTCTAAAGGGTAATAAAGCACGGGCTTGTCGGTACGCCAGCAATGAGGGTAGGAGTGGGTATGTTTTTCGATTTTAAAGACTTGGTTGGTAGCCTTGAGCATCACCGAAATATCAATGTCCAAGGTGGAATCTGCCTCTGTGAGTGCTTCATTGTAGGCATTCTTGACAAAGCGACCTGCATAGAGACTATATTTTTTGCGGTCAACGTTGTTCAGCACGAATCCTTCATCCAATTCGTCAAGCAGGAAAAATTTACCCATTCGATCGACCATCGGTTGATTTTTCCCCGCCTTATCGACTAAAAACAACGGCGCGATGCCGGCGGTTTTGGCGGCGCGATCATCATCTGCACCAAAGGTGGGGGCGATGTGGACAATGCCCGTACCATCGGAGGTGGTGACAAAGTCGCCTGCAATGACGCGAAACGCATCGCCTGCTGGCTTTACCCACGGCAGTAGTTGCTCGTAGCGGATGCCAACCAACTCCTCTCCTTTCCAAATCATATCTTCTACTTCGAAGGTACCCTCCATCTTCTTGGTGAAATAAGATGGCACAAGCTCTTTGGCCAAGATGACGGTCTGTTCGATTTCAGTATAGGGGTTGCGACACTTGACCCGTACGTAATCAATGTTTGCGCCAACGGCCAAGGCGGTATTAGAAGGTAACGTCCACGGAGTGGTTGTCCACGCTAAAAAATAGAGCGTTCCCAAAGTACCCTCGAAGAGCTTTTCACTCTGTGTGTTGCGAATTATTTGAAATTGAGCGGTGCAGGTGGTATCTTTAACATCGCGGTAGCAACCGGGTTGGTTCAATTCATGGGTCGAGAGCCCTGTGCCGGCAGCGGGCGAATAGGGTTGAATGGTGTAACCTTTGTAGAGGAGTCCTTTGTCGAAAAGTTGCTTGAGCAGATACCACAGCGTTTCGATATATTTGTTGTCGTAGGTGATGTAGGGATCATCCATATTGACCCAATAGCCCATCTTGCGCGTGAGGTCTTCCCAAGCGCCTGTAAATTCCATCACCGCCTCACGGCAGGTGCGGTTATACTCCTCAATGGAGATGGTGTGGCCGATGTTCTCCTTGGTGATGCCGAGTTTCTTCTCTACCCCCAATTCAACGGGAAGGCCGTGGGTATCCCAACCGGCTTTGCGTTGTACCAAATAGCCTTGTTGGGTCTTGTAGCGGCAGAAAACATCTTTGATTGTACGTGCCATGACGTGGTGAATACCCGGTTTGCCATTCGCTGATGGAGGGCCTTCATAGAAGACAAAGGTTGGGTGACCCTCGCGGGTAGAGATGCTTTTGTGAAAAGTCTCTTCTGCATCCCAAAGCTGGAGAATGTCGTTGGCCACGTCTGCCAAGTCGAATCCTTTATACTCTTTGAATTTCATATCTTTAGTTTTATTCTTGCCCAGTTGACCATCCCCTAAGGGGATAGAAGTTGCAAATATATAAAAAACTATTGAAACCGCCCTCTCTCAAAGGCGAATCTTTCATGCCAAATCGGAGGGCGTTGGAGCACGTTGGGTTGATGATGGAACAGGTCGGGAAAGACTACACTAAACTTTGCATCTCAATCAACTTGGCATAGACGCCATTTTGAGCCATTAGTACAGCGTGCGTGCCCTGTTCGATGATGCCCCCTTGGTCGATGACTATGATCTTGTTGGCGTTGTGGATGGTACTCAACCGGTGGGCAATAACGATAGAGGTGCGGCCTTTGAGAAGGTTATTCAGCGCATCTTGCACGAGTTTTTCGCTCTCGGTGTCCAATGCGGAGGTGGCCTCGTCTAAGATCAGAATATCTGGATTTTTCAAAACTGCACGTGCGATGGAGAGCCGCTGACGTTGTCCGCCAGAGAGTTTTACACCACGATCACCGATATTTGTGCCATAGCCCAGCGGGGTATCAGAGATAAAGTCGTGGGCGTTGGCCACCTGAGCCGCAGCGATGATCTCGGTGCGTGAAGCTCCGGCCTTGCCCATGGCGATGTTGCCCTCGATGGTGTCATTAAAGAGGATCGTATCTTGTGATACAACGCTCATGTGATCGCGCAGGCTACATTGGGTGTAGTCGCGCAGGTCGATGCCGTCAATCAAAATTGCGCCGGCATTGGGGTCGTAAAAACGAGGGATCAGCTCACTCAAGGTGGATTTCCCTCCACCTGAAGGGCCAACAATGGCAACGGTCTCACCCTTTTTAACTTGGAAAGAGATGCCCTTGATCACCTCGCGATCGCTCTCATAGGAGAAGTGAACATCCCGAAATTCCAACGTGTCACGAAAAGTGGTGAGGGTTTTGGCATTGGGCTTATCCTGAATATCACACTGGGCATCTAACAGCTCAAAGATACGATCTCCGGCGGCGATACCTTGGTTGATATTGGCGAATTGGTCGATAAACGAACGCACAGGGCGTGTGATTTGAGAAAAAGCAGCGATGAAGGCGACAAAGCCAGCGGCACTGAGTGATCCGGCAGTCACCAAAGCCCCTCCGAAGACGATCAACACGGCCACGGCAGAGATGCCTAAAAACTCACTCATCGGGGAGGCTAACTGCTGTCTCCGTGCCATGGAGAGCATGAGTCGCGAAAATTCGGCGTTGATGCCGAAGAATTTGCGGCGGATATAATTGGAGGCGTTGTAGCTCTTGATCACCTTGATGCCTGAAAGAGATTCATCAAGGGTGCTGACCATATCGCCCATGCGCTCCTGTCCCTCCCGTGCCGGATGGCGTAACCGCTTGACAATACTGCCGATGATGAGGGCGACAACAGGCAAAAAGAGTACCGAGAAGATCGACAGTTGCCACGAAATGGAGAGCATCAGCACAAGGAATCCGATGATTAGAAAGGGTTCACGGAAAGCTACTTGTAGGGTGTTGGTAATGCAAAATTGCACGACCGAAACATCGGAGGTGATCTTTGAAATGATGTTCCCCTTCCGCTGATCGCTGAAGAAGGCAACGTCCATACTGGCAATTTTGTCAAACATCTCGTTACGCATCCGTTGAAGGGTGCGTGTACGCATATTTTCGACCGTCCAAGCACTCAAATAGCGGAATAAGTTGCTCAGTAAATTGGTGATGATGGTGATCGTCGCCAACATGGTCAGCATATAGGGCATGTTGAAATCAGCACCGAAGAAGAAGGTGTAGATATAGTTCAGTACCGAACTGAAGGTAACGCCCTCCAAAGTGAGCGCCGGGAAATCATAGACGGGCTGAAAGACAAAATCATCCAAAAACATCGTCTTCATGATCGGGATGATCATCGCGTAGTTGAAGGTGTTGAAGACAGCGTAGAGGATGGCGTAGAGGAAATAAGGGACAGCGTATCGGCTGATTGGTCTGGTAAATCCCAAGAGCCGTATATAGGTTTTGAACATAAATTTGCAGTTAGTTGAATGCTTTAGAGCATATAAAAACAGTTTCTTAAATCTCTTTTTTTGTTATTCTAATTTGCGCAAAGATAGGAAAACAAAGTTGAAATAGACCTGTCATTTGTGAAAAGTGGTGTGAATGATGCGTTTATTTTACTTTTACAACATAAATAGGGTATTTTACACGGTTTTTCCAATGAGCGCGACAATCCCCTTTGGTGTGTGATGACTTCGCGGAGGCCGAAGAGACTACCTTGGTGGGTTAAAGCCACCTCACGGTGACAGATGTGGGGAGCAGAAAATAGATGGCCGTGGATGTCAACCCGATGAAAAACCCGAAAAAAAGCCGTTTGTGTACTTATGTCGGGTGTTGTGCTGTGATCGGCAACAATCTATGTAATCTAAAATAATAATTGCCAAAAAATCGTTATCTTTGCAAACTGATGATAGCATAGTATGAGTAAAAAAAATAAAATAGAGACGATGGAACTTGACGACTTGAGTGCGATGCCCGAACTTTTTGATGGGAAACACAAGGTCATTCCGATTGTTATGAACGATGAAGAGCCGGTTGAGGAGCCCAATATTCCCGAAACGCTCTCCATTTTGGCGCTTCGCAGCTCGGTGCTCTTTCCGGGTGCGATCACACCGATCACGGTGGGGCGCGAAAAGAGCATTCGCTTGGTGCGTGAGGTGCAGGCGGGCGATGGTATTTTGGGTGCTGTTCTCCAAAAGGAGGGCGGTTTAGAAAATCCCACCCCCGATGACATGTATAAAGTGGGTACGGCAGCGCGTATCGTCAAGATTTTAGAGATGCCCAATGGTAGCCTTACGGTGATCCTGAACGGTCTCAAAAAGATAGAGATTGGGGAGTATTTGACCACAGAACCCTATTTCAAGGCGATGGTTACCCCTTTGAATGACCTGATGGCCGATGTTAAAAATGTGGAGTTTGAGGCACTCATCGAGTCAATTCGCGATGTGGCGCTGGATGTCATTAACTCCTCGCCCGATATTCCGAAAGAGGCCTCGTTTGCCATTAAGAATATTGATTCGAAGCGCGGTATCATCAACTTCATCTGTACCAACATGGATTTCTCGGATGAGGAGCGTCAGGCACTGCTTGAAGCTCCCGGAATGTTGGTGCGTGCGCGCAAATTGTTGGAAATTCTGATCCGTGCGCAGCAACTGGCCACGTTGAAAAATGAGATTCAGGAGAAGGTAAAACAGGAGATTGACCGTCAACAGCGAGACTACTACCTCCAGCAGCAGATGCGTACCATCCAAGACGAATTGGGGGATGGGGCAGATGCTGAGATCGACAAATTGCGTGAAGATGCCGGAAAGAAGCAGTGGTCGAAAGAGATCGGTGAATTTTTCGAAAAAGAGGTGCTGAAATTAGAGCGTCTCAATCCTGCGGTGGCAGAATATTCGGTGCAGATGACCTATTTGCAACTGATGCTGGAGTTGCCATGGAATGAGACAACCAAAGATAAACTCGATCTGCAAGCTGCACGCGAGCAACTTGATCATGACCATTTTGGTTTGGACGAGGTCAAGGATCGCATTTTGGAGCACTTGGCCGTTATTAAATTGAAGGGCGACCTCAAGTCCCCGATACTCTGCCTCTATGGCCCTCCGGGTGTGGGTAAAACCTCCCTTGGCAAGTCGGTGGCAGCAGCACTTGGACGTAAATTCGGACGTATTTCGCTGGGTGGTCTGCATGATGAAGCGGAGATCCGCGGACATCGTCGCACCTATATCGGTGCTATGCCGGGTCGAATTATTCAGACCATCAAACGTTGTGGCTCCTCCAATCCGGTGATTATCTTGGATGAGGTGGACAAAGTGACCGTCAGCAACCATGGAGACCCCTCCAGTGCACTCTTGGAGGTACTTGATCCGGAGCAGAATACGACTTTTCACGATAACTACCTCGACTTAGAATATGATCTTTCTAAGGTGCTTTTTATCGCTACTGCCAATAATGTGAACAACATCAACCCCGCCTTGCGTGACCGTATGGAGATGATCAATATTCCGGGCTACTTGGAGGAGGATAAGGTGCAGATTGCCTTGCGGCACTTGGTGGCCAAACAACGTGAGGCACATGGCATTAAAGAGCAAGAAATGATCCTTGCCGCCACAGGTATTGATCAAATTATTTCGGGTTATACACGGGAGTCAGGTGTCCGTGCTTTAGATAAACATTTGGCCAAATTGGCACGTGCGCGGGCTAAGCAGATCGCTTCGGAAGAGGCCTTTGCTCCTGAATATTCGGCCAAGGAGATCGAAAAGGTGTTGGGTATCCCCAAGTACCTCCAAGAGGAGTACGAAGTGGGCGGCATGGTCGGTGTGGTGACGGGCTTGGCATGGACGGAAGTAGGGGGTGACATCCTCTATATTGAGTCGCTTTTAACGCCCGGAAAAGGCAAAATCAGCCTGACAGGTAACTTGGGTGACGTGATGAAAGAGTCGGCCACCATTGCCCACGAATGGGTGATGGCGCACCATAAAGAATTGGGCATTGATCCCGCAATGTTTGAGAAGAATGACATCAATATTCACGTTCCCGAAGGGGCTATCCCCAAAGATGGTCCTTCGGCGGGCATTACGATGGTCACCTCCATCGTCTCGACCTATACGGGGCGCGCGGTGAAAGATCGTATTGCTATGACGGGCGAAACAACGTTACGTGGGCGGGTGATGCCAGTGGGTGGTGTCAAGGAAAAAATCCTCGCGGCTAAGCGTGCTGGCATTACGGAGTTGATTCTCTCGGAGGAGAACCGCAAGGATATTTCCGAGATCAAGGCGGAATATGTGAAAGGGCTCACCTTCTGTTATGTACGAACGAATGCAGATGTGTTGAAACTGGCCTTAATATAAAATAAAAAGAGCATTGAAAAAAAAGTGAAAATGAAGGGTTGATCTGTTTGTTCCTTGATTTTCACTTTTTGCTGTTGCGTCTAAAGAAAATAGTGATGAAATTTATTGCAATTATACCGGCTCGTTATGCCTCGACACGCTTTCCGGGGAAGCCGTTGGCACTGTTGGGCGGAAAGCCGATGATTCAGCGTGTTTACGAACAGGTGGCCGGTTTGTTGGATGATGCTGTGGTGGCCACAGATGATCAGCGCATTTATGATGCTGTGCAGCAATTCGGAGGCAAGGTGGAGATGACCTCAGCAACGCATAAAAGTGGCACAGATCGTTGCTATGAGGCGTATTGCAAACAAGGACAACCCTATGATGTGGTGATTAATGTGCAGGGGGATGAGCCGTTTATCCAAGCTTCTCAAATTGAGGCGATCTGCCGCTGTTTTGACAATCCAGAGACCGATATTGCCACCTTGGTGAAGCCTTTTACGGTTGACGATGGCTTGGCGGCCTTGGAAAATCCGAACTCACCGAAAGTGGTTTTGGATGCTCAGTCGCGGGCGATCTACTTCTCGCGTTCTGTGATTCCCTATTTGCGGGGTGTGGAGCGGTCGGAGTGGCTGACAAAGCATATTTTTTATAAACACATAGGGATGTATGCCTTTCGGAGTGATGTTTTGCGGGCGGTGACTGCTTTGCCGCAGTCGTTGTTGGAGCAGGCGGAATCTTTGGAGCAACTTCGTTGGATTGAAAATGGCTATCGGATTGGGGTAGGCATCTCTACCGTGGAGACGATCGGGATTGACACGCCACAGGATTTGGAGCGTGCCGAAGCCTTTCTGCAAATGAAAAATGGATTATTAAAAAATTAAGATATGGTATTTATCGCTGGACCGTGTGTGATAGAAAGTGCTGAACTTTTAGATGAAGTGGCGGCTAAATTAGTGGCTATCAATCGTTCATTGGGGACGGAGATCCTCTTTAAAGCCTCTTTTGACAAAGCGAATCGTACTGCACTCTCCTCTTATCGGGGGGTGACGATGGAAAAAGGCCTGCAAATGCTCTCCGATGTACGAGAGAAGTGGGGGTTGAAACTGCTGACCGATATTCATGAATCGTGGCAAGCCAAGCCTGTGGGCGAGGTGGTCGATGTGATTCAAATTCCTGCTTTTCTCTGCCGGCAGACCGATTTGTTGGTTGCGGCGGCTAAAACGGGTAAGATTGTAAATATCAAAAAGGCGCAGTTTCTGTCGGGTGTAGATATGAAATATCCCTATGAAAAGGCGGCTGAGTCGGGTGCGAAAGAGATTTGGCTGACCGAACGAGGAAATGCTTTTGGCTATAATAATTTGGTGGTTGACTTCCGCAATATCCCCGATATGTTGAAGATCGCGCCGACGGTGGTGATGGATTGCACCCATTCGGTACAGCGTCCGGGTGCTGCCGGAGGTAAAACAGGCGGAAATCGTGAATTTGTGCCCGCTATGGCACTTGCGGCCAAGGCTTTTGGGGCAAATGGTTTCTTTTTTGAGGTTCATCCCGATCCCGATCATGCCTTGAGTGATGGCCCAAATATGCTCTACCTGAACGATTTAGAAAACGTAATAAAATCATTGCTATGACTTTAGATAAGAAGACACAGATTATAGACTTAGCACGTCGGACGATTCATACTGAGGCCTTGGCGCTCAAACACTTAGAGGAGACTTTGGACGATTCTTTTGCAGTGGCTGTGGAGCAGATTCTTGCCAGCGAAGGGAAGTTGATTGTCACAGGGATGGGCAAGTCGGGCTTGGTAGGTCGTAAGATAGCGGCCACCTTGGCCAGTACGGGTACGCCGAGTTTCTTCCTCCATCCGGGGGAGGCTTTTCATGGTGATTTGGGTATGATTTCTCCGCAGGATATTATCCTCGCGCTCTCTTATTCTGGGGAGACCGATGAGATCCTTAAAATTGTGCCGTTTATTCATGCCAATAAAAATACGCTCATTGCGATGACCGGTAATTCCAACTCTGCTTTGGCCAAAAATGCGGATGTCCATTTAGATGTAGCGGTGAAGCATGAGGCGTGTATTTTACATTTAGCGCCAACCACATCGACCACGGCTCAAATGGCGATGGGAGATGCTTTGGCGGTGGCTTTGATGCAGATGCGTGGATTCACCAGTCTTGATTTTGCTCGCCTTCATCCGGGCGGTAGTCTTGGTCGTCGCTTGTTGATGACCGTTGAAAATGTGATGCGCAAGGATAATTTACCTGTTGTTAGCCCCGATTGTTCAGCGACCGAGATGATCCATGCGATCAGCAAGGGTGGCTTGGGACTCATTGTCATCTGTGAGCAGGGAAAGCTTTTGGGCATCATCACCGATGGGGATATTCGCCGTGCGATGGAGCGTCTCCAGACGAAGTTTTTTGGCATCCACGCGATCGACATCGCAACGCTTCATCCTCGATCCATCCATCCAAACGAGAAGCTGATTGTGGCTGAAAAGCAGATGACCCAATACAAAGTCACCTCGTTGCTGGTTACCGATAACCAAGAGAACCTCGTGGGTGTTATCCAGATTTACGACATTAAATTGTAGCTTCCCGTTAGGGGGCAACTCATTCATCAAAATAGTCCCTTCCAGCGTAGCAAAGAGAGAGGCGACCAAATCGGTCGCCTCTC
>JAVVZO010000026.1:0-24662 GCA_036650515.1 Alistipes sp.
CAGTGCCTTTTGTAATCGATGGTAATTTATGTAACTCGTTGGTAATCACCAATTACTTTCCGATGCAGAACTTAGAAAAGATGGTGTGGAGGATTTCGTCGTTGGTGATTTCGCCCGTGATGGTGCCTAAGTAGTGAATGACCTGTCGGATTTCTTCGCTCAGTAGGTCGGTGGAAAGGCCCGTGTGTTGCGCGGCGATGGCGCGTGTGAGTGCTTCGTGGGCTTGGATGAGGGCTTCGAGGTGGCGGCTATTGGAGACGATGGGATCGCCCTGATAGAGGCTTTCGGTGTGAACCGTAGCGCGCAGTAGTGCGCAGAGTTCGTTGATGCCCGTTCCTTTTTTTGCGGAGATAGCGAGTGCTCCTTGGGGGAGTGCGGTGGGTTGGTGCTGATCGATTTTATTAATGATGCGGATGTAGGTCTGCCCTGCATGGGTGGGGATCGTCTCAAGGGTAGGGTGCGTTGCATCGGTCAAATGAAGGATGATCTGAGCCTGTGCCAAGGTGGCTTGGGTGCGATCAATACCCATCTGTTCCAATTTGTCGGTGGTTTGGTGCAAGCCGGCCGTGTCGATGAAGCGGAAGATGACTCCGTCAATATTGACGCGTTCTTCGATGGTGTCGCGGGTTGTGCCAGCGACTTCGGAGACCAGCGCCCGTTCTTCGCCCAACAGCCGATTGAGCAGGGTGCTTTTGCCCACGTTTGGAGCGCCGACAATCGCCACTGCAACGCCCTCTTTGATGGCATTACCCAAAGAGAAGGAGGTGGTGAGACGGCTGATTTCGGTATCTATACGTTGCATGATGTCACTCAGTCGGCGGCGATCAGCGAACTCGACATCCTCTTCAGAAAAATCGAGTTCCAATTCAAGCAGTGCCGTTAACTGGAGTAGTTCGGTGCGCAAGGCCTGCAAGGCGGCAGAATAACCTCCTCGCATTTGGGTGGTAGCCAAGGCGTGTGAGGCTTTCGATTCGGCGGCTATCATATCGGCAACAGCCTCAGCCTGTGCTAAATCAATGCGTCCGGCCAGAAAGGCGCGTACCGTAAATTCCCCCGCATCAGCCGGACGTGCGCCGGCGCGTTGCAATAGCCGCAGAATTTCGGCCACAATATAACGAGAACCATGACACGTGATTTCGATGGACTCTTCGCCGGTGTAGGAGTGGGGGGCTCGGAAAACGGATACCACCACATCATCTACGATTCGATCTCCATCGACAATGTTTCCATAATGGAGGGTGTTTGCGGCGGCGACTTGCAGTGGCTTGCGCCCATGGAAGACATTGTCACAAAGAGCAATAGCACTTGGACCACTCATGCGGATGAGGGACAAAGCGCCTCCCGATGCGGTGGCTGGCGCTACAATGGTATCAAGCGCGTGAGCCATCATTACTTGCGCCGCCCTTCGATGCGGATTTTTTGTCCTATACGGATCAGGTGTGAATTTTTGATGCGATTCCAGCGCATGAGTTGCGTTTGCGTGACGTTATAGCGGCGTGCAATGGAGGCGAGGGTGTCACCGCGACGGATGGTGTAGACAAATCCTAAAGCTGCGGGTGCGGGTGTTGTACTGGCGATGCGCTTTTTGTCAATGTTGTTTGGATTGAGATAATCATTGAGGTAGAGCGTATCTTTGCCGAAGATTTCGCTTTCATCTGCAATATATTGTGATACAGCATATTGAGGCAATGTAAGCGTATAGGGTTTTATGGTTGCAGGAATAATGTCAGCCTTGTATTGTGGATTCAGTAACCGCAACATTTCGATAGGTACTTCGATCGTTGAGGAGATCTGTCCAAAGTGCATCAGTCGATCCACACGGATGGTATCTGTGGCCAGTGGCAGGGGCGATTTGGCAAACTCTAAGTGGTGCATCTTGTGATAGGCGTAGGCATAGGATGCTCCGATAAATGCGGGAATGTAGCCACGAGTTTCGCGGGGCAACCATTCGTAAATATCCCAAAAAGAACCTTTCCCTCCTGTGCGCGCCAAGGCTTTATTGACGTTACCAGGGCCACAGTTGTAAGCGGCGATGGCCAAAGGCCAATCGTGGAAAATTCGATAGAGATCCTTCAGGTAGCGACAAGCAGCGCGTGTGGCCAATAGCGGGTCAAAACGTTGATCCACCAAAGAATTGACTTCCAATCCATAACCCTTTCCTGTGGTGGGCATAAATTGCCATAATCCGGCAGCTCCCACAGGGGAGATAGCGGTGGCGGAGAGTGCGGATTCAATGATTGGTAGCGCGCGAAGCTCAACGGGAAGTCCCGACTTAATGAGCTCTTCTTCGATCATCGGGAAGTAATATTGTGACATGCCTAAGATGCGGCTCATCAATCCGTAACGGGAGTCTGTATAACGGGTTATGTAGCTTTTAACGATGTGATTGAAAGGTAGTTGGATCGGTGATGCCAAGGCGCGGAGACGTTCTGTATAGACCGAATCCGATGTGGGATCGTTGCTGTTGGTTGAGGGGTCGATATAGATATAGTCCTCGAAGAAGCGGTCATAAGATTCCATGGTGCGGGATTCACGCCAAGCGGTGAGTAACGAATCGTACTGTGAAGGGGTGATTTCGTGGCGAGAGGGGGCATAGACGGCCGGACGAGCGGTGGGCGCAGCCACTTTTGTAATCGGAGTAGCTTTTTGCGTCACTCCTTTGCGAGCGGTGGGCGGCGGGGTTTTGTGGCGCGCGTGGGCATCCGTGGGGGTGATGGTTGTCAGTAAAAAAGCCGCGGAGAGCAGTAAAAGTATTTTTGAGGTCTGTGTCATCTCTAAAAGTTAAGTCTTATATTGAACCCATAGATCGGGCGGTTACCGCCTGCTGTGGGTACATAGGTGTAATTAACGGTGGGCTCGATATTCATCGAAAGGTCGTCTGAAATATCGTAATCTTTAAGGTGCGCATCAACATGTGCATCAACAATTTGTAGAATATAAATACCAGCGGTGACGATGATACACAAGTCGCGATTACGGCGATAGTTGTCCTTTAGGTTTTTGAGGAATGAAGTCGCATAGCGACCATGAAATTCATCGGTTGAAGCCTCTGGCTTGGGGTATGTTTCGGGATCTTTGCTGTGCTTTTCAAGGGCATCATCATAGTTTGCACGGAGGGTATAAGCTTTCCGGAAGCGTTGGTATCCTCGATTGTTCCAATCGATGCAATAGATCATGGCGGCGAAGCCTCCCACCACAAAGGGAACTTTCCAATAACTACGGTTGTAAATTTGACCGGCACCGGGGCAAATGCAGGCTAAGGTGGTCGCCTTTTTGACGTGAGAGACGTCGTTGGTGGAGTAGTTGACGGCTGCATCACCGAGGAAATAGAGGTACGAACCGATGGCGGTGAAGAGATAAACTTGTCGTCGGGTGTTGCTACGAATCATCTTGGTTTGGAGGGCATCCAATTCGGGTGTGCGCACGGAGCTGGCATCCGTCATGACATTGTATTGCCGCTTGAGGGGCTTATAAACGCTGCTCTCGTAGAAGAACATCCCCAAGGAAGCACCGACTAATCCGTAGAGCACAGGAAGTTTCCAGTACTGCTTGTTGTAGACCTGCCCGTAGCCGGGGAGGACGGTGGAGAGCCAACAGACCTTCGAGAGCGACATGGAGTCGCTGAAAAATCCGCGGTGCTTGGTACGTTTGAGTGTATCTATGGCCGACGAGGGGGGTATGCTATCGTTGGATAGGGAGTCGAGTAGCTGTCGCGAGAGAAGAGAATCCGTCTCCGTTGTCCTCCCGGGGTAGCGCTGTTCCATCATTCCGCGCGCCAAAGAGTCGAGGGTAGCCGTCGGCAGTGAGTCCGGCGAATTTTTCCTCAAGGAATCCATGATGTGGGTGAAATGGAGGGAATCGACAACTTTGGAATTATTTAGTGTATCAGGACGTTGCATAATGCCTCCGCGCACCAATTTTTTGGGGCTGCGATGGGCTTGAAGCTGTGCCGTGGTGGTCTCTATGGAGAACATGACGGCGGTCAGAAGAAGCAATATCCGTAAAATCCTGTGCATTTCCCTTGGGTCTCTATTTGCCGCTTGTTCTTTTACCAAAACGTTCCATAAAACGCTCAATATCTTGGTCTTCGCTAAAGCTGATCACGATCTTTCCTCCCCCATTTTTTGCACGGCGGATGCTGATTTGTTCAGAGAAGACCTTCTCTAATTGCTCCACCAAGCGCGCATACGATTCGGGATACTCCTCCTCCTCGCTGACATCCACTGTTTTGGGTTGTTCTAAAAGGATGCGCGCCGCCTCTTCGGTTTGACGTACCGAGAGCGCTTTGCGGACACATTTTTTCAAGAGCCACAGTTGCTTCTGGGGATCGACACCGGCAATCGCCTTGGCGTGTCCCATGGAGATGAGACCCTCTTTGAGTGCCAACTGCACCTCATCGGGTAACTTCAACAGACGCATATAGTTGGCAATGGTGGAGCGCTTTTTACCTACTTTTTCAGAGAGGGCATCTTGCGTGAGTTGACACTCGTTAATCAGCCGTTGCATGCCCAAGGCAATTTCGATGGCATTGAGGTCTTGACGCTGAATATTTTCTACCAGCGCCATGGCGTGCAGATTTTCATCATCCACCTCCCGAATATAGACGGGTAGGGTATCTAAATTGGCGCGTTGTGCGGCTCTCCAGCGACGTTCGCCACTGATAATGACATATTTACCATCGGTATTGCGTTTGCGTACCGTGATGGGCTGAATGATGCCTAATGTGCGGATGGAGTCGGCTAACTCATCCAAAGCTTCTTCGTTGAATTGTGAGCGGGGCTGTGTGGGGTTGGGAATGATCTCCGAAATAGCTATTTCGGTCATTTCAGCCATGGGTTTGAGCTTGGCATCGACATTGTCACAGCCAAAGATAGCATCCAATCCGCGCCCTAATCCTTTTTGTTTCATAGCATTACTTCTTTCTGTTCCGTTTAATAAATTCTTTGGCCAATGAAAGGTAGTTGACTGCCCCCACGGCGCTCGCATCGTAAAGCATAATGGGCTTGCCATGCGAAGGCGCTTCACCCAAACGGATATTCCGCTGAATTATTGTGTCGTAAGCCAAAGTGCCGAAATGTTCTCGCACCTCGTTGGCAACCTGATTATTAAGGCGATTACGCATATACATCGTCAGCAGAAAACCCTCAATTTCCAAGGCGGGATTCAATCCGCTTTTGACGATTTTGATGGTATGGAGTAATTTGCTCAAGCCCTCCAAGGCCAAATATTCGCACTGCACGGGAATTAATACGGAGTCGGCGGCGGTGAGAATATTGACTGTTGTGTAGCCCAAAGAGGGGGAGCAGTCGATGAAGATGTAGTCGAAATCAGCCCGAAGTTGCTCCACGATCTGCTTGATGACGAAATGGCCGTTCTCCATTTTCGACAATTCGGTGTCGGCGGCGACCAAGTCAATGGAGGAGGGTAGCAACCAAAGATTTTTAATATCCGGACTATTGAGGAGTGTCTCCTGTGGCTTCTTTGCGCCGATGATACATTCGTATATGCCTTCAAGATTGATGTCGAAGCCCAATCCCGATGTGGCGTTGGCCTGCGGATCGGCGTCTAACAAGAGAACCTTTTTGCCCAAGAGGGCAAGGGAGGCAGCAAGATTGATCGCCGTGGTTGTTTTACCCACGCCGCCCTTCTGATTTGCCAATGCGATGACTTTTGCCATTTGTTTTCAAAAAAGATAATGATCGGCAAATTTACATAAATTATGTGGCCTCGCAAAAAAGAATCCATAATTCACCCCAATAAAAGATCATGAACAACTGTTGGCGGATAAAATATTTCAAGAGAGATGAAAAAATTGAGCGAATGTTTTTGCCGGTTTCAGCCCTGTTTTTCTACGGATGGAATTTATTAAGGATCGATAAATGAGCGCATTCAACGAGCCTCTAAAGTTCGATCTGCCGGATTGATCGCCTCCGTCTTCGGAAAGCTCGCCGCCACACGGTTATCCTATAATTTTTTCAAGAAGTCTCTCGATCGCATTTTTTATTATTCGATGTGAAAGCAAAAAAGGCCAAATTCCTTTGAATTTTTCACCGTCAACACATTGGTAACTGAAAAAAGCGTATCTTTGGATGTCGAAAATAGTGAAAAGAGAGAATATGAACGAAAAACCTTCTGAGCGCGAAGGCTCTGACGATCAGTATCAGACTTCGCAATCCACTGCTCAACAATCTGATGCGGAGTTGAAGTCGCAAGCATCTGCGTCAACGGAAAAGCCGAAAAAACGCTCGTCCTTTCCCACTTTGGGCGATTTGCTGGCCATTGTGGGACTTGTTTTGGTCTCCACGCTCATCAGTCAGCTTGGCACATATCTTTTAGGTTGTCAATTTCCCACCATGAAAAATGGGGAGATGGTCTATCCGCCTTCAGCAGTATGGGGGCATACGGTTGCTGTCAGTTACTTTCTTTTGATGTGTGTGTTGATCACCCTCACCCTTCTTTACCGTGCTTTGCGCGGAGGTCACGGCCGGTTGGTGCGCTTCTCGGCGCGCGGATTCAATCCAATTTTGATCCTGTGGGGCGTTGTCTTGTTGATCGCCACCAATGTTGTTTTTGAACCTTTGGTTAATTTTTTCCAATTCATGCCGATGCCCGATATGGGTACCGGTGGCTGGGTGGTGCTGATGACGGTGGTCGCCGCCCCTCTTTTTGAGGAGCTCCTTTGCCGTGGTATTGTGCTGGAATCAATACGCACCAAATATGGTGTGGTGGCTGCGTGGTTGCTCTCATCCATCTTTTTCGCCATCCTCCATGTCCATCCCGCCATGGTGGTCAATGCCTTTATTATCGGACTACTCTTCGGATATATTTACATCCGTTCCTCCTCACTCTTTCCCACGATTTTTCTTCATGCGTTCAATAATGCATTGGCACTGGCGCTGATGTGGACGCATTGGTCGGGTGAACGCTTTGCCGGCAAGCCGCTCTCGTCACTGAGGCTCTCTGAAATTATCGGTAATCAAGGGGTTTATGTGGTGGTTTATCTGCTGGCTTTGATGATTTTTGTGGCTTCGGGCTACATGGTCTACCGCACTTTGCGTCAAATAAAACAAGACGAGAAAAAACAGCAAGAGGCGTAATAATCTATATCGGTGGATCGTTAAGAGCCAAGTGAACGCTCTTTTTATAATTTGAATATGAGATGTTATGCAAAAATAATTTATGGTGTTTCGGCACTCCTCACCATGGTCGGTTGTCAGGAGTTACCCGCCTATTTTAATGATGACACCACCTTGGCCAAAGTGGGTCGTCAGGAGCTCTATCTCGATGAAGTGACACACGTTGCACCCGAAGGGCTGACGGGCGAAGATAGCGTGGAATTTATCCAGCTCTATGTCGATAAATGGATCAAGAAACAACTGAAATTGCAAGAAGCCGAGGCTTTATTCTCCTCTGCGGCCGAAGATATTGATGCGATGGTTGAAGAGTATCGACAATCGTTGTTGATCCGTAAATTAGACCAATACTATATTGATAAACAAATAGATACAGTTTTCACTGAACGAGATATTCAAACTTATTACAATGCCCATTTGGCTGAGTTTAAGTTGGATCGTATTTTAGTAAAAGGGCGCGTGTTGCGTTTTAATGAGGGTTATCGCCAAGCGAATAAATTGATGGCCTTGATGCGCTCGGATAGTCCTGAAAATCATCAGGACATGGCCGACATCAGCACGAAAAATGGCTTTACACTGACCGAATACACTACTGCATGGACTGATTTTAAGACTTTTTTGAGTAATTTGCCGATCCTTGGTGATCACGATTATACCCCTTTGCTACAATCGAGTAATGTGCAGGAGATGCGGGATAGTCATTCGCATTATTACCTTCAAATCACTGCCGTGCGTCACGTTGGTGATCCTCAACCGTTGGAGATGGCGCGGGTGACGATCCGCCGCATTCTTTTCAACCAGCGTCAGAGCGAAATTATCCGTGCGCGGGAGGAGGAGATGGTCGCTCATGCCCAAGAACAACACAAGATAAAAAGATATAGTATGAATCCTATTAAAACGAAATAGCATGTTTAAAAAAGCAATATGGAGTGCCGCCTTGTTGATTGGTGTTGTAGGAGCTTCGGCTCAACAACAGGTGATGTTAGACAAAATAGTTGCCGTGGTGGGTGGATCCTCAATTCTTCACTCCGAAGTGGCAGACTATGCACGCCGTTTGGTGGAGCAACGCCGTACAGATGGCTACACTTCTGATCGAGATCCGCTGAATGAGGCCTTGGAGGGGTTGCTGATGCAAAAGCTGCTCTATAACCAAGCCCAAATTGACTCGGTGCAGATCGGCCTTGGGGACATCCAAACGCGTGTGGAGGAGGAGCTTACTACGATGGCAGAAGAAGAGGGTTCTCTTGCTCAACTGGAGGCCAAATACCACATGGCGGTCTTCAGTATCCGAGAGATGCTCCGCCAGCGCTACGAAGAGCAGTCCTATGCGCAAGCCATGTATGGCAATGTGACGGGCAAGGTGACCATTGTCCCGGGAGAGGTGGAGCGTTTTTATAAAAATATCGACCGCGATAGTCTGCCGATGATTCCCGAACAATATGTCTATGCCCAAATCACGCGTTTTCCAAAATCCCTTATTGAAGCCAAGCGCCGTACGCGTGAGCGACTGTTGGAGTTGCGCGAGCGAGCCATTACGGGACAGACCCGTTTCGATGTGCTGGCGCGTATGTACTCGATGGATGGTAGCGCCGCGCGTGGTGGCGAGATTGAGCCGATGCAGGTGGCTGCATTTTTTCAGCCTTTTGCCAATGCCCTTGTGGAGTTGCAGCCCGGTCAAATTTCAGAGGTGGTGGAGACCCAAGCGGGCTACCACATCATTCAGCTGATTGATAAAAAAGGTGACATTTACCACTGCCGTCACATTTTGTTGCGACCGGTCTATACCGATGAGGAGCTTATTGAACCCACGCGAACGCTGGATAGTATTGCCCACATGATTCGCACCGATTCTATCACCTTCAAAAAGGCAGCGCAACTGTTTTCAGACGATGTAGCTTCGAAGATGAATGGTGGCTTGGTCTCTAACCACGACCTTTTGGAACGGATGGGAGCTTCGGATGTCCGCTATACGCAGACGCAGTTCCTCAAGGAGGACTTTGCCAATGATGGGGTACACAAAAGTTATGATGACTTCGAGGCTTTTAGTAAATTGAAACCCAATGAGGTCTCTCCGGCTTTTGCCACCACAGATTTAATGGGCAACCAAATGAGTAAAATTGTCCAGTTGATCGAGGTGATTCCCGCGCATCAGGCTTCGCTTGACGGTGACTACATCCGCTTGGAACAGATAGCTCTTCAGTCCAAACAGGAGAAGTTTTTCCGCCAATGGCTTAACAAGAAAATAGATGGTATGTATGTCTTCATTGAACCCGAATTTCGTAAGGGAGCCTTTGAAAATAGACATTGGGTAAAGTAGATAACGATGCGTCTCTCTTTCCGTGGTCTCTTTTCAGTTTTGCTGATCACCTTCACGGTGGTCGGCTTTCTCTTTGCACAAGTAGGCGGTCCGGCACAACCTGGTGCGGCCACTGGTCGCAAGGTCGTCTTTATGCGTGCAGACAACTCACACTCCCTTCTGTTGGGCGATTCAACCGTACTCTGCATGGTGGGTAACTTTGCCGCCTTGCATAACGGAACGGTGATTACCTGTGATAGCGCGGTGCGTTATAATGACCTCCATGTGGAGTGTTTCGGCAACGTGCTCATCAATAAGAAGACAACCTACATTTATGGGGATCGCGTGGTCTATGATGGCCTTCTCAATCGTGCGGAGGTCTTTTCGCCTTTGGTGAAGGTGATAGATGGTGATGCAACACTCTATACCTACCAATTTATCTTCAACACCAAGCTCAATATCGGTGAATTTAACGGTGGTGGCGTGATGACCAATAAAGACAATTTATTAGAGGCTACCCATGGCTATTATTACACCGATACCCATGATATTATCTGTGTGGGAGAGGTGGAGATGAAAAATGATAAATACCAAATGACGGGGGATTCGGTGGTCTACAATACCAATACTGACCACGCTCAGTACTTCACCAATACCAACATTTGGAATGAGAAAAATGAGTACCTCTATGGGGATCGGGGCGAATACATGAAACCCGAAGAGCGCTATGTGATCACCCGAAACGGTTACATTTTAACAGAGAAACAGGAGTTATGGAGCGATAGTTTAGATTATGCCCGTAGCACAGAGCATGTGATCCTTCATCGCAATGTCCAAATTGACGATACGGAACATAAGACCCTTGCTTTTGGCGACTATGGTGAATATTGGAAAACACCCGGTAATGCACTGCTGACCCTTCGTCCCTCTTTGGTGAACTATGATCCCAAGCAGAAGAGTGATTCGCTCTTCATGCGTGCCGATACGATTTTTTACTATACCATCATCACCACCCAGCAAGTGGCTGAAGAGGCGGCGGATTCAGCCACTGTTAAACCGGCAACCGCCAACCTCAAATCGACTTCTGCATCTACGGAGGATACAAAGTCTACCACAAAGAGAGATTTATCGGAGGAGAATGATAAAGAGATGCTCTCCATCGAGGCAGATACGACCCAAATAAATCCTCCCCAAGCAGGGGTGGAGAAGGGTGCTATTGAGACCAAGATAGATTCTTTGGACAAGAAACAACCCGCTGCCGAGAAAGCACCGGAGATGACCATTGAAGAGAAGAAGGCACAGTTGCGTGAGATCGCCGAAAAGGAGCGTGAGGAGAAGAAAAAACAGGAGGCTGCGGCGCGCAAGATCAAATTGGAGGAGATTGCAGCAAAAAGACAAGCCAAAATCACAGCTCAACTACTGCTACAAAAAGAGCGCGATTCTATCAGCTTGGTTGCTCGCAAATTGAAGGCTGAAAAGAAATTACAGGAGCGCCGTGAACGAGCCCTTCGAAAGGGGTTGCCACTTCCCGATTCCACGGAGGTGAAGACAATCGACTCCCTTTTTCAAGATGCCACTGCCTCGCGCGATTCGCTGTCAGGGATAGACTCTTTGGCCGTGCCAGTGGATAGTGTCGCCCTGCAAAGAGCGCGGGATTCGATGGATAGTGTTGCGGCTGCCGATACCATTCGGCGCTTTGTGCGCGCCTATCGAAAGGTGAAGATCTTCCGCACCGATTTTCAGGCGGTCTGTGATTCGCTGGTCGGTGTCGGTGTCGATTCGACCATGCACCTCTATATCCTGCCGGTGTTGTGGAATGAGAATAACCAGATCACCTCAGAGGTGATGGATCTCTTTAGTAAAAATCAAAAACTGGTGCGTGGTGAGTTTGTTGGGCGTCCGATTATGATCGCTCAGCTGGATACGGCCTATTATAATCAAGTGTCGGGCAAGACGATGACCGCTTTCTTCCGCAATAACGAGATCTACCAGAATGACGTGAACGGGAATGTCCAGACGCTCTATTATATGCAGGATGATGATGATTCCAAGAAGGTGGTCGACATGCTGTCCATTAAGAGTGGTGCGGCCTCTTTTTATATTGAGGACAAGGCGGTGGTAGGCATCACCTATCGTAGTGAGCCGATTTTTAGCATGTTCCCCTTGGATCGCATCCCTGAAACGCAAGAACGATACCTCAAAGATTTTAACTGGGAGGGGAAGCGCCGTCCGACCAAAGCCGAGGTCTTTGATCGAACCATACGTTCCTCACAGCGGGAGCAAAAACGTCGTTTACGCAAGCCGCACTTTCCGATCCGTGAGCGGGTCGATTCTTACCGAGATCGACTGGTGCTGTCGGGTCAATGGGCAGATCGTACCGACCAATTATTGCCTCAAACTGTCGACTGGGTACGCTCAAAAGGGTATTAAGATGAGATGAACGGCACTCTCCGCTGTCTCTTTTTCGGCTGTTTGTTGCGCCATAAGAGGGGATGGTCAGCAACTCCCAATGGACCAAAAGATAGCTCTAAAATAATTTTGTTAATCATTAAACGATTTCTCATACTCTATGAAACAGGATACCGTACAACAAGTTGCCGTTGTATTAAAATATATTAAAGAGCTTCTCTCCTCAGGGAAACTTGAAGCCGGAGCTTATCTGCCGGCAGAGCGGCGTTTGGCAATGCAGTTAGGGGTCGGTCGGGCACATGTGCGTACGGCCATTCAGAAACTTGAGTTTTATGGGATTGTGCGTACCTACCCCCAAAGTGGCACGGTTGTAGCGCAAGAGAAGATGCAGGTGCTGGAACGTATGCTTACCGATGCCTTGCAAATTGATCGTTATGATTTCGCCTCCTTGGTCTATGTGCGCGTTTTGTTGGAGGAGGAGGCTGTGAAGCTTTGCGCGCAATGCCGTACCGATGAAGATATTGTGGCCATGGAGCGGGCACTTGCTGAATGTGAAGCGCTTTTTCAGACCGATGAGCGGGTGCGCTCTGATTTTTCTTACCACCAAGCGATTGCTCGCGGAGCACATAATCCGGTGATTGCCTCCCTGCTGTTGGTCATTACGCCCGATGTGCTGAAATATTACCACCGTTATCGTGTCTGTGCCGTACCGACAGAAGAGGTGATCTTCGAGCATCGGGAGTTGCTACGTTGCATCAAGGAGCAAGATCAGACGGCAGCGGTCACGGTCTTACGTCAACACCTCTCCTCGCTCTTGGCTTTTTCACAAGAGAATAATCAGGTAAATCACTTTTTGGAGTAGCTAAAAACCTATCAATAAACACTATGCAAAAGATTATACAAGGCTGGGTCGATCATCTTTTTTTTAATTTAGGCTTCACGCCTGAGCAGATCCATGGGGTTGACTATTGGGTGATCTTCGGGATAATTTTGGTGTTTGCCTTCCTCTCCGATTTTTTGTGTCGTATGATGTTGGTCCATGTGGTGCGCCGCGTGGTGGTGCGGACGAAGGTCTCTTGGGACGATCTGCTTTTTAATGAGGTGGTGATGCGCCGCCTCTGTCATATCTTGACACCGGTGCTCTTGTTTGCCCTGCTGCCGATCGCATTTCCTCATGGGTCGGAAATTTTGCGACTACTGTTGCGCTTCATGCAGCTCTATATTATTATCGTCATTTGCCGATTTATCAATGCCACGATTGCCACGGCTTTTCAGATTGCCGCGGCTCGTCCGGAGTGGGAGGATAAACCCATCAACGGCTTGCGTCAAACCGGCCAAGGTATTGTGTGGCTTATTGGGGGTATTCTCTTGGTTTCGATTCTCATCAATCGCTCGCCAGCCATTCTGCTGACCGGCTTGGGAGCTTCAGCGGCCATTATTATGCTGATTTTCCGCGATAGTATCTTGGGTTTTGTGTCAGGAATCCAGCTCTCAGTGAATAATATGCTGAAGGTGGGTGACTGGATCACCATGCCCAAATATGGCGCTGATGGCACGGTCGAAGAGGTCTCGCTCAATACCGTAAAAATCCGTAATTGGGACAATACGATCATCACCCTGCCACCTTATTTATTGGTGAGTGACTCCTTCCAGAATTGGGAGGCCATGCGCCAGTCTGGAGGCCGTAGGGTGAAGCGGTCGGTGAATATTGATATGACCAGTGTGCAGTTCTGCACCAAGGAGATGTTGGATAAATACCGCCATATTGCGCTGCTCAAAGAGTATGTGGAGCAGACGGAGAGCCATATTGAAGCCTATAATGCGGCCAAAGGTTTGGTCTTGGGTGATGAGAAATTCAGTGGTCGTTACCAGACCAATTTAGGTGTCTTCCGTGCCTATCTGCTGGCCTATCTTCGTGGACAGGAGCGGATTAATCAGTCGATGACCCTGATGGTGCGACACCTTCAACCTACCGAGACAGGCATTCCGGTCGAGCTCTATTTTTTTACCGATACGGTGGATTGGGTCGCCTATGAGAAGATTCAGGCCGATGTTTTTGACCATCTTTTGGCGGTGCTGCCCTCCTTTGACTTGCGTGTTTTTCAGAATCTTTCAGGTAACGACCTGCTGAAAATTCAACAACCTTTCCGATCAGAGGAAAAGCATCAGTAGCAGTTGGGCGATAATCACCCTCAGGAACATACATACCGGATAGACCGTGGCGTAGGATACAGACGGATTGTCTCCGGGAATGGTATCGTTGGCGTAGTTAAGTGCCATCGGATTGGCCATGCTGCCGCAGATAATGCCCGATATAGAGCCAAAATCCATCTTCAAAATCCGTAACGAAAAGAGCGCTACCAAAGCTACTGGCAGGAAGGTGATAACAAAACCTAATCCCAACCAAAGCAACCCTTCAGGGCGCATCACGGTCTCAAAAAAGTGTGCGCCAGCATCCAGTCCCAAACAGGCCAAATAGAGCGATAATCCTAATGCACGTAGCATGAGGTTGGCACTTCGTGTGGTGTAGGTAATCATGTGTAGCCGCGGGCCGAAGGTGCCGATCAGGATGCCGACAATGATGGGCCCTCCCGCTAATCCGAGTTTTACAGGGAGTGTGATGCCGGGAATGACAAAGGGGATGCTTCCCACGGCAAGTCCTAAAATAATGCCGATGAACACCGCCACCAAATTGGGCTCATTGAGACTCTTGATGGCGTTACCGAGAATTTTCTGAACATTTTGTATGGCGGCAGCTTCGCCTACCACCGTCAGCCGATCGCCCATTTGCAACGTAAGATCGGGCGTGGGTAGCAGCTGTACTCCAGAACGATAAACCCTGCTGATGTTGATTCCATAAAGATTGCGTAGTCGTAATGAGCTGAGTTTGCGTCCGTTGATTTCAGGTCTTGTGATTAGAATGCGTTGTGAAATCAGGTAATTATCCACCGCATTCCAGTCCAGATTCTCCTTGTTCCAATCTTTGTGTTGCTGCTCGCCGAAGAGTAGTGTGAGTGTGGCCACCTCATCGGGGCTGGTGATCACCAAGAGCAAATCGTCTTGTGATAATGTGGTGTCGGAGGTGGGAATGGAGACCTTCCCCGCTCGCCACAAACGCGAGATCACAAAGCGCTGATGGCTGTCCACAGCTATCTCGCGGACACTTTTCCCCGTGATAGCGGGATTGGTGACGCGGAATCCAGCGATGAAGACGTTTTTCTTGAATTCGCTATCCGGTTGAGGTAGATCTGTGGGCCGTACGAAGAGTTTACGTGTCAGCGCGATAGCTAAAATTACACCAACCACACCCATCGGATAGGTCAATGCACAACTCAGTGCTGCACCACTGCTATCCATGCCCAGTTGCACAAGGGTTTGTTGTGCTGCACCCAAGGCGGGGGTGTTGGTGGTAGCCCCGCAGAGTATGCCCGACATATCCGGCATGGATACGCCCGTTGCATAGGCTAAAGCGATGGCTAATAGGGTGCCTAAAATCACCACCGCCAAGGCTACCGAGACCATCCGGATGCCTCCCGCGCGTAGCGAGCTGAAGAAACCGGGGCCTACCTGCAATCCCATCGCATAGACGAAGAGGATCAGACCGAAACTTTCGGCATAGTTGAGCATCTGTGGATCAATAGAGAGCCCTAAGTGCCCGGCTAAGATGCCGATGAAAAAGATGAAGGTGACTCCCAATGAAATTTCACCCAGTCGGATTTTACCCAAAAAGATCCCCACTGTCGAGATCAGCGACAGCACAATGACCGCTTGGAGTGCGGAGTGTTCAATAATCAGACTGTTTAACCATTCCATCGTGTGCGCAGTTTCTTATCTATTCAGTGACAAAAGTAGCTATTTTTTTGAGAAAAAGTAGCGTCTCGCTGGATTTGTAACGGTTCTTTCGACCCACCTGAGCCTATTTCGGTTTGTAGATCATCGCATCCATCGTGCTGAAAATAGCACATAAAAAAACCACCTACATTGCTGTAAGTGGTTGCTACTTAGTGACTCCGACAAGACTCAAACTTGTAACCTTCTGATCCGTAGTCAGATGCTCTATTCAATTAAGCTACGGAGCCATTTTGCAGGTGCAAATGTAGGGAGAATTTTGCTTGCGAGCAAATTATTTCGTGAAAATATGTTATTAAAAATCGTCATCCGCTTTTTTAATTGAAGACGGATGACGATTTGTCGCTGATTATCTGTTACTTGATCAGTTCTGCTAATTTTGCTTCGAGTGCTTCACCGCGGAGCTGTTTTGCTACAATGATGCCATCGGGCGAGATTAAGAAGTTCGATGGGATGGAACGAATGCCGTATGCATCGGAAGCGGGGCTGGATTTATCCTCTTCGATGTCGATAACATTGATCCATGTCATGTTGTTCTGCGGCAGGAAGGCTTTCCAGCTCTGAAGATTGTTATCCAAAGAGACACCGTAGATTTCGAAGCCTTTTGCTTTGTAGGTGGCATAAACATCGCGCAAGAAGGGGATCTCTTTGCAGCAAGGGTTGCACCATGTAGCCCAGAAATCGACCAAGACCCACTTGCCTGTGCCTACTAAACTGGAAAGGGCGATGCGCTGACCTTCGGCGTTGGCTAAGTTTATTTCGATGTAAGGTTTGCCGATTTCGGTGTTTTCCATGGCTTGAGTGGTCTCAAGAACCTTGACGATCATCTCGTTTTTCTGCATCTCTGGTGTGAATTTGGCAATGCGCTCCTTGATTTCGACCGGAGTCAGATCGCTGGAGACGGTGCTGAAGAGATAGACACCTAAGATGTTGTCAAGATTGGCATCCACTCCTTTGTTGAGAACGTCCTGATACTCTTTTTGAATGGCCTCCACCTGCTCTTTAGTGGCTTGTTCGCCCAAAGAGAAGGAACGGGCTTGAATCACAGCGAGACTGTCGTTAATGATCTTATATTGATCATTCGCGGGTGTTCCGGTGACCTCATAGTCTCCTGATTCGAGACTTTTGATGTTGATCTTGCCATGTTCAAGGAAGAACATCGCAAAAGGTTCGTCGTCGGCATTGGCCAACAGCGCAATTTCGGGAGTTTCGACTTCACCTTTGAGGGTGAAAGAGCCATCTTCAGCAAGCGTACCGGTGTTTAATAAGGTGTGTGCCTGATTTGTGCTCAGCAAGTGAATCTCTTTGCCGGCCTGTTCATCTAACTTGCCGTTGATGGTGTACTGGTTGCTGTTACAGCTACACAGAAGAACAGCAAGAAGAGAGAAAAGAAGTGTTTTTTTCATAGTTTTAATGAATGATTTGGTTGTTTTATTTTGCTTCGCGATTTGGATTTTGCTTCATAAACTGCTCCCATGAGGAACTTCCCGCTGTGGAGATAGATTTTCGCTCGCCACCCAAGCCCTTGTGGCGGATCTCCCCCAAGGCGATGTTGAGCGGATTGGTTTGCATGAAATAGTGACACAGCGCCACGGCCATGCCATCGGTGGCATCCAATTGCTTGGGGAGGCTCTCTATATTGAGAATCTTCTGAATAAAGAGTGCCACTTGCTCCTTGGCCGCCGAGCCTGATCCGGTGATGCACTGCTTGACGCGTCGGGGTGCATATTCCGCTACGGGTAGTCCGTGACTCAATGCGGCAGCCATCGCCACCCCTTGTGCGCGTCCTAATTTGAGCATGCTTTGTACGTTCTTTCCAAAAAAAGGCGATTCCAAGGCCACTTCGTGGGGCTGATACTCCTCCACTAAGGCTCCGATTCGCTCGAAGATATAGCGCAATTTCGCATAGGGATCTTGCATTTTGTGCAGATCAATAGCACCTAAGATCACGGAATGAAGATCTTTACCTTTCACCTCTAAAATGCCGTAACCCATAAAGTTCGTGCCGGGATCAATGCCCATGATGCGATATGCTTCCATCTTTTGGTCGCTGTGTTATCTCTGCTTGAGTGTTTCCAACTCTCTTTCTAACATATTGATGCGCTGTTGTAGGTCGGGAAGGGTGCGGAAGATAGCGTTGGAACGGTGGTAGCGGATGCCCGGCAACGCAGGACTTCCTAAACGCACCTCATCGTTGGGCACATTTTTATCAATGCCGCTTTGAGAACCGATTTTTACACGGTCGCCAATGACCACATGATCGGCGATACCCACCTGCCCTGCAATGAAACAGTTGCTACCAACCCTCGAAGAGCCGGCGATACCGATTTGGCCGGAGGCCACCGTATTTTCGCCGATCTGGACGTTATGTGCGATGTGAATCAGGTTGTCTAACTTCACCCCCTGATGAATAATGGTCGAATCGGTCTTGGCGCGGTCGATGCAGGTATTGGCACCGATCTCCACGTTGTCCTCGACAATGACGTTGCCCAGTTGTGGAATCTTGTCGAAACTGCCATCTGCACGAGGCGCGAAGCCGAAGCCATCAGATCCGATGACCGTGCCGGCGTGGATGATGCAATGACTACCCACGTGACAGCCCTCGTAGATTTTAACTCCGGGGTATATTTTTGTGCCTTCGCCGACCGAAGCCCCATCGCCGATGTAGACTTGGGGATAGATTTGGCAGTTGTCGCCAACGGTAGCTCCCGCTTCAATTACAGTGAACTCGCCAATATAGCATCCTTTGCCTACAATCGCCTTCTCCGAGATGGAACATTTGTCTGAAATGCCTGCTTTTGTCGGTTTTGCTGCATTATACATCTCCAGTAGCTTGAGCAGACAAACGCCTGCATCATCAACGGCAATCAAGGTTGCTGAAACAGGCTGTTGCGGTACAAACGAACGGTTAACCAAAACAATAGAGGCTTCGGTGGTATAGAGAAACGATTCGTATTTGGGGTTGATCAGATAGGCCAGTGACCCAGCCTTGCCCTCTTCGATGGAGGAGACGGTATGTACTTTTGTGTTTTTATCGCCTATCACATCGCCGCCCAAGAGCCCGGCAATCATTTCGGCTGTAAATTCCATCATAACGGTTTTTTTATAGATGAACTACTTGGTTCTAAATAGTTTTTAATATCAGTGTTTTTGGGTATAAATTCTTTTACGGAGCGACCGAATGAGAGTACCTCGCGGACGGTGCTGGAGGAGATGTCGGCCACGTCTAAGGGGGTGAATAACATCACCGTGGTAAGTTCAGGATAGAGCCTGTGGTTGGCCGCCTCCATCGTGCGCTCATATTCGAAGTCGGTGGTGTTCCGTACCCCGCGGATGATGGCGATGGCGTTCTGATCGGTGGCGAAATCGCCCGTCAGCCCTTTGTAGATCTTGGCCTCCACCCGTGCATTATCATGATAGAGGTCGTCAATGAGCTTCTTGCGCGCTTGAACGGTCAGCAAGTTGCTCTTGAGAATGTTGTCTCCCACGCCGATAATAACTCGATCGAAAAGCTTTAAAGCCTCTTCAACCAGCGCTTCGTGTCCGCGCGTGAAAGGATCAAATGATCCGGGAAAAACAGCGATTTTCATCTTCAAGACCGATTAATGTGGTGTAAAATAAATCTTGATCAACTTTGTAATAGCAGAATAACTGCCTTACTAATCTGACAAAGGTAGTATTTTTTTTGGAAAGCATCAGTTTGCCACAAAAAAACGGACAGAATGTGGCTCTGCCCGTTGAATTTATCTTGTGGTGACCTCTAATCATTGCTTTTTTTGCTGATTTTGTCCTCTTTTTGCCTTGTTTATTTTCCCAATATGGGCTTCCTGTTTGGAAGATGAGCAGAAAATCACCATCTTCGCGTCCTAATTGGCTAAGAAGCTGTTTTAAATTTATGTAAAAAATTTTGGTAACAAATTCAAACAGTTTTTAAAAAGATGCCGTCTGCTATGATTTTTGCAGGATAACAAAGAATAATTTCGAAGCACATGAAACAAATTATACTCCTCTCTCTTCTCTTTGTGGTGGCGCTGTTGCCCCTAAAAAGCATGGCTCAACATGAAGTGGAAGCCTTGTCGCGGCGCTTGGATTCGCTGGAAGCGGTTGTGAATCACCAAAATGAACGCGCTAAAAAGTGGGCGAAGGTGCTCGATAAGTTGCCCAACATCTCCGGCTATATGCAGTTGAAATATATCGGTGGCGATGGAAATTCCACCTTCTCCGTCCATCATGTGCGGCTCTCGCTTGCCGGTGCGATCTACCGAAATTTGATTGATTTCAAAGTGCAGGTCGAGTTTGCCTCTCCCAAATTGATGGATGCCTACATAAGGGTCACGCCGTGGACAGCTTTTAATGTGCAAGTGGGTCAATTTAAAGTTCCCTTCACCATCGGCAACACGGACTACGGTCCTTTGCAATTAGAGACCATTGGTGATCCTTTGGTGTTGCTGAAATTGGTGGGAATGGACGATGTGTGTGGGTTGAAGACCTCCGGTCGCGATGTGGGTGCTGCGCTCTATGGCGGATTCTGGAATAAGGACGGAAGATCCATCATTGGCTACAATTTTGGAGTTTTTAACGGTTCAGGTATCAATACTTTAGATGAGAATAAAAGCAAGGATATTGTGGCACGATTGACGATTCGACCCTTGCGTGATTTGCAGATTTCAGGCTCTTACTACTGGGGTGAATGTGGCAAAGATTATCAGCGGCGGGTGCGTTATAGTGTCGGTGCCGCCTATGAAGGACGTCTCTTCGCGCGCGCGGAATATATTTGTGGTACTACGGGCGATTTGAAAAGTGGAGGTTGGTATGCCACAGCAGGCTTCCATATTACGCCCAAAATCGCCCCTGTGGTGCGCTATGATACCTTTTGTTATAATGAGTCGGATGCTAATACACGCCAATCCAACTATGTGATTGGTATTGCCTACCGCCCATGGAAACACTTGCGCTTGCAGGGTGATTATACCTACCAGCATTTTACCGATGAGACCCATTCGAATGCCTCGTTGGTGCAGTTGATGGTGACAGGCCTGTTTTAGAAGCTGTTTCAAATTTATTAATCTTCTCTTTTCGGCTCTTTTCGCCCCAGTTTCCGTCCTAATTTTATCTTCTCTATCGCCGCTCCAGTTGGATGTAGTCGGAATAGACGATTTTCGTGTGGGGATTGGTTGAGATAATCTCCTGCCGGATGGCCTTTGTGCCCCAGCGAATAAAGAGAAAGCGGCGCGGAATGCGGTGTACGATCTGCCGCAAGGTGTCGATGCTCTCTACGCGGCAACTTGCCGAATCACGTCCCACCAAACCCTCGACTGAGACCCATTGATCCCGCCAGCGAAAAAAACGTAACGTATCGTGTACGATGATCGTATCTCGCACGGGTACTTCTACCTCTATCACTGTGGCTGTGGCTGTTTTAGCTGTTGCGGTGAGCCGCCTGAGCTTATAGCCGAGTGCCTTGATTTGCTGAGCATCGGCCGCGCGGAGGGCTTCAAATTCACTGGTTCGTAGCCGCAATGCCTGTACGGAGGCCGCCTCTTTGCCACATTGGGTGCGGTAAAAGGTGACCGAGCTGGCAAGTGCCACCTGATTTTGTTCCAAGCGTTGGGTTTTTGCGCGGTAATGGCGATAACCACCCCACAGCAACCCCGTGATACACAGGGCATAAAGCAAAAGATATTTATTCATGATTTTCGGGTTTTTGATATTTCATCAGTTAAACCTAACCGATTGCAGAATATTTAAAACGGAGTGTTTATTTGATGCAACTATATGTAATTCAGTGATTTGCATAGTTAGATTTTAAATGATTCTTGAAAGATAAAGACATTACTTTTAAACACCCAAACAAATAGTTCTATATTGTGCAATACTTCTTGACATTAAATACAAGTTAATGAATCGACGATATGTTTATTCAAAAAATAACCGTATATTTGTTGCGTATAGTCAACCACAAAGATGATAAATAAAAAGGTTATAAGTCAGTTATTAAATGAGTTCGATATTTTAGATATTGAGCAAGGATTAGTGTATTCATACATTACATCAAATAAGGTAGTCTATTCCGACTCCGAAATAATAAATAATTATCTAAAAGGGTACTCATACTCACCTGATTTATCACAACGAATAAGCAACCTTGATATTGATAACATAAAAACTTTAGAAAGCTATTTAGAACTACTGATACCTGAGAATGATCGCAAACTTAATGGAGCATTCTTTACACCGTTATACATTGTCAACTATATTATAAATGATATCTCACCTAAAGAGAGTGATAAAACCATCGACCCAAGTTCTGGTTGTGGTGCTTTTCTAATTGGATTAGCTGAATACTATACTTCTAAGTATGGCAAGTCTGTCAAACGCACAATTAAAGAGAATATTTATGGGGCAGATATTTTATCTTACAATATTTCACGAGCAAAATTGCTTTTGACAATATTCGCATTGCAAAAAGGTGAAATAGTTGAGCAAAGCGATTTTAATCTTTATCAAACAGACAGCCTTAGACACAAGTGGGATTTGACTTTTGATAATGTTATCGGCAATCCGCCATATGTAAAGTTTCAAGATTTATCTCCCGACAATAGAGACTTTTTGACAAATAAATGGGAATCTATATCTGGAGGAACGTTCAATTTGTACTTCGCATTTTTTGAATTAGGGTATAAATTATTAAAACAAGGGGGTAGATTAGGATATATTACCCCTAATAATTACTTCACATCTCTTGCTGGGGAATCATTACGAGCATTCTTTACAAATAAAAAATGTCTTGATAAAATTGTTGATTTTAACTCCAAAAAAGTTTTTGAGGTTCAGACCTACACAGCAATTACATTTTTGACAAAAACTATTAACGAGGCAGTTTCTTATGATCGCATTGACGATAGCCAAAGTCCGGAATCGTTCCTGAGTTCAGTCAATGGTTCTGTAAATTCTTTCTCAGAACTTAAACCGAAGAAATGGAGACTATTAAAGTCCGATGAAAAAAGAAATATTGAGAACATCGAAAATATTGGAACTCCCATAAAGCAGATGTTTGACATATGTGTTGGGATTGCTACGCTTAAAGACGAGATTTTCTTTGTTGATGGGCTTCAAAAAAACGGAAGATATTTTACAAAGAAAGGATATGATGGTAAACTATACCGAATAGAGCCAGATATTACGAGAAGCGTATTTAAAATATCAGATTTCAAGAGCCAGAATGATATTGAATCAAATGCTCGGAGAATTATTTTTCCATATAAAGTTAATGGCTCAGCAACTGTAATTGCAGAAGAGCTATTCATGGAGCAGTTTCCGTATTGTTACGAATACCTTCTTTCTGTTAGGAGTGAGCTACTTGCACGAGACAAGGGCAAAATTCAATTCAATCCTTTTTATGCGTGGGGAAGAACTCAGGGGTTAACTAAGTTTGGCAAAAAGATACTTAATCCCACTTTCAGCCAAAGACCTCGTTTCTTATTGGTTGATGATGAGGAAGCATTGTTTACAAATGGTTATGGAATTTTCTTCAAATCTCAAGAAAATCACCATACTCTATTCGAGCAAGAGGAAAACGCACTTTGCAGCATTGACAATATTGACTTAGTACAGAAAGTGCTTAATTCTAACATCATGCACTACTACATAAGTAAAACAAGCGTTGCTATTGAGGGCGGTTATCCATGCTATCAAAAGAATTTTATTGAAAAATTCTCGATACCTAATTTTTCTGACAATGAACTTTCTGAACTTCGCGGACTTTTTGACCCGATGGATATTAATTCATTTTTAGCTCAGAAATATCAAATGAATTTTCCTTCACCAAATCTCTCATTGTAGGTTTGTAACAGTTCTGCAATAAAGTTTGCGAAACTCAAATTATTAATAGAAGCGATTGAGCCTTCTGGCAACAATCCGTCTGCTCTTAATTCAGCGTCTGTATTGTATATTTTGGGTATTGGGTGACTAAAATCAACGATTAATAGGCACACCCTTTCGTATTTGTAATGATGATTGACAACATTATTTCTGCCATTTATTGCACTGAACGACAATAGGTACTTTTGAATATGCTTATCAATACCTGCGATATTTCTATATGCAACTTGGTTGATATTTGCAGTGTCACTATCATATTCGTTTACAGCAATCATATAGAACTCGCCTAAAACCATCTCCGGACAGCGTAAATGCAAATTCAGAGCCTCGGCAAATGTTCTTTCATATAATGTATCGAAGTTTTTTGCTGAGCTACTTAGTTGACTACGAACATTAACCGATAATGTTTTTTCAGTAAATTCCTTTCCGAAAACATCATTTTGACCATAGAGTATACCTTCAAATTCGAGTATCTCAGGTCTCTTTTCAATATTATTAGGGGTTACACAGATATCCTGATTCTTGTGCTTAAAGAATCCTGCTAACTTCAACTCACCAGCACTCTCTTCGAGAGGAGGGTTAATATATGCTTGATTTACACCGAGCCTAATAAGCTCCGATTTAACAACTTCATGCAATAGCTTTATTGGCTGCTGACTACGGATTAAATTATTTTTGGCTTCAGTACCGCCAGAAGTGATTGCTCCTTCAATGACTGTCTTAATAATATTTACTGCTTGTTGGAGCGTTATCAAATTCTGTGGCATTGAAGAAATCTTTTAGAGGTATATTAAGTGCGTTGGCTATTTTTTCGATATTTACAATGGAAATATTACGACACCCATTTTCTACACTTGCTATATAGCTTCTGTCAAGATCAGCTGAATATGCCAAATCCTTCTGCGACATCGAAGATTGTTCGCGGAGAGATTTTATTCGATAACCTATTTTTGCCTTTATTTCCATTGTACAAATTTCGATAATTGCAGACTATAAATCAAAGACTATGAGTAACATTCAATAAATTATTTTAGATTACTTTGATGGAACAAAGATAGACCCGATTCTATCCCTTCTTTTCTATATCGTCTACC
>JAVVZO010000027.1:0-22770 GCA_036650515.1 Alistipes sp.
ATAGGGCGGAAGATTACCGTTCGCTAATATCTTTATAGGTGGTCTGCAACAGTACTTTACCCCAATCTAAGCGCGGATGATTGGGGGGGGGTGTATCGGTCAAAATTCTTTTAGAAGTGCAATCGTATATGGTCTCCCCCGTTGCATCTGCCACACCAAAACCTTCATTAAAACACCAATAGCCAAATTTTGGGCCTTCGACAGAGAAGATATTCTTGCTATACGCATAGTCAGCGTGATCAATGTGCATTTGAGCCAGCAAAGTGGCCGCAATATCCATCTGAGAGGCATAAGTAGCTACGGTCAACGGCTCTTTGACCGCTCCTCCCAACCAAAGCATCGGAATCCGATGGCGCAAAGTGCTGTTATAGGCCAAGCCCTGTGGGTAGTTGTAAGCATGATCGGCCACCAAAATCACCAATAGATTATCCCAAGCCGGAGAGGCCTTCAGTTTATCAATGAGTTGCCCGACACAAGCATCTGTAAAGGCGACCGCATTGAGGATCTTATTGTCAAAGGCTGAGTAGGGGACATCGAAAGGTTCGTGGCTGCTGAGGGTCAGTAACCCCGCCAAAAAAGGCTTTTCGGAGGCACTCGCCACCAACACCTGATCTCCAAAGAATGCTGTCACCACATCATCGGCATAGCCCCATTTAGAGGTGGGTGCATCAAAGTGCATATCCTTCTGCCAAATGAGTTTTTGCCACCCTGTACCATACATATAAGAGGCTTGGTTGGTGAAATTCAGATTCCCGCCATAGGTAAAACTTGAGGCATAGCCCTCCCGCCCCAGCGACCGCGCGATGGAGGGTAGGGTTTGGCTTTTGGTGGGCAGTTTCATGATCGACATCTTCGTTTGAGCAGGAAATCCGTTCAAGATGGCCACCTCACCCCGATCGGTACGATAGGAGTTAGCGAAAAAGTTTTCGAACCAAATCCCCTCACCCTTCAGTCGTTGCATATTGGGCATCACAGATTGACCCGCCACCTGCTCATCCATCAGCGTGCGCGCAAAACTCTCTAAGATAACAATCACCACATTGGGGCGCGTTGTCGTGAGCAGGGCGGGGAAAGCCCTCTCCGAAGAGGCCACACCACTGATTGGTTGAAAAAGAGTTGCCCGCTCCGTCTCCTCAAAAAAAGGATAGGTGGAGGCATAGTCAGCATGATCCCCAAGGGTTGAAAGCAGGGAGAAGACAGGATTGACAGCCGCATGATTCAGAAAAAGCCGATCACTAAAATAGACCTTGCTCACATTGGCCGTCGCCACACTCACCCCACCTCGAATGGAGAGAAAGCAGAGACCACCTAAAAGTAGCAAAGAGCCGGTGTGTAGCACCCGATAACGCACACCTTCGATGCGCAAGATACGAAGTACAAAATAATATGCCGTAATCATCAGCGCCGCATAGGTCACAAAAACAGCCATATAGACAACCCACTCTCGCAACGAGACACTGGCGGCCGCCTCCTTGGGATCAGAGAGGTAGATGAAGATGGAAGAGTCTATCCGAAAACCCCAATAGCCGTAAAGGCCCAAGTCGGCCGCCACAATCGCCGCCGTCAAGAGAGAGATCACAACAAACCAGCCCAGCAAAATTGCACGCCAAATGCGATCCGAAAGGGGTATCCACAAGGATGCCAGTAAAATCAGCAACGGCAAGGCCGTCACATAACCAGCCATGGTCAAATCGAGCGATAGCCCGTGTGCAACCACTTGCCACCACACACCATCGCCCATCGCCGCCGTTTGTGCTGTATAGAAAAGCAGAAATAGCGGCTTTTGCAACGCCATCAGCGCCACCGTCAAGCCATAAACCGCTATCAAAAAAAATATGCTCCGTTTCATGCGGACAAAGATAAATAAAAGGATCTTTGTGTAACGTATTTCGGCGGAAAATCAGCATATTGATAAAAATAAGAGCTACATTTCACAAAACGTACATTTTCTCTTCATTTTTTGAGAATTTTGCAATATTTTTGTAGGTAAAACGTTATTATTAGCACGTAAATCAAGACAAAAACACATTATACAATGAGCGAAGTTATCAACATCAAAGAACTCAACGAGCGGATCGAACGCGAAAGCTTTTTCGTCGACACCCTCCGCAGCGAGATGGGCAAGGTAATCATTGGTCAAAATCACTTGGTAGACACCCTGCTGATTGGTCTATTATCCAACGGGCACATCCTTCTTGAAGGTGTCCCCGGACTTGCCAAGACATTAGCTATCACCACCTTGGCAAAAGCTGTAAATGCCAATTTCTCGCGTATACAATTCACCCCGGATCTGCTTCCTGCCGATTTGATCGGTACCTTGATCTATTCGCAGAAGAGTGAGGAATTTCTCGTCCGCAAAGGACCTGTATTTGCCAATTTTGTGCTGGCAGATGAGATCAACCGCTCTCCCGCGAAGGTGCAATCAGCTCTTTTGGAGGCCATGCAGGAGCGCCAAGTTACCATTGGCGACCACACCTACCCCCTGCCGGAGCCTTTTTTGGTGTTAGCAACACAAAATCCCTTGGAGCAGGAGGGAACCTACCCCCTGCCAGAGGCACAAGTCGATCGTTTTATGCTCAAAGCACGCATCTCCTACCCCAAAAAACAGGAGGAGCGTGATATTATGCGCATGAACTTAGCGGGTGGAGGCCTTCCACAGATCAATAAAGTGATCTCTCCAGAGGAGATCATCCAAGCCCGCAAGGTGGTGGAGGATGTCTATATGGATGAGAAGATTGAAAAATATATCATCGACATCATCTTTGCCACCCGAGAGCCGGCGGAATATAACCTTCAGAAGTTGCAACCTTTAATCGCCTACGGTGGTTCTCCTCGTGCCAGCATTTCGTTGGCCAAGGCTGCCCGTGCCTACGCATTCATTCGCCGTCGGGGCTATATTATCCCCGAAGATGTGCGTGCCGTTTGCCACGATGTCTTGCGTCACCGCATCGGCCTAACCTATGAGGCCGAGGCCGAGAACATCACCACCGAAGAGATCATCACCGATATTCTCAATAATGTGATCGTGCCATAGTCTATGCAGGAAAACGAAAACGATATTCTCAAACGCGTACGTAAGATCGAAATCAAAACCCGCGGGTTGTCGAATGAGATCTTCGCCGGAAAGTATCACACGGCCTTCCGTGGACGAGGTATGTCCTTCTCCGAGGTGCGCGAATACCAAACGGGGGATGATGTGCGTGATATTGACTGGAACGTCACTGCCCGTTCGTGCAAACCCCACATCAAGATCTATGAGGAGGAGCGCGAATTGACAATGATGCTCTTGGTGGATGTATCGGGTTCACGGATGTTCGGCTCGACAGATCGACTCAAGAAGAATGTAATCACCGAAATCGCTGCCGTATTGGCCTTTTCGGCCGCACAGAACAACGACAAGGTGGGTTGCATCTTCTTTTCAGATAAGATTGAAAAATTTATTCCACCAAAAAAGGGACGCAGCCACGTGCTGATGATCATTCGTGAACTGATTGATCTGCACCCCGAATCCAACGGAACGAAGCTCTCTGAGGCGGTGCGTTTTTTGACAAATGTCAACAAAAAGCGCTGTACAACCTTCATCCTTTCCGACTTTATGAATCCGGCGAGCGATCACGACAAATTCACCGATGCACTCAAGATTGCCCGAGGGAAACACGATTTGGTGGGTATCCGTATTTGGGATCCCCGCGAGACGGAGCTACCCAATGTGGGCATTATAGAGATGAAAGATGCCGAGACCGGTCGCAAGGTTTGGGTGGACACCGCCTCTGCGGCCGTGCGAGACCATTATGCCAACCATTGGAGTAGTTGTAGTGCTGAAATTGATGCCACACTCCGGCAGAATCGAATCGACACCGCCGGCATATCTACCGACAGTGACTATGTAGTAGAATTGATCAAACTCTTTAAACAACGATGAAAAAACACCTCCTCATCCTGCTGTTCACAGCCTTTATCGGTTCGCTCTATGCTCAAAGACCAACAGTTACTGCACGTCTTGAGCCGGATAGTATCGGAATCGGAGACCAATTTACCTATGCGATCGAAGTGGATCGCGACTTGGTGCAAGTGGTTGAATTTCCAACTTTTGCGGCCCAAGATAAAGAGAGCGGACTGGAGCTGGTCACCGATTTCCCAGTCGACACCATTGAACATATCGGTCGTCACCTGAAACTTCGCAAGCGTTATCTCATGGCAGCTTTCGAAGAGGGGCTCATTCACATGGGTCATGGGAGGGTGCTTTATGCCGACAAAAATACGATCGACACCCTCTATACGGCCGATTCGCTGACCCTTCAGGTGGGCACTTTTCAAATTGACTCCACCTCGCAATCCATCTACGACATTAAAGCACAGAAGACCATGCCTTTCCGCTTCGGAGAGATTAGCGGCTACATCAAGTGGGGACTTCTTGCATTATTGCTCCTCGGATTAATCGCCTACGCCATCAAGCGGATTTTAGGACACTACGGCAAACGGGTGAGTGATCTTTTCAAGCCGACACCACCGCTACCGCCTCATGTGGTAGCACTGCAAGCGCTTGAGGCATTACACCATCAAAAGCTGTGGCAAAATGAAAAATACAAGCTTTACTACTCCGGTTTGACCGATATTCTACGTACCTATATGGCCGGTCGTTGGGGTGAGCGCGCCATGGAGATGACCTCCGATGAGATCATTGATGCCTTGCGAAGGCTTGAGATTCCAAAGAAAAATGCGTTGGAGATTGCCACCCTTTTGCAAAATGCCGATTTGGTTAAGTTCGCCAAGGGCATCCCAGAGGCCGAGCAGAGCGAAAACGACTATCAAAAAGTATATGCGTTTGTCGAACAAACCAAAGAGGTAGAGGAGCTTCCCGAAGAGATGGAAGCAGAAAAATTGATCCATACAGAGACAAAAAAATAGACACCAATGCGCAAGTTGCTTTACATCTTCCTGCTGCTGGCCGTCACCACCGCCACAGCGCAGAAATATCCCGAACGCTCCGAAATTCGCAAGGGAAATCGCGCCTTTGCCAAAGAGCAATACGACCGGAGCATCGAACGTTACAAACGGGCCGGCACATTCGTTCCGGGCTCTTTTGAAGCGGGTTACAACATGGGCAATGCCCTCTATCGTGCCAGCCGTTATGACCAAGCAGAGCAGACACTCCAAGTTGTCGCGGCTGACACTTTGCGCGCCGCCAAGGAGCGCGCCGAAGCATTCTTCAACTTGGGAAATGCTCAATTCCAGCAGAAGAAATATCAGGAAGCGCTGGAAAGTTACAAGAATTCGCTACGTCAAAATCCAACGGATCAAGAGACAAAATACAACTATGCCTATACCAAACGCTTGATAGACAAGAATAAGGACGATAAAAATAAAGACAAGGACAAAGATCAGCAGGACAAAGACCAGCAACAGAAACAAGATCAGAACAAGAACGATCAAGATAAAGATCAACAGGATAAAGACCAGCAACAGAAGCCCGATCAAGGTGATCCGAATAAGGAACAGCAAGGCGATCCTCAGCCACAGCAGAAGGGCATCACCCCTGAGGAGCAAGAACGCATGCTTGAGGCCATTCAGGCACAGGAGGACAAAACCCAAGAGAAGCTGAAAGAGAAAGCAGTACGGGTGGTGAAAGGCTCTAAAAACTGGTAAGGCTATTTGATAATGAACCGCAAAACGACAGCAATAGGAACAGTCGTTTAAATTGATGAATTATGACATTTGCATCTCCCCATTGGCTTTGGTTACTATTGGTACTCCTCCCAATGGTTGCCTACTACATATACCGCTCTTTGCAGGGCGGTGCGACCATTCAAATTTCAAGTGTGGCCGGTGTTCTTCATGCCCCGCGCACATGGCGCTACTACTTTAGGCATCTGCCTTTTGTGTTGCGCTGTCTCGCCATGGCGCTACTCATCGTGGCTCTGGCACGCCCCCGTTCCACCGAATATAGCACCCTGAGTAATGCGGAGGGGATAGACATTATCATGGTCTTGGACGTTTCAGGGTCCATGTTGGCACGCGATTTCGAACCCGACCGAATGGGTGCCGCCAAGCAGATGGCCGGTGAATTTATCGCCGACCGCTATGGCGACCGTATCGGATTGGTGGCTTTTGCCGCCGAAGCCTACACCCCCTGTCCCCTCACCACCGATCAAGGCACGTTACAGACGCTACTGAGTCGCATTCGTAGTGGTGTGATTGACGACAGCGGTACGGCCATTGGCAACGGATTGGCCACAGCCATCAATCGGTTGCGCGAGAGTCAGGCCAAGAGTAAAGTCATTATTCTGTTGACCGATGGCGACAACAACTGTGGACAGATCGCCCCGATCACCGCGGCTGAAATTGCCAAGGAACAAGGGATCAAGGTCTACACCATCGGAGTTGGATCGCGAGGTATGGCCCCCTATCCGGTGCAAGACATCTTCGGTAATGTGACCTTCCAGCCCTTCAAGGTGGAGTTCAACGAAGATATTTTACGCGAAATGGCGCATCTTTCGGGTGGTGAATATTTCCGTGCTACGGACAACGACAAGTTAAGGGCGATCTACGAGCGCATCAACCAACTCGAAAAAAGTAAGGTGGAAATTTCAGAGTTCACCTCTTACACCGAGGAATTTTTACCTTGGGCTGTGGCTGGATTATTACTTTTACTGCTCGAATTTCTCTTCAGAACCCTCCTGCTTAAACGACTACCATAATGTTTAGATTTGCACACCCCCACGCTCTTTGGCTGCTGGCAATCATCCCCCTGATGGTCGCCCTCTTTTGGCTGGCTGCTCGCAATCGCCGCAAACGATTGGAGCGCTTCGGTCAACTTGCTACTCTGCGAGAATTGATGCCTGATGCTTCGCCCGCACGTGTCCGATTAAAATTCATCCTCCTCTGTTGCGCCATAGGCCTACTGATTCTCAGCATTGCCCGTCCTCAGATTGGTTCGAAACTACGGGAGGAAAAAGCACAAGGGATTGAGATGATGCTCGCGGTCGATGTCTCAAACTCCATGTTGGCCGAGGATTTCGAACCCAACCGACTGGAGCGCACCAAATATGCAATCAATCAACTCTTTGAAGGCCTTCAACAAGACCGTGTCGGGCTGATCGTCTTTGCCGGCGAGGCCAAGGTGCAACTCCCCATTACCGCCGACTATCGCATGGCCAAAGCCTTTGCGCAACGGATTGACCCTTCGTTGGTCTCCATCCAAGGGACGGATATTGCACAAGCACTGTCGCTGGCCACGCTCTCTTTTTCCAGTGACACCGGCAACAAACAGAGCCGTGCCATCATCCTGATCACCGATGGTGAAGGCCACGAAGGAGACCTCGAAGCCGCTGCCGAACGCGCTGCCGAACAGGGAATTAGGGTCTATGCAATCGGTATAGGCACGCCAGAGGGTGCACCGATTAAAATGGACGGTGAATTCCTGAAAGATGACCAAGGCAACATGGTCGTTTCGAAATTGGATGAAAGCTCCTTGGAGGAGGTGGTGAAAGCCACAGGCGGTGCTTACGTGCGTGCGACAAAACAGGACATTGGATTGGACGAGATCATTCGCGAGATCAACGACATGGAGCGCAGTGAATTAGGATCAACGCGTTTTGAAGAGTTCAACGAGCAATTCCAATATCTCTTAGCCATCGCCTTGGTTTTGCTCCTGCTGGAATTTTTACTTCTTGACCGCAAAGACCCTCTGTTGGCTCGATTCAATATTTTTCACACCGAGAAAAAGGAGTAGCAAACTCCAAATAGACAACAGCGGGCGCATAAAATATGCGCCCGCTGTTGGTTGTTGTATCACTATATCTTCTCGCCGTAGGCCAAATCACCGGCATCACCGATGCCCGGCACGATGTAAGAACGAGAGGTGAGCTCCTCATCAACGGCACAGCACCAAATGGTCGTGGTCTTTGAGGGCAGATGTTTCTGCACATAATCAACACCCTGTTCACTGGCAATAACCGCGGCAACATGGGTGTGTGCCGGCATTCCACCCCGCTCACACAAAGCCTCGTAGGCCAGTACAAGCGAAGAGCCTGTTGCCAACATCGGGTCGACAAGCAGGAGGGTCTTACCCTCTAAATTACCACACGAAATATACTCAACTTTTACCGTAAATTTACCATCTTTGGTACTCTTCCGATAGGCAGAAACAAAGGCATTTTGGGCATTATCAAAATAGTTGAGGAAGCCCTGATGGAATGGCAAACCGGCGCGTAAAATCGTGGCCAATACCACTTCGTTGCCAATCATCTCGATAGAAGTTTCACCGAAAGGCGTCTCGATCAACTTCGGAGCATAGTTAAAAGTTTTCGAAATCTCATAGGCTGTAATTTCACCGATACGCTCGATATTACGCCGGAAACGCATCGAATCCTTTTGAATGGACTTGTCCCGTATTTCGGCAATAAACGTATTAAGGACTGTGTTTTGCTGGTTAAGGATATGCAACATAGCGCTTTATATTTGATTGGTTTCTTCTAATAGAGAAAATTATTAAACGGATAGCGACCCGCATGCATTTCGCGAACCATCCCATATAGGTCACTTCGGAATTTATCGACCTGAATCTTTTTGGTTGCCGACAAGAAAATACAAGGTGTATTGGCTTGGGCAATCCAACTCTTCTTCTGATCCTCCAGTGACAGATTCTCGCGGGTTGAAGGGGTTAAGTCATCCTCCTCTTTTTTGATATAGGTGTACGCATCCACTTTATTAAAAACCAAGTAGACCGGTTTGTCCCCAGCACCAATATCTTGCAAGGTTTGCTTCACCACAGCTATTTGATCTTCAAATTGCGGATGCGAAACATCAACCACATGAATCAGCAGATCGGCCTCACGCACCTCATCCAGTGTAGATTTGAAAGATTCAACCAACTCGGTAGGCAATTTACGGATGAAGCCTACTGTATCGGAGAGCAGAAAAGGAAGATTATCAAAAACCACCTTGCGCACCGTCGTATCTAAGGTGGCAAAGAGCTTATTCTCAGCAAAAACCTCGCTCTTGGCAAGCAGGTTCATCAACGTTGATTTACCAACATTGGTATAGCCAACAAGCGCCACACGCACCATCGCACCGCGATTAGAGCGCTGCACAGCCATCTGACGATCAATTTTCCGCAAACTCTCTTTGAGCTTGGCTATTTTATCACGAACGATACGGCGATCAGTCTCAATTTCCCGCTCACCGGCACCGCCACGCGTCCCTGTACCACCTCTTTGGCGTTCCAAGTGCGTCCACAACCCCGACAAACGGGGAAGCATATATTCGTAATTGGCCAACTGAACCTGTGTTTTAGCATAGGCCGTCTGCGCCCGAGAAAGGAAAATATCGAGAATAAGACGCGTACGATCCAGCGTGCGACAGGGGAGGAGTTTCTCTAAATTTCGGGTCTGTGAAGGGGAGAGTTCATCGTCAAAAATGACAACATCAATCTCATTATCTGCACAATAAGTTGCAATTTCGTCTATTTTACCAGGCCCCACATAGATACGGGCAGAGGGTTTCGGCAGGCGCTGTGTAAAACGGCGCACGCATACAATGCCAGCGGTTTCGGCCAGAAACTCCAACTCCTCGAAATACTCATCGACTCGTCGCGAATCCATCCCATCAGAGACCACAGAAACCAACACAGCACGCTCCGGACGATCATCGACCGTGGGCGTTGTTATTGGTCTCTTCTGTTTTTGTTCCTCCATACTTTTACCGTTTAAACCTGTTAAAAATATTAAAAATAGATGGACAAGTGATCCGATGAGTTATTTGGGATAAATTTAAGGGTATCCCACAAAAAGGATACCCTTATAATTAATCTCTTGCGGGCAATTATTGCTGAATAGCAAAAACGACAGGCAGGGAGTATAAAACACGCACATTTTGGGTACGTTGTTTACCGGGCTTCCATTTGGGTGAAGTATTCAACACACGGATAGCCTCCTCAGCGAGAGAGCGATCAGGACTTTGCAAAATCTTGATATTGGTCAAGCGACCATCCTTCTCGATGACAAATTGCAAAGTAACCTTGCCTTGAATACCGTTTTCCTGTGCAATTTGAGGATATTTCAACCGATCCTGAACCCAACGACGGAAGGCATTGATGTCACCACCTTGGAAAGTAGGCATCGTCTCGGCCGCATAAAACGGTTCGTCATCTTTAATCTCCTCCTCTTGAACGGCTGCAACCTGAACGATCTCAGTATTCTCCGTAAAATCGGTAAAGGTCATTGGTGCGCTCACTTTGGCATCATTCTTGACGATAGAAAGCATATCGCTAATAGCCTGCATCTCTGTTTTCTTGGGTGGTTCGGGTGGCTTCTGATCCTGACGAGTAATATCAGATATCTCCTCCTCTACCGGACCATAATTCATGTCTCCCTTCTCAATTCTATACTCCTTGGGAGTATAAAGGAAAGCGCCGATGGTTAGACCCAGTGCAACGAGAAGACCGATTTCAAGAAAAAGCCCTCGCTTGTTCTGAAGGTCTGCTTTCGGTGTTTTTTTAAGTTCCATTTATCGCAAATTTTAATTGTTCTCCGTATGAAAATCGTCCCAAGACGATATATTATTACGCTATACCTCCACAAATATAGGGATAAAAAATGAAAATAGATTCTTAGCAGAACAAAAATCTTCGTTTTTTGTCTACTTTTGTAAAATAAACCGAAACTTTCTGGATTCCCATGCCCAAAATTCCCCCCTTTTACGGAGTGTCACCAACGGAATTGGCCACTATTTGCTGCGAGCTGAATTTTCCATCTTTTGCCGCCAAACAAATTGCCCGTTGGCTCTATGTGCGTCACGCCACCTCCTTTGCACAGATGAGTGATCTCTCGGCAGTCAATCGTACTTTGTTGGAGGAGCAGTGTTCGCTGGGACTATCTGCACCCGAAAAAGTGAGTTGCTCGGCCGATGGGACAAAAAAGTATCTTTTTCGCACCGCGCAAGGGGCTTTTATTGAGGCCGCCTATATTCCAGACCAAGAGCGCGCAACACTCTGCGTCTCATCACAGGCAGGCTGTCGAATGGGCTGTCGCTTCTGTGCCACGGGGCAACAAGGTTTGCAACACTCCCTCTCTGCCACCGAAATACTCAACCAAATCATCTCCATTCCTGAGTGCAATACGCTCACTAACATAGTTTTTATGGGGATGGGCGAACCTTTGGATAACACAGATTCAGTGCTCAAGGTGATCGAAATCCTCACCGCCGACTGGGGTTTCGGCTGGTCTCCATCTCGCATCACACTCTCCACAGCGGGGGTCGTGCCAGAACTTCGCCGGCTGATTGAGACTACCAACGTTCACATAGCCATCAGTTTACACAATCCATTTGCAGAGGAACGGGCTGAAATCATGCCCATCGAACGCGCCTATCCGATCCACGAGGTGGTCTCTATTTTGCGCGATTATGACTTTTCGCGTCAGCGCCGTGTCTCTTTTGAATATATTGTCATGAGCGGATTAAACGATTCGCCTCGACATATTCGTGAATTGTGTCGACTTTTAGACGGTGTCAAATGTCGCATCAACCTGATTCGTTTTCACAAGATCCCCGGCTCTGCCTATTTTTCACCCAGCAACGAAGCAATGGTCAATTTCCGTGACACCTTGACCGCTAAAGGAATTCAAACGATGATCCGCACCTCGCGAGGGGAGGACATTCAAGCGGCCTGCGGACTTTTATCCACCGCCGCCTTACAGACAGATTCGAAACAAGAATAGCCAATGAAAGAGTTGATTACCAAATATTTCCCAAAATTAAACGAACAGCAGCAACAACAATTTGCCGCACTCGAAGGACTCTATGCGGAGTGGAATGCCAAGATCAATGTTATCTCTCGCAAGGATTTCGACCAGCTCTACCTCCGTCACGTCCTCCATTCACTCGCCATTGATAAGGTGTGTCACTTTGCATCAGGGGCGCGCATTTTAGATGTCGGTTGCGGAGGAGGATTTCCCTCCATACCCTTGGCGATTCTCCATCCCGAAGTTCAGTTTACAGCCATCGACTCCATAGCAAAGAAGATCAGTGTGGTGAGTGGCATATCAGAGGGCATAGGCTTGCGAAATATAACCCCAATTTGGGGGCGGGCAGAACAACTGACCCAACGATATGACTATGTAGTCTCGCGTGCGGTTACTGATATGTATACCTTTTTATGTTGGGTATGGGAGAAGATCGATCGTGGGCAACACGGCACCCTACCCAACGGTATACTCTGTCTCAAAGGCGGAGATCTCACAGAGGAGTTAGCCGAAACAGGTTTGAAGTGGAAGACCTTTCCGATTTCCGAATTTTTTGAAGAGGAATTTTTTGAGACCAAGAAGGTGGTTTACACAAAAAAATAGCAGATTAATAAATTTAAAACAGCATCTTAATCTGCTATTTTTGTGGCTTCGCCTTTTGGATCGCAATCTCTTGCAACAACTGCTTCATGTCTCGCAAAAAATCTTCAGCAGAGCGAGCACCACTTGTCTGCCCCACCAGCTCCCCTTGTACATTAAAAATCAAGAAGGTGGGAATACTTGTAATCCGGTATTCTTTCACCAAAGCAGATCCGATAGCTTGATCTATATCGTATTTGGCACAGACGAAGTGCTGCGCCATGAAATCGCCCACATCCTTTTGTAAAAACGTTGTGCGCTCCATCCCCTTGCAAGGGCCGCACCAAGAAGCAGTGAGGTCAATAAAGACCAATTTATTCTCTTTGACCGCCTCGGCACGAACAGCATCCAAAGAAGTTGTCTTGAAATGGACTTGTGCCTGAATACCACTGCCCACACAAAGAGCAAAAAGAAGGAGAATGAGATTTTTCATAGGTTATAAGTAAGATAAAAAAATTGCAAGCACGCTGTTAAGCATGCTAAAATCATACCAAAAATCAGAACCGCTTCTTATTTGTCTCCTTCGCTGATCAGGTGACACATGCGCACGCGCGCACGGTGAATTTGTGTCTTAACCGTACCCAGAGGGATTTTCAACTTGCCGGCAATCTCCTCGTAGGTATACTCCTCAAAAAAACGCAATTCGATCAGCCGACGGTAACGTGGTGTAAGTTGGCTCAGATAACCATCAATCTGCGCCCGTTGCTGAAGATTGATGATGCGCTCCTCAGGATTCGGTGTATTAGAGGGTGGCGAGGTAAAGATTTCATCGAGTGGCATATCGTCCTGTCTTTTGCGGACAAAGTCGACAAAGGTATTGCGGGCAATGGTATAGACCCATTGACCAAAGGTGTAGTTGGCACTATAACGATAGATGTTGATATAGACCTTGATGAAGGTCTCCTGTAAGAGGTCATCCACCTCTGGCACAGCACCTATACGTTGCACAAAAAGACGGCTAATGGCATCCCGATAGCGATTAAACAAATACTCAAAAGCGCAGTCATCGCCTTGGAGTACAAGCCGAACCAGCTCACGGTCATCAGCAACGATATAGTCGGCTATCTCCACACACGAGGATCTTTACGAAGCAGTCGCAAGCTCATCCACACCGCATGAAAAGGACGCAAAAGATCATAGAGGAAATAGGTGTACCAATGGCTCTCTTCACCCAATCGCTTGGCGATGCGGTTCACCTCAAGGGCAACGACTGTATAGCGCAAAAGGAGCAGAAAGAGTGCACCCAACTTATATTCAAGTGGCATCACAGAGAGTGCACACACAACACCGGCAAAGAAGAATAGATGACTGCCCACCTCCCATTGAAGATGATTTCTCACCCACAACGGATAAAAAGCAATGGTCGCACCGGCATAGTAGAGCCGGTCATTCCACCAGTGCCATCCGCCCCAGCAATGTTCCCTTAGGGTGGCACGCGGAGAGAGAACGATGGCCACATTATCACGCACCATCACCCGTTGGAGAAAAAGATCGTCTTCGCCAACATTCATATTGAGGTGATCAAAGCCATTTGCCCCGAAATAGATCGACTTGGTCAGGCCCACACAATGACGGATGCCGCGGTAGGGACGCGAACAGGCTGCCGAAGCCAACCAATCGGCCGACTGCATCATCCGACTCATCTGCATCAGGTGACTTTTCAGCCCCGCGCTTGGTTCTAAACCACAGTAGCCCAAGACTACTTCGCCCCGAGTGAAGCCTTTGGCCACCAACGAGAGCCAATGGTCAGAAACCGGATAAACATCTGTTGTGGAGAAGAGAATATGTTCGTGGTGCGCCGACTTAATACCCACATTCAAGGCCATCTTTGTAGAGATGGGAAACCGAGGATTAAGCTCTATTTTGGTCACCACTATTTGCGGAAAACTCAAGCGCAAACGCGCAAGATCTTCAAAAAAATCGGTATCACTACCCACATAGACAATCACCACCTCGAACTCGGCCGCCTCCTGCGCCAAAATCAATGGCAACCGCTCCTCAACAAAAGAATAATCCTCTGAAAACATCGGGATGATCACCGACAACGCCGGCGGGGTCTCCAAACGAAGGGCACGACGATTGGCTTTATAGCTGGGGATCACGCCATAAAGGAAAATATAATAATAAAGCTGGACACACAGCATCAAAAGGAGCATCCCCGCAAGGGCAATTCCCTCCCAGCCATAGTGTGTTAAAACTTGTTCGATGTAGTACATTTTGCGATGAGAATTTACACCGGCAAAGATAGAAAAAACAATCCACATTGCACAGAATTCGCCCCCAAATTTCAACCTTCTGTCGGCAATTTTCTCCTTTTGAAATTCAGCAATATTCACTTTTCTTCGTCCACACATGGCGCATTATGAATTGTTTTTCGTATTTTTGCAAATTATATGTGCTTATGAAATTCACACTACAACATAAAGACCCGCTCTCCAAAGCTCGCGCGGCAGAAATCGTCACCGACCACGGTGTGATTCACACACCCATTTTCATGCCTGTGGGGACTGCCGCCGCCATGAAGGGTATTTTTCATCGCGATGTCAAAGAGGAGGCCAAGGCTCAGATCATTTTAGCCAACACCTACCACCTTTATTTGCGTCCGGGAATGGATATTTTGGAAAAAGCCGGCGGAGTACACCGATTTTCAACTTGGGAAGGGCCCATGCTCACCGATAGTGGTGGTTTTCAGGTCTTTTCGTTAGCCGACTGCCGCAAGCTCACCGAGGAAGGTTGTCATTTCCGTTCGCACATTGACGGCTCGAAACATCTCTTCACCCCCGAAAGTGTCATCGACACCGAACGCACCATCGGAGCAGATATTATGATGGCCTTTGATGAGTGTCCTCCGGGCGATGCGCCGCGCGACTATGCCACCAAATCACTTCAACTCACTGAACGTTGGTTGGATCGCTGTTTTAACCGCTATCACCAAACCGAACCGAAATACGGACACTACCAAGCGCTGTTCCCAATAGTCCAAGGGTGCACCTATCCCGATCTGAGGGCGCATGCTGCCGAGAATGTTTTGCAATATAAAGCTGATGGACATGCCATCGGTGGATTGGCAGTAGGCGAACCTACGGAGGTGATGTATGAAATGATCGAGGTGGTCAATGCCATCCTGCCGGAAGACAAACCCCGTTATTTAATGGGTGTAGGAACGCCTTCCAATATTTTGGAGGGCATTGAGCGCGGTGTCGATATGTTCGACTGCGTGATGCCCACCCGCAACGGCCGCAACGGCCAACTCTTCACTTGGGAGGGAACGATCAATATCCGCAACAAAAAATGGGAAGATGACTTCTCGCCCATTGATCCATCGGGAACGGCTTTTGTGGACACCCTTTACTCAAAGGCTTACCTCCATCACTTGGTGACCTGCCAAGAGATGTTGGCAGCACAGATAGCTTCATTGCACAACATTGCCTTTTATTTACGACTGGTGACCGCTGCCCGTCAGCATATTATCGCCGGCGACTTCAAGGCATGGAAGGATGTCGCTGTGACAAAATTGGCAAAAAGACTTTAACGCTTATGAAACGCTACTGGCCAGGTATAAAGACATTAGATCGGTACATCATCGGGAAGTTTTTGAGTACCTATTTCTTCGCCATAGCGATGATTATCATCGTGGTGGTGATCTTCGACTATGTGGAAAAAATTGACGACTTTACGGAGTTAAAAGCACCTCTGAAAGCGATCGTTTTTGAGTACTACCTCAATTTTATCCCATTCTTTATCAATCAGTTCAGCTGTCTATTCACCTTCATTGCCGTTATCTTCTTCACCTCCAAATTAGCCTATCAAACTGAGATCATCGCCATGCTCTCCGGTGGAATGAGTTTCCGCCGACTGATGTGGCCTTATTTTTTGGGTGCAGCCATCATCACCATCCTATCCATGACCCTCAGCCTATGGATCATCCCCGTTTCACAGCGGAGTTGTGTGGCTTTTGAGAATCAATTTATCAAACGACGGCTAAACTACCAATTCGAAAAATACATCCATCGTCAAATCGAACCGGGCACATTTGCCTACATTCGCGACTACTCCAACAAGGATAATAAAGCCTCTTTTTTGGCCATTGAACACTATAACGGAGGCACGATGAGCGCCTCTTTAGAGGCCTCTGAGGTGACTTTTACCCCAAAAACCCATCGTTGGACCGCACCTCGCTACACCCAGCGCGTCTTCGATTCACTGGGCATGGAGACCTTTTCGCAACACCGCAACCTCGACACGCTCATCAACTTGGAATCTGCGGAATTGGGGCGTATTAACGAGTTGATCAAGACCATGAACATCTCGGAATTGAGCCGTTTTTTAAGTCAGCAACGACAGAAGGGCTCTGACTCCATCAACATCATTGAAGTGGAGCGGCACGCCCGCTTTGCCTATCCTTTGGGGACGTTTATCCTCACCTTGATCGGCGTTTCTCTCTCTTCTCGCAAGGTTCGAGGGGGTACAGGGTTGCATGTCGGTATCGGCATCGCCCTCTGTTTCTCCTATATTCTCTTTAACCGCTTCTTTGAAGAATTTGCCAAAAGCGGCACTATTCCGCCCGGTATAGCCGTATGGCTACCAAACCTAATCTATTTAGGAATAGGTATTTACCTCTATCAAAAAGCACCGAAGTAAACCAACGAATTGTTATCCTATGGAAAAAACATCTTCTTTCTGGCAAAAATTCAAGGAGCGTCCAGTACTCTATAATCTCTCGTGGATCATCGCCATTCTCGTTGTCTTGGGATTGGCTGCCCACATCCTCATGTTGGTCGGGACACGCCACGGTGCACACCGCGTTGTGCCAGAGCTGACCGGCATTTCGCTTCAGGAGGCCGAAGAGTTAGCAGACCAAGAGGGACTTCAGGTGATGGTCAATGATTCGCTCTACATTCCCGCTTATGAAGGGGGTGTTGTCCTTGATCAGCTTCCCGAAAAAGGGGTGGAGGTGAAACCAGGACGCACCATTTACATCACCATCAACTCTTTCACGCAGAAGATTGTCCCCATTCCCTATGTAGCTGGTCGCTCCCTTCGACAAGCTAAAAATATGCTCGAAATAGCTGGACTGGAGATCGCTCGACTGATCTATCGCGATGATGTAGCCACCAACTTCGTACTCGAAGAGCACTACAAAGGCAAGCGCATTCAACCCAAAAACAAGCTAACAGCCCCAGCAGGTTCCGGCATAACACTCTACATCGGGATTGACGGTGGTAGTGGCATAACGGTAGCCCCAAAAATTGTTGGGGCTTCACTCAAAGAGGCCAAAAGTCGGCTTTGGGAGAGCGGGCTGAATGTTGGTCGTGTTATTTTCGACAAAGGGATTACTTTACTCAATCAAAAAGATGCCCGTGTTTATGAGCAGACACCCTCTCAAGGGCGTAATGTCTCTTATGGTGAATTAGTCAATATCAAATTGTCACTCGATGAAAATTTGGTGAGGGACAAGAATCTTTCTGAAGAGAAGCGTGCCAAAGAGTTGGAGGAACAACGACTTCGGCAACGTGCTTTGGAGGCGGATTCCATCGCCAAAGAGGAGTTCCGTCAAGCCACAGAGCAGGGGGACGACACAAATATTAATACAGAATCCACAACAGATGAGTTTCTCCAATAGCCGATGAGCAACCTACACGATAAATCAGAGGAGCTGTTGGACGAAGAGGGTGTCGAAGAACAGGACGAGCTCTATGAGCATTTCGCCATCACCACCGACAAGGGACAGACCCCGCTTAGGCTGGACAAGTACCTTACCTGCCGCATGGAGCATTGCTCCCGCAACCGCATTCAAACTGCGGCCGACAGTGGTAATATTTTGGTAAACGGCATCTCAGCCAAGTCCAGTTATAAGATCAAACCACTCGATCGCATCTCGATCGTCATGCCCTATCCCAAACGGGAGATAGAGATCATTCCTCAAAATATTCCGCTAACCATCCCTTATGAAGATGATGATTTGCTGATAGTAGACAAACCGGCAGGGATGGTGGTGCACCCGGGTCACGGCAACTATGAGGGGACATTGGTCAACGCACTAACCTATCATCTACGCACCCTTCCACTCTTTCAGGAGAGCGATATGCGCGCCGGATTGGTGCACCGTATCGACAAGAATACATCGGGATTGTTGGTGGTAGCCAAGAATGAACACGCCCACGCCCGACTGGCCAAACAGTTTTTTGACCACACCATCACCCGTCGCTACATCGCCTTGGTTTGGGGTAACCTTCCAGATGATCAGGGAACCATCACTGGCAACATTGGTCGTTCACCAAAAGATAGACTTCAGATGTATGTCTTTGCCGATGGCTCAGATGGCAAATCTGCCGTAACCCATTACCGCGTATTAAAAAGATATGGCTACGTAACCTTGGTGGAGTGCCGGCTCGAAACCGGACGCACCCACCAGATTCGCGTCCACATGCAATGGATCGGACACCCTCTTTTCAATGACGAGCGTTACGGTGGCGATCGTATTTTAAAGGGGACGACCTTCGCCCGCTACAAGCAATTTATTGAAAACTGCTTCGCCCTGATTCCGCGACAAGCGCTCCATGCCCGTTCCTTGGGATTTATCCACCCCACCACCCATAAAGAGATCTACTTTGAGAGCCCGCTTCCGGCCGACTTTCAAGCCGTATTGGAGAAGTGGGATAACTACACCAGCGGGCAGAAGGCAGAACCACAAAAAGAGTAAAGTATGTTCCTTCCAACAACCATCAAAGAGGTGCGCGCCTTGGGATGGGATTACATTGACGTGATCCTCTTCACCGGTGATGCCTACATCGACCATCCCGCCTTTGGGACGGCGGTCATCGGCCGACTACTGGAGGCTGAAGGTTATCGGGTGGCCATCGTACCTCAGCCGAATTGGAGGGATGATCTGCGTGATTTCACCAAATTAGGTACTCCCCGTCTCTTTTTTGGGGTCTCAGCAGGCTCGATGGACTCGATGGTCAACCACTACACGGCCAACATCCGCCTGCGGAGCAACGATGCCTATACACCGGCGGGCAAGGCGGGATTCCGTCCCGATTATGCCGTCACGGTCTACACACAAATTCTCAAGCGGCTCTTCCCTCATGTCCCTGTCATCATTGGCGGTATTGAGGCCTCACTGCGTCGTATTACACATTATGACTACTGGAGTGATCGTCTAAAGCCCTCTGTATTGGTGGAAAGTGGTGCCGACTTGTTGATTTACGGCATGGGTGAGGGGGTGATTCAAGAGGTCGCCCGCGCACTAAAAAATGGATACAACGCCAAGCTTCTCAGGAAGATACGTCAGGTAGCTTTTATGGCAGACCAAACCTATGTCGATCGGCTTGATATAGAGCACACACTGCGGTTGCATCCCTTTGAAAAATGTACGAAAGATTACCATGCCTTTGGCGAGAACTTCGCCACCATGGAGCAACAGAGCAACATCATGCACCCCGACACCACCCTCGTGGAGGGCGTGGGGGATCGCTTTGTGGTGGTTACACCTCCCTATCCGACACCGACCACAGCTGTATTAGATCACTCCTTTGACCTCCCTTATGAACGGGCTCCCCATCCTCGTTACCGCGGAAAGGGCGATATTCCCGCGTGGGAAATGATCCAATTTTCGGTCAATATTCACCGCGGCTGCTTCGGAGGTTGCGCCTTTTGTACCATCTCAGCACACCAAGGTAAATTCATCTCCTCGCGCAGTGAACGCTCGATTCTCACGGAGGTGGAGAAGATCACGCAAATGCCCGGATTCAAGGGTTATCTCTCCGATATTGGAGCACCCTCGGCCAATATGTACCGCATGGGCGGCCGAGATACCACGCTTTGTGAAAAATGCCGTCGCCCCTCGTGCCTACATCCAAAAATATGTCCCAACCTCAACAACAGCCATCGTCCACTGCTCGATCTTTATGCCAAAGTACGGGCGGTGAAGGGGATAAAAAAGGCTTTTGTCGGCAGTGGCATCCGCTACGATCTCTTCGATGGAAGTAATTATTTAGAAACGGTACTTAAATATCACACCTCAGGACGGCTTAAAGTCGCTCCCGAACACACCGAAGAGGGCGTATTGAAGTTGATGCGCAAACCCTCTTTCACCCTTTTCGAGCAGCTGAATGAGGAGTTTCACCGCATCTGCGCCCGTGAAGAGTTGCCCTATCAGCTCATCCCCTACTTCATCTCCTCGCACCCGGGTTGCACCGAAAATGATATGCGTGCCCTCTCACACAAGGTCTTGGGTCGCATGCACTTTAATTTAGAGCAGGTGCAAGATCTCACCCCCACACCGATGACCCTCTCCTCGGTGCTATTCTACACAGGGGAGAATCCATTTACACACGAAAAAGTCTACGTTGCACGCTCGCAAGAGGAGAAACGTCGACAGAAATCTTACTTTTTCAGATAGGCCGTCTACCTGCGTCGCATCGGCATAGAGAGCGTCCGCGCATCACGGAAAGCCCCCGGAGAGGGATAAGTACCCCACGATGAGGGGCTATAATTCGCAGCCTGACCATTGGAAATAGTCACATGGCGCACCAAGCGCAAAACATTGTTGGGCAGTACAGAGACCCTGTGTGGCAAATGCTTGGTGGGCACAACAAAGATCGAAGACATCGTGACCGCTGGTCGCAGATTGAACTGCGCCACCTGCTCAGCCGTGGGCTCCCAATGTAAAGAGAGCAGAGAATCCGGAATCTCCAACCCTTTGTATTTCTGCTGAGTAGGTGGAATTTCATAGCGCTTTTCGTCCCCATTCTGGGCCGCAACCCCAAGAACAGTAAACAGCGCAAAGAGCAAAAGTGTACATCGTTTCATAATCCATCTTTTTAGTTTGTACTCTAAAATACTTCTCGTAAAATCGCCACCGATTGTACCGCATGAATAGCGTCCAAATGATAGCCATAATAGGACAATAAAGCTTGCAAAAAATCAACCCGTTGGGTTCGATTCAGTCCGATTTCACCCAAACAACGGACATCACATTCAATAAAATCATGGAACAACAAGCTATTTTCTTTCGACATCACAAAGTTATGTGACGGTTCAGTGGAGACAAATAGCCCCTCTTTTACATCCATCCAAGCCCCTTTCTCATAGTTATTACCGGGACTGAAGCCCAATAAACGGCTCAAATTAGCCAAGAACCACAAATGAAAATTCGCTACACCCTCGTCCAAAGCATCGAGCGCCTCCACCGACCCCCAAACAAAATGAAACAACGCTGCATTCGGGGTACTCTCTCGTACCAAACGGTATAAAACTTCAGCCATAAAGAGGGCCATCGTTGATTTACAAACATCAAAAGGCAACGACTGCAACACCAAACCCGCACGCACCTCCCGAAAGCGGTGCATCTCCATCTTATTCGATTCCAAACCCTCAAATTCGACCGGAAACATCGGTTGGAAAAGGCCGAATTTAGAGCCGCGCCCCCGCGTAGAACGAATGCCCTGCACCATATAACTCTGACGACCACCCACATCGGTCAGCAGATAGGCCACCATAGACTTTTCGCCATATTTCAAGGTGTGCAGGACAATGCCGCGGGCTTTATAACTTTTCATTTTTCACCCCGCACCAAAGCCCATCCCTCCCGCACACGCCGATCAACAGGCGTTAGTCCGAACTGACGGATAGTCTCCTCCATCAGGGGAATATCTTGTTCTAAAAAACCACTCAACAGCAACGTTCCTCCTGACCGTAACGCTTTCACATAGATAGACATATCGCGGGTGAGGATATTGCGGTTTATATTGGCTAAAATAAAATCGTAACTCCGCCCCACAAGGCAATGAGCATCGCCCAAGATCGGGGTAATGCGATCCCTCATCCCATTGGCCACGATATTTTCGCGACAATTATCATCCGCCCACTCATCCACATCGACCGCATCCATGTGTGCCGCCCCTTGTTGCACCGCAACGATGGACAAAACACCCGTACCACTCCCCATATCCAAGCCTTGCTTTGCTTTGATTGACAAATCAAGGAGCGCGGTAATCATCAGACAGGTGGTTGCATGGTGTCCCGAACCGAAAGACATCTTGGGCTGGATAATTACCTCTGCCACCCCGGCAGGTGCTGGCGCATGGAAAGGGGCGCGAATGTAAAGTTTCCCATCCACATCAACCGGTGTAAAGTCACTTTCCCACCTCGCATTCCAATTTTGGGCGGGAATGGGAAGATAGCGGGAATCTGAAATTCCATAATGAGATAAAAGGGTATCCACTTCATGTCGGCAACCCGGCAAAAAATCGCAAGGAATGTATGCCTTGAGGTGATCATCCTCTTGCAGAAAGCTTTCAAAGGGGAAATCCGCCAATTCAGCAATCAGAATTTCAGCCTGATCGACCGCTTTAATCCGAATATTGAGTTCGATATAATCCATAAT
>JAVVZO010000028.1:0-20618 GCA_036650515.1 Alistipes sp.
AATAATAATGGCTAACAAGTTGAATTTTCAACTGTTAGCCATTATTTGTACCCGGAGCCGGGGTCGAACCGGCACGATATTGCTATCATTGGTGTTTGAGACCAACGCGTCTACCGATTCCGCCATCCGGGCGGCCTCTTCTTAACGAATTGACGTGCAAATGTAGCGATTTATTCCTAATCTGCAAATTCTACACTCATTTTTTATCCACGACCGAAGTAAGTGAGCAGTTTTTTGGTTCGTGCCTGCCCTATTAATTTGACCAATTCAGCCTCTCCGGCTGTCCGCACCTTCTCTACGGTTCGGAAGTGTTGCAACAGGGTGGCAATGGTCGTTGATCCCACCCCTTTAATCTGCTCTAACTCGCTATTAATAAAAGATTTACTGCGTTTCTGCCGATGAAAAGTAATCCCAAAGCGGTGCGCTTCATCCCTGAGGTGACACACCACTTTGAGCGGTTCGCCCGTGCGGCTCAAGTAATAAGGCATTGGATCGGCCGGAAAGAAAATTTCTTCGATCCGTTTGGCCAAGCCAACGATGGGGACGCGGTGCTCAATGCCCAACTCACACAGGACAGCAAAGGCACTGGACAACTGTCCTTTACCGCCATCGACAATGATCAGATCGGGCAATTCCGCCCCCTCCTCCAACAAGCGGCTATAACGGCGACCCACAATTTCACGCATCGAGGCAAAATCATCTGCGCCGATCACCGTCTTGATGTTATAATGGCGATACTCCTTGCGCGAAGGCTTGCCGTCACGAAAGACCACACAGGAGGCTACGGGGTTCGTTCCCTGCAAATTAGAGTTATCAAAACATTCTATATGACGGGGTTGTTTCTCCAAATGGAGCTCTTTTTGCATCGCCTCCATCAAACGGTCGGTATGACGGGCGGGATTTTTAATCTCTAAATTTTTTAGCTGCTCGGCGCGATAAATTCGAGCACTTTTCTGCGAAAACTCCAAGAGTTCCAACTTTTCTCCCCGTTTGGGCACTGTAAAAATCACGCCATCGAAGAGCAGTGTTGTTGAGGGTAGGAAGGGCACAATGACCTCTCGTGCCAACGCCCCATCGGCCAGCATCTCGATCGCATACTGAATCCCCAAGGTCAACATCTCTGCTTGCTCGGTCTCAACCCCCAAAGAGAGCCGCACCGTCTGCACCCCGACAATCGAGCCATGCCGAATACGAACAAAGTTACAGTAAGCAATTTCGCCATCAGATAACAACGAAAAGACATCCACATCCCCCATCTTAGCACTCACAATCACTGAGCGACCAGCATAGTTGTCCAGAGCGTCCAATCGCGCCTTATAGCGTTGAGCCAGTTCGAATTTCAGTGCGGTAGCCGCCCGTTGCATCTCCTCTTCCAAATAGACCCGCACAGGCCGTAAATCGCCCTTCAGTACCGCCACCACCAGCTCAACAGCTGTCGCATAGGCCTCCTGCTGCTGCGCCCCGACACAAGGCCCTTTGCAATTACCCAAATGGTATTGAAGACAGACCGAATATTTGCCTTTGGTGATCAAGGCAGGATTCAAATTCAAGCCACAAGTGCGCAACGGGATCACCTCACGAATAAACTCAAGCACACTCCGTTGCATGGCGATTGACCCATAAGGGCCAAAGTACTGTGAACCATCATGTTTGAGAATACGCGTAGACTGCACGCGCGGAAAACACTCTTTTCTGACCACAATCCAAGGATAGGTTTTGTCGTCTTTGAGTAGAATATTATAACGGGGCTGAAGGCTTTTAATGAGCGAATTTTCGAGCAACAAGGCATCGGTTTCACTGCTGACGACAATGTGACGGATGGCGGCAATTTGCTTGACCAACACGCGAACTTTAGCACTATGTTCTTTACTCTGAACAAAATAGGAGGATACTCGTTTGCGCAGGCTCTTGGCTTTACCGACATAGATGATCGTCCCGTCTTTATCTAAAAACTGGTAGACCCCCGGAGCATAGGGCAACAAGGCCACCTCCACCTTGGGATCATATTTTTCTGTATTAAGCGCCATCTAAGAAACAAATGTAGCTATTTTTCACGAACTCTGAATGAACACATCTCTTTCGATCCATCTTTTTCATGGGGAAATAGTTGCTAAAGGGGATTTTTTGGTTATGTTTGTAGTAAAATCAAACACCATGAAGCGACTGCTCCTCTTTTTATGGATCGCAACAGTGAGCGTTTCCTGTATCGACAAGGATTATGATCTGTCGGATTTAAATACCGACAACATCGCGATCGGCGACAACAAAAGTGAATTCACCATCCCCTTGGCAACCATTCACATCTCCTTGAACAAGCTTGGCACAGCAGAGCTCAACATCAAAGATATTTATGAGGAGGCGGATATTTGGTTGCCAAACACCACCCCCGATGGTAAGGAGTATTTTGATGTAGTCAAATTGACCGGCAACCAAGACAACTACTTGGGAAAGGCTGTCGATGCACTCTGCGAACAACTGAGCACCGACCATGCAAAACGCACCGCCATCGCGCATCTCATTGAGACCAAATATGCCAATGAATTTAACATCGCCGAGCTCCCCGGGAATGTCACCATTGCACAATTTATTGAGGAGTACTATGATCAACCTCTTTTCAAAGATGTGATTGCCAGTAGTATAAAACAGATATCGGGAACCTATCTGAGCACCATTCAGATCGACCCCATCAGCTACGACATCCCCCCGATCGACATCGCCGACAACATACTCGATATGATCACCAAAGGCCTTGACCCCCAAGGAGCAACCAGCTCAATCAACGCCATCTATCTTTATGGCGAGGTGCACAGTGACTTCTCCATCGACTTCGAAGCAGCACCCTCTGTCGAACATACCGACATTGTCTTTGCCCCCTTTATGATCTCTTACAATACCATCGAAAAAATCGACAAAGTACGCTTTTATGAGGATGACCTGCACACGCTGATCAATGGTAGCAAATTACATATTCCCATCACCGTACAACGGTACTATCCAAACAAAGGATTCCAGCCCAATCAAACGATAACCATCAAATTGCGCCTACACAAAACCGGTGCGTTACAACTATAAGAAGCTGCTTTGAATGAAGAAATTATATGCCATATTACTCTTTTTAGGACTTGGTGTGACCGCTACTGCCCAAGACCCCTCCGCTTATTTTATGGAAGGCGCTACTTTTCGCAGTGAATGGAATCCCGCCTTTGCACCTTTGCGCGGTTATGTTAACATCCCCATATTGGGTGGCATCCAACTCCATACGCGGGGTAACCTCTCTTTAGACAAGGTCTTTTTTCCTGTCAACGGGAAGCTTCAGTTTTTGCTTAACAACGATGTGCCGGCCAGCCTTGCCTTGGCCGACCTCTCTGCCGACAACACTTTCGCCCTCACCAATCGCATCAATATCATCGGCTTCGGCGCTTTCACCCACAATCACCGCAACTTTTGGTCCTTCGACATCAACCTCCGCACCGATGCTGAGGTACACGTGCCCTACGAACTATTGTCCTTCTTAAAAACTGGTGACGACACGCAAATCCGCAATATCCAAGCCGCGGCAGACTCCTACTTGGAGGCCGCTTTCGCCTACTCCTTCCCGATCGGAAGCTACATCTACTTGGGCATTCGCGGAAAGTTTTTGGCTGGCGTTGCCCGTTCGCGCGTGAATTTAGACCGCTTCGATGCCACATTAGGAGAAGACAGTTGGACAGCCAACGCCCATGGATCATTGGAGATGACCGGTCTCTCTGCCGATCAGAAAATAGACGACCAAGGCGATCATAGCTACGATTTAGGCGCTTTCAACTTTGACAAATACAGCCCTTCGGGCTACGGCTTCGCCTTCGACATCGGAGCGACCTACAACCTGCTACCCAACCTTCAATTTTCAGCCTCCATCAACGACTTGGGTGTGTTGTTTTGGGATAAAAAACGTTCTCAATTCGGCACTTTGGATGAGGCCATCGAATTTAAAGGCGTCGAGATTACCGATGAAGAGGTGACCAACCCCCGACTCGATCTGGATGATTTGGAGTTTCAAGTGGGTGAGGCCACCGGCAAGAAGCAGATGCTCCACACCTCTTTTAATGTAGGTGTCGAATACGATGTGTGGCGACACAAGATCGGGTTCGGAGTGCTCTATCACGGGCGCATGTATGAGTATGAAACGCTACACAATCTGACAGCATCGGTCAATTTTCATCCCGCTCGCTGGGTCTGCCTCACCGGCAGTTACTCCTTTTGCAACAACCAATCCCACGCCGTGGGGCTGGCCGTCAACCTCTGCCCCAGTTGGATCAATTTTTATATCGCGACCAATGTGCTGACCGGAAAAAAGACACCGCAATGGCTTCCCATTAAGCAAAGCCAAATGAGCGTCACGCTCGGTTTAGGTATCCCAATCGGCAAGCGAAGCCACCGCATTGTAGCCTATATCAATCGAAGAGACAAACGCTAAGGAGTTTGCGCGCCCTATTTTAATCACAAATCAGCCGGTCGACACCTATATCGTGTGGCTCAACGGGGAGATCCGCCACCACTTGATGGGCATAGCAAATTCCAAATTTCACCGCACGAAATCCACTCCGAGACATATATTTATCATAATACCCGCGCCCGCGCCCCAAGCGCCCGCCTGAGGGGGTAAACGCCACACCGGGAACAAAGATCAAGTCGATCTCCGCCGGATCACACACCACACCCTCTTCAGGTTCGCTGATGCCAAACGCCCCCGTGTGCATCACAGCAGGGTTGTAAGCATAAAACTGCATCACCTCGCCCTCCACACGTGGCAAGACAATTCGTTTGCCACCACTCCAACGAGCGATCATCTCCTCCGTGGGCGGCTCATCGGGCAAAGAGCAAAAAAGCGCTACCGTATCTGCCGCCATAAAAGCAGCCACCTGCTCTGCCTGAGCCATAATATGTGCCGCTGATAGCGCACGTTGCTCTGCGCTTAAACTTCGATTGAGGGCACGCATCTCTCGTCTGATTTCACTTTTTGTCATACTCTTTTTATTTCCTATGAAAATTACGCCTACCGTGTCTTGTTATTCCGCAAACAATAACTATCTTTGTATGTTTGTATAAAGCAACAGCAGACTATTTTAGGGACAAAAATACATAAAAATCACACATTTAATAAACAAACTCAAAACATTATGAACTGTTTTCTAACCAATTCGTCGCTGGGCAAGAAGTTAGTGATGAGTATCACAGGATGCTTTCTTGTGCTCTTCATCCTCTTCCATATGTCTATGAACATCACAGCGATTTTCTCGCCTGACGGCTACGATGCAATCTGCAAATTCTTAGGTGCCAACTGGTATGCACTGGTCGGCACGGCGGTTCTCGCATTGGGCGTCCTTCTCCACTTCACCTTCGCGCTGATCTTAACGATCAACAACTATGCAGCGCGTGGCAACCAGCGTTACGAAGTCACCGTCACCGAACCCGGTGTGGCTTGGGCTTCAAAAAACATGTTGGTTTTAGGTTACATCATCATCGGCGGACTGTTACTCCATTTGTTCAACTTCTGGGCAAAAATGCAGTTGGTTGAGTTGATGGGGCAAGAGGTGAACTCGCTCGGTTACTCGCCTGCTGAAGGCGCTGCGCTGATTCGCTACACCTTCTCTCAATGGTACTTTGTCTTGGCTTACCTGCTTTGGTTTGTGGCGTTGTGGTTTCACTTGACCCACGGTGTTTGGTCGATGTTCCAATCCGTAGGTTGGGCCAATGACACTTGGTACACCCGCCTGAAGTGCGTTGCCAACATTGTGGCCACGCTTGTATTCCTCGGCTTTGCCGCTGTGGTAGTGATTTTCTACGTGCAGAGCGTTTGTAGCGCTTGCTAAATCGCTCGGTTAAGAACAATTAAAAATTACGAAATATGGCTTTAAAATTAGATTCCAAAACTCCTGCCGGCGAATTAGCCCAAAAATGGAATAATCACAAGGCAGAGATCAAAGTCGTAAGCCCCGCCAACAAGCGCAAACTCGACATTATCATCATCGGAACAGGCTTGGGAGGTGCTTCTGCAGCCGCTTCGCTCGGTGAATTGGGCTACAATGTCAAAGTATTCTGCATCCAAGATTCCCCCCGCCGTGCGCACTCTATCGCCGCACAAGGAGGTATCAATGCCGCCAAGAATTACCAAAACGACAACGACTCCATCTACCGACTTTTCTACGACACCATCAAAGGTGGTGACTACCGCGCTCGCGAAGCCAACGTCTATCGTTTGGCTGAGGTCTCGAACCTGATCATCGACCAGTGTGTCGCTCAGGGTGTTCCCTTTGCGCGTGAGTACGGCGGCTTATTGGCCAACCGTTCTTTCGGTGGTGCGCAAGTATCGCGTACCTTCTATGCCCGCGGTCAAACGGGTCAGCAACTGCTGTTAGGTGCCTACTCGGTGCTCAACAAAGAGATCGCCAACGGTACGGTGAAGAGCTATCCGCGTCACGAGATGCTCGACATCGTCATCGAAAACGGTGAAGCACGTGGCATCATCGCCCGCAACTTAATCACCGGAGAGATCGAACGCCACGGTGCACACGCTGTTGTGCTCGCTACCGGCGGTTATGGCAACGTCTTCTTCCTCTCCACCAACGCAATGGCATCGAATGGCTCTGCCATTTTCCAATGCTATCGCAAAGGAGCAGGCTTCGCCAATCCTTGCTTTACACAAATTCACCCAACCTGTATTCCTGTACATGGAGATCAGCAGTCTAAATTGACGCTGATGTCGGAGTCTCTCCGTAACGATGGCCGTATTTGGGTGCCCAAAAAGATCGAAGATGTCAAAGAGATTCGTTCGGGCGCAAAGAAACCAGCCGACATTCCGGAAGAAGATCGCGACTACTACTTGGAGCGCCGCTATCCGGCCTTCGGTAACTTGGTTCCTCGTGACGTGGCTTCTCGCGCGGCCAAAGAGCGCTGCGATGCAGGCTTTGGTGTCAACGAAACCGGCTTGGCTGTCTTCTTGGATTTCAAAACCGCCATTGCACGCTTGGGCAAAGAGACCATCAAACAACGCTACGGCAACCTCTTCGATATGTATGAGGAGATCACCGATGTAAATCCTTACGAACAATCTATGCAGATCTTCCCTGCGGTACACTACACCATGGGTGGTATTTGGGTAGACTATAATTTAATGACCACCATCCCCGGTCTCTATGCAATCGGAGAGGCCAACTTCTCAGATCACGGTGCAAACCGTCTCGGTGCTTCGGCGCTGATGCAGGGTTTGGCTGATGGCTATTTTGTCCTTCCTTATACCATTGGGGACTATTTGGCACACAAGATCCAAGCTCCGAAGGTAACCACCAACACCCCTGCTTTTGATCAGGCGGAAGCCGGCGTTAGAGAGAAAATCAACAAGTTATTCTCCATCAAAGGCAAACAAACAGTGGATGATCTTCACAAGAAGTTAGGCCACATCATGTGGGAGAATGTCGGCATGGCGCGCGACAAAGCTTCGCTCGAAAAAGCCATTGTAGAGATCCAAAAGCTCCGCAAGGAATTTTGGGCAGACGTAAAAGTGGTCGGTCAGGAGAAAGAATTTAACGTGGAGCTCGAAAAAGCACTCCGTCTCTCCGACTTCCTCGAATTGGGTGAGTTGATGGCTCGCGATGCCCTTCTTCGTGAAGAATCCTGTGGTGGACACTTCCGCGTAGAGCATCAGACCCCTGAAGGTGAGGCTGATCGTGATGACGAACGTTTTGCATTTGCAGCTGTATGGGAATACAAAGGGGAGAACACAACCCCTGAGATGACCAAAGAGTCGCTCACGTTCGAATTTGTACACTTAGCCAAGCGTAACTACAAGGACTAATTGACGTTAACACTTTAATTTAAAGGACAATGAATTTCACATTGAAGATATGGCGTCAAAAAGATGCCAAGACCAAGGGCGCGTTTGAGAATTATCACGTAGAAAACATCTCAGCCGACACCTCATTCCTCGAGATGCTTGATATTGTTAACAATAAGCTGATTCAAGAGGGGAAAGAACCGGTAGCTTTTGACCATGACTGCCGCGAGGGCATTTGCGGTACATGCTCACTGCACATCAATGGCCATGCCCATGGCCCGGCTCAGAACGTCACCACTTGCCAAATCTATATGCGCAAGTTCCGTGATGGAGAGACCATTACCATCGAGCCGTGGCGCTCTAGAGCCTTCCCAGTCATTCGTGACTTGGTGGTCAACCGTGGCGCTTACGATCAGATTCTCCAAGCCGGAGGCTTTGTCTCTGTGCGCACCAACTCTGTACCGGATGCCAATGCTATTGCCATTCCCAAGCCCGATGCGGATGAAAGTATGGATGCCGCCGCTTGCATCGGTTGCGGAGCTTGCGCGGCCACGTGTAAAAACGGCTCTGCCATGCTCTTCGTCTCCGCCCGTGTTTCCAGCCTTGCCAAGCTACCTCAGGGTCGCGTGGAGGGTGCACGTCGTGCCAAGGCCATGGTAGCCAAGATGGACGAATTAGGCTTCGGTAACTGTACCAACACAGGTGCTTGCCAAGCAGAGTGCCCGAAAGGGATCTCCATTGCTCACATCGCTCGTCTGAACCGCGAATTTCTTGCTGCAAAGTTAGAAGACTAACTCAGCTCAGCTCAAACAGTAGGCCGGACAATAAATTGTCCGGCCTACTGTTTTTATGCTTATTTGCGCTGTAAGAGCCTATTTGGGTGATACCACCGCGTGAATGGCCTGATAGATCCCATCCGCATCATAGCCACAGTGATGGTAGAGTTCGGCCGGTGTGCCATGACCAATAAATTCATCTCCTATACCGAGCGAGGTCACATGGACAGCCGCGCCACTGTGATTGAAGAAAGCCGTCACAGCCTCCCCGACACCACCCCGCAAAGAGCCATCTTCGACCGTAATCACCTGAGTAAATTGCGCGCCTACGCGATGCAACAACTCCTCATCAAGAGGATGCGCAAAACGCAGGTCATAACGGGCAACACTAATCCCCTCAGCCTCCGCACGTGTAGCTGCTACGGCCGCAAAGTTACCCATCGTACCAATCGTTAGCACCGCCACATCTGTGCCCTCTTTCAGGCAACGCCCACGGCCAATGGGAAGTTCAGTAAACGGTTCGCCACGCCACGCCACCCCAGCGCCACTTCCGCGCGGATAACGAATCACAAAAGGCGCATTTGCCCGCAAAGCCGTATACATCATCTGGCGCAATTCGCCCTCATCCATCGGGGCAGCCACGGTCAATCCCGGCACGCAACCGAAATAAGCCAAGTCAAAAGCCCCATGGTGCGTTGCACCATCTTCGCCCACCAATCCGCCACGATCCAAACACAGGATAACCGGAAGATGCTGAATGGCCACATCGTGGATCACATTATCATAGGCTCTTTGCATAAAAGAGGAGTAAATAGCACAAAAAGGACGCATTCCCGCTGCGGCCAGTCCTGCCGAGAAGGTCACCGCATGGCCTTCGGCAATACCCACATCGAAGCAACGATTCGGCATCGCCTCCATCAATATATTCATCGAACAACCTGAAGGCATCGCCGGTGTAATACCCACCACCCGTGGATCTTGCCGTGCCAAATCCAATAACGTCTCCCCAAAAACATCTTGGTATTTGGAGACCGAACTCTTGGAACGAATACGCTCCCCCGTCTCAGGATTAAAACAACCGGGGGCATGCCACACCGATTGATCATGTTCCGCAGGCAGGTAGCCTTTGCCCTTGACCGTCATCACATGTAGCAATTTGGGCCCATCAATCTCACGCAATGCACGTAACACACGCACCAACTCCGGTAAATTATGGCCATCCACAGGCCCAAAATAGCGGAAGTTGAAACTTTCAAAGAGGTTACTATTTTTCAACAGACCTTGTTTCAGGGCATTACCCGTTTTTTGACAGCAATGTAAAATAAAAGGCGTATGAGAAAGAAGATCCCAAAGTCGCCGTTTAAAACGATTGTAACGCTTGGAAGTCGAAATTTTAAGCAAGTAGTTTTTGAGTGCCCCTGTTGCCTCATCAATGGCCATGTTGTTGTCATTGAGGATCACCAGCAAGTTGGTATTCCGACTTGCTCCAGCATTATTTAGCCCCTCAAAAGCCAATCCACCCGTCATCGCCCCATCACCAATAATGGCAACAACCTGATGGTTATCGCCTTGTAATTCAGCCGCTTTGGCCATACCAAAAGCCGCCGAAATAGAGACCGAAGCGTGACCTCCACCAAAAGCATCGTAAGGACTTTCATCCATCCGCGGGAAACCACTGATCCCACCCAAGCGACGTTTATTCTTAAAAGCCTCCCGCCGGCCAGTGATAATCTTGTGAGGATAGGTCTGATGTCCCACATCCCAAATCAGTTTATCATCGGGCGTATCGAAGGCATAATGCAGTGCCACAGCCAGTTCGACTGCCCCCAAGCTCGATGCCAAATGCCCCGGATTGGCGGCACATTGCTCGATGATGTAATGACGCAACTCATCGCAATAGACGCCTAATTCATCTATCGTTAACTCTTTGAGCGCCGCAGGCGAGTCAATCTGCTCCAAGAAGGTTTTCGTTTCCATGGTCATAATCATTCACAAAGATAATAAAAAACTATCACCCCACGCCATACGCATTTCCAATTATTTTCCTACCTTTGCAAATAGACTGAACAGAATAACAGAGATGAAATACAAACGTATCCTTCTCAAACTGAGTGGAGAATCGCTTCAAGGCGAACAAAAATACGGTCTTTCGACCGAGGTACTTCAATCCTATGCCGAACAGATTAAAGCAGTGTATGCGAGTGGCATACAGATCGGTATCGTGATCGGTGGCGGTAATATTTTTCGCGGATTACAAGGCATCAATAAAGGGTTCGACCGCGTCAAAGGCGATCAAATGGGTATGTTGGCCACCATCATCAACTCCCTCGCCCTCCAATCGGCTCTCGAAGCCCATGGCGTAAAGACTAAAGTGCTCACCTCTATACGGATGGAACCCATTGGCGAGTATTACTCCAAAGCCCATGCGGTCGAGTATTTAGAAGCGGGTTACGTGGTCATCATCGGTGGCGGCACCTCCAATCCATACTTCTCAACCGATTCGGCATCGGCTTTGCGAGGCATTGAAATCGAAGCCGATGTGATGCTCAAAGGCACCCGTGTAGACGGTGTCTATACCGCTGATCCGGAAAAAGACCCTGCGGCAGTGAAGTTCGACCAACTCACTTTCGATGAAGTCTATCTTCGTAATCTCAAAATTATGGATCTGACAGCCTTTACCCTTTGTAAAGAGAACCACCTAAATGTCATCGTTTTTGATATGGACACCCCCGGGAATCTGCACAAGGTGCTGACCGGAGCCAAGATCGGAACACTCATACAATCCTAATACCGATAGCTATGATCGAAATCAAACGAACAAAAAAGAAGGGCACAAATACACTTCTGTTGCTCTTGGGTCTATTAGTTGCTGTTATGGCGTTGATGTTTTTGCTCCCAAGCTGTGGAAATAATGCGGCCAACGATTTGGAGCAAACCACCTTGGCAAAAGAAGGACAGACAGCGCCCGATTTCACCGTTACCATGCGTGACAGCACCCGAATCACCCTCTCCAACCTCAAAGGTCAGGTGGTTTTGGTGAATTTTTGGGCAACTTGGTGTCCTCCCTGCCGTCAAGAGTTGACCAGAGTTCAAAAAGAGATCGTTGATCGCTTCGCTGGTCAAGAGTTTGTTTTCCTCCCCATCGCTCGGGGCGAAACACACCAAGAGGTAGATGATTTTTTCAAGGCGCAAAACTACACCTTCCCCGTGGGCTTTGATCCCGAAGAGGCTATCTATAAGCTCTACGCCTCAAACTACATTCCGCGCAACTTCCTCATCAACGCCGATGGGAAGGTGATCTTCACCTCAGTAGGCTATGAGCCTGAGGAGTTTGATGCCTTAATAGCCCTGATCGACAAAACCATCAAAACAAAATAATATGGAGACCAAAACAATACTCACAGAAGCCTCGGAGCGGATGCAACGCGCCATAGACCATCTGGAAGAAGACCTGCAAAATATTCGAGCAGGCAAAGCCTCTCCAAATGTGTTAAATAGCGTCTTTGTTGACTATTATGGTGCACAGACCCCTCTTTCAGGAATGGCCAGCATCACCATTCCCGATGCCCGCACCATCTTGATTCAGCCGTGGGATAAAAACCAAATTCGGATGCTGGAGAAGGCTATTCTCGACTCTAATATCGGTTTAACCCCCTCCAATAATGGCGAACAGATCCGTCTGACCATTCCTCCGCTCACCGAGGATCGCCGTCGGGAGTTGGTTAAGCAGACCCGTCAGGAGGCCGAGACCGCTCGCATCAGCCTGCGCAACGCCCGCCGTGACGCTCTGGATAACTTCAAGAAGGCCGGCAAAGAGGGTATGCCTGAAGATGAGGCCAAAGATGGCGAAACCCAAGCCCAAAAGCTGTTGGAGAAATTCACCAAGCAGTTAGATGCCGCATTGGAGAAGAAAGAAAAAGAGATTATGACCGTCTAACAGCGTTCAGCATCTATTTCATGGTGGCAGAATGGTATTTATTCTGCCACCATTTTTTTAGACACTTAGAAACTCATTAAAATTGAATCCCAACAGTACAGAGTTGAATTTCCAATATAGCACTATTGTCGATTTATTTTGTTACATTTGCTCCATAGAATAATTGACTCACTATGAAACGAACGCTCCTTACTCTCATCTGTTTAGCCACGCTTTGGTTGCCATCATCGCGCTGTACAGCCCAGATATATGCCAAAGTCAACGGCCTCTATGCCTTGGTGGGTGTCTTCAATCCCGCCGTGGAATTCAAGCTCACCAACCACTCTACCTTTCAGACCGAATTGGTCTACTCACCTTGGCAGTCGGTGAATTTGGACGGGCTCAGCAAACCCATGCACTTCGGGATTTTCATGAACGAATACCGCTATTTCTTCCGCGGCCACAACGATGGCTGGTACTTGGGCGGCAACTTCGGAATGATGGCCTTCAAGATGTCTAAACCCTATTGGGACGGTGGCATCCACCTCGAAGACCGATATAGCAAGGGTTATGGCTTCCTCTTCGGGGTCTGCGTGGGCTACGAATATGTCTTCCGCAAACGCTGGATTCTCGATGCCTTCTTCGGCTGGTCTTACATGACCAGTTTCTACAACGGCTACGATTTAGATGGCAAAATCCAAATGGACCCCGGGCATTTAGTGGAACCTGTCCACCCCGATCCTTTCAATGGCTCCTCGGAGTGGTATCCCAATAAAATAGGACTCTCGATCGGCATGCGCATCTTTGACCCCACTTTACACAAAGAGCGCAAGGCACGCCGGCTCTTGGAAAAACAAAGAAGAGCCACAGAATAATCTGCGGCTCTCTCCTTCTATTTTAGGTGCATTACTTCTGATAACGCTTGCGAATTACAGCAAGCATATCATCGGTCATACGTGCCAAATCCCATTCGGGCTTCCAGCCCCACTCAGCGCGTGCACAGCTGTCGTCCAACGAGTTCGGCCAGCTCTTGGCAATCGCCTCTTTGACCGGATCAATCTGGTAATCCATGGTAAAGTCGGGCATCCGCTGTTTAATCTGAGCATAGATGATCTCCGGAGTGAAGCTCATCGAGGCGATGTTGAAGCTATTGCGGTGGATGAACTTCGAAGGATCAGCCTCCATCAGCTCCACGCAAGCCTTCAGCGCATCGGGCATGTAGATCATATCCATATAGACATCTCCCGGGACAGGGCAGGTAAAACGGCCTGTCTTCACCGCCTCATAGTAGATCTCTACCGCGTAATCGGTCGTACCACCACCCGGCAGGGTTACATTGGAAATAATACCGGGGAAGCGCACCGAACGGGTGTCGACCCCAAAACGTTGATGGTAGTAGTTACCCAGCATCTCACCGGTCACCTTGCAGACGCCATAGATGGTTGTAGGCTGCATAATGGTGTCTTGGGGTGTTTGATCTTTGGGCGAGGTTGGCCCGAAAGCCCCAATCGAACTGGGCGTGAAGAGTGCACAGTTATATTGACGCGCCACCTCCAGTGAATTCATCAGCGCACCGATATTCACATTCCACGCACCTTGCGGATTCCGCTCGCCGACAGCCGACAGCAGCGCCACAAGGTTAAAGATTGCATCAATTTTGTAACGTGCCACAACAGCAGCCATTGCATTGGCATCAAGAGCATTAAGTACTTCAAAAGGGCCTGTGGCCGATAAAGTAGCACAGTCGCGCACATCGGTGGCAACCACATTGGCGTTGCCGTAAATTCCTCGCAGGTAAGTTGTCAATTCGGAACCGATTTGCCCACCGGCACCGACGATTAATATTCGTTTCATCTATTTAGGTTATAATTTTGTAGTAAAGGTAGGAATTTTTCGTGAAAGTTGTGCTTTTTTTTGGTCTTTTCATTTTTATTATGTACTTTTGTGCCACTTCAAGAGAGCAAGTTGCTGTTTTAGCTCAGTGGTAGAGCACTTCCTTGGTAAGGAAGAGGTCCCGGGTTCAAGTCCCGGAAACAGCTCAAAAGAGGTTGCAAAAATTTGCAATCTCTTTTTGTTTCCCTATGCAACCTCCCCAAAAATCCATCGTCACTACGAATGAATCACCTAAGAAGCTGTTTTAAAGTTATTAATATTTGCATTATTCGTTTTTGTTTTTTACATTTGTATAAGATAGAAACAAACGCGGAAAGTGTGAATTTATTCTCGTAGTCGAATCTGGTAAATTCAAAGGGAGAGAATAGCCAATTAATCTTTCGTCATATTCTTGTGGATATAGACGTGGGGCTGTTGCTTATTTTATCTCAAGATTATTCTATGACCCGACTACTAAAGTAAATTTTCAGCACCACGCTTTCCCCTCATTTTAATCGATATTTGAGGTGCGGAATGTCATAAATCATTTGTAACATTAAGAGTTGAGAATTTTATAGAACAGCCGTATGGCCGCTATTTGCCCAAAGACAAGTTGTCAGTAGCTTCTTACATTAGATTGATATAAAATATTCATTAGTTGCAGCTTTCTCGAAAATCTTCAAATCTTAATTTACATGAATATTTACAACATTATGAAAACAAAAATTCTACTTATTTGCGCCACTATGTTTCTTGTGGCTTGTGGCCATTCTTCTGGTGACGGATGGAAACCCGATGATCTGCGGTGTATTCCGTTGGTCGTATTAGAAGACTCAGGCTCCAGAAACGAGCCAGACGATCCAGACAATCGGAACAGCAAGATGGTCGAAAAGATGGTCTATGTTGATCTTTCAACAGGGAAAAAGACGGCATGGGGTAGTTATGACTTTGCATCTTTGTTTTACGATGGCTATGCAATCGTGCAACAAGAAGAGGCTGGTTACAGTTTTTTGGATAAAGACGGTCATACCTTAAACGAAAAACCATATGTTGACGCGACAATTTTCCATGATGGTGTGGCTTGGGTGGTTCAACCCTGTGGCCCACTGGTCGCGATAAACAAAAAAGGAGTCCCGCTTTTTGAATTAAAACAAGCTAAAATGGCCTTTGCTTTTCACGAAGGAGTGGCGATGTTTATGGGTGCTAAGGATGCCGATCAGGGCGATGATACTGGATTTTTGTGTGGGCTGGTCGACAAAAAAGGCAACATCGTTGTTGAACCTCGCTGGATGGATGTCATGCCAATGGTTGTTAATGGAATGATTGCTGTCATGGAGGCTCCTGATAAGTGGTTTTTAGCAGATAAAAACGGAGAAAAAATCACCGATTATTTTGAGCTGATATGCTCGGGAAATACTACACAGGAAAGGTTTGATAATTATGCGCAGGCTCTTTCCACAGGTCGGATTCCTGTGAAAAGTTCAGGGAAATGGGGTGTTATCAACAAAAAAGGCACATATATTATTGACCCACAATTTGATAATATCATACTTGACGGGGAGAATTATCTTTTCCAGAAGGCAGATTTGTGTGGCTGGTGTGATAAAAATGGGCAATATAGCATCAATCCTCAGTTTTCAGGTGCTCTTCCTTTCTTAGGGCAAGATCTTGCTCCTGCCCAGAAGGAGGAGGACGGCTTATGGGGCTTTATTAATAAGACAGGAATATGGGTGATTGATCCGCAATTTCGTAATGCGGGAGTATTTCATGCCTGTGGCATTGCTCCCGCTCAAGACAAGGAAACAAGGAAATGGGGGGCTATTGATAAAACGGGGAAGTGGGTTATTAATCCTCAGTTTAAATCTATGCATGGCATTGGTACCGATGAAAAATTGTTTGTTGTCAAAGATCAATCGGAAAGCGTAGGCGTTATCGATGCAAGTGGAAAATATGTCGTTACTCCGGTTTTTGTTAGTGAACCAGAAATGTGGCGGCAGAATGAATCCGGTGGTATGGATCCTAAATGCTTTGCAGTGAGCGAATTCATTGATGTAGAGGCCATCGCGGCGTTGATTGATACAAAAATTCATAGCTTAAAAAAGACAACCACGGGTAGTTTGATGGCGGACTACGGATTGAAAGAGTCAGAATTTCCAAAAAATGGCGATGAGATAACAATCGATGATGAGTCCTTTGAGGCAATGAATATGGAATTAGAGATCAGTGTAGCGGGAGTCAATGCGTGGGAGGAATCATCAAACGGTTGGGACTATACGTTCCTGCCCGATGTGCCTATAGATAGCTATATAATAAACGTCTCATTGTATGGCCCTGCAATGAGTTTGGTCAATAATATTGTAGAAGAACTGAAGAAAAAATATGCATCTAACAAGGAGGGCACTACATTGACGATCCCCGGTTATTCAGAGGTTCTCGTTGTGATTCCCTATCAAGGAGAGGGTGAATGCTCGGAACATTTCTCATTGCACGTAAAGCCTTAGTAAGAGACAATATATAATATCAAAGGGGCCTGATTTGATATATCATGCTACGATATTACGGATTCAACTTGACCACAATGGCAGTACGTAGTTGAGGACTCATCGTTTCGAAAGGCTCGATGTGCTACAAAAAGCGTTTAAACTTTGTAAAGTCCGACTAACCAGTAAGAGTTAGTCGGACTTTTTTATTTTGGAGCAGTCCCGTCCTGAAATAGCGTTACACAAAAAAAGTTTCGTTTCTCTCCAGCAGGATTCAACGAGACGTATTTAGAGCAATTCGTATAAGACAACATTAAAATTCTTTAAAATTCTTTAAGTATTTTAAAGAATTTTATTACATTTGCATGCACACAAATTATAAGGGATATGATAGAATCTCCTCCGAAAATACGCAAAGAAGATTTCGATAAAGCTCTCCGCCTTAGTTGCGAGCCGGAAATTGCCGACATGGTAAATGAGATCAATAAGCAGTACCAATATTGGACAGATATTAAATATAAACCTCTTCCAGACAAAGTGAGCGCACAAGATTTATGGGCTTGTGTTAAGTTGTCGCGTATGTTTGCCAAAACATTGGAAATAGGCAATTATCGATTCAAATTATATGTAACGGATCACATGCAACAGTTGTGTCATGAGTTTGACATGAATCTGGGCGGGTATTTAGGGACACAAACTTTTATTCCCGAATCGGATAAAAATCGGTATCTGATCAGTTCCAATATGGAGGAGGCGATTGCATCCAGTCAAATGGAAGGAGCTGCTACGACTCGTAAAATTGCAAAAGATATGTTGCGAAAATCTATTTCTCCACGGACACGGGGTGAACAGATGATCCACAACAACTATGAAACAATCCGCTTCATCCTTCAGCACAAAGATGAAGAATTTACGAAAGAGGCTTTATTGCACATCCACCATCTAATGACTTATAAGACATTAGATGACAACAACGATGAAGGTCGATTCCGCACAGACAACAATGTGGTCGTTGAAGATGGTATTACCCACGAAACAATTCACACACCACCTGATTGCAGTGAGATTGAGGGACTAATTGAAAGCATATGTAGGCTTTTTAATGAGGACGATTTTAATGGTGAGTTCATCCATCCCATCATTAAGGGAATCATTATTCATTTTTTAATCGCATTCATCCATCCATTCGTAGATGGGAATGGGCGTACTGCTCGTGCCATATTCTACTGGTATATGCTTCGCAAGGGATATTGGCTAACAGAATACCTCTCTATTTCTCGTATTATCAGTCGGGGTAAACGACAATATGAAGGAGCCTATTTATATACGGAATGCGATGGAAATGATTTAGGTTATTTTGTAGCTTATCATTTGCGGGCAGTTAGTCTATCTTATAATGAACTCCGACAATATATTCAACGAAAAATAGACGAACAACAACAGACCTCCGATTTTTTGAAATTGGGTAACATAAACGCTCGCCAAGCTCAAATTATTAAATGGTACAATGATTCTCCTAATCTTTCATTCTCTGTTAAAGAGATTCAAACACGAATGAATGTATCTTATCCCACGGCAAAGGGTGATTTAGACGGGTTGGTAAAACTTGATTATGTTGATATTGTACCTATTAACAAAGTGAAACACATCTATATAAGGAGTATGAAATTCAAAGAGCTAATCGATTAAATATTAAAATTTATTTAAGATATTTAAAGAACTTTAAAGAATTTTATACAACAAAGGCGATGGAACTCTTTTAAAAGAGAGATGAGGCAAGGGGCGAATTGCCCGTGCGATTTTCTCAACAGATACGAGGACCAACCCCGCAAAATAGCACTGTTTACCCTCGTTAGGACCATGTCTGGCAAGGGCCTGATGCCCACATTTTGGACATACTTTTTATCCATTGCTAACGTAAATGCCGCAAATATATTAAAATCAATACATTACCCCGATTACATCTGCTCTTTTGACCAATAAGCCCAATCCTTCGATATGGGCTTTTTGATTTTAACCTTGCAATACGCATGACGGGTTGCAAACATTATAGGCCATCAGGACAGGACACATGCAGCCTCCAAAAAACCCGATACGCCAAGAATAAACCATCTAAACTACAAAAAACAAAAATTAAAAAACAGTCTTAAACTCTTGGATAAACATTTTATTTTACCGAAATTTGCATTGCAACAGTCCTAAAAAAGTATTAATGTTTGCATTATTCGTTTTTGTTTTTTACATTTGTCATCACAGAAACAAACACGGAAAGTGTAAAGTTATTCTCGCAGTCGAATCTGGAAAATTCAAAGAGAGAGAGTAATCAATTAATCTTTCGTCATATCCCTATTTGGATACAGGCGTGGGACTGTTGCTTATTTTATCTCAAGGTTATTCCAGAACCCGACTACTAAAGTAAGTTTTCAGCACCACGCTTTCCTCTCATTTTTAATCGACATTTGAGGTGCGGAATGTCATAAATTAGTTGTATTATGGCAAAAGATGGTGATATAATGGACGTCATGTTTGGCGCAGTCCTGGAATTTTTCGGCTGGATATTCGGCCTTATTATTAAGCTAACACTCGCTCTCGCAGTTTCGATTCTGAGTCTTATTGGACGCGGTATTAAAGCGCTATTTAATAAACGCGAAGAACCTACTACGTAGACAATCCAGTTATGGAGTGGATATTATATATAATAGGAGGTATTATTCTAATAGGTATTCTATGGCGCATAGGATTGATTCCTGAATTTCTCGGCATGATAGGGACTTGCCTCTTTGCGGGTTTAATTAGCGGTGTGGTTGCAGCGATTTTTGGATGGGGATTTGAAGCAGGTTTCATCGTTGGTATCTATATAGGTGCTGCACTTTATGCCCTCTATTGCATTGGACGAATTATTGACCCTGAAATAACAATAGAAGTCTATACGGATGGATCGAATAAGGTGTTCTCGGAACGTTGGAATGGCATCATAGGACTAATAGTACTTGTTGGCTCCATCCTTTATTCTATATTCGGATAAGAAAGCGTTACATATAAATATGGTGTGTATTGACTGGAAATCATATTTTTATAGTTGGGGCTATGGCGTGCGATTATCTCCTCTCAATGGATTGGAAACATTATAATTATTAAAAACTAAATTATTAAAACTATGTGGGGAATCATTGGTGTACTGATCTTTATACTTCTGTTATGTGGACTGCTCTATGCATTATGTCGGCATTTTCCATGGGTAAGGTGGGCATTGCCACTGGCAATTGGAGTGCTTGCGTTAGTTTTGTGGGGAATGTGGTGGCTGTCTATTTTAATTTTCTTTATGAGTTTTGGGCTTTTAATTTCGATGACTGAATCGAAAACAAAACGCGGAAATCCCGTTCACTGTTCTAAATGTGGGTATGATATGGTAGATATTCTAACAGAGGATAATAACATACTTACATATAAATGTCCTAAATGTGGAAACCATGCGGTTTGCGAGTTGCACAGATAAAATAAAAATAGTGCTCCAATTTTTGGATGGGGATTTGAAGCAGGTTTCATCGTTGGTATCTATATAGGTGCTGCACTTTATGCCCTCTATTGCATTGGACGAATTATTGACCCTGAAATAACAATAGAAGTCTATACGGATGGATCGAATAAGGTGTTCTCGGAACGTTGGAATGGCATCATAGGACTAATAGTACTTGTTGGCTCCATCCTTTATTCTATATTCGGATAAGAAAGCGTTACATATAAATATGGTGTGTATTGAC
>JAVVZO010000029.1:0-20371 GCA_036650515.1 Alistipes sp.
ATGGCTTGCACAGGGCAGCGGTGGATGCAGGCGGTGCATTGCACACAGGTGTTGCCCCAAGTGGGTTTGCCGCCAGCCATTGTAATGGTGTTTGTGGGGCAGATCTGTTCGCAGAGTCCGCACGATATACACTTGTCAGTAGCGTGGAAGGATGTTTTACCAATGGTGAAACGCACAAATGCAGGGTATAACAGCGTGCTTTTCACCACTGGGAAAGTCGTGTAGTGATAGAGCTCTTTGGGGCACTGCTGGCGTTTAATTGCCTCCACCACCTTGGCAAGAGCGGCAGGTGCTTCGCTGAGTTTTTGTTGCTCCACCTCTCGGGAATCCGTGTTGAATCCCCTCATCAAAATGTAGGTGTTGGGCATCGGAACAGAGTAGGCGGCTGTGAGCGAAATACCTTTTGCGGCCAACCACCTTTTGATAATTTTCGAGGTGTTGGCACAGTCGCTGCCACACGTAGAGATTGAATAGACCTTCTGGTTGATGTAGCCCTCCAACTCCATTTTTTGAATAAACTGCTCAACAAGCACCGCTGGGCCCCACGAGTGGACGGGATAGACAAAAAGCAACTTTTCGTCGGGGCGAAGCTTGTAGTTTAGCCTCTCTTGTTTGAGAGCTTCTGCAATATTAACCAATGGCTCATTGAAGGCTTCAGATAACTGGCGTGCTGCCCAAAGCGAATTTCCTGTTGCTGAAAAATAACAAATCATATCGTCTATTTACTTAAAGTTTTTGAATATAGTCTCGACCCATTTCCGTAAAGAGCGTCGGGTGGAGTTTTATGCTGCCCATTTTCAGTTGACACCCAAATACTTGTCGGCTATTATTGCACAACGAAGCCACCAGTCGGCAGCTCAATGGATTGATACCTACGTTGTAACCGAAGCAAAAATTCTGTTGCGCACCACCACCAAATCCGTTAAAGAGATTGCTGAAGAGCTCAATTTTTCCGACCAATCATTCTTTGGAAAATACTTTTTGTTACACACGGGAGTGCGTCCGAGTGAATATCGCAAGTAAAATAAAGTGCCCTCTAACAAAAAACCGCCCAAATTGGACGGCTTTTTTGTTTAAGATGAAAAAATTATTTCGCGGCTTCAACAGAAGCTTTGCGGAACTCTTTCATCAACTTCGACAGCTCAAGGGCAGCTTTACGGGCACGAGTACCTGCAGCTTTATTATTCTTTACCACCTGTGCTTCTGCGTTTTCAGCGAAAATTGCATACTGCTCGTTGATTTGTGCTACTAACTTTTTCATAGTTTAATAGAATTTTGGGGTTGTTGTACAGCAAAGATATAAAAAAAATGTTTCGAGCAAGTTTTTTACACGAAAAAATAGTCTGTTTCAAACAAAAAAAAGGACATTTCATCTCTTTAGACGTATTTCAGACTACTTAAACCGCAATTCCACAGCCAGCGGAAGAAATTAGCCTCACTAAAACAGCCAGTTATATGACTGCGAGAGGGATAGCATAATATCACGATATACAGAAACTCCATTTCAATTTTTTAGCGTATCTTTGCCTTCAGAATAGAGAAAAGAAGTATGTATATACCAGAGACAACCCCCTACGAGAAGAGCGAGCAACAAGATCAACCGCATGGCACAATGCGCTTATCAGATCTCAAAACGGGTGAATCTGCCGTTATTCTCAAGGTATTAGGTTACGGTGGCTTTCGGCGGCGTATCATGGAGATGGGTTTCGTACGTGGTAAACGGGTAGAGGTTGTACTGAATGCCCCCCTCCACGATCCCATTGACTACAAAATCATGGATTATAACATCTCTCTGCGGCGAAGCGAAGCCAATATGGTGGTCGTTTTAACCGATCAGGAGGCAGAAAAATTGATGATCGGCTGTGATTCTGAAGGCACAACAGAGTGTGACAGCATTGATGATGTGATTCGTCAATGCACCAAGCACATCCATATCGCATTGGTCGGCAACCCCAACAGTGGCAAGACCTCTCTTTTTAATGCCATCTGTGGCAGTCATGAGCATGTTGGTAATTACAGTGGCGTCACCGTGGGTGCCAAGCTCGGCTATCGCACCTACCAAGGTTATCATTTCGAAATCACCGACTTACCGGGCACATACGCCCTTTCAGCCTATACCCCTGAGGAGATTTATGTCCGTCGCCACCTGATCAATGAACCGCCCGATGTCATCATCAATGCCGTTGTAGCATCTAACTTAGAGCGGAATCTTTACCTCACCACAGAATTGATTGACATAAGCCAGCGAATGGTGGTGGCACTCAATATGTACGACGAATTGGAGTCGCGCAAAGATACCCTTGATTACGAACACTTGGGACGAATGTTGGGTACACCCATGGTTCCTGTGGTAGCTCGTAATGGCCGTGGTATGGAGGCTCTGTTAGATACAGTGATTGCCATCTATGAAAATACAGATGAACGGGTTCGCCACATCCATATCAATCACGGCACGGTGATCGAAGAGAGCCTTCAAGCAGTAGATAGCGCCCTCAAAGCATCGCGTGAAGAGCTTCCGGCCTCCTTCCCACCACGGTACTTTGCCATGAAACTCTTGGAGGAGGATCAACAAATCATTGAGCAACTCAAGGAGTGCCCCTCCTACGAAAAATGGCATGCCCTCTGTCAGCGCGAAATTCCGCGGCTGAAGGAGCAACTGGGCGAAGACGTGGAGACCGCCTTTACTAACCAAAAATACGGATTCATCTCCGGCGCACTCAAGGAGACTTTTACACCGGGGATGCAGAATCAAGCCCATCCCACCGAGGTGATAGATGCCTTTGTGACACACAAGCTCTGGGGTTTTCCGATCTTCTTTTTCCTGATGTGGCTGATGTTTTACTGCACCTTTCGGATCGGCGTTTACCCCCAAGAGTGGATCGGTATGTTGGTGGGCTCTTTGGGTGATTTTCTTCACAACTTTTTACCCGCCGGCGTGTTCAAAGATCTACTGATAGATGGCGTTATCGGAGGCGTGGGTAGTGTCATCGTCTTCCTCCCCAACATCATGATTCTCTATCTCTTCATCTCGTTTATGGAAGACTCAGGCTACTTGGCTCGGGCGGCCTTTATCATGGATCGCATCATGCACCGTATCGGCCTCCACGGCAAATCTTTCATTCCTTTGGTGATGGGTTTCGGCTGTAATGTTCCCGCCATTATGGCCACACGCACCATTGAAAGCCGTAGCAGCAGAATCATCACCTTGCTCATCACCCCCTTTATGTCATGCAGTGCGCGTCTCCCGATTTATATTCTCTTGGCCGGAACTTTTTTCTCTGCCTATGCAGGCTGGGTGATGTTTGGACTCTATATTTTAGGGCTCTTTTTGGCCGTTCTTACAGCCCGTATCATGCGCCGCTTTTTGTTTCGGATAGATGAAACGCCCTTTGTCATGGAGTTGCCGCCCTATCGTATTCCTACGCTAAAAACCACCGTGCGACATATGTGGGAGAAGTGTGCTCAGTATTTGCAGAAGATGGGCGGTATGATTCTCATCGCCTCCATCGTCATTTGGTTTTTAAGCTATTATCCACGACAGGAGGCCACCCTACCTCAGGAAAATCAATATGAAAACTCCTATCTTGGACAAGTAGGTAAAGCGTGTGAACCGGTCTTTGAGCCTTTGGGATTAAACTGGAAAGCCAGCGTTGCTTTAATCTCAGGCATCGCGGCCAAGGAGATTGTGGTGAGCACTATCGGAGTTCTTTACACAGAAAATGGAGGGGTCACAGAAGATGTTACCGGCATCCAAAATCTATCAGATCGGATCAAAGAGAGTGGCGACTTTAATTGGGCATCGGCGCTGTCTTTTTTAATTTTCACGTTGATCTACTTCCCTTGCATCGCCACCGTGGCAGCCATCGCCTCAGAAGCGGGATGGAAATGGGCTACCGTCTCCATCCTTTACAACACGGGAATTGCATGGCTCATCGCCTTCCTTTTTTACCACCTCTTTCAACTCTTTTAAATGGACTGGCAGCAACTGATCGTCACACTCATAGGCATCGGCATCGGGGTTCTTATCCTATGGCGCATCATTTGTGCCTGCCGTTACCATCGCACAAATCCTTGTGGCCATTGTGGCAAAAACTGCCCCTTGCGCACCGATCATAAAGAGAAAGAGAGCACCCAATAAGATGCTCTCTTTCGATTTCAATGATAAGGATAAATGTTATAGGGCGAAGAGTATAAAGATTTGAGCGGTCACCACACGTAAAAACATCACCACCGGATAGACCGTTGCATACCCCACCGCAGGCATATCGTTACCCGCCGTAGCATGTCCATAAGCCAAGGCCGGAGGGTCAGTCATACTACCGGCCATCAATCCCATCAAGGTGTAATAGTTCAATTTAAGTACGATACGCGCAAAGAGCCCCACGATCAGCAAAGGCAGGATGGTGATAATCGCACCATAACCAATCCAACACCAGCCTCCGTTGACAATAGCATCTACAAAACCAGTACCAGCACCAAGTCCTACTGCCGCCAAGAAGAGGGCAATACCCACCTCCCGCAACATCAAGTTGGCACTCTCGGTGGTATAAGTAACTAAATGGAAATGCGGACCGAAGCGCCCGATGAGGATAGCCACAATCAAAGGGCCTCCTGCCAAGCCCAACTTAACCGGCTGAGGGACATTCAGAAGCGGAATAGAACCCAAGAGCACACCCAGTGCGATACCTATAAAGATGGTGATCAAATTTGGCTCATTGAGTTTTTTAAGTGAATTACCCAATACCTTCGAGACTTGCTCGACCGCTTCCTCGCGACCAACGACCATCACACGGTCACCCAACAGCAACTCGATGCCTTGATAGGGAACTAAATCGACTCCAGAACGATTGATGCGCGTAATATTAATGCCATAACGGGTACGTAACCGCAAGTCAGCAAAGGTCTTACCATTGATGTTCGATTTTGTGATTAAAATACGGCGAGAGACCAAATCTGAATTGGGTGTATTATTGCCCCAATCGACATCGTTCATCTCAATTTTATCCCCCAAGAAGGCCGAAATAGCTGGCATATCTTCCGCCGAACCAATGACCCACAGTCTATCACCTAAAGTTAATCGTGTATCGGCATCGGGCATGATAATCGAATCATCGGCACGCATCACGCGCGAAATGACAAAATTACGATTTACTAAGTCTCGCAAATAGCTGACTGTTTGCCCTTCAAGTGCTTTATTGGTTAAGCGCAGAGAGATTTTTTCGGCCAATTTATGCTCATTACTGATCGCCTTCAGCCCTTCATCTTCTTCTTTAAAATTGATGCGCAACACATAGCGGATGATGATCATAGAGAAAATGATGCCGATGACACCCAAAGGATAGGTCACCGCATAACCCAAGGCAATATTGGGATCGGCAAGTCCCGAAGCGTCGGTATAGACTTGCTGTGCCGCACCTAAACCGGGCGTATTGGTGACCGCACCTGAAAGGATACCGACCATGGTCGGGATGTCAATACCGCTCACCAAGTGTAGAATATAGGCCACGATCACCCCCAAGAAGACAATGGCCGAAGCCAAGCCCACCAACGTAAAACCACCACGTTTAAAGGAGGCGAAGAATCCGGGGCCGACCTGTAATCCAATAGAAAAAATAAAGAGGATCAGACCAAATTCCTTGATAAAATGGAGCACCGGCCCTTCGATAGTCATGCCGAAATGGCTCAAAGCGATGCCCACGAAAAGAATCCATGTGATCCCCAAGGAGACCCCTTTGATTTTCACTTTGCCCAATAGAATACCGAAGGTGATCACCAACGCAAGCGTCAGGATCGAATGAGCAAGACCTGGTTCTGTAAAGAGAGTTTGTAGCCACTCCATAGTGATAATTTTTGTGTCGTTTTTATAAGCGATACAAAATTAGCATTTATTCCGGAGTAAAAAAATCAATAGAGGTATTTTTCAATAATAGGCATCAATAGTGCGGTTATAAGACCCATTAATGCCATGGCCAAGCCACTCAACGCCCCCTCCACCGCACCAAGTTCAATCGCACGTGCCGTTCCAATCCCGTGTGCGGCTGAGCCAAGGGCAAACCCGCGGGCTAAATTGTCGTGAACGCCACATTTTTTGAGAATCCAAGGCCCTGCTATGCTACCAAAAATACCCACGGCAAAGACCACCACCGAGGTAATCGGAATAATTCCCCCTAAGGGTTCTGCCACAGCCACAGCAATGGGCATGGTCACCGATTTGGGCGCTATGGAGGTTAGCAAAGTTCGATCCGCACCAAGCAGGCGAGCAATATAGATCACGCTTAAAATCCCCACGATGCAACCCAAAAAAGTCGAGGTGAAAATCGGAATCAGACGGCCACGCATTTGTGCCGCCTGTTCATAGAGTAAATAGCCCAAGGCTACCACCGATAACCCAAGGGCAAAATTGAGAATTTCAGTAGCTTGCCGATAGCGTTCATAGTCAATCGAAGTGCTCTTTAGCACCAAGATCATGGAGAGAAATGTGATCAACACAGGATGCAGAAAAGCATAATGGAAGCGGCGATAGGCTGCCGTAGCCGCACAATAGACTCCGATGGTAAGGGTCAGCAAAAAAAGATCCGAGGAGAGAAAGCTGTACATCAGGCTTTACGATTTAAGGATTGGAATGTCCATCCGCAGACCAATAGTACCAAGATTGTACTGATCCCCACCGAGATGACAATCGGCCAAAAATTTTGGAGAATTGTCTCATAGGAGACCATCAACCCCACCCCAAATGGCACGAAAAACAGCGCCATCGTTCCCAATAAGAATTTTGCGGCCGGTCGCACCTTCTCCGGTTTCACCAAACGACAAGTTAAAGCGGCAAAGAGCAACACCATACCGATGACGTTCCCTGAAATATGATTTCCAGTCAGTTGGCTGATTGCGTTGCCTATCAACCAAAATAAGAGTATGTAAAATAGTCCGATCACACGACAAAGATAGTGGAAAACAGATTCAATGTGAAATTCCAAGCACAAAAAGACCGGACACCTTCTATCGGCATCCGGTCTCTTGGGTTCACAGAAAGATTTTTATTGCTTAGAAGCTGTTTGAATTTGTTACCGAAGTTATTTTCATAAATTTTGTCCTGTAAATCCGCTTTAAGCGAGCTAAATGAAGATTTATGGGGCGAAAAAGAGCCGAAAAGAGGAGATAAATAGATTTTAAACAGCTACTTAGGTAGATAGGTCTCGGTGAACAGCACCCGATACTCTACCTTGCGAAGTTTTGGGAAAAAATTCACCTTCATATATTTATAAGGTGCACCTCCATCTAATTTCATCAAGGCACTCTTCTTGGCTGTATCTGATTGTGTGGATTGAATGATCGCTAAAACTTGCTCCTTTTCAGCCATTGACGATTGACTAACCAATGCTTCCAAATCACTCCAATCCTCCCCGCGTCCCTCAGTGAAATAGAGACCGCGCACCTGCCCGTGTCGATTCATCAAGTAAGTTCTGAAGGCATCAGCTCGACTTTTTGACAATTTCTGATTGAAGGCTGTTCCTCCATCGGGAGAGGCAAAACCAGTCAGATAGATCGCCGTAATGGTGATGTTTTTATTGTTCCAAAGAGAGTCCAATGAGGAATTTACGCGTTTCAACTCTTGTGGATTATTGCTATAATCCGGCAATACCCGTGATTGACCTATCGGAAAATCCAAATAAGCCGCCCCCTCTTTTTTCAGAATTTCCGGTACCAGCGGTGGCGTCACCACAGTCACTTGTGTTCTGATCGTATCGCGAATAATAACGGTATCTACTGGCTGGTATAATAGTGCCAAAGGCTCTATGGTGATTAACCGGTCTCGTGCCGCATTGCCATAGATCTCCTCCCGCAAGGTCAACCATGCGTGTTTCATCCAAGGTTCATAGGGAATGGTTAGAAAATAGCGAATCCCTTCTTGTGTCTTTTTGGTGGCCTTCAAGACCAAGTAAGGCTCCAACCCAATCATAGCCTCTCTGAATTTCTTATGAATGGCCAAGGAACGGCGGTAGGCTTTGTCGCGTTTGTTGCCATTAATAACCACTTGCGGCAACTCCAAGTAGCCCGTGCTACTCTGTAATATAGGTGTCAACACCAATGCTTGGTTGGCCAGCACCGCCTTACCGACAACACTTATGCCCATGCCCACAAAAACATCCGTATCATTATGGCCGACACTATCTGCTGTGACGTGCACCTGCCCACGATAGATGGTCGGTAATTGGGCTGATGCAGGGGCCGCATAAGCGACAACTGCGAGAAATATACCGCATTTTACGAGATTATTCATACTTTTCTCCTCCTCTTATTTAATGATATAAATAAACGTGATGCCAACCTTCGTTGGACCAAAATAATGTTCGGTATCAGATCCAAGGAATGCCCCGCATTTATTCTGAACATATTTATCATATTTGAGGTGTGCATATCCGAAGCCCACAGTTGCCTCTAAATTCCAGCGTCGGCCGATGATCCATTGATAACCATAGGAGATACCCGCACCACAGAGACTGCCGTCATAACGGCGATCCTTCATGCCCAAGAAGCCAATACCTCCGGCATTATACTCGCCATAAAAAAGATGAGCGCCGAAAAAGTGCCCTTGGAAACGCTCTGCAACCCACACCCTTAACTCAGGTTGCACCAACCAATGCTTCAGTTTCTTATTGTCACTGAATTTCCATGGATTGTAATTACCGGAGACATCGAGTGTAATTCGTTTCCCCAATCCAAATTCGAAACCGATATTTGGAGTTGTTGTCGCCCAATAAAGGACATTACTCTTCACGGCAAATACAGGCAGATAGTTGTCGTATGAGCCATGAACTCGCTGCCCTTGCGCCCTTCCGGCAAACAGGAGGGTAAAGCAAAGCAGAGAGATGATCAGAATGCTTTTTTTGTTCATTTTCGTTCGTTTAAGGATTATAAGATGCAGGTATGCAAATTTGCGTCCAAAGATGATTCTACGGCATGGTAGGATCTTCAATGGACGCTCATTTATCCTAAACGAACGGGATTAATAAATTTAAAACAGCTTCTTAGTCAATTTTGAAAAGCGAGAAATGGACACTGCCATATTTCCGCAGTTGCCAAAAATGGGCGTGCTGAGAGAAATCTTGTTGCGCCGAGTGTTCAAAGATCAGTATCCCTCCTGCACGGAGTAAACCGCCGTTAAGAACCTGATCGACAACCTGATCACTTCCCTTCAGATCATAAGGTGCATCGGAAAAGATCAAATCGAATTGTTTATGGCAAGCTTTGAGGTAGAGAAATACATTGGCCTTTACCGCATAGAAATTCTTGAAACCTAATTGAATCGCTGTGTGGCGAATGAACTCATAATGAAGGGTGTTGATCTCGACCGAAGTGACACTCCGTGCACCCCGTGAAGCCAATTCATAACTAATAGAACCGGTGCCGGAAAATAGATCCAGTGCATCAACCTCCTCAAAATCAATTTGGTTATTCAGCACATTGAAGAGATTTTCTTTTGCAAAATCAGTTGTTGGTCGTGCCTGAAGATTTTTTGGAGGATGAATCGCACGCCCCTTATACGTCCCACTAATTATTCGCATACAATATGTTTAAAATAGGGTTTAACCTCTTTAATGAGCCAGTCGAACGAACCTTCAGCCACATAGACCGTATCCTTTTTAAAAGAAAATTCCCGATCCAACAACGCGAGATAATAGGAGGCATCCGCAGGGCTGTCGGCAGAGAAGACCTCAGCAAATCGCAAGGATTCTCGATAGATTTTAAGGTATAGCAATCCATCTATACCATACATCCAAACCGAAGCCGTACAATTTTTAGGTTGCCACAGTAGCGGACTCGTAAAGGCAACATCCTGCCCACAGCGCGCATGAATCATTGCCGCACAGGTTTGATCCATGGCCATCACGGCCACGATAGGTTGTTGCAGATCAGAATAAACAGCCACCTCAGTCGGATCACAGGCCAGCCCTGACGCGACCAAATATTGGGCAGCATCTTGCGGATCAAACACGTCATTCGGAACAAGGATTGTTTTCAGCGTAAGCACGTTACACTCCACCCCCTGCCCAGCAATGGGTTGAGGAATATTCTCCAATGGAAAAGAATGTCCACCTGACCGAAGTCGGATGGACATCTTTTTTTCTGATGAAGGACGTTTACTCCCAGTTTCCGGATTCATTGTTTCCTGTCTCCATAGAACCGAACTTGACACCTGGATAGCGATTGAAGTTATTAACCTGATCATCAATCAGATTGATAATTTCTTGTCTGTATTTTACAGTGTCGAGGAATTTGGTGTAGGGAACGCAACACTCAACAACCGGAATCACAACTTTAGACTCGGTAACCAACGTACCGGCATGAAGCGTAAATTCTGTTTGTTTGTTTGTTCCCGGCACAAAGCGGAGATTACGCACCTGATCGGGTGTTAATACTCGAGGGGCAAAAATTGTGTCGATCACAGCGATGGTGAAAGTCTCAATGTTCCTGCGTCCGGTCTGTTTCAGGGCGGCAAGAGCAACGGAGTCATCGTCATCGACAATTTTGCGTTCCAATTCGAGTTTTTCGTTCAAAACGAAATTGGTCAACGAATCGAAGTCGGCCGTAAAATGTTTATACCTACCTTTGAACGCGCGTTCCGCTGAACGGATGTCCTTGAGGTGCTCGATCACGGCCTTCTCTTTTGCCTTTCTCTCGTTGTCGAACTTGATAGGCGTAGAAATCTGGATGTAAACAACATACACCAGTCCAAGGATGGCGACAGCCAGAACGATTTGAATAATTTTCTTTACCATTTGAGTATTTGTTATTAAGTTTGTATCCATTTATCCGCATAAAAGCCAATTAAAATGCTTAATACACGTATTGCGTCCCAAATTTACGCTAAAATTTGTTTCGAAGCAACTCTTGATCAAAAAAAAATCATAGAAAAGTTGTCCGACTATCTTTCCGAAGATGATTTTTCTAAGATTTTTGTTCTAAATGGCTATGCCGGCACCGGAAAAACGACGCTAATAGCAGCCCTTGTAAGTGCACTCAAAGATATGGGCATCAGAACGATACTCTTAGCACCAACAGGACGAGCAGCCAAAGTTTTGGCCAGCTATTCGGGAGAAAAGACCCTGACCATCCATAAACGCATTTATCGTGAGCGCACCAATGCTGATTATGAGTCAAAATTCTCTTTAGACATCAATAAGGAGCAAGATGCCGTTTTTATCGTTGATGAAGTGTCGATGCTCTCCAACGGAACATCCGATGGAGTACTCTTTGGCAGCGGAGCTTTATTGGATGATTTGGTGGAATATGTACGTAGCGGCAAACGCTGTCGATTGATCTTGGTGGGCGACAACGCCCAACTACCCCCTGTCGGATCGGAATCCAGCCCGGCACTTGATCCGCAAATCATGGAACGTTACGGACCGGTGGCCTATGAATCAATGGATGAAGTCGTCCGTCAGGCAGCACAATCAGGCATCTTATTCGATGCCACCTTGGTTCGTTGTATGTTGGAGCAGGGCATTTGCGAAACCCCGCGTTTTCCAAAAACCTTCACCGATGTAACGTCCTTAGAGGGTGGTGAGTTTTTGGAGGCACTGCAAGATTGTTATGATCGTTATGGGCGCGATGAAACCATTGTCATCACCCGCTCCAACAAACGCGCCAACCATTATAATGCAGGCATCCGGCGCAACATCTTGGGGGCAGAGGAGTCCATAGAGAGTGGCGACATGTTGATGGTGGTCAAAAACAACTACCACTTCACCGAACGCATCGAAGCGTGCCCCATGAATTTCATTGCCAATGGGGATATTGCCAAGTTGAAGAGCCTGCGCCGCTTTGAGGATTTTTACGGATTCCACTTTGCCAACGCCGTGCTCTCTTTTGCTGACTACAACGACACGGAGATAGATTGTAAAATTCTGCTCAACACCATCGAATCAGAATCACCCTCACTCACCCGAGAAGAGGGACAGCAGCTCTTTACGGAGGTGGAGAAGGATTATATGGATGTTAAAAGCCGCATGAAACGCTTCAAAGAGATTCGTGAAAATGCCTATTTCAATGCCGTGCAAGTGAAATTCGCCTATGCCATCACCTGCCATAAAGCACAAGGCGGACAATGGAAGGCTGTCTTTATCGACAAATTTCTCTTCGGTGACGAGCAGATGACCCGCGATCGTCTACGTTGGCTCTATACGGCGCTCACCCGTGCCACAGAGAGACTCTATTTTGTCAACTTTGGTGACTCATTTTTTGAATCATGACAAGCGAACGCCATCCCCTGCCTCCTTTTCTCCCGACCAATGCACACATTTTGATGTTAGGCAGCTTTCCGCCCCCGCACCATCGTTGGTCCATGGAGTTTTTCTACCCCAACCTGCAAAATGATATGTGGCGCATCTTTGGGTTGTTGTTTTTTAAGGAGAAAAATCATTTTATAACGGCCGATAAAAAACATTTCGATCGCGAGCAGATCATCGCTTTTTGCCAACAATACGGGATCGCATTATACGATACTGCCACTGAAGTTATTCGATTAAAAAACAACGCATCAGACAACTCTCTTCAAGTAGTACAAGAGGTAGATTTAGGTACTCTATTGAGCGCTATTCCTGCCTGCCGAACCCTCGTCACCACGGGGCAAAAAGCAACCGATACTTTGGTGCGTATTACGGGCTGTGCCGAACCGGCCGTTGGCCATGCTGTTACCTTTGATTTTGGCGGGCGCACACTCCAACTCTATCGCATGCCCTCCTCCTCACGCGCCTATCCGCGTCCTGTGGAGTGGAAGGCAGAATTTTATCGCCTCCTTTTCCAAGAATGCGGCCTATTGCCCCAATAAAAAAATCACTTTTACAGCTTGTCGATCCGATGATTTCTGCTATCTTTGTATTCTGATTTTTATTGCAAATAGCCCGTGGCCATAGAGACAAAACATATCGAAACACCGTTGATGAAGCAATATTACGACATCAAAGCGGTACATCCGGATGCTATTCTTCTCTTCCGTGTGGGTGATTTCTATGAGACTTTTGGTGCTGATGCCATCAAGGCGAGCGGACTTTTAGGTATCACCTTGACACGTCGTGCCAATGGATCAGCAACCTTCATCGAGTTAGCCGGCTTCCCCTATCACGCCATCGACACCTATCTTCCCAAGTTGGTGCGAGCGGGGCAACGGGTAGCTATCTGTGAGCAATTAGAAGATCCCAAGTTGGTAAAGGGACTGGTGAAACGCGGTGTGATTGAACTTGTTACCCCAGGCATCGTAACTGGTGCCAGCATGTTGGCCAACAAGGAAAACACCTATCTCGCGGCCATCTATTTTGGTGCTAAGACCACAGGTGTTGCCTTTTTAGACATCTCCACCGGTGAATTTTACGTGGCCGAAGGCAATGACAACTATGTGGACAAATTGCTCTCCAACCTTGCCCCAAAGGAGATCATTTACCAGCGCGGATATGAGGATCGTTTTGCCGAAGCCTTTGGCAGTCATCACTATACTTACAAATTAGACGAATGGGTTTTTGCCGAAGATATTAATCGAGAAAGGCTGTGCAAGCAATTAGGCGTACAATCGCTCAAAGGTTTTGGCATTCATCTCTATACGAGTGGCGTTTCGGCGGCAGGAGCCATCCTCTACTACCTCGACTTCACCGAACACAAAGGTATCGCACATATCGACACAATTTCCCGATTGGATGAAGATGAATATGTTTGGGTCGATAAATTCACCATCCGCAATTTGGAATTATTCTCCTCTAACGGCACAGGTGAACGACATGGCTTTGCCGATGTCATTGATCGGACATTAACCCCCATGGGTGGTCGTCAACTGAAACGATGGATCACCATGCCAATCAAAGATATAGCAGAGATAAATCGCCGTTTGGATGTGGTGGAATATTTGGTTGATGATGCCGACTTTGCAGCAGCCATGCGCGAGCAAATCGGACAAATTGGAGACTTAGAGCGGATCAGTTCGCGCTTGGCCGCCGGACGCATCCTGCCACGGGAATTGGTTCAACTCAAGAGCTCACTCACCGCCATCGAGACGCTGAAGGCGTTATTAGAATCAACCGCCCACGATGAACTGCATATCCTCGCCAATAAAATAGACCTTCTGAGTGCTGTCCGTGATCGTATTTCTCAAGAGATATACCCCGATCCCGCCAATCAGCTGCAAAAAGGAGGGGTTATTGCTCCGGGGGTGGATGCCGAATTAGACGATCTGCGCCGCATCGCATTGCATGGCAAAGAGGTTTTGGAGATGATCCTTCGACGCGAGCGCGAGCGTACCGGAATTACAACCTTGAGAATCAATTACAACAACGTCTTCGGCTACTACATCGAAGTGCGCAATATGTACAAAGACAAGGTTCCAGAGGATTGGATTCGCAAGCAGACCTTGACCAATGCAGAGCGCTATATCACCGAGGAGCTGAAAGAATACGAGACCAAAATTCTGGGTGCAGAAGAGAAAATGCTGGTCATTGAACAACGCATTTACAATGAAATTATTCTCTTTATTGCTCAATACCTAACCACTTTACAACGTGATGCGGCGATTGTCGCTCGCTTAGATTGTTTGCAATCCTTCGCCCGTATTGCTTGTGAAAAACACTATGCGAGACCCGTGTTAGACGATGGCAAGCGCATAGAGATCACCCAAGGTCGCCACCCCGTGATTGAGATGCTACTGCCGGTAGGGGAGCAATATATTCCCAATGATTTGATGTTGGACGACAAAGATCAACAGATTATCATGGTGACCGGTCCCAATATGTCGGGAAAATCGGCGCTTTTGCGGCAAACGGCACTCATTGTTCTAATGGCACAAATAGGATCCTTTGTGCCTGCAAAAGCGGCACATATCGGTATTGTGGACAAAATTTTCACGCGAGTGGGCGCATCGGACAATATTTCTCAAGGAGAATCCACCTTTATGGTTGAGATGTTAGAGTCGGCCAGCATTCTCAACAATATTTCTGACCGTAGCTTGGTTCTGTTGGATGAAATTGGGCGAGGTACAAGCACTTACGATGGTATTTCGATTGCTTGGGCGATGGTCGAATATCTTCATAATCATCCCACGGCACGTGCTAAAACCCTGTTTGCCACCCATTACCATGAATTAAATGAGATGGAACAGATGTTGCCCCGCGTAAAAAACTATCACATCAGCGTCAAGGAGGTCGGCCATACCATCGTCTTCCTTCGCAAGTTAGAACGGGGTGGCACAGAGCACTCCTTCGGTATTCACGTTGCTAAGATGGCCGGAATGCCTGCATCTATGGTTTTTCGAGCAGATAAAATTCTCAAAAATCTTGAATTAGTCTATGGGAACAATGAAATTGTCCCCAGCAAGAGCATCAAGAATCGTGGCAAAAGCGCTCGCCCTTCGGTAAAAGAGGCCGCAGAAGAGCATGCTAACAATATCCAGCTCTCCATGTTTCAGTTGGATGATCCCGTTCTTATCCAAATACGCGATCAGATTAGAGGGCTCGACATCAATTCTCTAACTCCCTTGGAGGCCTTAAACAAACTGAGTGAAATCAAAAAGATCACCGGAATATAAAAATAGAAGGAAGGTGTAAAGATCGCTTCACACCCTCCCTTTAGAACTGCTCAAATCTATTTACCTTCGATCAAGGATCGGATATTTTGAATCAGCATCGTCACCGCGACGGAGTTGAAGCCACCTTCGGGAATGATCACATCAGCGTATTTCTTCGAAGGTTCCACAAACTCTTCGTGCATAGGTTTGACTGTATTTGTATATTGCGCAATAACGGCCTGCATCGTTCTTCCTCGGTCGCAAACATCCCGTAAAATACGACGAGCCAAGCGAATATCAGCATCTGTATCAACATATACTTTAATATCCATCAAATCCCGAAGTTGCTTGTTCTCGAAGATTAAAATGCCATCCACGATGATCACCTTAGAGGGTTTTACCCGCACCATTTCCGGCAAACGATCATGCTCCACAAACGAATAAACAGGATGCTCAATGGGCACATTACTCTTCAATGCCCGAATATGCTCAACCAACGTATTGGTATCAAATGCCTGAGGGTGATCGTAATTCAATTTTGTTCGCTCCTCATAGGTCAATTCCGGATGTGCCTTGTAGTAGTAATCATGGCAAAGTGTCACCACATCATCTTCCTGAAAAGCTTCTTGGAGACGTTTTACCAAAGTTGACTTTCCAGATCCTGTACCTCCCGCTACTCCGATAACTGTAACATCCATAACAGTAATTTTTTAGATTCTATTATTTAAAGAAAAGGATCACAACCTTAACGGCTGCAATCCTTGACTTGCTTCACGCTTTAAGCGTCTATTTTTGCGTAATGTGCATTCTTCTCGATAAATTCGCGGCGCGGAGGCACTTCATCCCCCATCAACATTGAAAAGACACGATCTGCTTCGACCGCATTGTCTATGGTCACTTGCCTTAAAATACGCGTTTCAGGATTCATGGTTGTCTCCCATAATTGGTGCGCATTCATCTCACCAAGACCTTTGTAACGTTGAATATGCAACCCCTTCACACCAAAATCGACACAAATGGCATCCCGTTCTTTTTCAGTCCAGCAATACCGTTCTTGCTTACCCTTCTTCACTTGGTAAAGTGGCGGTGTGGCAATATAAACGTGTCCATTTTCAATCAATTCTTTCATCTTGCGGAAGAAGAAGGTCAACATCAAGGTAGCGATATGGCTACCATCGACATCGGCATCGGTCATGATGATGATCTTGTCGTAGCGCAATTTCTCTAAATTCAACGCCTTGCTATCCTCCTCTGTACCAATGGTTACACCCAGTGCAGTGAACATATTCTTGATCTCCTCATTTTCCCAAATACGATGTTCCTGTGCTTTTTCGATATTGAGAATTTTACCTCGGAGCGGCATAATTGCTTGGAATGCACGGTCACGACCTTGTTTGGCCGTGCCACCTGCTGAATCACCCTCCACAAAGAAGATCTCTGCGGTAGAGCGATCTCGGCTGGAACAATCGGCTAATTTCCCCGGTAGGCCCACCCCTGAAAGAGGGGTTTTGCGCTGCACAGCCTCTCGAGCCTTGCGAGCAGCATGACGCGCCTGCGCTGCGAGAATAACTTTTTGCACAATCGCCTTGGCATCACGCGGATTCTCCTCCAAATAATGACCCAATGCCGCCGACAGCGCCTGATCCACAGCCGCCGATACATCATCATTACCTAATTTGGTCTTGGTCTGCCCCTCAAACTGAGGTTCAGCAACCTTAACTGAAATAACTGCCGTCAAACCTTCGCGGAAATCATCGCCACTGATATCAAATTTCAACTTGGCGAGCATCCCTGAGTCATCCGCATATTTCTTGAGTGTACGCGTCAATGCACGGCGGAAACCGGTAAGGTGCGTACCACCCTCTATGGTGTTGATATTGTTTACGTAAGAGTGTACATTCTCGGAGAAGGAATCGTTATATTGCATCGCGACCTCCACCGGAACACCATTTTTCTCGGTGTCCAAATAGATGATCGTTTCAGTGATCGGCTCACCACGTGTAGCGTCTAAGTATTTGACAAATTCCTTCAGACCTTCCTGCGAATAGAACTGCTCTGTGGCGAAAGAACCATCCGCCTCTGCCTGCCGTTTATCGGTCAGTGTCAAGCGGATACCCTTATTTAAGAATGCTAACTCACGCAACCGAGTGGCCAAAATATCATATTTATAGACACTTACCAGCGAAAAAATCGAAACATCGGGCTTAAAGGTGATAATCGTACCGCGGTCAGAGCACTCTCCGGCAATCTCCATTTTTGAGATCGGAGCGCCCATGCTGAACGATTGTTTATAGATCTTGCCACCACGATGTATTTCAGCCACCAAAAGTTCAGAAAGTGCATTGACGCAAGATACACCCACGCCGTGCAAACCACCTGATACCTTGTAACTTCCCTTGTCGAATTTACCTCCGGCATGGAGCACGGTCAACACCACTTCAAGTGCCGACTTACCCTCCTTTTCGTGGTAATCAATAGGAATGCCTCGCCCGTTATCTCGAACCGTAACAGAGTTATCTTCATTGATGATAACGTCAATATTGGAGCAATAGCCTGCTAATGCCTCATCAATCGAGTTATCAATTACTTCATATACTAAATGATGGAGACCTCTCTCGCCAATGTCACCGATATACATCGCAGGACGCTTGCGAACAGCTTCCAACCCTTCCAGAACCTGGATATTCGACGCCGAATAGTCCTCCTCCTGTTTTTTCTCTTTTTCTTCTTCTGTGCTCATTGTTGTTGTTGAAATATCGTACAAATATACAAATCTTTTTCGAAAGAAGCAACGCTAAATCTTTAGATTTAGTGTAAAAAATAAATCATTCATGGACTACCCTACCGCAACCCTTGCAAAATAGAGTGCAGGTAGCTGTAAAATGAAATATTACGAATTCAATCGACTTGGAAGCTGATTTAGCAGCTGTTGTCAAGATTATTTCACAGCTCCTTAAAGCTGACCTAAGGCGGCTGAAATATCCACCTCACCCATTCGCCCCTTGGAGAAAAGTAGCGTACGGGCAGGATACTCCTCTATTAAGGTCGTATTGTGGGTCGACATCACCACCGCACAACCTAAAGAGGCTATCTTCTGAAACAGTGCCAAAATTCCGTCCGCGGTAACGGGATCTAAATTTCCCGTAGGCTCATCGGCCAGCAACAAGCGTGGTTTATTGAGCAGGGAACGCGCAATCACCAACCGCTGCTGCTCACCACCCGACAGTTCATAGGGCATCTTATAGCTCTTGGGTTCAAGTTGCACCAAATTCAGCACCTCTTCAATTCGTTGATGAATATCGCTGTCATTTTTCCACCCCGTGGCCTTCATTACATCAAAGAGATTTAAGAAGACATTTCGGTCTGAAAGCAACTGGTAGTCTTGGAAAATAATACCTATTTTACGTCGCAAATAAGGAATTTCATTTCGCTTGAGTCGTCGCAAATCAAACCCAACAACAGATCCCTCTCCCACAAGCAGTTGTATTTCTGCATATAAAGTTTTAAGTAAGGTGCTTTTGCCACTGCCAACACGCCCGATCAGGTAGACAAATTCGCCCTCCTTGACCTCTAAATTGATATCCGACAAGACCAATTCACCTTCACGGATTCGTTCCTGATCCGAGGAGATTCCGAACGGGCTTTCGGCATGATAGATGGATACATCTTTTAGACTGATTACGCTCTTCTCATTCATTACAACTCTGTTGAAAATCCAAGGCCAAAGATAGTATAAAATCCGCAAAAATTGACCTCCAAGATGAAAAATCATCGAATATAATGCACGATAAGCGTGGAATTTGTACTATCTTTGCAGCGTTAACGATTGAACACACTCTGTTCTTTCCAAAACAGAGACATCTGCTTTCTGTTTGAAAAGTATTGGGGCTGACCGGTTTTGACAGCAGGTAGAGTTTGATTGTAAGCACGCCGAGCGCTGTGTGGCGGCTCGTTAATCCCGATGCTCAGATTTCAAATGGCAATAATAGCTATTCACTCGCTGCTTAATTTTCTCAGAAAATTAGCTTAATCGTTGAGCCCCAGGTGGTTCGATGACGAGTATCCCGGAGGATGGTTCCGCTCTTTAATCATCTTCCATACGGGATATCACAAATTTAGAGATAGTGCGACATTGGCCTCGGCTGTCGTGCGAAATAAAGAGGCTGGGACTCAAATTAGGCCGTCATCTGCCGGGTTTGAGGAGAAGGATGAAATGGTGACTAAGCGTGTAGAAAGCTTTTGGGTTCCTTGTTTGGACAGGGGTTCGACTCCCCTCAGCTCCACAACATGTATTGATTATCAAGTAGTTACAGGTGTTACACACGATTTCACACACGATTTCGATGGGTCGTGTGTATTTCGTTTTTCGGCTTAATGGTCAAAAAGACGATCAATGTAAAAAGGGCTCAATGTAAAAAGTCGGTGGAGAAGTTCCGTATATTTTGGATCACTACAAAATGTATTCGTTGAATTTTGATTCGTCAATCAAGTTACGATACTGAAGAACCTCTGTGAATGTTGAGGCATCAATGTGGATTTAGATCGACATTCGATACTATGTAAAATTATATATATTAGTTAATTATCTGCCGAGCTGTCCCCAAAGAGCTGCCTCGATTATTCGAGACACGATATTTCTCATCCGGTTGCTGGTCAAAATACAAACACAGTTCGATAATTTCTCGACCCTTTTTAATCCTCCACCTGTATTTTACATTGATCCTAAACTTTTTGCTTGAAAATTCAACCCTCCACCGACTTTTTACATTGATCCTTAACTTTGGCGTTGAAACTTTCGGCCGAGGCATTTGTTGAACGATGATCGAA
>JAVVZO010000030.1:0-19107 GCA_036650515.1 Alistipes sp.
TCTTTTTCATCGAGCCGGCATCCAAAACCCGACAATTTACCGTCTCAACATCCAAAACCCGACAACTTTGCCTTCTCGGTGGCCAAAATTCGATAATTTGCCTGTTCGGCAACCAAAACCCGACACAGTTTTTTACTTTCGCTTTTTCTCTTTCTGTCGCGAGCGGGAGGGCAGGGCAAGGCAGGGGAAACAAGAGCGGTCAATCCACAATGGATTGACCGCTCTTGTTTGTTGCCGATAATTGACTACTTACCCCAACCCGTATTCTGCTGGTAGTTGGGCTGCATCATATCAAAATCACGCTGCGGAATGGGGAATAACTCATGTTTATTCTTTTGCGTGTATTTAGCCACAGCATAGTTGGCATTCGAATACCAGTTCACAATCTCCTGAGCAGTTTTGAGAATGGTCTCATAGTAGATTCCCCAACGGATCAGGTCTTGACGACGATGGCCCTCGAAGCAGAGCTCATAAGCCCGTTCCTTCCGAATAGCCTCACGCAACTCATCCCGTGAAAGTGCTGCCGAGAGATCATGCTTGGTATCGCCGAAGCCACGCCGGCGCACCACATTAACCGCCTCTACGGCATCGGTCATCGACCCATTGGATTCTGTCAGTGCCTCAGCATAGAGTAACAACACATCTGCATAACGAAGCACATACCAATTCACATTGGAGCGATCATTATTCAAGAGCGCATTGGCTGGCTCCACATATTTTTCGGTATCCCATTTTGCCGGATTAAAGAGCTGACGTTTTTTATTACGAGCCTCGATCAACTTCTCCTCCGAACTGGTCGGATTTTCGATCTTAATCATCTGCTCATAGGTAACCTTACCAGCGATATTAATGCCCTTATCGGCCTTCACGTAGCCATAGACATAGTCGGCCACAGAGAGAGCGTAACGGGGATCATTCAGAGCCTCCCACTCGCTGGAGAATGTACCCAGAACCTTCCAGTTGGCAGCATTACGGCCACGAGTACCCTCTCGAGCATCAGTTTGTACGCCATTCCATTTACCGATACGACCAACGGCATCATTACCCTCTATACCGGTGGGGGAGTAGAAACTCACCTCAATCAAGCTCTCTTTCGCATCCCAAATACCATTACAGGTATTCTTCCACAACTGCTCATAGTTCGGCAAGAGCGCATGTTTGCCCGACTGAATGACCAACTTAGCCGCATCAGCCGCCAGTGTCCATTTTGTCTGATCTTGAATAGGGAAGCCTGCCCAAGTGACATATACTTTAGACAACAGCCCCAAGGCTGCCCCACGAGAAAAACGGTAGGCGCTATTGGAGCGAATCTGGTCATCGGCAGCCCAAGGAAGCACCTCTGCCGCATACTTCAGATCGGCCTCAATGAAGCGATAGACCTCCTTGGGATCAGCCTGTGTATATTCGGAGGCATCTTTACGCGAATCAGCCGTTGAGGTGATCAACGAAACATGGCCGAACCAGCGCACCAGCTCAAAGTAATAGAGCGCACGCAACGACCGCGCCTCCCCCAACAAAACAGTAGCCAACTCCTGATCGCGGGCCGACCACCCATTCATACGAGCGGTCACCGTCTCAATAAAGTCGTTGGTATTGTAAATCGCGGAGTAGAGGGATCTCCAAGTAGTCGCAATCTGACTGGTGCTGGCATTATGCGAATTGGTGGGGATCTCTCGAAAACTGGTATTGGTACTACCCTCGCACTGTGCAATATCAGTCGAGAGGGTAAAAAGTTGCGACAGATGGTAGGAGTAGAGCCCATCAACGCTCAAGTTGGCATAGCAACCTAACAGAACCACCTCTGCTTCAGAAGCGTTCTTCACATAGTCATCCTTGCCAGTCTCGGTGAACGACTCCTCCTGCAACAGATCATCACAAGAGACAAACAGCAAGCAGAGCAACGGGAGGATTAAAAATATCTTTTTCATAATGGTCATCATTTATTAGAATGAAACATCAATACCAAATGTATAGACTCGGCTCTTCGGATAGGCACCCCAGTCTAAACCGGGGGTCATCGGATTGGAGGCCGCCATATTCACCTCCGGATCATAGCCCGAATAGCTGGATACCACAAAGAGGTTCTGTGCCGAGAAGTAGAGGCGTAGTTTGTTGACATAAAATTTACGCGTCCACCGCTGTGGAAAGGTGTAGCCAAAAGTCAGGTTTTTCAGACGCAAGAACGATCCGTCTTCAATGAATCGCGAGTAAAGCTCATTCTTCACATAGCCATCCCAAGCCGGAATTTCACTCGAAGCATTGGTTTTCGTCCAGCGATCAGCAACATCGGACATCATATTGGATCGTTGATCTTGAGACTGAGAAGCATACATACGGGTGGCGTTATAGATGTCGTTACCGTAATTGAATTGGAACATAAAGCTCAGATCAAATCCCTTAAAAGAGAATGTATTGGTGATACCGCCGAACCACTTTGGTGTACCGTTGCCAATCGAAGTACGATCGGCGGTGGTGATCTCATGGTCGCCATCAATATCTTTGTATTTCACCATTCCCGGTTTTGCCGGACGTCCTGCATGATCTGAAATATCGGTAATGCCGGGCTTCAGTTCATAAGCACCCGTACCGGCATTCACATTGAAATCAGACTCCTGATAGACCCCATCATAGACATATCCGAAGATATGGCCCAAAGAGGCTCCTACTTGTGTCAGGTAGTCATAACCCGAGTATTCTGAGTTCCAGCCCGTTTTGGCATACATCGAGGTCTCGCCCGGTTGCAAAGCTCGCAACTCATTACGGATAAAGGAGATATTAAAATCAGTACGCCACATGAAACCACTCTTGGTATTAAAGTTCACCGAGCTGATGTTCAACTCGATACCGCTATTACGCACCTTACCGATATTCTGCCATTGGTAGTCAAAACCGGTCACCCAAGGCAGATTCTTCTTCATCAGCAGGTCTTTCGTATCTTTAATAAAGAAATCTGCCGTGATGTTGAGACGATTTTTTAAGAAGCCTAAATCCAAACCAAGGTTGGTGGTAGATGAGCCCTCCCATTTTAGATCGGGATTGGCCATCTGCTTGGGTTGAAGACCCGCAACCACCGAATTACCCCAACCATATTTCACCTGCGAATAGAGATCCAGCGACAAGAAATTCGGAATACGGTCGTTACCCACAACACCCCAGCCCAAGCGCAACTTGAGGTTGGAGACCACATTTTGATTCTTCATGAAATTCTCCTCCGAGAGACGCCAAGCGGCTGAGAAGGAGGGGAAGAAACCCCACTTATGGTTTTTACTAAATTTTGATGACCCATCGACACGTGCTGTGGCTGTAAAAAGATAGCGATTTTTGTAGCTGTAATTCGCACGCGCAAAGAACGAGACCAAATAAGACTCTTCGAAACCGGTATCCACCTTGGTTGGGGTTGCGCCCAAGCCCAAGTTGTTATTTCCTAAATGGTCAAAGGGAAAATCCTTTGATCCACCAAGCAGAAATTCACTCCCACGGTAAGCCGTCTCTTGACCGAGCATGATATCAAAAGAGTGATCTCTATTACCTTTCAATTTATAGGTCAGGTAGTTGAAGTTCGTCCAGCGCAGGTCGCGTCCCATGGTTGTCTGTCCAAAGGGCTTTTGACCGGCACGATAGGCCTCCTTTGAGCCATTGTGGTAGAACACATCGGTACGCGTGTTGGTGGTATTATAAGTTCCGGCTGTTCTAAAGGTCCATCCCTTACCAAAATCAACGGTTACCGCTAAGTTCCCCGACCACATTTCTGTTCGCCGATTATTGGTCACCGACTGCGCCTGCACGATCGGATTCACTTGAGACAGCGACTCGGTAGATTCAAGTTCGAGGGGGTCAATGGCCGAAGCGAGCAACTGCTCATCGGTCATCCGCAAGCCACCGGTTGGTCGAGCACGAAGAATCTGCCCCAACATATTGAAACGGCCACCATCACCCGATGTACCCACACCACGTTTGTCGGTGTTGGCATAGTTGATCGAGGCATCTAAGCTCACACGTTTAGAGATCTTCTGATTGATACGCATCTTGGCTGTGATCTTATTAAACGAGCTATTGGTGAAGATACCATTTTCCAAGAAATCAGAGAACGCAAAGGCATATTTGGTCTTATCCGTACCTCCTGACAGCGAAACATTATGATCTTGCGACCAAGTGGGGTTGAAAGTTTCGCGCTGCCAATTAATGCCATCCACACCATTATAATCACCGAGCGACTGGTAACGATAGGGTGTTCCTGCGGGATCATTTCCCTCTTTAAAATAGGTGTCACCGAATTTATCGGGCCACGCCTCCACCTGAAGTTTTGCAAATTCATAAGGCGAGAGGAGGTCCAGAGTATTTGAAATCTGACGGTAGCTCGCTGATCCATTATAAGTCACCACCGGCTTGCCTATTTTACCAGATTTTGTGGTCACCATCACCACACCATTTGCACCTCGTGAACCATAGATGGCCGAGGAGGAGGCATCTTTTAACACATCAATCGACTCAATATCCGCATTGGAGAGGTAGTCAATGTTGTCCACCTGAAAACCATCCACAATGTAAAGCGGAGCAGCATCGCCATTAATTGTACCCACACCGCGGACTTTAATATCAAAGCCTGCACCCGGTGTACCATCAGAAGCGGTGATCTGCACACCGGCGATTTGCCCACCCAGCGCCTCAACAACCGAGCTGGACTTGAATCCCTCCACATCCTTGGAGGAGATGGAGGAGACCGAACCTGTCAAATCAGAACGTTTAGATGTACCGTAACCCATAACGACCACCTCGTCCATGATATTGGCATCTGGTTCTAAGCGGATGTTAAGTGTGGTTTGGGTAGAGATCGTCACCTCTTGGCTTTTATAACCCAAGTAGGAGAAGGTCAAGATCATACCGCTTTTAGCGGGGATATTAAACCGACCATTGACATCGGTTGATGCGCCCCGTGTTGAGCCTTTGACCAACACACTTGCGCCAACGGCAGGTTGGTTGTTCTCATCGACAACCGTACCCTTTATCGTATTCTGAGCCGACACCTGCCAAGCAAGCATCAGGACAAGAAGGGTCATCACCCCACGCAGCCCACAAACTCGTTTTATGATATTTTGCATAAGATTCATTTTTTCTTCAAGTTAAAACTTCTCATCAAACCAGACCGCCACCGGATAGACAAAGGTCTTCGTGCCGGAAGCATCTACCACTTTGATGTCGCCATTGGTTGTATAAGGTGCTTGGAAGGTCAGCACCCCATTGGCCGGTTGATTCTGACTATCTAACCACTTATTGGGGTTGATGACCATACGGAATTGGTCACCACCATCAATATAGCCTAATTTGGCGGCCAAATTCACCTCCGGATCAGCAGAGGCCGTCTGATAGTAAGACATCGGCTCTCGGGAGGCGGCATTGACCACATCACCGAAATAGAGCGCCCAAATTTGATAGATAAAGGTTGTTGTTGCCGTATTTTTCAATCGTCCACTCTCGTGCGAAGCCGGTCCATCGAAATTGTAGTAGTCCACATTTCGCTTCAAGCTAATCAGGAATTGAGACGGATTCACGCCGGCAGCCAAGGTCGGCGCTTCGGAACGTCCTCCCGAACGAGGATTCACACGGAAGACAAATGGCGTATAGAGAATCGTCTTATCAGCGGCCACCGTAAAGAAAACAGGAATGGTCTGCGAAACGGCTGCATCTCCCTTACCAATGGTTGCTGTAATACGAAGAACACCGATTTGGCCATTTCGATCATTTCGGAAAGTCACCAAAAGTTCGCCCGTTTCCTTGTCAATAGATAGTGCCGATGATGCAGTACGGAAGGGATTTGTCCCTGTTTTCTCCATACTAAAGGTGACGGCACGCCCCTTGAAATCGCTCGATGCAACGGGGACTGTCACCACCACATCTGCACCTTGAGTAGCATCATAACGGAATTGATTTGCATTGGTTTTGTCATCCAAGCCCAAGTTATTACCATAGCTGAAGAAGGTGAACATATTGGGATTTTCGATGATCTCCAATACAAACGTGGTTGTGGCCTCGTTTTTCGTATTGACTGCATGCACCTTGATGGTGTGTTGCCCCAAGGGGATCGTATTGCCCTTCACAGCGGCAATCGCACCCGTCTGGGCATCAATAGTCAGTTGCCCCACGCAAGCAGCGGGGAGTTCTACCAGTTCAAAGGAAGCACCATCGCCTACAAAACCATCTCGTTTAGAGACCGAGAAGGCCGTACCTTGGATGGCAGGTTCCGGTTTATCATAACCAAATTTAGCCGGATCAATGGGTGCAATAAAGGCCACCACATCCAACTGATAAGCCGCGGCAAAATCGGCCGAGCCATATTTATTGGTCACCGTCACATCCACTTGATAGGAGCTGTCAATGGGCAGTGCACTATTTTCTGCTACCGAAAGGACACCCGTTGCTGGATCAATAACAATACGATCCGTTTGTGGGGTAACTGTCTTGATGGCAAAAACAACCTCTTCGGGAGAACCTTTGAGAAGGGGCGCATTACCGGTAAAAGGCAGGTTATATTCCATGCGACCCATGATCGGATAGGTCAACTCCAAAGGAGCGCTGATGACCTTGATCTGCATGATTTTTTGATAAGTCGCTATACCGGCATAGGTTTTTATGACCAAATCAAGGTCATAAACCCCCGGGAGAATGTCTCCTTTGAAATTTGGGTTCACCCCAATAACCCCTTTGTTGGTGATTGAGAAGTACTCCTTACCGGTCTCCTGTGAGAGGCCATAAGAGACCACCGAGACAGACTCCCCTTTAAGGGTCACCTGTGCCGTCTGTTTTGAGGTAGCCACCTCCGCATAGGGCAATTCCAGTAAAGAGGGCGAAACTTCGATCTCCACCGGAGTTGCAGGAAGCATCTGCACAGCAAAAGCATCGACAAAGGTATAGGTCGCACCACCAGCGGTACAAGAGACCGAGATACGATAGCAGCCGATAGATAGATCGTTCGTATTTTGAATGGAGATCGCGCCGGTTTCGGCATTGATGGTGAAACTTGGGCTCTCCAGAGGTGTGCCATCGAGTGTCAAACTGGCAATAGCAAAGGCTGAGGGCGCTGCACCGTGGTAAGAAGGGGCATCTGAGGTGAAGTTCATGGATGGACCTATATCGGAGACCGAAGCGTAGTAGAGCTGCAAATTATTCTCCGTATCGTCATCTTTACACGAGCTCAACCCGAAGGTGAGGGTGGTAATCAGAACGGTGAAGAATAAGTTCCAAAGTGATATTTTCTTATTCATAAGTGGTTAGTTTTTAATTACAAGGTATAGTTCAGGTCATAGGCCTTACCATCGATGGTGACGCGGATCGTCACCCCCGAAGGAGCATGGTCCTCATCCATAAATTCGGCAGAGACAACGGGGACTGTGGCCTCCTCACAGGGAAGAATGACAGTGATGAAACGAGCCGTCTGCGCCGCCGGTTTGGTATAGTTGAGTTGGTAAGCCATGCGATCGGAGGAGAGTCCTATATTATAGGAGACAAAACCGGGTTTTGCCACAGCCTGCGTTCCGGTCGGCACAAATGAACGCACCAAGATATTGTTCTTGTCTGCAAAAGCGGTATGAGCCCCAAACTGATCCAAATCTAAGAGAACAGCGTTGGGTTCTTTCGCCGAAGTTTCCAGTAAATTGAAGTTCAGATTCACCACTCCGGTTGCATTGCCAATCCCTTCGTCAACCAGAACGAAGAACGTTTTATCCACAAAGAAGACAGCGCGGCGATGGGTTAAACCAGCATACGATGGATTCTCGGTCACCAGCACATCGGTTTGTCCTACTGTCTCCATTTTCAGCAAAGCACCTGCACGACCCGTTAAATTCTTACCATTGAGGGTCATGGTGTTATGCTCTTTTGTCGCTGCATATTTCGCACGATTGGCATTCGCCGTAGCGTCACCGGCATAGGAGAAAACACCCGAATCAGGGAAGAAATTGCGACCATTGATATAAATTTCAAAAGTCCCATTATCAGGTTGACTATGCCACTCCCCTTGAGGCCCATTTTGCAGAATCATCATCGTCGAAGAGCTCTCCCAGCCATTACGCAACACATAGTATCCGGAATTGGCAAAGGCCTTGGTCAGATGGGTGGGTTTCGTCCCGCCCTTGCCGGCCGTGGCCATCCATTGCAACTCCTGATTCTCAGGGAAGAGGTTGTAATAGTTTGTAAAATTACGCATCAGCACATTTTTAGAGAGGCCTGCCGCACGCGTATCGTTCATATTGGGAACAGTATAATTCGGATAGGTGAGGTTCATCACCACATCGGTCATCTTGCGCATAGACTCCACATAAGAGACAGGAAAGCGATCGGCCATACCATTTAATTGAGCCACCAACATAGCCGAGCGGAAATCTTCAATAGAGCCAATCAAATAGCTCAAATCCAACTCATAAGACATTCCATCGGGAAGAAATTGCGCCTCAATTTCACGGCTCAAAACCGTTGAACCGCTACTCACCCAAGTCGCCGCATCTTTCAATTCAGGAAAGAGCACGCCCGCATAGGTAACACTCTGTGCTTGGGTGATTAATTGGTTGGAGGTCGCGGAGTAGTTTTTGACGATGTGATTCACCTGCTCGGCAAAATGCACCATAAACGTGGAGAACCACTCCGGTGTAAAGTTCGTTGAGTGCATAAAGTAGAGCAATAATCCACATTGATCCTTCACGCGCACAGCCACCTCGAGCGGTCGCCAAGCAAAACCCGCATTTTGGAAGCCTTCAGGTTGATGCGAAGGGTCAATGGTATAGTCAAGGTCAACCTCCGGACGGGGATTCTTCGCCAACCAATCGGAGTAGACTTCGATCCATGCTTTGACATAGGTCTCATCACTCGACACCCGATAGGCATAGGCTTGAGGCAGAAACCATTGATGACGATGCAGCTGGTAGCGCTGCTCATTCTCCTTGGTTGGCCACAGCGTCCAGTCGATGCCGTTCGCCCCCTTATAAGAATAAGGTACTTGGTCGGTGGTCACGGCCGGATCAAAATAATTTTTGACGTAGAAGCGATAGCCATTGCGGGCAAGGGCCTGATCCGCCCATTTCTGCTGATCAACGGTGATGGAAGGGCTGATCAAATTGACATCCGGATTGACAATATGAGTCCGGTTGCGGTAGTACCCCAACAACTCGCGGGCGGCCAAATAATACTCTTTTGCTTGGTAGTGAGCTTTCGCCTTTTCCAAGCCGGGAAGATCCATATTGACCACCTCAAAAAGCTTGGCATCAATCGCATCATTACCCGGAATAACGGTCGTTGAGCCACCAGAGCCTCCATTGCCTTGGTTGTATGTGGTCTGATCTTTGAGACAACCAGTACCGCAGAAACCCAATGCAATGATGCCCGCCAGCATCCAATTTCTTGTCATTTTATTTTTCATATACATACAATTTTAGATTCTTTATTTTTTTGAAGCATCTGTCGTTTGAAATTTCAGCCAACGTTGAATCGCCTCTAAGTAGTAATAATCGCCATAATTCAGCGGCACATCAATCTCGCTATTGGCCGGCAAATGACCCACACAGTGCATCAGTATAAAGCCTCCATTCTCACCCTTCTTGGCCAAATAACTCTCTGAACAGAGCGTTTGTAACAGGGTTTCGGCATAGTCGTAGTAGCTTTTCGCACACTCCCCTTCGACCATCGTACTCAGCTCAAAAAGTGCCGAAGCCATTACAGCTGCCGCAGAGGCATCACGCGGTGCATTCGGGATGTCGGGCGCATCGTAATCCCAATAGGGAATACGGTCAGACGGGGTGTTGGGTTGATGAATGAGGTAATCGGCAATTTTCTGTGCCTGATCTAAATAACGGTCAAAACCGGTCTTTCGATAACACATCGTATAGCCATAAAGCCCCCATGCTTGCCCGCGCGCCCATGCGGATGAATCGGAGTAACCTTGGAACGTACCTTTGCTCTCCACTGTGCCATCATCGTTATAGCTGATCACATGGTAGGAACTATTGTCGTCCCTGAAATGATTTTGGAGCGTCTTGTCGGCGTGACGGATAGCGACATCAGCATAAATGGCATCCCCTGTATATTCGCTCGCCCAAAAGAGCATCTCCAGATTCATCATATTATCAATGATGACCGGATAGTTCCAAGCACCAAAATTCCACGAACGAATCGCACCAATTTTCTCGTCAAAGCGTGAAATGAGACTTTTGGAGGCCTCCACAATGGCTGCTGCCGAAATCGAATCCTTCTCTACTGTCTGTTGCTGACCATAGCTGCAAAAGACCATAAAACCCAAGTCATGGGTATCTTTATAGGAGGGAATTTGGCTCAAGCGAGCGGTGTACTTTTCGGCCTCAGTACGAAATTGCTCGTCTTGGGTGAGCTGATAGGCCAACCAAAGCGATCCGGGGAAAAAGCCACTCGTCCAGTCATAAGCATCTACTGCACGGAATTTACCCTCTTTCCAAGAGCGAGGAAACAAAGCGCTGGAATCAAACGCAGTAGCACTCTGTTTGAGCTGAAAAGAGGCCACATCAAGGCCTTGCTCAATCGGGCTGAGTTTTGTGTTCTTCTGACCACAGGCCATCATCGCAAGGAAGAGGAAGCCCAAGACAGGAAGGATTTTGTGTTTCATAGAAAATTGGTTTTAAGTTGTCGCTATTTAGGCATTTTTTTACGTACCAAATTTAGGTATAAGGAGTGAAGACGGATTTGACTATTGCTTAATTAAATGATGAATGCGCCCAATAGAATGTTAATTTTGTCCAACTTCATGCGAATTTTGTCCAACCGCATCGTTTAAGCGTATCGAATGGTTCTACTTTCGATCTATTGTGGCTGGTTTTTAGAGAAAAGCTGCACCCATTCCTAAAAAATTTCGTATTTTTGTCTTAGGAAAATATTATTCGCTTATTTTCTAAACTTTATTCCACATAAAACGTAGCATTATGAACTTCCATCCCCTGTTTTTAGGCAAAATTGGCGCAAATGAAATCATCCTTCTCATCGTCATCGTTATCATCTTCTTCGGTGGACGTAAAATACCCGAATTGATGCGAGGTGTCGGCCGCGGTGTCAAGGAATTCAAAGATGCTATGAACAAAGACTACTCCGCCGAAGAACCCAAATCTGAATCGAAAGAGAAGTCAGACAAACCCGAAGAAAATAAATAATCTTTCGATTGAATCTTGATGTCTGATCAAGTCGGAAACAGAACCGATGAAATGAGTTTCGGCGAGCATTTAGATGCCCTACGACCTCATTTGATGCGTATATGCGGTGTGTTTTTCCTGCTGTTAATCGCCTCTTTTTGCTTCAAAGAGATCTTGGTAGACACCCTTCTCTTTGGCCCCATGAAGGCCTCTTTCCCCACCAATCAACTCTTTGCAAAGTTTGCCGAGATGACCGGCATCGCTGAATTGAACATCAACGCCCAAACGGTTCCTTTGATCAACACCTCGCTATCCGGACAATTCAATCTCCACCTTAAAATAGCCATGCTCACGGCATTTACCCTTGGATTCCCCTATCTATTGTGGGAGGTGTGGCGCTTCGTAAAACCCGCACTCTCACAGCAGGAATTGAGCGGTTGCCGCCAATTTGTCTTCTATGTGTCTCTCTGTTTTTTTATCGGACTGAGCTTTGGCTACTTTATCATTGCACCGCTGACAATCAATTTCTTAGCAGGGTACAGCGTCAGCACCGCGATTAGCAACTTGATTGATGTGAACTCCTATTTAGCCACTGTTATTGACGTTTCATTGGCCTGCGCGGTGGTCTTTCAATTACCCTTATGCGTCTACTTTCTCACCCGCATGGGCATCTTAACATCCACTTTTTTAAAGCATTACCGTCGTCATGCGGTTGTTGTTTTGGCCCTACTTTCGGCCATCATCACCCCACCCGATGTCTTCAGTATGATCTTGGTCTTATTGCCCCTATACGGCCTTTATGAATATAGCATATCCCTTTCGGCGCGCGTTGAACATCGTTATTTTTCAAACTCATAAATTTTATAAACTGTTGAAATGATGAAGAAAATTCTCTTTTTATCGGCCGTTGTATTTGTCTCTATGGCCTGTGGTAGCAGTCGGCAACTCGTCCACACCACGCCAGCCCAAGAGCAAGAGATGATGGTGGGCGGCTACACACAACAGCGCCCGCTCACAGAGGCTGATCGCACGCTTTTTGCCACCGCCACCGCAAAATTAGAAGCACCAAAATATATTCCCGAAAGTGTGGCTACCCAAATCGTTGCCGGCTGTAACTATCGGTTTATCTGCAAGATAGTCACCTCTTCACACGAACCTCGCACCACAGCAGCAGAGATTGTGATCTTCCAACCACTCCCCGGGCGTGGAGATCCAAAGGTAAGTAGCATCCATTTAATCACCAAGATAGATCGCATGAAGCCCCTCCAATAAGGGCACAGCACCTCAACCGATTGGCTGAAAGGATAAGGCTTCTTAGGCGATATAGGTAGTCATGAATTTCAAGGTAGCACCTTTTGCGGGAGTTACCTTGATTTGTTTGCTGACGGCGGGCACAAGCAACGTTTGGCCTTGTCGCACCGACAAACAGTTGCCATAGGTGTCTTTCACACATCCCGCGCCCCCGATGAAGATCATCACCACAAACGAGTCAAAGGCTGAAAAATCGCACGTTTTCTCCGCGGTCAGTTCATAGAGTGAGGTGGTGAAATAAGGAGATTGGATCAGCGGAATCTCAGCATTAGCAAGGCGCTGATAGGGTGTTCGGGATTCAAAGGGATATTTATAGTCGATGGCTTCCCGCGCCAAGTCGGTATGTAATGGACGCTTATGACCATCCGCATCCAGTCGGTCGAAGTCCCAAATGCGATAGGTGAGATCTGAGGTTTGCTGTATTTCAGCCACAAAAACGCCCGCACCGATGTTGTGCACACAGCCCGCTGGCAAGAAAAAAAGATCATCCGGATGCACATCATGGTGATGCAACACCTCAACCAAGGAGTGGTTTGAGACGTGCTGCTCATATTCTGAGGGGGTCAGGCGCTGAGAAAATCCGGCATATATACCGGCATCTTTTTCTGCATCAACCACATACCACATCTCCGTTTTACCGTTTGTACCATGTACACGAGCCGCCATCGCATCATTGGGGTGAACTTGGATAGAGAGGTCACGCGCAGCGTCAATAAACTTAATTAACAAAGGGAAAGTCGTCCCAAAACGGGCATAGTTAGCCGCGCCCAACAAGCGCCCTTGCTGATCAGCCAACACCTCGGAAAGCGTGCGCCCCGCAAATTGGCCAGAGGACACAACAGACTCAAAACCAGCCATTCCAGAGAGTTCCCAGCTTTCGCCGATGTGTTCAACTTGGTCGCTAAGCCCCTTATAGGTGATTATTTTATTGCCACCCCAGAGCATCTGCCGCAAGAGCGGTTTGAATTGTAAGATATACATCTTTCTAAACGATTATTTTATTTGATGGGTTCAACATGGATGGCGATCATCGTATCTTGGCCAAAACGTGCACGCAGACGATGCTCAATATCAACGGTAAGGATATGCGAATGAACAACACTCATTGTCCCATCCACACGGACGTGCACTTCGATGGCGATGTTAGCCCCTATACGCCTTGTACGCAGATTATGTGGCCCTTGAATTTCAGGATTAGTCGATACAATTTGAATGATTTCAGACTCCATCTCCGCTGGTAGTGACTTTTCAAGCAGCTCTTGGATTCCCATACGCGTAAGGTTAAACGCAATCTTAAAGATGAAGACAGCGACGATCAGTGCCGCAATAGGATCAGCAACACGCCATTGATCGCCTAAAAAATAGGCACAGCCAATGCCGATCAGCGTCCCCACCGAAGAGAACGCATCACTCCGATGATGCCAAGCGTTGGCAATCATGCTGGGACTCTCCACACGACGAGCAGCAAGGACGGTATACCAATAGAGCGCCTCCTTGGAGAGTATTGAGATTACCGCAGCAAGTAAAGCAATCATCCCCGGACGTGGTGGAATAACGCCATGGGTGATCGACACAATCGCTTGGATACTATTGATTAAGATGCCCGTACCGACAGCCGCCAAAGCCAAGCTGATGATGATGGTGGCAAGGGTCTCATACTTGCCGTGACCATAGTCATGGTCCTCATCTTTGGGTTTCGACGAAATGCGCGCAAAAACAAGCACCACCACATCGGTGGCCAAATCCGACACAGAATGAACCGCATCGGCCACCATAGCCCCACTTCGTCCGACAATACCGGCAAAGAGTTTGGCGACAGACAAAACCAAATTTACCACGAACCCAATAAGGGTCACGCGGTAAATTGTCTTGGTTCGTTGCGTTGCTTGAACACTTCGTTGCATAGCAAATTAGTAACTTTTAGCAAAAAGTACGCGGTGGTGAGAGGGTTTCCCTGAGAAGACACAGACACCCTCTTCCTCCTGAACATCGACTGGAATACAACGAATGGTGGCCTTGGTAGCATTTTTAATCGCCACCTCTGTCTCCACGGTGCCGTCCCAATGCGCAGAAATAAAGCCGCCCTTATTATTGAGAACCTCGGTGAATTCATCCCAGTTATCGACCTTGGTGATCATCGAAGCACGGAAATCGTAGGCTTTCTTATAAATATTGTCTTGAATCTCATCCATCAAAGCCACAATACGATCGACCAATCCAGCTTGTGGCAAGGTCTCCTTGGAGAGCGTGTCTCGGCGAGCCAACTCGATGGTTCCATTCTCCATATCACGCGGGCCCATGGCCAAACGCACAGGGACACCCTTGAGCTCATATTCAGCGAATTTGAAGCCCGAACGCACAAAGTCGCGCGCATCAATCTTCACGCTGAGACCGCGAGCCTTCAGTTCCACAGCAATTTTATCAAATTCGGCAGTGATTTGAGCCAGTTGTTCCTCTCCTTTATAGATAGGGACCATAACCACTTGTATAGGTGCTAATTTTGGAGGCAACACCAAGCCATTATTATCAGAATGCGCCATGATAAGCGCACCCATCAGACGGGTTGAAACGCCCCAAGAGGTCGCCCACACGTACTCCGACTTGCCCTCTTTATTGACAAATTGCACATCAAAAGCTTTGGCGAAATTCTGACCCAAGAAATGAGACGTTCCGCTTTGGAGAGCCTTCCCATCTTGCATCAAGGCTTCAATGGTCAGCGTATCTTCCGCTCCAGCAAAACGTTCATTGGTAGATTTATGGCCAACAATAACCGGCAGTGCCATCCACTTTTCAGCAAAATCCTGATAGACATTGATCATCTTGGTTGCCTCTTCGATGGCCTCCTCTCGGGTAGCATGGGCGGTATGCCCCTCTTGCCAAAGGAACTCAGCGGTACGAAGGAATAGGCGCGTACGCATCTCCCAGCGCACCACATTCGCCCACTGATTGCAGAGAATAGGCAGGTCACGATACGATTGTATCCAGTTTTTATAGGTGCTCCAAATGATGGTCTCCGAGGTAGGGCGCACGATCAACTCCTCCTCCAATTTAGCCTCCGGATCTACAACAACACCTTTGCCGTTGGGGTCATTTTTCAGACGGTAGTGCGTCACCACGGCACACTCTTTGGCAAAGCCCTCCACGTGGTGAGCCTCCTTGGAAAAGAAAGATTTCGGAATAAATAGTGGGAAATAGGCATTTTGGTGTCCCGTATCTTTAAACATTTTGTCTAAAGCTGCTTGCATCTTCTCCCAAATTGCATAGCCGTAAGGTTTGATCACCATACAGCCTCTCACGGCTGAATTTTCAGCCAGCCCAGCCTTTACCACCAGATCATTATACCACTGTGAGTAGTTTTCTTCCGCCTTTGTCAGGTCTTTCAATTCGATTGCCATATCTGTACTTCGTGTGTTAATTAGTAAATGTGAATGGCAAAATTAACAATTTAAAATCAGATTAGAGCAGGAAGCAGGAAGAATTTACCACACAGCAAGAAAAAGGAGTCCCGTTTGCGAGACTCCTCATCATGAAAAAGAGCAATGATTAGAACTTAAAGCCTAATGTAAGCGCCACATTGTGGCGGGTGAGCGAGGTCGAATACCAAGCACTATCACTGGTAGGGATTGATGCCCCCTCGGCAAAGAAAAGGCGATAATCACTCAATGTAGCTTTGGCATATTGGTAGGCCAAATCAATGGTCATATGACGGGAGACATAGAGGCCCAAACCGGCTGTATAGTAGAGCTCTTTGGTGACCACCGGTGACGAGAGCAGCTGCTCATAACCCTCCTGAAGCATCGAACCACGGTAACCGAAGCCGGCACGAATGGCCAACATCGACAGTGGCTTGAATTCGACCCCTACCCGCAGAATATTCGAGCCCTTGAAAGCAGCGCGCGACACATCATTATAGACCTGATGAGAAAGTCCTTGGGGTGCACCCTTTACTCGAATGCCGTTGTACCAATCCCGCTCATAATCCACAGAAATCACGCCCATAGAGCCAAAGGTATAGGAGGCACCAAACAGCATCCGCGTTGGCGAGATAAACTCATAACTATCTGGACCTGAATCACTCCAAACCGGAGTAACCGTATCAATCCAAATATTGCCGTTTCCATCCGGTTTCATCACCCCATTAGGATCATTATAGACGTGCGCCTCGGAGACCATGCCCGCACGATAGGAGTAATCCAACGAATAATAGGTCGGTGTATGCAGGGCAAAGCCCAAGCGCACACTCTCCACCGGACGATAGATCACGCCCAATTTAAAGTTGACACCCACCCCATCCACAATAGCCGTTTGGCGGTAATCCATGCTATAAAGCTGGACATCCAATCCGGTTGTTGTATTGTTGTTGTCATAGAGGTAGTCTTCACTATAATAGTAATTTTGCTCACGGTGAACACTTTGAATACCCATGGTCAAACCGAAGTAAAGCTTGTTATTAAGATTTGCGCCGAGCGAAAGTTCGTACTCTCCGATGTAACCACGGCTCTCAACGGTGGTATAGTGGCCAATATCCAAGGATGGGTCGTTGTAGTTGATCCACGTTGGACTCCAAGCGCCCCCTTTACCTTGTTCTGCCAAACCATTTTTGTAGCCCAAAACAGCACCCCAATAGGTGGGGTCATAGCGAAACCAATCTAATTTGTCGCCCACCAAATCACCCTGTTTAATGCCGGCAAAATCAAGCTGACGACAAAACACATCGGCTATCGAGGCTACATTATTGGGTGTAAAAAACGAATATTGGTAGTTGAAGTCCGAGATCCGATTGTAACCCAAACCTAAATTGAGGCTCAATAAGTTACCAGATCCTTCATAGGTGTTGATCACGATGCCAAAATTGCCCAAAGAGAAGCGATTTTTCTCATTTTTCTGATTGGCCATGGCATTGGTCGAAGAGCGCTCAAAACTCATCAGCGGCGTGATGGAGACCTCATTAGAGCGGAACATTCCCAAGCCGGCCGGGTTGATCGCCATAGAGGCCATATCTCCCCCCAAAGAGGTGAATGCACCAGCCATCGCCATCGAGCGCGCTGTGCCTAAATTGAATGATGTTTGCGACAGACCAAATAGATCTTCTGGCATCATCTTGTCCTTATCGAAAACCAACCCACCCGTACGCAGATCATTTTGCGCTGACACAGTGGCTACTCCGAAAAAGAGCATCACACATAAGGCTATTCCAATACGTTTCATAATCAATCCCGTTTTAAAAACTATTTTTAACGTCCTCCCGAATTTCGTCCTCCCGAACTACCCGAAGATCCGCTACCTGAAGATCCGCTACTATAAGATCCGCCAGCCGAACTATTGGTATTAGTGGTCGTATTCTGACGGTAGCCCGAATTGCTATTGTTATTGTTGTTATTATTGCGATAACCAGAATTTCCACGGTTGTTATTGGAGTTATCCCAACGTCCTCGATCATTGCGATTGGTCGTATTTCCGCTGTTACCGCTGTTACCGCCCGTATAGCGCGTCCCCGTTCCACGGTTATTATCGTAGCGCGTATTACCGCCCCTGTTATAGCCCGAAGTGCCTCGATTATAGGTGGACGAGCCACGATTATAACCTGATGAGCCGGGACGTGAAGTTGTACCCTGACCACGATTATAGCCTAAAGAGTGACCTTGGTTACGAATGCCCGAAGAGCCAAAGGTGCGGTTGGGTCGATTGTAGTTATAGTTCGGATAGTTGCCACCTCCCCAGTGAGGATAGTTGCCCCATGGATAACAGCCACCCCAGCAATAGGAAGGACGATAGCCGAAGGACCAACCCCAATCATACCATGAATAGCGCGGATAGCCCCAACCAAAATAGGAGGGATAGCCCCAATCGCCATACCAACTGTTGTAGAAACTATTGGCATAAATATTCATGGAGAAAGAGGGCGCGCCCCACGATCCAAACATTGAGGTGATGTATTTAGGCTCTACCCAAACTTGATCCCCCATCACCATAACGTTATAATTCATAGGATCATAAGCCGATACATAATTGTAGGTCGGCGTATAACGTAAGTTATAATAGCTGGAGGGCATATTGTAGCTCAGTGATTCAAAACCCCGTAAACGACGGGCATAAGCACTCTCGTAATCATTGACCAGCACATCCCGAAAACCATCCGGCGAGTCATTATAGCCCTCATTCTGCGCCTGTGCTTCCGCCCTCTGAGCTTCCCACTGCGCACGACGTGCCTCAGCCTGCGCACGTTGAAGTTCTGCTTGCGCCTTCTGCTTTTGTGCTATTGCCAGCTGATTATGAGTCCCATAGAGATCATCACCACTATTTGCATTGTAGAGCGAAGAGGTACACCCAGTCGCCACCCAAAGCAAGGACAGTCCAATTAAAATTTTCATCTTTTTCATAGCGCATGATAGGTTTGCGTTACTTTTTATTTATATTAACGAAAATCGTACCGCATTTATTGCATGGGTAGATTTGGATCAAAGATACGAATATTTTGAATATTCTGCAGAAAATCATGCCACCATATAGGTTTTTACCCTTTTCGTTGCCAATATTCGAAAATATATCTATATTTGCAAGCCCAAATTGATCTAACAAGGTAGTATTTGACCGAAATAACAAAGGAGAGGTGGCGGAGTGGTCGATCGTGCCGCACTCGAAATGCGGTGTACGGGTA
>JAVVZO010000031.1:0-10570 GCA_036650515.1 Alistipes sp.
AGCCTGCCGCTAGCGTTCATCCTGAGCCAGGATCAAACTCTCCATTGTATAAAATTAAAATTGTGTTGTTAGAGTCCTGACTGCTTATTTTTTCCTTAAAGGAAATTGACAGATAAATACTTGCATTTCTTATTTCTCTCAATATAACCAGTAATTCAAAGAACGTTTTAAAAAAAGTTCGCTTCGTTTAGACGGCGAATGGACTGCAAAGGTATGACATCTTTTTTAATCCACCAAATCTTTTTTCAAGAACTTTGCAATTTTTTTCAACCCCCTCATTTCGACCTTTTCGGACTCCCAAATTGCGAACCTTTGCAGGTCATTTAGAGGCGTTGTTTTCTGTATTGCGGGTGCAAAGATAGTGACTAAATTTTATCTCACAAACATTTTGGCACTTTTTTTTATCTTTTTTTGCTGTTTTTGCATTTTTATGTGGTCGCCACGATGGTATAGAGCCGTTTCCTATATATATAAGGTATGGAGACCCGCATAGCGTGCAGCAAACAGAAAGGGCGGTGAGTAAACTCGCCGCCCTTTCTATTGAAGAGAAATGGTCTTACAACCAGCCATCGTTGGCAGGTGCTCCATTACGAGAGATCACAGCGATCTCACGCATGGTCTCTGTCTCGCCCACTTTACTCTTAATGGTGATAAGTGTTGCGCCTTGTGATTGGCATGTCAGCGTCCAAACGCCATTCACAGGATCAGAGAAAGTCATGCCCAATTTCTTTTTAGCGGCATCAGAGACTGTGATCTTATAGGTGAAGGTCGATGCGCCACCACCAAAATAGGCGTTGAGGTTAATCTTAGCCGGCTCACCTGCCTTCACATGAATAGCAGGAGTTCCCTTGACAGCCAAGAGCATCTTATAGGCATCCACGTATCCGGTACCCATTTTATTTGCATAGTTCGAAAGCACCATCATTTTCCCAGCTGCTTTCGTACCTACCATATATTTGTTAATATCATTGGTGCTGGCCAATAACATATTTTTAAATTCCTCAGCTGTAAAGGTCTTACCCAACTTGAGTGCATAAGAGAGACCAAGCGCTGCCACACCCGAAACATGGGGACAAGCCATTGAGGTACCCTGATAAGCCGCGTAGGCCTCTGTACGACCATCTCTAAACTCTACACCACTCGTTGCGGGGTCTAAGACAGTGCTCCAAACCTGACCAGCATTTTGATAGTAAGCATCTCCGCCCGGGGCAGTGATATCAGACCAATTACCATAGCAAGTATAGTAAGCAGGAGTATAGTCGAAGGCCATTGCAGAGACAGCAACCACGTGACTATAAGCAGCCGGCCATGATTTTTGGTCACGAACAATATCGCCAGAATTACCCGCGGAGAAAATCACTAAACCGCCACGCAAAGGAGATTGCGGGAATAAAGTAGCATCACCAGCGTGAGAGATAAAGTAATCAATAGCAGCTTTTTCTTTCGATCCACCACCGGTAGCATGCTCCCAACCGTCTTCGGTAGAAATTGCTTCTCCATAACCCCAGCTACACTGTGCAATTACAGCACCATGGTCAGCTGCCCAAATAAAAGCTTGCTCAGCAGCAAAAGGATAGGATTTATTCTCTGCCATTGTCATAATCTGGCAACCCATGATACTCACACCATCATTACCATTTGTACCTCCGGCAACACCACAGAGTCCGATACCATTATTATTAACAGCAGCCACCGTACCTGCAACGTGAGAACCGTGATCAGCATACTCATAACCATAGTCTGAAGAGTATTTGTAGCCAGTCCAGTCGATCGCTTTGGGTTGATAACCAGAAGCTACACAGAAGTTAGCACCATTTTTCAAAGGTGAGGCACCATCGGGGTTGTTCCACATATTGGCCTTTAAATCCGGATGATTCGTCTGAATAGGCTCATCGAGAACCGCCACAATAACGCGTTTGTCACCAGCACATAAATTCCAAGCGTCGAAAAGATTAACATCCGCACCGGCCACAGAGGTAAAGCTACCACCACGGATGCCACCTTTATTCGAATAATGCCACTGGTTTTTCAACAATGGATCATTCATTGGTGCAGTTGCACGCGTTTGGGGAGCCTCCATCGAAGTAGCGCTCGCAACGGCACGCGTCTTTGGGATAACAACCGGATGGTTGTACTCCACCACCGAGAAGCTGGGATCAAGACTCAGCGCTTCGGCAGCTTGCTGAAGAGCAACCTTGTCATTGAAGGAGATTGCATACCAAAGGTGAAGACCTGCCGCGCGATGACGAGCTTCAAATTTCTCGTCATAAGGGAAAATGCGACAGAATCGGTTCGCACCAATCTGGTCGAAAATTGCATCGACATTGTCAATGCCAGAGCGAGTCATACCACTACGGGTAGTCTCAGCCTCAATACGTTCAGCCAATTCAGGCTTCACCTTGACGGTCAGCGTACCGACAATAGCTCCCTTAGGAGTGTTGACGATGATCGTCTGCTTGGGTCCATCGGAATTTACGCCATCATTCTCTGCGAAGTCTTTCGTGCAGGCTGTAAATACCGCAACAAATAAAAGGAGGAGTAAAAATCTGTTTTTCATAATCTAAATATAGTTTGATGCCAAAGGTAAGAGTTTTTCCTTGAAATGTACACATCCAAGCCTAAATTTTACACTTCTATCCCATAAAAATAAGATTTATTACTACTTTTGTCCAGCTAAATACGATATTATGAATTGGAAAAAACTCTCTTTCCTGATTTTTATTCTTTTAATCTGCGACCAAGTTCTAAAAATTTGGATCAAGACACATCTGCAACTGAACGATGCCATCGTGATCTTCCCCGACTGGTTTCAGCTGCACTTTATCGAAAATAACGGCGCCGCATTTGGCATGCAACTCTCCACAGGAACGGGCATTGATTGGGGTAAAATCCTACTCAGCTTTTTTCGTGTAGGGATGATCTGCTTCTTGGGTTGGTTTATGCACCGCCTCATTACCCGAAAAGCCCCTACTGGCGTGCTTTTAGGGTTGGCCTTCATCTTCGCCGGTGCATTAGGCAACCTCATTGACAGCGCCTTTTACGGAATGTTCTTCTCTGCCTCCACACCAGCTACGGTGGCACACTTCGGTGGTAGCTATGCCGGATTCATGATGGGTAAGGTGGTCGATATGTTCTACTTCCCGCTTTTTCAATGGAATGGAGTTCCGCAATGGCTCAGCTTTTTAGTGGATAGCAACAACTATTTCTTCGGGGCTATTTTTAATTTGGCCGATGCTTATATATCGGTAGCCGTTTTCTATATGCTGATTTTTCAATACAAATTTATCAATAGCGAGTTGTAACTTTTTCAGACGTTCAAGAAAAAATCCGGAATAATTTGCCGCAAGGTTGTGTTCTTTTCAAAAAATATACTACTTTTGCACCGTGTTCTAAAAAGCGCCCAGGTGGTGAAATGGTAGACACGCTAGTTTCAGGTACTAGTGGTAGTAATACTGTGTAGGTTCGAGTCCTATCCTGGGCACCAAAAGAGCCGTTAGACTTTCGTCTAACGGCTCTTTGCTTTTTTCGTGTCCGCACCGTGTCCGCAAATCGGATCAAGTACAAAAGTCGGTGGGGCGATTTTACATTGACCCAAAAAATGCTACTCCTCGTACATTTTATCGATCAGCTCTTTGTATTTCTTCGACACCACGGAGCGTTTTAACTTCAATGTATTTGTAAGAGTACCGTCTTCTACGCTGAAGGGCTGGGATAGCAAGGTAAAGCGCTTTATATGCTCATATTGGGCGAAGGATTGCTGCAATGCGTCGAGGCGCGAACGGAACAGTGCCTGCACCTCAGGGTGAAGCAGTAGCTCATCCATATTCTCGTATGCAATACCCTTCTTGCCGACATAGTCTGTTATCAGATTGTAGGCAGGGACGATAAGCGCCGAAACGAACTTGCGTCCGTCGGCATAAACGGCGATTTGTTCGATATACCTGTCTGTACCCAACTTACCTTCGAGAGCTTGCGGAGCAATGTATTTCCCGTTAGAAGTTTTAAATATCTCTTTGATGCGCTCGGTCAGGTAGAGGTGACCACCTTTCAAGTAGCCGGCATCGCCGGTGCGAAACCAGCCGTCGGTCGTGAAGGCTTCGGCGGTCATCGCGGCGTTCTTGTAATAGCCGGCGGTGATGGTCTTGCCTCGAAGCAGGATTTCGTTGTTTTCACCGATTCTCATCTCGACCTCGGGCATGACGGGACCTATGGAGCCGATCTCAAAGTTCCCTTGCTCGAAGCAGGCTGCCGTGGCCGTAGATTCGGTAAGGCCGTATCCCAACAATAGATAGATGCCTACCGAATGCATAAACTCGCAGATTTGATCTGGCATAAAAGCACCGGCCGTCGGGAAGAAATTGCCGTTCTCGATGCCGATCGCCTTCTTGAGCAATGAGAAAAGCGTCTTTTCGTAAAATTTATATTCCAAATGGAGCAGCATCGGAGGCTTTTTACCCCGATTAAGATACTCGATGTTGTGTTTCCGCCCGACTTTGATGGCATGGAGCATCATAGTCTTCTTGATCCCAGTTTGTTGAGCCAACTTCTCCTGCACTCCGGTGTAGACCTTCTCCCAGAAACGGGGGACGCAGCACATCAGCGTGGGACGTATCTCTTTCATCGTAGTCTGAATGTCTGCCGGGCGAAGATTGATACAAATCTGAGCACCATGACCAATGCAGAGATAGCACCAGCATCGCTCAAAGACATGAGTAAGCGGAAGGAAGTTCATGGAGATATCCTTATCTGTAATATCCGGTAGACGGATGGTATTGATGTGACATCCCGCCAAATAGTTGGAGTGGTGAAGCATCACTCCCTTCTGTTCGCCCGTAGTACCTGAGGTGTATAAGATGTTGGCCAGATCATCAGCCGATGCCTGCAAAGTGCGTTCTTCTACCACCTCATTATGCGGCAGACCTTTACCCATTTCCATGAATTCATCGAACGTAAGCGAGTCCGTGTCGCGGGAATTGCGCACGACCGTCGAATCGAAAATTACGAGCCGCTGCAATGACGGACAACGGTCGAGGATGCCGAAAACAGTGTCATACTGATACTGTTCACCGACAAATAGACAGCGTATCTGTGCATCATTGATAATATATTCGACTTGTGATGCAGAACAGGTTGCATACAACGGTACTGTCACCGCCCGATTGGCGTACGCTCCAAAATCAACAAACAGACATTCGGGTTTGTTTTGAGAGAAAATGCCGATATTCTCCTGCACCTCGATTCCCAATGCCACCATCGCATTGGCGGTCTGGCGCACCGACTGCGAAAACTCGTTCCATGAAATTGGTATCCATTCCGACGTTTGGTAGTTGCGGTATTTAAGAGCAGTTTTATTCCCGTATTTTTTAGCCTGATGATGGACAAGGACAGAAAAGTGTTCAAATTGCATAACAATATACTTTTACAGGTAATGGGCTGAATCTGAGGCTACTAATATACAACAGAGAGATTGAGATAAAATCCATCGAAGAGCAGTTCGCTCAGTTGTAAAACAGAGATCACTTTGAACGACTCATCATAAGCCACCACCTCGCATTTACCCTGATTTATTTTATAGGTCTTGAAATTTTGGGTAATGGCCTCATCCTTGACCGTAAACACATCTTTGTATTCGGGATGCAGTGCCGCGTATCGCTTCAGCATATTTTCTGCATTGAGTATGCGTATCATACCGTGAGAGGTTTCCGCACCCTGTACCCCTACTCCATATTCCGAATAGGTGAACCGATCCCATTGGTAGTACGACGCAATGTGGCTCAACAAGCTGTTCTTCACATCATCATTAACGGCGATCAACTCTTCGATGTAGTGATCCTCGGTGCAAAACAGCCGAATGGCGATTCCCTGAATAGCTCCGTCCTTATCGTAAGCCATAAAAAAGTCACTTTCCCGTCTCATCAATTCAAAAGCATCTTCGCTATGAATCGTGTAGTTCCGGTATCTCTTCTTGACAAACTCGTTGTACTCTTTCGCGATATTTCTTCTGGTCGTCTCGATTCGGTATTCGTTGGTTTGACACGGCAAAATATCCGTCTTGCTGATAGTCGTCCGCTTTACATAATCGCGAAAGAGAAAATGTCCGGCCGACTCATATAGCCTTCTGAGCTTAGATGAGATCTCCCATCCCAGAATCAGGTCAATTCCTAACCCATAGCAATACCGTGCATAAGAGATGCCTAAGGCTATCGAATATCCCTTGTCGCGATAGGCTGGGTCAACGCAAAGATACCCGCCCATAGCGGCCGGTATTTCGATGCCGTTGTAGCAAAAAATAGTTTCAACCCCTCCGACTGCTGCCACACACTTGCCTTGGTCATAGATCGTTGTCACATCGTCATCGCTTTTTAACATGTTGTCGCAATACCATCGTAGTGAGGTAACATCATCATTGGGAGCGACTGCATGCCACAGATTGAACAGTTCTTCTTTCTTTTTTATCGGTTTCATATTTTTGTTTGGGATTAATTACAACACTTATATCAATCTATTTTTCTTCATCGCGGCTCTATTGTAATATCAAATGTGTTAAGCGATAGGACTCGCTGATATTTTAGCTCGGTAGAGAGACTTTGCAGCACATGAAGGCTGAGCATATCGTCCCACATATATAAGTTCCTTTTGCTGATGTTTTTTATGTCGATGTGCTCGTTGTCCAACTTAACCAGAAGCCGCACGCCCGACTCCTTGCAAATACCCAGTTCGATGGCCGTATAACCATTTTTGCGTTGATTGGTTTTTTCAACAAAGGCGATGATCTCCTCCATAGCCAAAGTAGCGCGGCGGATAACAGACGCATCAACGTGATGGTGCGCAAGGAACACGGCAGCCATATCTTGATAATCTTCAATTGCATGATGCTCGTCGGGGCGAATCAAAAAGTGCATGGAAACTTTGAATGGGGAGACGTAGGCCGGCAGACATAAAATCGAGTCCAGATGCTCTCGTCGCTTTTTTATGCGCATGAATACGCCCCATCCCAATAGCGCAATCAGATAACTGGGCAGGAATCCCCACCAAATAACGGCCGGAACATCCGTTGCGATGGCGATGGTGCAAAAAATCATCGGCAGCAATAAGTTCGAGGTGATTGTCAGCAATAAGGAAATCTTGAACTTCTCAAGCTGTTGACAATAGTGGATTAGCATAACATTGACCATATAAAACGGGATGGAGAGGCAGAACCAGCGAATGGCCGCCACACACTGCGCAGTTAACTGCTCATACTCGAAGTTAAAAACATCCACAGCGATGGTTTTGGCAAATACAGCAATCAGCAGGGCCAGAACAATGCCTACCGCGAGGGCCGAAACCAGCCCCTTGCGGGCAATCATCTTGATGGCCGTATTGTTTTTCTCTCCGGAGTAAACGCCCAGCATAGGGCCGGTAGAATAGGCTATCCCCAGACCCCAAAACATAACAAACATCAGAATATAATTGATGATATATATGATAGATGCTACCTCCAATCCGAAACAAACCAATACGGTGATATTGATATACAGAGCAAGCAAAAAATCGGCTATGTTGTCACTGGCGCTGTTGAGCGTGTAACGCGACAGCGTGCGGATTGCGCTGCCATCGGGTAGCATAAATCGCAACTTCAGCGTGTATTTACCCCTTTGAAAGCAAATCAGTATCATTATTAATGATGCGGACGAAGCAATCAACATCGACAGTGCCGCTCCCTGTACTCCTATATCCAGCACTCCGAGGAAAAGAATATTCAGACCGGTATTCAATACGATGAGTATTGTATTGGCAAGGGCAGAAATATTCTGACCCGAGTCGGCACGGGCAAGGAACAGCAGATAGTTACTCATCACCATCGGAATGGTGGAGATAAACATGATACGTGCATACCAGATCGCATCATTGAATTGTTCCTGACTGATTCCCAGTGTCTGCGCAGTAATAAAGAGAGAGAACAGCAATCCCGCCAGCGCGAGAATTACGGATAGACACAATACAATTGTATTGGATTTCGCAACGAGGATCTTTCCCTTTTCAATGGTGCCACGTCCCAGATTTTTGGTAAATATCGATACGGCACCGATGCCCATTCCTTCGTAAATACACCCCCAGATGGTCAACAAGGGGATGAATAAGGTGGCCACAGCCAATCCGCTTGCCCCGGTGAAGTGAGCAATCAGCAACACATTGATAAGCGTCGAAACTATGGCGGCCACCGTACTCAGTGTGGTCGGCACGACCAACCGGCGAAATACCCGATTTATAATAAACGCGGTATTATCCTCCATATTAAAAGAAAAAACAGCAATTGGAATAGGGAATCAACAGACGACTTAGCTCTTTATGCGTCATTCGTTCTGCACCTTCTACCGGTTCTTTCGTATAAGTTGCCACTCCTTCGGAAATGGTGTAATAATCGTTCACTTCAGGGTCCCTGTCTGAAACCAGATGTATGATCCGGTGCTCGTGGGGATGTGCCTGAGCATAAATCCCAAGCATTTTGTAAACATTGGATGCAATCATAAGCGCGCTGACGACAAAGTCCGGATCATCCGTTTTCCCGTAAATTCGGATCAGAAGATTCCTGCCATCGTGATTCTGATTATGGTTTTCGGCCAGATACCGGATCATGGCTTTGCGCACACGGTCGTCAATCGCCTCGAAGATCATAGGCTCCAGATGCTCCGAAAAATAATGTTCCTCTTTATGGACGATGGTCAGACCCGCTACATGGCCATTTTTGTCGTATGCAACGATCAGATGGATGCACTCCTCCAGTTTTTTGATGTTATCGTAGGAAAATATCATGGCAAATTGATAATCCTGCTCCCGGATCCACTGCTCGTATAACGGATAGAACTCATCAGCCGTAAGTATGCGTAGTGATACATCATCGTTTTTCGGATACGCAAGAGCCTCCTCTTGAGTTAGGCGTTCCTCGCGGTTTCCACCTACGAACGCGCTATCCGTGATTCTTTGATGTATTTTCACAAGGCGCTCAGTCAGGGCCTCAAGCGTGATGACGTCCACCTTGTGCGCGGCAAATCTGTTAGCTTGATGCATAACCTTGATTATGTCTTTCCCATCGCCATACTTCGTGACCCCAAGACAACTCCCTAAGACAGCCTTCAGTACATGGCCGTAATAAAAGTAATTTGTGTAGGCGATAAAACAGAAAGCGCGGATATTTTGATTCTCATCCCTGACTGTAAAACAACCGTCGTCGCCCATATCGAACGCATCGACCATTTTCTCAAACAGTTCGCGGTCGTAACCATAAACTTCGGTTACATGCGCCAATATTTCTTCGGGTATCTTCTCCATATCAAGTAGTATTTAGAAACTATCTCTTAACCGCTCATCTGAGTTTATATTGCGGACTCGCTTCTCTTTGACCTTGCTATTGCTGTTGAATGCATAGCGCACAGAGAACATAAAGCATCGTCCCTCCGCAGAGTCCAACATCGTCACCTCTCTCCGAAACGCCCCATTTACCATTTCGAGCTCTTTTTTGCGTCCGAACACATTGACACCGCTCAAGGCAACCTGCAAGCGTTTGTCGAGAAATGACTTTTTGACAGCACAGTCGAAGGTGTAATAATTCCTTAGAATCGAATTGCCGTAGAACTCTTTATTCACATAGTTTCCGGTCAACTCAATCGCCCACGCACGAGGCAGGGTGATTTCGGAATCAAACGCGGCATGGAACTGCCAGAGGCTCTCTTTGAGCGGAGCTAAATCCCGATTCTTGCGGGCGGCGCTCAACTCAAAGCCGATGTAAAAAACCTTGCCGATGGGCACGGGGATATAGGCCATCGTCTGATAGGTCGTCACCTTGGGAACATTACCATACTTGGCATCCAAGATCAGACTTCCAACCTCTCGCGGTTCCATCATCAACTCGATATTGTTTTTATCCCGACTAAAATTCACCCCCCAGTAAAAAGCATCGAATAACAAGAGGTCAAGTCCCACAGAATAGTTGTAAGAGGGCTTCAGGTAAGGGTTGCCGGTGATGTAGGAGTAGAGGCTTTGTTGCGTGGAGTAAGGTATTAGCTCGTCGAAAGAGGGACGCTTGATGCCAGAGTGGGCTTTCAAAGTCAGATGGTGACCTTTTTCCTTGTTGAAGGTGTAGGTCGCCGAGGCCATCGGGAAAAAGTCGTGAAGCGTATTTTTCTGATTTCGCTCCGCAAAATTATCCGAGCGGGTGTTGCCCAAAGTCTGTTCGTAACGCACTCCGATGTCGAAGGCCCACTTGTCCGTTTTATAAGTTCCGTTCACATATCCGGCTATAACCTGCTCGACATACTTGTAGTTATCGGTATTTTCCTTATCGACCGTCCAGTCGCCACTCTCTTTATCGTAAGCCTTTTGTTTGTTCGAGAGTTTTGTTCGGTTATACTTGACACCGAAATTCATCGCGAATTCTGAGTTGACGATCCATTTATATCCCAGACCGGCGGTATACATATTCTGCGAATATTTCGCGTGGCTGTAATAGAGCTTCACGGGGTTCGACTCGTTGGCAAGATCTCTCAGCGTGTTATCCTCGGTGGTGGTGTTCCCTGAATAGTAATAACTC
>JAVVZO010000031.1:10670-18609 GCA_036650515.1 Alistipes sp.
AAGATCTCTCAGCGTGTTATCCTCGGTGGTGGTGTTCCCTGAATAGTAATAACTCATGCCAACGTTGAGGTTTGAACCCTTGCTGTCCGTTTTCCAGTTGTAATCCAACGAGAGGTTACCTTTTCGGATGATGTCGGGAGTGATATAACCGGCTTGGTAGCGGGTGGTGATGCCTTGGGTGGTTACCGTCGACGGAGAATTGGCCCGCTCCGTATCGCGGTGCAGTGTACCATCGAAGTCGAGACCTAAAGAGTGGTTATCATTGAACGTGTAGACCATACCCAAGCGTCCGAACCAATTTCGAATGGTGCTCGAATAGTTTATCTTCGTCTGGGTTTGAATAGTTTCGCTGCGTCCAAGATAGTCGGTTTGCTCAGTGAATCTTCGATTCCAGCCGGTCGAATTAAAGGCGAGGTTGCCGTAGAGACTAATCTTGCCCGTTTTCACGTTAAACGCCACGTCGGGATTAACGCCTTTGAAATCACTTCCGAACATCGTGCCCTTGATCCCTGCAGATAAACCATATCCGTCGGAGCTGCGGCTCTTGAGCTTGATTTTGATCACACCACCCGTCGCGTTGGCGTCGAAGGTCGCATTGGCGGTCGACATCACCTCAACGGAGGCAATATCCTCTCCCTTGATGTTGGCAATATACGATGCCAGTTGCGGTCCGGTCATCTCGATCATTCGGTTATTGATCATCACCCGTACACCGTCTTTGCCGTAAATTCTCAGCCCTTTATTGGTATCCGACGAAACTCCGGCGGCCATAGAAACGACTTCAAGGGCATTGCGGCCCAATGTTTTGGGACTGTCGCTCAAGTAATAGGTATTTGAATTAGCCTGCTGAACATTTCTACGCGCTACGATGACTAATTCGTCTAAATTCACGGACGATTCCCGCAACACAATTTTGTCTAATTGCTTGTTCGAGTCGATCGTCACATCATCGAAATAGTCCTCGTATCCTATGTATGATACGGAGAGCCAATACGCTCCTTCGACAGTCTTCAGACGCCACTTTCCCTCCAGGTCGGTGGCGCACCCTGCGACGTAGGTGCTGTCGCTCAATTGTTTGATTACCACGTTGCAAAATGGCACAGGGGAATCTTTGTCGTCAACAATAATGCCGGATAGCTCTACTTTTTGGGCGAACGCACTGATTGAGGTAAGAGCAAGTAATAAGAGTAAAGGTATTTGCTTCATTTAGGGGAGGGGTTAAGAGGTTGGTTGTATGTTGAAGATAGCGGAGAAACCGGTCATATCGAAAACTTCTTTTACCTCCGGACTGAGATTGCAGACCTCGATCACCCCGCCTGTACTTTTCGCATGTTTCAGTAAGGTGATAAACAGGCGCAGACCGTTACTGGAGATATATTGCAGCGATGTGCAGTCTATAATAACATCCGGATTCGTATCTTGTAATATCGGCTGAATCTGCTCTTCAAATGCTTTTGCATTTACAGTATCTAACCGTCCATTGATGACGACGGTTGTCCGCCCGTCTATTTTGGTAATTGTAGCCTTCATGTCTTACATGGCTTTATATGGCAAAATGTTGCTTTATATGACAAAGATAGTGAAATTTTGTTAGATTATTTGCATTTTCTAAAGAAAATTCTCCTCCGCGGAAGCAGTGCCGTGTAATAAAAGCAAGACGTTCCAGATAGAAAATCTATCTGGAACGTCTCTATTGAAAGGGTTGTCAACGGCTATGCTTTACCAGCAGAACCCAAGACATTTTCACATTTGTGTTTGTAGAGTCTCTTGAGCTCATCACGTGCTGGCCCTAAATATTTGCGAGGGTCAAATTCGGCAGGTTGGTCAACAAAGATCTTGCGGATAGCAGCTGTCATAGCCAAACGGCCATCAGAGTCGATGTTGATTTTACAAACGGCACTCTTGGCAGCCTTGCGCAGTTGATCCTCAGGAATACCCACAGCGTCTTTCAAAGCGCCACCATAGGTGTTGATGGTCTTCACATACTCTTGAGGTACAGACGACGAGCCATGAAGCACGATCGGGAAGCCGGGGATACGTTTTTCAACCTCCTCAAGAATATCGAAGCGCAATTCTGGTGGAACGAGGATACCCTCGGCATTACGGGTACACTGGGATGGTTTGAATTTATTGGCACCGTGAGAAGTTCCGATCGAAATGGCCAAGGAATCTACATTGGTCTGCTTCACAAAAGCCTCTACATCTTCCGGACGGGTATAGGTGTGTGCTTCGGCAGCCACATCATCTTCAACGCCAGCCAAGACGCCCAATTCACCCTCAACAGTCACATCGTACTGATGAGCATATTCCACTACCTGTTTGGTCAGCGCCACGTTCTCTGCAAAAGAGAGTGCTGAACCGTCAATCATCACCGAAGAGAAACCCATGTCGATACAGCTCTTGCACAATTCGAACGTATTGCCATGATCTAAGTGAAGCACGATAGGAATATTCTTACCTAACTCCTTCGCGTACTCAACTGCCCCCTGTGCCATGTAGCGAAGGAGAGTTTGGTTGGCGTACTTACGTGCACCGGAAGATACTTGGAGGATAACGGGCGAAGAGGCCTCCACACAAGCCTGAACAATGGCTTGCATCTGCTCCATGTTGTTAAAGTTGAATGCCGGAATGGCATAACCACCTTTAATTGCCTTTGCGAAGATCTCACGCGAGTTCACAAGGCCCAAATTTTTGTAAGATACCATAATTGAGAATTTTATGCTGTTAATAGTTGTTGGCCAAATTGGCTAAATGGAGAGTCCCCATCCAGTCACTATGCAAAGATAGCCTTATTTCGTCAAGAACCATAGCTTATCCTATAAAAAATAGCTCTTCACTTAAAATCCCTCACCGAATGGAGCAATATGGATTGTTTTTTGTATTTTTGCACCTGCTGTTGAAGCGCATAAAAAAAATAGAAACAATATAAAGCTAAAAATTATGTCTGAATTCATCTATCAAGAACCATTCCCCCTCGGAGAAGACAAAACCCAGTATCGTCTTTTAACAAAGGATTATGTAAAGGTCGTGGAGTGCAACGGCCGCAAGATGTTGCAGGTAGACCCTAAGGGTCTGGAACTGCTCTCAAAGGCTGCTTATAGCGATGTATCTTTTTATTTGCGCGCGGCACATCTCCAGCAACTGAATAACATCCTCCAAGATCCCGAAGCCAGCGACAACGATAAATTCGTTGCTTACACGATGTTGCTCAACCAATGTGTCTCAGCAGAGGGCGAACTTCCCACCTGCCAAGACACCGGTACTGCGATCTGCATCGGCAAGAAGGGCGAAAATGTCTACACAGGTGTTGATGATGCAGAATGGATCAGCAAAGGCATCTACGAAACCTTCAAAGAGCGCAACCTCCGCTATTCACAGGTTGTTCCGTTGACCATGACCGAGGAGAAAAACTCCGGTACAAACTTGCCGGCACAGATTGATCTTTATGCCACTACCGGCAATCAGTATAAATTTCTCTTCATCACCAAAGGGGGCGGCTCCAGCAACAAGACCTTCCTCTATCAACAGACCAAAGCACTGCTCAACGAGGAGTCTTTGACCAAATTCCTCGCCGAACACCTCAAAGATTTAGGCACTTCAGCATGCCCTCCTTACCATTTGGCAGTCTGTATCGGTGGCACTTCGGCCGAAATGTGTTTGGCTACGGTCAAGAAAGCTTCGGCCGGTTATCTCGATGCTCTACCCACCTCCGGCAACGAAGGCGGTCGTTGCTTCCGCGATACTGATTGGGAAAATCGCCTGCTTGCCCTCTGCCAAAAGAGTGGTATAGGTGCTCAATTTGGCGGTAAATATTTTGCTCACGATGTGCGTGTCATTCGTGCACCACGTCACGCGGCCTCCTGCCCAGTAGGTATCGGGGTTAGCTGCTCGGCCGATCGCAACATCAAAGCCAAAATCACTGAAGAGGGTATCTTCTTGGAACAAATGGAGATGCACCCCGAAAAATACCTTCCCAAGCAAGCTCCCGGAATGTCTCCTGCCGTTGATATTGATTTGGATTTAGGCATGGATCAGGTTCGCGCCATTTTAGCGAAATATCCTATCAAGACCCGTCTGAACCTCAAGGGTACACTCATCGTGGCTCGTGACATTGCCCACGCCCGCATCAAAGCGATGTTGGATGCCGGTCAGCCGATGCCCGAATATTTCAAGAAACACCCCGTTTACTATGCCGGTCCTGCCAAAACCCCACAAGGAATGGCCTCTGGCTCTTTCGGCCCTACCACCGCTGGTCGCATGGATCCTTACGTCAATCTCTTTCAGGAGCATGGCGGTTCTATGGTGATGATCGCCAAGGGAAACCGCACCCAGCAAGTGACCGATGCCTGCCAGAAACACGGAGGCTTCTACCTCGGTTCTATCGGTGGCCCAGCCGCTATTTTGGCCAAGAACTCGATCAAGTCAGTCGAGGTGGTCGACTTCCCTGAATTGGGCATGGAGGCTGTACGCAAAATTTATGTAGAGAACTTCCCCGCCTTCATCATTGTGGATGACAAAGGCAATGATTTTTTTGCGGAATTTAAACACTAAAATTGACGCAACTGCGTTCCTTCTTTAATAGAAAGAAAAATGGATCGTATTTTTAGGAAAATAGCACTGACAACTCTGCTTATGATGGTGATCTTTACGGCTTTTGCAGCCGAGAAGGTCACCTTCACAATCAATGCTCCAATGATCGTACAGGAGGGTGAAACTTTCCGTGTGGAGTTCACACTCAATGCCCAACCCGACAAAAACAGCTTCATTGCCCCCGATTTCACGGGTTTTGACGTGGTCGCCGGCCCAGCGGAGTATACAGGGCGATCAACACAGATCATTAATGGGTCAATGACCCGAAGTTTCACCTTCACCATCACCTATATTTTACTCCCTCAACACACTGGAAATTTCAGTATTGGCGAGGCGCGCATCCTCTCCGATGGCGCTGCCTATACCACCCGTCCACTAACACTTGAGGTGGTCAACGGTGGCGTTGCTGGTGGCAATACCGCGGGATCATCTCAATCTATGTCCGATGAGCCCGAGCAAAAAGCTGATCGACAGGCTCAAGGATACGTTGGCAAAGACGACCTGCTCTTGCGGCTCTATCTCTCGCGAACAACAGTCTATAAAGGTGAGCCGGTACAAGCGACCATCAAACTCTATCGCCGTGTGCCGATTGTGGGCTTCGATGGAGTATCATTTCCCTCGTTCAATGGCTTTTGGGCACAGGACGTGAATACCGATAACGCGCAATGGCAAAGGGAGACGGTAAACGGCAAAGTCTATGAATCATTGGTTGTTAGGGAATATTTACTTTTTCCTCAACAGGCAGGAATGCTCACTGTTGATCCTGCGACCATCACCGCCGTGGCGCAAATCGTGGTGCAGAACCAACGTAGCATGGATCCTTTCTTCGGAGGGATGCCAGATGTCCGTGAGGTGAAGCGCAAACTAACCACACCCAAGAGTACCATCCATGTTTTAGAACTTCCCACAGGTGCGCCAGATAGCTTCACCGGAGCAGTAGGACGCTTTACCATGCAAGCTACCCCACCGGAGACCCAAGTATCTGCCAACTCCTCGGCCACCTATACCCTTCGCATCTCCGGTACAGGGAATCTACCTTTCGTCCAAGCCCCCAAGTTGACGCTGCCATCCTCTTTTGAGCAATACACCGTCAAGGCGACTGAGGCCATTAAGAGCTCCTCGGCAAGCACTTCGGGCTACAAACAATTTGAGTATCCTTTCATCGCCCGTGCCGAAGGGGAGTATGAGATCAAATCTATGGAATTCAGCTATTTTGACCCTTCTCGCATGCAATATATCACCCTCACCGCACAACCTTTTTTATTAGAAGTCATCCCCGACACAAGTGGAAAGGAGAGCCAAGTAAAGGTCGTCAACGGTCTTTCCAAGGAGGATGTGAAGCTCTTAGGAGAGGATATACGCTTCATTAAATTAGGTAGGGCAAGCCTGCACAGTCAGCAAAATCCGCTATTTTGTAGTCGCGGTTACTTTATTGTCTTGGCAGTGATCATCCTGCTCTTTGCGGCCGCCTATGCGGCACTACACAAGCAAATTCGCGATCGTCGGAATGTGGTCTTGGTGCGGGGTAAGCGCGCCAGCAAAGTGGCTGTACTGCGATTCCGCACCGCCAAGCAGCACATGATCAATCAAGATCAACACGCCTTTTATGAGGAGATGCTACGCGCCATGTGGGGTTATATGAGCGATAAATTTAATATTCCGGTCGCCAACCTGACCAAGGAGAGCGTCCGCGAAGAGTTGCACAAGCGAGGTATTGCCGCTGAAGAGTCTCAGCTCTTCTCGGCCATCATCACCCAATGTGATGAAGCGCAATATTCTCCCATGGCCTCGGCACAAATGCACGATGTTTACGACCAAGGAGTCGATTTCCTCTCCCGCATCGAATCCATCATCAAGCGATAGCAAACACGCCCGAAAAATGAAAAGAGATATGAAACGATACTTCTTATTATTGGTCTTCGTGTCCACAAGCCTACTCTTGCAAGCACAAACAGCCGTTGATTCCACAGCGGCTACTCAACCCGTTCAATCCGTTCACCCCACCATTGACACCGCCTCCAATGAAGCACTTTGGGAGGCGGCCAACACGGCCTATATCAATGCCAATTATGTCGATGCCATTGCTCATTACAACCAAATTCTGCGCCATGGCTCATTCTCGGCCAAGCTCCACTACAACTTAGCCAATGCCTATTTCAAACAAAATCGGCTTGGAGCAGCCATTTTACACTACAACCGCGCACTCCGCCTTGCTCCTGGGGACGATGATATTCGTTATAATCTTTCGGTGGCCGAAAGTCGCACGAAAGACAACATCAATGCTGTTCCTGAATTTATACTCATCACATGGGTCAGAGCCCTTCGAAACACGATGAGCGGTACAGCTTGGACGTTTGTTTCTCTTACAGCACTCACCGGAATGCTCATTTTAGTCCTCTTCTACCTGCTCTCACAACGGCTCAAATTGCGCAAAGTGGGCTTCTACGGCACGCTCATACTATTGATTGTCTTCATCGGTGCCACCTCTTTTGCCGCTTCCGAACGCAACGAGGCCGTCAAAGGAGACCTCTCGATTGTCATGGCCTCGGCGGCGGCCGTCAAGAGCTCTCCAGACAAGAGTGCCACCGACATATTTGTTCTCCATGAAGGGACAAAAGTGCGCATCGTCAACACCTTAGGTGATTGGAGTGAAATTATGATTGTCGATGGAAAAAAGGGATGGCTGGAGAACAAAACCATAAAAACCATCTAATGCACACGCCTAAATCCCTTCGTTTTGTCTAAGCTACTCCAAGATGTCGTGGGCGAATTGTCCAAATTACCCGGCATTGGACGGCGCACAGCGCTCCGTTTAGCCATGCACCTACTCCGCATGGAGCAGGAGTCGGTGGGCGAAATGACACAGAGTATCGACCGCTTCCGCAACCAAATTAAACATTGCAAATACTGCAACAACCTCTCTGACGAAGAGGTCTGCCCACTCTGCTTGGATAGTCAGCGGGATCACACCACCATTTGTGTCGTTGAGCAAGTTGCCGACCTGCTCTCCATTGAAAACACTTGTCAATACAAAGGTCTCTACCACGTTTTGGGCGGAGTTATTTCGCCCATGCAGGGCATTGCCCCCTCCGACTTGAAGATCGACCTGCTTCTCGAACGACTTTCTGAAGGGCGCACCCAAGAGGTTATCTTGGCCATCTCCACCTCCGTGGAGGGAGAGACAACCCTCTTTTATCTCATGAATCGCCTACGGCATTTCCCGCAAGTGAAGGTCACCTCCATCGCTCGCGGCATCGGCTTCGGTGATGAATTGGAGTATGTGGACGAGTTGACCATCGCGCAAGCAATCAAAAACCGCCGCGAGGTAGAGTAAAAAGACAAAACTGCT
>JAVVZO010000032.1:0-18476 GCA_036650515.1 Alistipes sp.
GTTATTTCCATAATATCGCTACTATCTTAACACTGCAAAAGTAATACTAATTTTGAAATGTCCACCAAAAACGTGGATATTTATTTTATTCCCTTTCTTTGATCTCCCACTTTGCTCCACACTTTGGGCAGGTAAAATTACCCTTCTCTTCACGGAAATTTACTACTTTTTGTTTTTTGCCATTTTTTCGCTTCTTTTATAATCGCGCACGATCATCTTAAATGTTGCCATCGTTTTTTTGGTTAACTATTGGTAAGTTTTAACGATCGAATGTACTCATTTTTTGGTTATAAATGATATTTTAGGCTAGTAATTATTTTGTAGTAAGAGGGGATTATATACCAATAACGCCCTCAAGATACACTTGAAGGCGTTATTCCTTTTGTTGAACTACCAGGATTCGAACCTGGAACGACAGAACCAAAATCTGCTGTGTTACCATTACACCATAGTTCAATCCGATGCTCGAAAGCGTTGCAAAGGTAAAAAAAAAAAATGTATCTCACAAATCGTTGCGTGATTTTTTCTTTTTAAACAAAAAAATATTATCTTTACAAGTGATAAAAGGATGGTATCACACACAATACCACCCCACTATAAACCTAAGAAGCTGTTTTAAATTTATTAATCTCGTTCTTTCCGGCTATTTTTGCCCCTGTTCTCGCCCTATAAATCATCATTTAGCTCGCTAAAATCGGATTTACAGAACAAAAACAGGAACAAAAATAGCTCATAAATAACTTCGGTAACAAATTCAAACAGCTTCTAAAAGAAAAAGCCTATGATTCTTTCTATGATCCTGATTTTCATCGCGGGATATTTTTTCATCGCCATGGAGCATAAGCTGCACATCAACAAATCTGCTTTCGCACTACTGATGTGTGGCGCATTATGGACTATTTACGCTCTTTTTGCCCGTGATGCCAATATTTCACACGAATTGCTTGACCATTTGGGTGACACGTGCGAAATTCTCGTCTTTTTGATTGGTGCCATGACAATCGTTGACCTGATCGACTCTTTGGGTGGATTCAGCGTCATCACCGACCACATCACCACCCACAACAAGCGCAAATTACTGTGGCTCCTATCACTGATCACCTTTTTCATGTCGGCCGTATTGGATAATATGACCACAGCCATCATTATGATCATGCTCTTGCGGCGAATCATCACCGAAAAACGAGAGCTATGGATCTTTGCCAGTATTATCGTCATCGCAGCCAATAGCGGAGGCGCATGGTCTCCCATCGGAGATGTGACGACCATCATGCTATGGATGCGGGGTAATGTCACATCTATAAACTTGATGCAGAGCCTATTCATCCCCTGCTTAGCCTCCATCCTCATCCCCACCGCCATCGCTGTCCGCAGCATCGGTCACGAGGCTTTACCCGATGCCAGCAAGTTGGAAAAAACAGCTGAAACGAATCCGGAGATACGCTATCCCCGCTTAAGCCGTTTCATTTTGGTGATGGGCATTGCCGGATTATTATTCGTTCCTATTTTCAAGAGCCTGACCGGATTACCGCCCTACATGGGGATGATGATTTCGTTGGGCGCGCTTTGGGTGCTCACAGAGATCATCTATGATCATCGACCAAATATCGAGGAGTCCATCAAGAATCGTGTATCTAAAGTACTGAAGCACATCGACATGTCTACCATCCTCTTTTTTTTAGGCATCCTGATGTCTGTGGGTGCACTTCAGTCAGCCGGCATTCTCGCTAACATCGCACAACTATTAGACAACCAGATGCACGAGGTCTTCGCCATCAACACAATCATTGGCGTCTTCTCCTCAATCATTGATAACGTTCCTTTGGTCGCCGCATGTATGGGCATGTATCCCATTGCCGATGCCGCGGCCATCGCCGCAAGTGCCGATCCGGCCTATCTCTCTGCCTTTGTCAGTGATGGCGTATTCTGGCACCTACTCACCTATTGCGCCGGAGTGGGTGGTAGTTTATTGATCATCGGCTCAGCTGCCGGTGTGGTTGCCATGGGGTTGGAAAACATCCCCTTCGGTTGGTATTTCAAAAAAATCACCGGGTTGGCTTTTGTTGGTTACATCGCCGGCATCTTTATTATTTGGCTGGAGCACACTTTATTAGGATAGTCCATATCAAGCGATACTTAAATAGGCGGGCTGAATATAAAACTTCACCCGCCTATTTTTTTAGAAACTGTTTGAATTTGTTACCGAAGTTATTTACGAGATTAATAAATTTGAAACAGCTTCTTAATGAGAGCAAGAGCAGAAGATTAGCCCAATTTACTCATGAATTTATCCCGATCGACCACATAGCGAATATGTACCCCTTCACCAATCATCCCGGCTGCATCTCGAGCACCTACGTTGAAAGTTAACTTGCGCCCCTCCACAGCCGTCACCACAGCAGTAGCCAAAATTTCAGCACCAAAAGCGGAGGGTTTGATGTGAGTGACATTCATCTCTGCGCCGACCGTTGTTGCCCCTTCGGGCAGATGGGCAGCCACCGCACACATCGCGGCATTCTCCATCAGCGCTACCATGGCAGGGGTTGCAAAAACCGGAAGATCTCCTGAACCCATTGCTATGGCGCTATTTGTGTGCTCTACTTTTACACGGCTTTGTGCCGAAAGACCTTTTTCCAACATAATTTTATACCTATTAATATACCATTATACAAACAGAATCGTTATCTTTGCAAAGATAATCATTTTTCGAAAACGATGAAAAAGTGGATACTAATTCTCCTAACGCTGTTCATGGCAACGGAATGGGTAGCCGCACAACGTCCCGACCAAGGCTATTGGCATAAGGAGTGGGGAAAGGACGAAAACGGAGATTCCATCGCCGTCATACATATGCTACCTGTTTATGTCTATAACCGAGGTATTGATCGCCGCCGCTGGTATAAGTTGGTCGCGGCTGTCAAAAAAGTATATCCCATCGCGCAAACTGCCAAGGCAAAAATGGCCGATATGGAGGACGAGTTAGCCCGCCTCCCGACTCGAAAGCAACAAAAAGCCTATGTGCGAGGCATCGCCGACGAAGTCAAAGCCGAGTACACCCCTATCTTAAAGCACATGACCCGTACCCAAGGCCGCGTGTTACTGAAACTCATTGACCGTGAGACCGATTATACCGCCTACGAAATTCTCAAGGAGTTCCGTGGAGGGTTCGTTGCCGGTTTTTGGCAGACGGTTTCCCGCATCTTCGGCCAAAATCTCAAATCGGAATACGACAAATCGGGTGAAGATAAGATGATCGAACAAATCGTTGTCTACTATGAAGCAGGCTTGCTTTAAGGAGTTGTGATTTCCACTCGATGATGTGTTTAGAAGCTATTTTAAATTCTATCAGCTTCTTAATTTTAATGCGCCTTGCTCATTCTCGATTGTTTTTGTATCTTTGTCCTAAATTGTAACAATAGTAAATAAGTATGTTGTAGGAGTGATCGACACAACTCAACTTGCTCAAAACAGATCAATAATTTTTTAGATTACTTATGTTTGAAAACTTAACCGATAAGCTTGAACGGTCTTTTAAAATCCTCAAAGGTGAGGGTCGTATTACCGAAATAAATATTGCCGAAACACTCAAGGAAATTCGCCGTGCGTTGATCGATGCCGATGTCAATTACAAGGTAGCCAAATCATTCACGGACGAAGTAAAACAGTCTGTATTGGGGCAAAACGTCCTCACATCGGTCAAGCCGGGTCAGATGATGACCAAAATCGTCCGCGATGAACTGGCCAAACTGATGGGCGGCACAGCCACCGATATTCGATTGGATGGTAACCCTGCGGTGATCTTAATTGCCGGACTTCAGGGCTCAGGTAAGACCACTTTCGCTGGTAAGTTAGCCGCATTTCTCAAGGGTAAAAAAGGACGTCAGGTGCTATTGGTTGCAGGCGACGTCTATCGTCCAGCAGCCATCGACCAGTTGAAGGTCTTAGGTAGTCAAATCGACGTTCCCGTCTATACCGAAGAGGGGAGTAAAAATCCCGTACAAATTGCCGAAAACGCCATCCAGTATGCGCGTAAAAATAGCTATAACGTTGTCATTGTCGATACGGCAGGTCGTTTGGCCGTTGATGAGGCGATGATGCAAGAGATCACCCAAATCAAAGCCGCTGTTCACCCTTCAGAGACGCTTTTCGTTGTCGATTCTATGACCGGTCAAGATGCGGTCAACACAGCCAAAGAGTTCAATGATCGTCTTGATTTTGACGGTGTTGTGCTCACCAAACTCGATGGCGACTCCCGCGGTGGTGCTGCTATTTCGATCCGCTCGGTGGTAGATAAACCACTAAAATTCATTTCGAGTGGTGAGAAGATGGATGCGCTTCAGGTTTTTCACCCTGAACGTATGGCCGATCGTATTTTGGGCATGGGTGATGTGGTCTCGCTTGTGGAGCGGGCTCAAGAGCAGTATGACGAAGCTGAATCCCGCAAGCTCAAAAAGAAAATTGTCAAGAATCAATTCAACTTCAACGACTTCCGTTCTCAGATCAACCAAATCAAGAAGATGGGAAATCTCAAGGATTTAGCCTCTATGATTCCCGGTATGGGCAAGGCACTCAAGGGGGTAGAGATCTCGGACGATGTTTTCAAACAAACCGAAGCCATCATTGATTCCATGACACCCATTGAACGGGAAAAACCGGAGGTGCTCAATGCTCACCGCCGCGAGCGCATCGCCAAAGGCAGTGGTACAACCATGGCCGATGTCAATCGGTTGCTCAAGCAGTTTGACGAGACCCGTAAGATGATGAAGGCTGTTGCCGGTGGCGCTATGAAGATGCCAAAGATGCCCGGCGGAATGCCCATGAAACGTTAAAATAATCACTCATCATCGCTATTTGTTCTTTTTATAACCTGTTTTACACCCATGAATTCAAGAAAAAATTATGCATAAGTCCGGTTTTGTCAATATTATAGGGAATCCCAACGTGGGGAAATCAACCCTGATGAACGCCTTGGTCGGCGAACGACTCTCTATCATCACCTCCAAAGCGCAAACCACGCGTCATCGGATCATGGGTATCGTCAATGGCGAGGATTTTCAAATTGTCTACTCCGACACCCCCGGGATCTTGAAACCCAACTACAAGTTGCAGGAATCAATGATGAAATTTGTCAACGTGGCCATGGTGGATGCCGACATTATTCTCTATGTCACCGACACGGTGGAGGAGAGTGATCGCTCGGCTGAGATCATCAACCGCATCAACAATAGCGGCATTCCGACCATTGTGGTTATCAATAAGATTGACCTTACTGATCAGGAAAAATTAGAGGTTTTGGTCGACAAATGGAAACTGGAGATCCCCAAGGCCGTTGTGGTCTCAGTATCGGCCAAGGAGTGCTTTAATATTGGCGGTTTGTTCGATCTAATCCTCGAACGTCTGCCCGAAGGAGAACCTTTTTACCCCAAAGATACCCTCACCGATAAAACGTTACGTTTCTTTACTTCGGAAATCATCAGGGAGCAAATCCTCAAACACTACGACAAAGAGATCCCTTACTGCTGTGAAATCAGCATCGACACCTATAAAGAAGAGCTCACCATTGACCGCATCGCGGCGACCATTTACGTCTCTCGCGAATCCCAAAAAGGAATCCTCATTGGGCACAAGGGCGAGAAGCTCAAACAAGTAGGCACACAAGCTCGCTTAGAGATGGAGCAGTTTTTGGGCAAGAAAGTCTTTTTAGAACTTTTTGTCAAAGTAAACGATGACTGGCGCAACAATGACCGACAATTACGCCGCTTCGGATACGAGGTTGAATAGTACACTAAACCGTAGCCCAAATCGTTTATAAGAGAAAGTGCAAAAGGGATGCAAAAGCTCGTCAAAGCGATATTCTTAGGTATCATGCTGCTATGTAGCATGGAATCTTTCGCCCAATATAATAAAGAATATTTCTTTTGGGTTGGGCGTAATTGCATGATGAACAACAACTACCAAGAGGCCATTCACACCTTGAATACCATCTTGCGCTATGAAGAAGATGCCTACGAAGGTTATTTTTTGCGGGGCATCGCCAAATACAACCTCAACGATCTACTGGGTGCCGATGCCGACTTTAGCAAGGCCATAGAGAAGAACCCTGTCTTCACCACCGCCTACACCTATCGCGCCATGACGCGTTCACGCTTAGGCAATTATGATGATGCCCTCTCAGACTTTCGCGAAGCCATCGACCTGCGTCCCGACCTTCCCAACCCCTATTATAGCCGTGGTGTCACCCGACTATTGAACCAACAATTCAAAGAGGCTATTGCCGATTTTGATCTATTTATTCGTCACGAGGGCAAAGTTGCCGATGCTTACATCAATCGCGGTGTCTGTTACCTATTCGAAAAGGATACGGTGAAAGCCTTCGAAAATTTCAATACGGCCATCCGCACCAACCGCGAAAATCCAGATAGCTACAACCGCCGCGGAATGCTCTATATGCAGCAACAAAAATATCCCGAAGCAGAGGCTGACTTCAATATGTCCATCAAATGTGATTCAACCTACCTGCTTCCCTATTTCAACCGCGCATTGGTCTATGCCAACACCAACCGCCCCATGCCAGCCATCGCCGACTTTGGGCAGGTCATCCGCTTGGATTCCACCAATTCTTACACCTATTATAATCGCGCACTGGTTCGCATGCAGATCGGCGACTACAACCAAGCTCTTAATGATTTCAATCAGGTTGCCTTCTATTCGCCTGATAATGTGCTTGTTTATTACAATCGAGCCAACTTACACTCCTATTTGGGCAATATCGAAGAGGCTATCACCGATTACAACAAAGCCATTCAACTCTACCCTGATTTCGCCAACGCCTACCTCCGCCGTGGGGATTTACGCTACCTGCTACGCGATTTAAAAGGGGCAAAAAGCGACCGCACAACCGCACAGCGTAAAATTGCAGCTTATCAGTCTCGACTCAGCGATACGACCTATTCGGTTTATGCCGATACCACACAGCAATTCAACCGATTACTCTCCTTTGACAGCAAGTTGCCGGGGAATAGTTTCGACCGCATAACAGCCAAAAATGCGGGGAATGAGCTCTCACTACTTCCACTCTTCAAGTTCACCTTGATGCAAGTAGACACCGCCGCTACCATGCGCATTGACCTCTATCGTACACAACGAATTGACGATTTTAAGCAGAAAGTCAATACCCCTTATTTAACCATCGCCTCTGGCGACAGCAACATGGCTGCCGATACCCTATTGGCCTTAGACCAAGGCTATATGCGGCAACTTAAAACAACGGATGAAGATTGGATCACCCTCTTTTTGCGTGGCATCACCCAAAGCCTCATCAAGCAATACACCAATGCGGTGAACACCTATGCGCAAGCGATTGACCTCAACCCCGCCAATCCGTTCCTCTATTTCAATCGATCGACCACACGTGCCGAGATGATCGACTTCATCTCATCCATCGACAACTCCTACCAGCGAATCATCATTGACAGCGACCCGGCAAATAGACTAAAAAATAATCAATCACACAGTTACGATTACGACGAGGCCATTGCCGATCTCAACAAAACCATCAAGCTCTACCCCAACTTTGCATATAGCTATTACAATCGAGCCAACCTGATGGCACTCTCCGGCAAGCTTCCCGAAGCCTTTGCCGATTACTCCCAAGCCATTGCGTTGAACCCTTCGTTTGCCGAAGCTTATTACAACCGCGGTTTGGTGCAACTCTTTATGAAAGATACCCGCAAGGGCTGTCTCGATATTTCTAAGGCTGGCGAATTAGGCATTGCGCAAGCCTATAAGGTTTTACAAAAATATGCACAACCATAACATGAATAACTAACCCAAAAACAAAATATATGAAAGAAACTATTCAACGGAAATTGAATGACTCGGCCTTCGCAAGATGGACGGCGCTCGTTCTAATTGCACTGATGATGCTCTTCGGCTATATGTTTGTCGACCTGCTCTCACCACTGCAAAGTATGATTGAAGTTCAGCGTGGCTGGACACCTGATGTCTTCGGCCTCTATGGAGGATCAGAATTCATCTTCAATGTCCTCGGCTTCCTGATCATTGCCGGTATCATCCTCGACAAGATGGGCATCCGCTTCACCGGAGAGCTTTCGGCATCACTGATGTTCATCGGTGCGTGCATCAAGTACTACGCTGTCAGTGATTATTTCATCGGCACAGGCTTAGAAACTTGGCTCAACAGCTGGTGGATCAGTATGCCGGGTAGTGCCAAATTGGCTTGCTTAGGCTTCATGATTTTCGGTTGTGGTACAGAGATGGCCGGTGTCACGGTCTCCAAATCCATCGCTAAATGGTTCGCCGGCAAGGAGATGGCATTGGCTATGGGTCTTGAGATGGCCATTGCACGTTTGGGTGTCTTCACCATCTTCTCTATTTCACCGATGATCGCCAACATCGCACCAGTCGATGTAGCACGCCCCATCGCTTTCTGCGCCCTGCTATTGCTGATCGGTCTACTCTTCTTCTCCATCTTCTGCATCATGGATCGCAAACTCGACAAACAGTTAGGTGCGGATGCTTCTATTGAACCCGAAGAACCGTTCAAAGTGAGTGATATTGGCAATATTTTAAGCAGTAAAGTATTCTGGATCATTGCCATGCTCTGTGTGTTGTACTATTCAGCCATCTTCCCCTTCCAGCGTTTTGCAACCAATATGTTGGAGAGTAACCTGAAGATCTCTGCCGAAACAGCATCCGATATTTTCCGCTGGTTCCCGATGGGTGCTGCGGCCATTACTCCCTTCCTTGGCCATTATTTGGATAAAAAGGGCAAGGGTGCTACCATGCTTATTTTTGGTGCCATGCTGATGATTGTCTGCCACTTGACCTTCGCCTTTATCCTTCCTGCCTTTCCCAGCACCTTGGTCGCTTACGGAGCAATTATTCTGTTAGGCATCTCCTTCTCCTTGGTTCCAGCCGCTTTGTGGCCTTCTATTCCTAAGATCATGGAGACTCGCTACCTCGGTTCAGCCTACTCTCTGATTTTCTGGATTCAGAATATTGGTCTTTGCATCTTCCCATTGCTCATCGGTTTTGCACTCAAGATTACCAATCCGGGTGTAGCAGAACAGATCAAAGCAGGTGTTCCGGGCGTTGCTTACAACTACACTGTCCCAATGTTGATCTTCGCCAGCTGTGGCGTTGTTGCGCTTTTCCTTGGCATTTTACTCAAACGAGAAGATGCCAAAAAGGGATACGGCTTAGAGTTACCCAACGTCAAGGAATAAGAGTTGTTTACCCACTAAAAAAGACCCGAATGATTCGGGTCTTTTTTATGCTACAAGCACAAACTCAAGCTCAAGCTATTTGCTCATAAAGTTGTTTTATCTTGGTGCACATCTCCTCCCAAGAGAATCGTTTGCGCTCCTCTATACAATTTTCCCGAAAGCGAATTAAGACCTCCTCTTTCCAAATTCGATCAATGGCTGCCGCCACCGCTTCGGTCGTTGGCTCACAGACATAGCCCACCTTTCCATCGGGCACAATTTCCGCCAATCCGCCCACATTAGAGACAATCATGGGTAGCCGAAATTGGTATGCAATTTGGGTAACACCACTCTGTGTGGCGGTGTGGTAGGGCTGGATGACGAAATCAGCAGCCGAAAAGTAGTATTTAACCTCCTCATCGGGAATGAAATGATCGTGTAAAATCACATCCTCCTTCAGACCATTGCGCACAATTTGTTGCATATATTTCTCTTTAGAGGCATAAAATTCTCCCGCCACAATCAGTCGGCGAGCGCCCAATTTATTCTCTTTTTTCAATTTTGCCCAAGCATCTAACAGCAGGTCAAGTCCTTTGTAGTCACGAATCAATCCAAAAAAGAGGGCATAACGGGTAGCTGGATCAAGATGCAACTGACCACATGCCTGTTCGCGAGCAACCAACTCGCCAAAATTCTCAAACAGCGGATGAGGTGAAAAGAGCGCCGGCACAGCGGTGTAGGCCTTCAATTCTGTATGCACCTGCTCCGACATATAGATGAAGCCATCTATGGCACGCAAAAAATAACGATTAAAAATAGCGTCGAACCAATGATGTTCATGCGGTTCTACATTATCTATTTGGCAAATGAATTTCGTATGTCCATTGCTCCGCGCTAAACGCGCTATTGTACCAAAGCAAGGCGCCATGAAGGGTGTCCAATATTTCAGCAGCACAAAATCGGGACGCTCCCGCCGGATGCAGAGACCAACACCGATCCAATTTAGCGGATTGACCGTATTGACACAACGCTCGATTTGCAAATCGGTAGGTGCTGGGCCATCAACAGTTTGGCTCTTCCCGGGAAAGAGCAACTGCGGATATTGAACCGTAAAGGTTTTAATATCCACCTCATCGCCACGGCGCATAAAAACACGCGCCATCATCTGCATAATGGAAGCTAATCCCCCACGATAGGGATATGCCGGACCCAATAGGGTAATACGGTTCTTCATCGAATCTCTCTAATTGATGTTGCAAGTTACGCATTTTCGTACAAACAGCACACGACCCGATGATTTTTTTCATCGGGTCGTCTATCTGTGGCAGCGACCGATCGCCTATGGCTGAATCCAATCCCCGACCTTTGCCTCATTTTTCTCTCGACTGCGGGCAATCGCTTGCAGTGCCAGATACTCCATTCCATAGTCGACTACATTCTGTAACTCTATCTGGAAGGCATCAATATGTTTCTCCTCCTCCTCTAACAGTTCTCTGAAGAGATGTTGCGAACCGGCATCACGCACCTCGTCACAAATTTTCGATGAGGCATTATATTCATCAATGGTGCTTTGTTCTAACTTCACAGCCATCTGCAACATCTCTTTCGTATTGTGAATCTGTTTGGTAAGGAAGGCCGGATTGAGCTCAACATCGCCCTTGAGAAATAAAATACGCTCCGACAGCTCTTCAATATGGCGCATTTCGGCGATTGAGGTGTTCCGCCACATGGTAGCCAAATATTTGTAGCCCATATTTTCACAGTACACGTGAAAATAGATATACTGCAAGGAGGTCGCTACCTCTTTGCCCAGCGCCTGATTCATTAAATCAATGCTCTGCTGATACTGATTGTGATTTTCCATAATGGTTCTGAATTTGCAATCTTTACGTGCAAAACAGATACCAAAAATACAAGGACAGGATTACCCCACCCCTTTCCTCAAAATTTATTGCCTCTACCGCCACTCCACCGAAGCCCGCACGGCCGCCACACCCTCTTCGGTCTGAATTTCAAATAAGGAGAGCCGCTCGCGTTGCTCATAGCCCACCGTCAGCAACTGTCCATAACGACATTCGTGAATAAAATGAATATCCATACGCATCGTTCCGTCCCCATCAAAAGTAGAGAGCGGTAGCCGATCAAAAATCATATCCACATAACGCAACGTATTCACGTGCTGATTGTAATCAATATCACTATAAACGACCCGATGTTCCGCCGTCTGCTGTGGATGGACACCCACTATCTTGCGGGGCTTATCAATCGGAGAGGGTCGATCGACCAATGATTGATTGTGCTCATCGACTAATTTGGTTAGATCGACCGGTGTGCGCGCCGTCAGATCAATCATGCACCATTGGGTTACAGCGCGCCCAAAAACTTTCCCTTTAGCATCCGTCAGCATAAAATTACGCGTCGACAACACCCTACTATATGTATTGATCCAAGTCTCGATCTGGCACATCGTAAATTGGAGGGGACGGCTCTCTAATTCGATGGCCATCCGCGAAAGCACCCACGAATAATTTTGTTCATTGAGTACTTCAACCCCAAATCCCCTTTGCCGCGCATCGACACCGGCCACCCCCAAAATCGCATTGACAATGGATGAAACAGTGGCGCGCAAAGTAAAATCGACCTCCTGCGAGTCAACCATATAATCATAAGATATTTTATCAGCCATCTTTCCCTTATTTATATAGGTGCAAAAATAGGCATTTTTCAATGATTTTGAAATGCCTTAATCAATTTGCATCGACAAAGGTTTGGTGATGGAATCATTTTAAGGCATCCTATTTTGCATCTGTAAAAATGTCTTCACGCTCTATTTTCCACTTTTTTGTTAGTTTTTTATCGTTTTTCGATAAAAATAGCTTGTTTTTCGGAAAATTATTTTTACATTTGTGGCTGTTAAAGAGAATAGAATAAAAATGAAGAACAAAAAATCAATGCTACGCCGATTAATGGCGATCTATATCATCTTCCTGATCGTACTGGGCATCGGCTTTGTACACGGCTTCTCGATCAAGTTCATCAAGGGCTTTACCGTTGGGGCTGAAATGGGTGCTCAGATGGCCAATCGTTGGGAAGCTGGCAACAAGTCCTACACTTTTAATTTCAACTCTATTCCCACACAAGCCGTCTACGACACGTTGCAAACGACATCCAACGATCCATCCATAGAAAATATTCGTGTCTGTACCGAGGAGATTGATCTGCAAGTGCAGAAAATCAGCCATAGCGACTCCCCTATTGCTGCCGCTTTTCGCGTCATTGGGGACAATAGTAGCCTGTACATCAGCATGATCATCTTCCTCCTCTCTCGGTTGGCAATCATCATCCTGATGGCAGTGATCATCAACTCGTTGCGCAAAAGTATTCGGGACGAGCAAACCCTCTCACCACACAACATCCTCTATTCTCGCATCATCGGTGGGTTGATTATCTTCTCAGAACTCCTTTTATCAACGGTTAATTGGATTCAACAGTGCAACGCCGCCCAACTGCTTGAAGGCAGCTCCATTATAGTGAATCCCTCTTTCCCTATCTCCTATTGGAACTTGATGATGGGTATTTTAATCATCTTCACTGCCGAGGTCTTTGCGATCGGGCAACAACTCAGTGAAGAGCAAAAATACACCATCTAATGCAACGCATCATGAAAATTAACGATAAAATAGAGGGGGGGGGTACTCAATAATGGCAATAATTATAAATATCGACGTGATGATGGCCAGGCGAAAAATGTCGCTTGGAGAACTCTCCGATCGTGTAGAAATCACACCAGCAAACCTTTCGATTCTGAAAAACGGCAAGGCAAAAGCCATCCGCTTCTCCACCCTCGAAGCAATCTGTCGCGAATTGAATTGCCAACCCGGGGATATTATTGAATACCGCCCCGATGAGACAACAACAAATAATGAACTATAAACCAACAACTATTACTAACACAAAATCAAAACTCATGAAAAAGTTAATGATGTTCATCGTCGCTGCCATTGCAACGACAAGTGTTATGGCGCAGCTCAACCCAAGGGAGCCTATCCCTGCTGACAAAGACGTCCGCATCGGTAAGCTCGAAAACGGGATGACCTACTACATCCGCCACAACGAAAAGCCCAAAGGGCAAGCCAGCTTCTACATTCTACATAATGTAGGCGCTATTCAAGAGAATGATACACAGCAAGGTCTCGCTCACTTCTTGGAGCACATGGCCTTCAACGGCACGAAAAACCTCCCCGGCAAGATGCTGTTGGAGTATATGGAGAAAATCGGTGTGAAATTTGGTCAGAATCTGAACGCTGCCACCGGTTTCGACAATACGACCTATGAGATCAAGGATATTCCGACCTCCAGAGAGGGTATCATCGACACCGCACTGCTGGTGCTTCACGACTGGGCACAGTGCATCACCCTCGATCCCAAAGAGATTGACGAGGAGCGTGGTGTGATTATGGAGGAGTTGCGCACAACCGATAAAGCAGGTCGTCGCGCATCCATCAAAGGTCTCCAAACGTTGGGTAAAGGCACTCGTTATGAGCACCGCAACCTGATTGGTTACCTTGATTATCTGGAGTCTTTCCCTCACCAAGCATTGGTCGATTTCTACCACCAATGGTATCGTCCTGACTATCAGGCTGTCATCATCGTTGGTGACATTGATGTAGACCAAATAGAGAGCAAGATCAAAGCTTTGATGAGCACGATCCCTGCCGCCCCTGCTACCGCTTCGCAGAAAGAGAATATCGTCGTTGCTGACAACGAGAAACCGATAGTAGACATCTTCTCCGATCCTGAGATTCAGCAGACCCAAGCCACCATCTACATGAAACACCTCGCTACTCCTGCCGAAATAAAAGGTACGGTTTACGGTACGATGTTAGATGCAGTATTCACTTACATCGTCACGATGACCGACAACCGTCTCAGCGAGATTCAGATGAAGCCCAACGCTCCCTTCGTTTCTGCTGGTATGTATAGTGGTCCTGTTGGTGTTATCGCCTCTATGGAACCGACTCTTTTCCAAGTACAGACCAGCGATGGTCAACTATCCAAAGGACTGGAGTCTGTCTATACAGAAGCTGAACGCATCCGTCGCCACGGCTTTACAGCGGGCGAGTTCGAACGCGCACAGAATGACATGATGAGCTATGCTCAGCGTAATTACACCAACCGCAACGACCGCACAAACGGTAGTTTCATTGATAAATATCTCGAACATTACAAGACCAACAAGGCTATTCCTGACGCTACAACCGAATGGAAGATAGATAGCACCTTGCTGAAGATGATCTCTTTAAACGATGTCAATACTATTGCTAAACAACTCATCACTCCCGTCAATCAGGTGATTACCATCAACTATCCTACCAAGGAGGGTGTGGTGAACCCAACCGAAGCTGATGTATTGGATATTATCGCTCGCGTCAATGCTGCCGGTGACGATGTCATTGCTCCCTATGCTGACAATACCGTCAAAGAACCACTGATCGCAGCTGATGTAAAACTCAAAGGATCACCAGTCAAGACCACCGCACAGAACGCTACTATGGGTACAACCGAATGGACATTGAAAAACGGTACGAAGATCATTATCAAACCGACCACTTTCAAGGCAGATGAGGTTCGCCTTCAAGTTTCAGCCAAAGGTGGTGCCGCCCTGCTTCAGGATGCCAAAGAAGCCAATATAGCCATCAATTTCTTGTCTGCTATCCGCTCCATGTCCGGCGTTTCGAAATTCTCGGCCAACGACTTACAGAAGCAACTCTCTGGCAACACCGCCACTGTCAACAGTTGGGTAAATCAATATCAACACGGCTTATCCGGCAACAGCTCTCCGAAAGACTTGGAGACCTTGATGCAGTTGGTTTATCTGAACTTCACCGCTCCTCGTTTTGCAGAGGAGGATTTTGCTGCCCTCACCACACAATATGCCGCCTTCTTGAGTAATATGACCTCTAATCCGGACTATGTACTTCAAAAAGCAGTTACACAAACACTCTATGGCAACTCCCCTCGTCGTGAAGTAATCTCTATGGAGATGTTGCAGGATATGAAATTCGACCGCTTGGCCGCTATCAATGCAACCCTCTATCCTGATGCCAACGAATTTACCTTCACCTTTGTAGGTAATGTAAATCCGGAAGTCTTGAAACCATTGGTTGAAAAGTACATCGGTTCTATTCCTACCTCCAAGACTAAACTTGTCAGCACAGATGATGGCGTTCGCACGGTAAGTGGTGTGGTAACCAACGACTTCAGCACCGCTATGCAACAGCCGAAAGTAGGTATCTTTCACGCATTCACAGGTGACCTCGCCTTCTCAGTAAAGAACAACATGACCCTGAGCTTGCTGGACGAAGCGCTCCAAACTCGCTATCTGAAGAGTATCCGTGAGGAGAGGGGTGGCAGTTACAGCATCGGCGTCAATGGGAATATCTCTTATGAGCCTGAGCAACGGTATCAACTGCTAATTCAGTTCGACACCAACGAAGCACAAAGCGCTGAATTGATGGAGATTGTCATGCAGGAGATTCAACAGATTGCCGACAATGGCCCGAAGGGTGAAGATGTTGAGAAGACCCGCGAATTTATGCTCAAAGATCACAAAAATGCCTTGGAGCAGAACGGTAGTTGGGTATCTATGTTGAACAACTACTATGACAAACACGCTGACTACGTGACCGATTACGAGAAGATTCTCAAATCAATCACCTACACAGACATCCAAAAGTTGGCTCAGCAGATTTTGAAGGATAATAACCTTGTCAAAGTCATCATGCGTCCCATCGCTGCAAAGACTGCGGAAGCAAAATAAAGATCCAACCCAAACTTTTTTCGAGCTGCATTCCTCCGGGGATGCAGCTTTTTTGTTTTCCAAAGATTTCTGGCTATCTTTGATCGTTAATCATTTCAATGTAAATAGACTATGAACCAAGGAATCAGCCTTTTATCACGCATTTATCTCAAATTAGTGTGCCTGCAAATTGCCATCGGCAGCCTGTTACGCATCATCCTGCTCTTCAACGAGCAGACCGCTGAGCTTCACTTCACCTTCAGCGAATGGCTTCATATTTTTGTGTTAGGAGCGGTGAACGATGGGTGTGCTATCACCATAGGCATTGCTGTTCTGTGGCTCTTTTGCCTCAGCGTCTTCGATGGCAAATATAAAAAACCATATGGATACATCATTTTTGGCGTGCTCACAGCCGCTTGGTGCTATGTGACCTTCCTGCCGACTATTTTCGATGAGTATGGCAGTGCCGCGCCATTAGTCGCTTCAATTATACTGGCTTACTGGGCATTAATCTTTGGCTGTCGGCTCTTTTTCCCTGCCATTCGAAATCGCTGGACAACCATTTGGCTGACGATTTTACTGGGTCTCTATGTCGGCGGCATGATCTTCAACGCCACCTCGGAGTGGTTTTTCTGGAGTGAATTTGGTGTCCGCTACAACTTCATCGCTGTCGATTATTTGGTCTATACCAGCGAGGTGGTGGGCAATATTATGGAATCCTACCCCATTTTCCCCATTGCGGCTGCATTGATTAGCCTCACCGCAGCTGTCACCTTCTTCCTCTTTCGACACGAAATGGGGCAGGCAAAGGCACTGAAAGGGGGCTTATGGAAGATCGTCTGCACACCCATTTGGTTACTACTATCGGCAGGCGCGCTGTGGCTACTCCCGACAACAGCCCGCTTACAAGACAGTAAAAATGTATATGTCAATGAGTTGCAGGCAACAGGCATGTATAAATTCTATGATGCCTTCATGAAAAACGAGTTGGATTACAAACAATTTTATCTCACCCTGCCCGATGACCAAGCCGCCGCCACCATCCATGCCATCTATGGTAGCACAGCGGACAACCTCCGCAAAGAGACCGCCCCTATCCCTGAGCAGCGCCGCAACATCATTCTGATCACCATCGAGAGTATGAGTGCCTCGTTTATGGAGCATTTTGGAGGGACGGATCACATCACACCATGTCTCGACTCCCTTTATCAGCAAGGACTTGCCTTTGAACAGCTCTTTGCCACAGGCAACCGTACTGTGAGAGGATTAGAGGCCGTAACGCTTTCACTGCCCCCTTGTCCGGGTCAGAGCATCATCAAGCGGACAAAGAATGCCGACCTCTACTCCACCGGTGCGATGTTGCATGACAAAGGTTACTCGGTGCGCTTCTTCTACGGTGGGAACAGCTATTTTGACAACATGGAGACCTTCTTCGGTGGCAACGGCTACTCCATTGTGGATAAGAAACAATATGCACCTGAGGAGATCACCTTTGCCAATATTTGGGGTGTCTGCGATGAGGATGCCTTCAACAAAGTCCTTCGTACACTGGAAAAGGCACCTGCCGACACGCCGTTCTTTGTGCACATGATGACCGTCAGCAACCACCGGCCTTACACCTATCCGGCTGGTCGCATCTCAATTCCCAACGATTCAAAATCCAGAGCCGGAGGTGTTATGTATTCAGATTATGCGTTGGGCCAATTCATCGAGGCCGCAAAAACCCAGCCTTGGTTTGCCAATACGGTTTTCGTCATCACCGCCGACCATTGCGCCTCCAGTGCAGGGAAAACAGAGATTCCTTTGGATAAATATCATATTCCGGGATTGATCTATGCCCCCGGATTCATAGCCCCCGAAAAGGTGGAGAAGGTGGCCTCTCAGATCGACCTGATGCCGACCCTCTTTGCACTCCTTGGGATGGAATATAACTCCCACTTCTTCGGCCGCAACGTCCTCGCCAAGGAGTACACCGAACGAGCCTTTATCGCCACCTATCAAGATATGGGCTATTTGGAGCGGGACACCCTGACCATCCTCTCTCCCGTCTGCCGTAGTCAGCAATATACCATTCAGCCCACCGCAACCGAGCGTTACAACCTTGTCCCTGTCAGCACGCCAGCACAAACGCTCATCGAGCGAGCGATCTCCTTCTACCAAACATCCACCGCTTGGAACAAATAGAAAGATAGCACACAAAAACCCTAAATATTAATATCCACTCTCATTAATACATATATGGTTTATAATTTAGCACTACTTCTGCCATGTGGCATGAGTCTGTTTGGTGCTACTTGGTTGATTTGTAACAGAAAAAGCAATAGCCGCGCTCAAAACATCTTAGTTGCGGGATTCCTTGCTTCGGCACTATTCTTTCTCACCACGGCGAACTACATTGCGGGAGATCTCGACAGCTCAACGCTTATGTGGTGGGATATAGTTGATAGTTT
>JAVVZO010000033.1:0-18298 GCA_036650515.1 Alistipes sp.
GAAGAGTCGCCGCAAGGACCTCCACGTAAATACTATATGCTCACCGACAAAGGACGCGATTATCTACATACTCTTGACCAAGCGTGGAATGAGTTGGTGGCACAGATTAATGCCATCCGTTACGGAGAACAAGGAACCAATCAGTAAACTTAAATAAACTTAAAACTTTCAAATCATGAAAAAAACGCTCGCCATTCTCGTTGCACTGGGTTTTGCTTTGCAGTTTAGTGCCTGCACCTCTCAAGGCTTTCAAGGCTCTCAAGGCTCTCACCAGATGATAAAAGGCAGTAAAAACCTCATCACCAAGACAATCGCTGTTCCGGACTTTTCTGCCATCCAAGCCCATCAGTGCATACAGGTCATCATTGCCGATTCACTAACCGACCGCATTACCGTGAAAGCCGATGACAACATTATGGATTATGTGGTCATCACCGCTACAAACGGAATCTTGGATCTTTCTATCGCACCTAAGATCAACGGACTCAACAACGTCACCATTGAAGTGACTGTTCCCAACAACGGACATATCAACCGATTGGAAGCGCACAGTTCAGCTGGAATCATTGCGCAAAGCCTAATAACTGCCCCAAATTTCGAGATGGTATCACATAGTTCTGCATCCATCAAAGGTCGTTTCAAGACTACGAGTTGTTCCATGGAGAGCCACAGCTCCAGCGAAATAGATGTTGAGCTAAATACCGATAAAGCCTTCATAAATCTGCAAAGCTCAGCTGAGATAGACATCAATGGTTCTGCCCGCTACTGCAAAGCCGACCTCTCTTCGTCCAGCGAACTGAATGCCAAAAATTTCCGCGTCGAGAATTATCAAATCACCACATCCAGCTCGGCCGATGCAGATATTAACTGTACCACGAAGCTCGTTGCCAATGCCTCCAGCTCCTCTTCCATCACCTATACCGGTGGTTGTTCGCAAATCGAGTCCTCTAAGAGCAGTGCTGCCAGCATCAGTTCCGCCCAATAAGATCGACTATGAACGAAATCGTAAAATGTAGCATCTCAGGCATTGCCTTCACCTTTGATACCGATGCCTATACCTCTCTTCGCACCTATATGGATGCGTTAAACAGTACCTACAAAGAGACCGAAGATGGGGAGGAGATCGTCACCGACATAGAAGCACGCATCGCTGAATTGATCCTTTCGCATCAAAACAACACGCGCGTAGTGAACCGAGCGCTCATTGATTCGATCATTGATCAGATGGGTTCTGCCGAGCAGATTCATGAAACTGAGACCACCAATCCTACCCAAAAAGAGGAGCCGCGCATTCCCCGACGGCTCTATCGCGATGCGGTACACGCTAAATTAGGCGGTGTCTGTGCCGGATTAGGCAACTATTTCGACATAGATCCGGTTTGGCTTCGCATTGGTATCTTCGTGCCACTGTTGTTTCAAATTATCGCAGAGACACCCCTCTCTTTCTGCTGTTTAGGCGACTTTATGATAAATATCTTCGGCGTTTTCATCGTGAGCTATATCATCCTGTGGTTTGCTGTTCCCGTTGCCCGCAGCGCCCGTCAACAATTAGAGATGAAGGGCGAGCGGATCACCACACAATCCATTCGAGAGACCACACGTCAACCTTATGATGTGGATGGACGTGCCAAGTCGATCGTAGCCAGCGTGATCTCCGTTTTTGGGCAAGTGGTGTTGATTTTGCTCAAGATTCTCATCGGTATTATCCTCTTCGGCCTGATTCTTGCCGCAATAACTTTGTTGATCGGCATTTTCGCGGTGGCCAATTATGGATCAATAGGTTATACAGATTGGCAGATTCCAGTCGGCATCAGTATTTTAGGCATCTTCGCTGCAATGAGTCTTCTTATTCTGCTGATTTATGTATTGATTAATTTGCTGATTTCCCGTAAGCCGGCAGCTAAGGTAGTGCTCATTATCTGTTGTATTTGGTTGTTAGCCAGTCTCTGTTTTGTAGGAATGGGAATCCGCGAGTGGCACAATAGCGACCGCACACAAATTACCATCGAAGATAATTTGATGAATGATGCGGTGGAGACAGATGATTTTGACACGGAGACCTTGAATTCGATGAATGATGCAGTGGAAGCAAAGGATGTTGATACAAAGGCCTTGGTGGTAAATGATTCAATAGCAAAACCTGCCACAGCCATAAAGAAGTAACCGACAAAAAGTAGCAAAACAAACTCTTCTTCCTTTGGTAAATCTGTTGTCCAAAAAGCAGACACCACAATAAGTCGCTCAGGTTCCAAGGTCGTGGCAACCAAACCATAAACTACGTAGGCATCCCAAAATAAAAAGTTCATTTTCTCAAAGCCGACCGATCAAAAAAGATTCGGTCGGCTTTGTTTTTGTATATCCTCCATTTTTTAGTACCTTGCACCCGATTTTTTGATAACAAACCATCCGATTATGGCAATCAAATGTATTGGCATCCTCACATCCGGCGGCGATGCCCCCGGGATGAACGCGGCAATCCGCGCGGTAACACGTACAGCAATCTACAAAGGATATGCAGTCAAAGGCATCATGCGCGGCTACAAGGGATTGATCACAAACGAGATCGAAGACTTTAAGTCACAAAGTGTCAGCAACATCATTCAGCAAGGTGGTACAATTCTCAAAACCGCTCGTTGTCAAGAATTTACGACTGTCGAAGGGCGGCGTTCTGCTTATGAAAATATGCGCACACACGACATTGATGCACTGGTTGTTATCGGTGGCGATGGCTCGCTGACCGGCGCTGAGATTTTCGCCAAAGAATATGACATCCCCATTATCGGCCTACCCGGCACGATCGACAACGATTTAGGTGGCACTGACTCCACCATCGGTTTCGACACGGCCCTCAACACCATCATGGAGGCTGTGGATAAACTCCGCGATACGGCCTCCAGCCACGAGCGACTCTTCTTTGTCGAAGTCATGGGACGCACAGCCGGCTATTTAGCCCTCAACGGCGCGATCGCTTCTGGCGCAGAGGCGGCCATCATACCAGAGATGGCCACCGAAGTAGACCAATTAGCTGCTTTGATCAACCACGGATTTCGCAAAAGTAAAAATTCGGCCATCGTCTTGGTTGCCGAAAATCCCGCCACCGGAGGTGCTATCGGTTTGGCGCAGCGAGTTAAAGAGGAGTTTCCGCAATACGATGCCCGCGTCACCATCTTGGGACACCTCCAACGCGGAGGCTCGCCAACGGCCATTGACCGCATTTTGGCCTCCCGCATGGGCGAGTCGGCTATCGAAGCCTTGATGGAAGGACAGCGCAACGTCATGATCGGAGTCAAGAACGGACAGATCGTCTATGTACCCTTCTCCAAGGCCATCAGCCACACCAAAGGCATTGACCGCAAAGCACTCGAATTAGTGAAAATTCTCTCCATATAATCCTCAAACAGAAGAACCCAAAGTATTCATGAAGCGCATCATCGGCATTGGAAACGCCCTGACAGATATGTTGGTCAACTTGAAGACCGACGCGGTATTGGACCGATTTACATTGGCCAAAGGCTCTATGAGCCTTGTAGACACTGTATTGCAAACAGAAATTTCAAAATCAGTAGCGGGACTTCCCTACTTCCTTTCGCTGGGCGGATCGGCCGGCAACACCATCCGTGCTTTGGCTCGGCTGGATTGTCCTACCGGATTCATCGGCAAGGTGGGTCGCGACACCACTGGCGATTTTTTTGTGCAGGCACTGGAAAATTTGAACATCGAACCCATCATCTTCCGCGGCCAAGAACGTTCGGGAAAATGTGTCTCGTTGATCTCTCCCGATGGCGAGCGTACGATGATCACCCACTTGGGAGCAGCACTCGAATTGAGCGCCGAAGAGATCCAACCGGCACTTTTTTCAAAGTACGACTGCCTCTATGTGGAGGGCTATTTGGTGCAAGACCACAACCTGATCCTCCAAGCGGTACGCACGGCCAAAGCATGTGGATTAAAGGTGGCCATCGACTTGGCCAGCTTCAACATCGTAGCGGAGAATTTAGATTTTCTGCATACCTTGGTCTCCGAATATGTGGACATTCTCTTTGCCAACGAAGACGAAGCGCATGCCTTCACCGGAGAAGACGAGCCACTCAATGCACTCCAATCCATCTCCGAAATTTGTGAGTTGACCATTGTGAAAATCGGCATCCGCGGCGCACTCATCAAACAAGGCGGCGAGGTGGTACATGTTGGTATTATGGCGGCAGCCAAACGGGTGGACACCACCGGAGCAGGTGATTTCTATGCTGCCGGATTCCTCGCGGGTCTTTGTGATGGACTCTCTCTGCGCCAATGTGGCACCATCGGAGCCATCACCGCCGGCAAGGTGATTGAGGTGGTAGGAACAACCTTCAGCGAAGAGGCTTGGCAAGATATCTTCCGTTTGGTCAACAAGGTGAAAAACGAGAAATATCTCTTCTAAAAGAATAGCTTCTAAGAAACTGTTTTTAATGCAGGCTTTACTTTTGAGTAAGGCCTGCTGTTATTTGATACCGCATCTTGAGGAGGTATCTCGCCTTGGAGAAGCGGAAGAGGATGCAGTAGAAGGCTGACAGGAGCAATGTGATGATCCATTTGCACCCTTCAGAAAAAAAGAGCCGCCGAACACGATTGTATAACTCAGCGCGCCGCCGCTGACTGACACCCACCTGAAAGCAAAGTCGATCAAAATACGCTTCTGTCAATTTCTCCGGAGGTATAATGTGCCAAATCACTGCTTGGGGAAGGTACCAAGCCTGCTCCCCCGCACGAGCTAATCGCTCAAAAAGATCACTCTCCTCCCCTCCAATCAGGGATTTACCCGAACGTCCAAGGGTGGGATCAAACACGCCATAACGAACCAAGGCCGTACGGCGGAAGGCCATATTGCCTCCTGCAGGGATGTGCCCAGCAGGGAAAACACAGATCAAATCACCCCAATCCATCGGATTGGCGATCGGTTGCTCGGTATAGCAGGACATCCAACGCGGACGTCCCGCTTTATATTCGGGAATCACCTTGCCTCCCGCGGCCATCGCATCGGGATAAGCATCAAAAAAAGCGATGTAGGCGGCAATAAAATCGGGATTTATTCGCTCATCATCGTCAATGATAGCGATATAACTACCCTTGCTCTCCACAATACCTCGGTTGCGTGCAGACGAAAGCCCCTGTTTGGATTCATGCACCAAACGCAAGTTGAAATCGGGATAGGTCGCCTGAAAGGCGGCAAAACGTTCAGCCGTATCATCGGTGGAGTTATTATTCACCACCACACACTCCCACGTTGTGGCAGGAGCGGTCTGACCGATTACTGAGCGCAAAGCATTAGATAGCGGTTCAGCACGGTTGTAAGTAGCAATTATCAGTGATAGGCGAATCATTCTGTAAAAATACAAAACATTTCAATAGACTATCCATTTCTCATTGGGAAAAATGGTTAGAAGTGCTAAATAATTTTTATCTTTGTCGCCAATCTAACCTGACTTTTAAAAAAAACAGAAATGCAGATTACAAAATCTATTAAATTCCTGCTATTTGGTCTGCTGTTGTCTCTCTTCGTGACAACAGTGAAGGCTCAGGAAAACATCGTCCGTTGGACAAATTCAGTCGAGCAGACTGGAGAGGGTACCTATCGTCTTCTACTGCAAGCGACCATCATCGACGGGTGGCACATGTATGACCTCGGTCCTTACAGCGATGCCGGACCTACGGCTACGGTGATTAATTTTACCCCCACAGCAGGGGTAACCTTGGTGGGCAAAGTTACACAACTGGATAAACCGTATCGCTATGTCGATGACTTTTTTGGAATGGAGATCGGTTACTTCGAGCACAAGGCTCGCTTCGCTCAAAAAGTAAAATTATCGGGCGAGGGCGCTACCGTCAAAGCTACCGTGGAATGGATGGCTTGCAATGAAGGAAGCTGCATGCCTCCCGATGACAAGGAGTTCACCTTTAAAATCGGCACAGGCGTGGCCACTCCCGCCGCCACTGCCACAGAAGCTCCCACAACAGAAACTGTCGACTCCACCGCTACAATCACACCGGACTCAACCGGCATGACAGAGGCGGCCGTCACAGCCGTACAACCGGCCGTACAAGAACAAAAAGATGTTGCCGGCAACCACTCCTTTTGGGGACTAATCATTGAGGCTATTCTTTGGGGATTTGCTATGTTGCTCACCCCGTGCGTCTTCCCCATGGTGCCGATGACCGTCTCTTTCTTTATGAAAAGTTCGACCAACGTTGTTAGAGGCCGCTTTAACGCCTTCATGTATGGTCTGTTCATTATCCTGCTTTACACCCTACCCATTGCAGCCCTGATCCTAATCACCCGCGTGGTGGGTGGTGACACTGTGACTGCCGATATTTTCAACTGGTTGGCAACACACTGGCTTCCAAACTTGATTTTCTTCGCTGTATTCATGATCTTTGCCGCCTCTTTCTTTGGCGCTTTTGAGATTACGTTGCCCAGTTGGATTGTCAACAAGAGCGACAGCAAAGCCGACAGCAAGAGCTTGGGAGGAATTTTCTTCTTGGCACTCACCTTGGTTTTGGTCTCCTTCTCCTGCACCGGCCCTATTGTAGGCTCTGTGCTGATTAAGTCAACTTCGGGTGGCGACTTTTGGGTTCCGATCATCACGATGTTAGCCTTCTCTGTGGCCTTCGCTCTGCCATTCATGCTCTTCGCTTTCTTCCCCTCAATGCTCAAGAATCTACCCAAGAGCGGTGGTTGGCTCAACTCGGTGAAGGTTGTTTTAGGCTTCATAGAGGTTGCCTTGGGTATGAAATTCCTCAGCGTAGCTGATCAAACCTACCATTGGGGACTGTTAGATCGCGAGATCTACCTCGGTGTATGGATTGTGGTCTTCACCCTCTTGGGTCTCTATCTGTTGGGCAAGATCAAATTTGCACATGATAGCGACATGCCTTATCTCGGTGTAGGCCGTCTATTATTATCTATCATCACATTGAGTTTCGTTGTTTACTTGATCCCCGGCATGTGGGGCGCGCCACTCAAAGGACTTTCAGGATACCTTCCCCCCCTCACCACGCAAGATTTTGTATTGAGTGCTGATGGAGGTGGCGGCTCGGTCGCATCGAAAGAGATGCAACTCACCGTTGATGGCAACAAACCCAAGTATAGTGATTTCCTCCATCTGCCAGACAATTTGCAAGGATTCTTTGACCTCAAAGAGGCAGAAGCTTATGCGGCACAGGTAAACAAACCGCTCTTTATTGACTTCACCGGCCACGGCTGCGTCAACTGTCGTGAAATGGAATCTCGCGTTTGGTCTGATCCTCAAGTATTGAAAATTCTGCGCGAAGACTATGTCATCGTTGCGCTCTATGCAGATGACAAGACCGAGCTCGCGGAGACGGATTGGATTACCACAGAATCAGGCAAGGTCTTAAAGGGTCTTGGTAAGATCAACTCTCACTATGCACTCACCACCTATGGTGTCAATGCACAGCCCTATTACATCCTTCAGGGACGCGATGGCAAGATCTTGGTAGATCCGCGCGGTTACGATCTCGATGTACAGCATTTTATCACCTATTTAAACAGTGGTATAGAGGCTTACAAAGCACAATAGCAACTCTTAAAAACAGAATAGGCCGATCGAAAGATCGGCCTATTCTGTTTTAGTAGGAAGCGTAAAACATGCTCCCTAAGCGGGGAGGCAATGAATTGACAAGGGTCAAAGATATTTCATTCTGCCTTGCAGACGCTCCAAAATATTTGTGTAGGATGGGGAGTAACCCATAAAACAAAAAAAGATGCTTTCGCATCCTTTTTTGTTCGATTCTATGCAGTTACTATTTTGCTGCTTGCAACAACTCCATATCACTATTTGCGGTAACCACAAGATTATCATAGTCACGCAGTCCCGTACCTCCGGGGATCAAGTGACCACAGATCACGTTCTCCTTCAGATTCTCCAATGGATCAATCTTGCCCTGGATAGCGGCTTCGTTCAACACCTTGGTCGTCTCTTGGAAGGAGGCTGCCGAGATGAAGCTGGAGGTCTGCAAAGCTGCACGGGTGATACCTTGCAACACCTGATTAGAGGTAGCAGCTACAATATCACGCACCTCGACAGATTTCATGTCACGGCGTTTCAAGCTCGAATTCTCGTCCCGCAACTTACGCACAGAGATGATCTGACCCGGAAGGACATTGCCCGACTCCCCAGACTCGGTGACAACCACCTTGTCGTAAAGCTCATCGTTGACATCCATAAATTCCCACTTATCTACGATCTGATCTTCAAAGAAGCGCGTATCTCCGGGATCTTCAATCTTGACCTTGCTCATCATTTGGCGAACAATCACCTCAAAATGCTTGTCATTGATCTTCACACCCTGCATACGGTAAACCTCCTGCACCTCATTGACGATATACTCCTGCACCTTGGTAGGGCCAAGAATATTCAAAATATCACTCGGCGTGATTGCACCATCGGAGAGCGGACTGCCCGCCTTGACGTAATCATTTTCCTGCACGATAATCTGACGCGACAGTGGAACTAAGTAGTGTTTTACATCGCCCTCTTTCGAAGTGATGATGATTTCACGGTTACCACGTTTGATCTTACCAAAAGTCACCTCTCCATCAATCTCCGATACAATAGCCGGATTGGACGGGTTACGTGCCTCAAAGAGTTCGGTCACACGAGGCAGACCACCGGTGATATCACCACCACTCTTACCGACAGCGCGAGGAATCTTAATGAGAATATCTCCGGCCTTGATCTTCGCATTATCCTTCACAACGACGTGCGCTGCCACAGGTAAATTGTAGATCTTCGCCTCAATACCCTCTTTATCCATGATCTTGATGACCGGATTCTTCGTTTTATCTTTTGACTCGATGATGACCTTCTCAGAAAGACCTGTTTGCTCATCACGCTCATCACGATAAGTAATACCTTCGATAACGCCATCGTAAAGCACACGGCCTTCAAACTCAGAGATGATAACGGCATTATAAGGATCCCATTCGCAAATCATATCGCCCTTCTTGGCCATATCGCCATCCGCCATAAAGAGCGTAGAGCCATAAGGTAAGTTGTGCGTATAAAGAACGATTTCGGTCTTAGGATCGACGATCCGGAACTCCGACTGACGGGAAATAACTACATTAATCGCTGTTCCTTGTGCATTTTTACTCTTGATGGTACGCAATTCATCAATCTCCAAACGACCTTCATATTTTGCCACCACATTGGTTTCAATCGCTGTACCACCCGCAACACCACCCACGTGGAAAGTACGGAGGGTCAGCTGTGTACCCGGCTCACCAATCGACTGTGCCGCAATGACACCAACGACTTCGCCCTTCTGCACCATACGTGCTGTGGCTAAGTTACGTCCGTAACATTTGGCACAAACACCACGACGTGCTTCACAGGTAAGCACCGAGCGGATCTCGACTGCCTCTAAAGGAGACTTCTCGATCGCCATAGCAATATCTTCGGTGATCTCTTCGCCTGCCTGACAGAAAATAGCACCTGTCACAGGATTGATCACATCATTCAAGGCTACACGGCCAAGGATACGATCATAAAGCGTTTGCACCACGTCATCGTTGCGCTTGATGGCCGTAGCCGTCAAACCACGCAAGGTACCGCAATCCTCTTCGTTGATGATCACATCTTGCGCCACATCGACCAAACGACGGGTCAAATAACCGGCATCGGCCGTCTTCAGTGCCGTATCGGCAAGACCCTTACGAGCACCGTGGGTAGAGATAAAGTACTCCAACACCGAAAGTCCCTCCTTGAAGTTTGAGAGAATCGGGTTCTCAATAACCTGCTGGCCACCTTCAACACCTGATTTCTGCGGCTTGGCCATCAATCCACGCATACCGGAGAGCTGACGAATCTGCTCCTTCGAACCACGCGCACCTGAGTCAAGCATCATATAAACAGGATTAAAGCCATCTTGGTCGGATTTCAAGGTATCAATAACCGATTTGGTCAACTTACTATTGATGCTGGTCCAAATATCAATGATCTGGTTATAACGCTCATTATTGGTAATCAAACCCATATTATAGGATTCCAACACCTCATCGGAACGGTTATAACCCTCTTGTACCAACTGGTCTTTTTCGGGTGGAATAATGACGGCATCCAAATTAAAGGAGAGACCTCCTTGGAAGGCCATCTTATAACCCATATTCTTGATGCTATCCAAGAAATCAGCCACCTTATCAGCACCGGCCTTTTTCAAGACAACAGCAATAATATCACGCAACGAGCGCTTGGTCAGCACCTCATCAATATAACCGACCTCTTCCGGTACAACTTGGTTGAAGAGGATGCGGCCGATGGTGGTCTCTTTGAGAATATGAACACGATTATTCTGTTCATCGCGGTCATAGACCATACATTTTACCACAGCGTGCAGATCAGCACGTTTCTCGTTATATGCAATGATGGCCTCTTCCGGTCCATAAAATACCAGACCTTCACCCTTGACACCCTTACGCGGTTTGGTGATGTAATACAGACCGAGTACCATATCTTGCGAAGGCACTGTAATAGGTGCACCATTGGCGGGGTTCAACACGTTGTGTGAACCCAACATCAGCAACTGAGCCTCCAAAATAGCGGCATTACCCAACGGTAAATGCACGGCCATCTGGTCACCATCGAAGTCGGCATTGAATGCCGTACAAGCCAAGGGGTGGAGCTGCATAGCCTTGCCCTCGATCAACTTCGGCTGGAAAGCCTGAATACCCAAACGGTGAAGGGTCGGAGCACGGTTCATCAACACCGGATGTCCCCTGATCACATTCTCCAAAATACCCCAAATCACTGGATCTTTGCGATCAATGATCTTTTTGGCCGACTTCACCGTCTTCACGATACCGCGCTCAATGAGCTTGCGGATCACAAAAGGCTTATAGAGTTCGGCAGCCATATCTTTAGGAATACCCATTTCGTGCATTCTCAACTCAGGACCCACGACGATCACCGAACGAGCAGAATAGTCGACACGTTTACCGAGTAAGTTCTGACGGAAACGGCCTTGTTTACCCTTGAGCGAATCAGAAAGCGACTTCAACGGACGATTGGATTCATTTTTCACCGCATTGCTCTTGCGCGAGTTGTCAAAGAGCGAATCGACAGCCTCTTGCAACATACGCTTCTCATTACGGAGAATCACCTCAGGCGCTTTGATCTCAATAAGGCGCTTCAAGCGATTATTACGGATGATCACACGGCGGTAAAGGTCATTCAGGTCGGAGGTTGCAAAACGACCACCATCCAACGGCACAAGCGGACGAAGTTCCGGTGGGATCACAGGGATCACATTGAGCACCATCCATTCGGGTTTATTCAACCCATTGGAGGCACGGAACGACTCGATCACATTCAAACACTTCAGGGCTTCGCTCTTACGTTGTTGTGACGTTTCCGTAGAGGCCTTGTGGCGCAAAGAGTAGGACATCGTATCCAACTCAACCTGCTGAAGCAAGGTATAGATGGCTTCAGCACCCATCCTGGCGATAAATTTATTCGGGTCGCTATCCTCAAGTGCTTGGTTTCCCTTTGGCAAGGTGGCGATAATATCCAAATACTCTTTTTCTGAAAGAGTTTGGAGTTTCTCAGCACCTGTTTCAGCTGCCGCACCGGCGTTGATAATCACATAACGCTCATAATAGATAATGGCCTCCAACTTTTTGGAAGGGATTCCCAAAAGGTAACCGATCTTCGAAGGAAGCGAGCGGAAATACCAAATGTGGACGACAGGAACCACCAAAGAAATGTGTCCCATCCGTTCACGCCGAACCTTCTTCTCTGTCACCTCCACACCACAACGGTCGCAAACAATGCCTTTGTAGCGAATGCGCTTATACTTTCCGCAATGGCACTCATAATCCTTCACAGGACCGAAAATGCGTTCACAGAAGAGCCCATCGCGTTCAGGCTTGTAGGTACGGTAGTTAATGGTCTCAGGCTTCAGTACCTCACCACTCGACTGAGCCAGAATCTCTTCTGGAGAAGCCAGTCCAATCGAGATATGATCGTAGCTGTTGTTCACCTTATTGTCTTTATTGATTGACATACTATTTCAGTTTTTCTTATCCTCTGATTATACCTACTTCTTATTACTCCAGTTTCACCGAGAGAGCCAATCCACGCAACTCATGTAAGAGCACGTTCATCGCCTCAGGGATACCTGGTTTGGGCATATTTTCACCCTTCACAATAGCTTCGTAAGCTTTTGCACGACCCATCACATCATCGGATTTGATGGTCAGCACCTCTTGGAGAATATTGGCAGCACCAAAGCCCTCAAGAGCCCAGACCTCCATCTCACCAAAACGTTGACCACCGAATTGAGCCTTACCACCCAATGGTTGCTGTGTAATGAGCGAATAAGGACCGATAGAACGAGCGTGCATCTTATCGTCAATCATATGACCCAACTTGAGCATGTAGATCACACCCACCGTGGCCGGCTGATCAAACTTCTCACCAGAACCACCATCATATAAATAGGTACGGCCACTATGTGGAAGCCCTGCCTTGGCGGTATAGCCATTGATCTGATCCAATGAAGCACCATCAAAAATCGGAGTAGCGAAAGTAAGGCCTAATTCACGACCCGCCCAACCAAGCACGGTCTCATAAATTTGCCCCAAGTTCATACGCGAAGGCACACCCAATGGGTTCAGACAAATATCGACAATGGTACCATCTTCCAAGAAAGGCATATCCTCATCTCGAACAATTCTGGCCACAATACCTTTATTACCATGTCGTCCGGCCATCTTATCACCCACCTTGAGCTTACGCTTCTTGGCAATATACACTTTGGCCATCTGAATCACACCGGTTTGGGGCAGTTCATCACCATTGGTCAGGTTATACTTCTCGCGTTTGATGGCTGCATCCGCCTTTTTCCATTCAATCGAATAGTTGTTGATGGTGGCCTCAATGAGCGCGTTAATATGCGCATCAGCAGTCCACTTGCAGCTACCCAAATTGAGGTAACCCATGACCACATTGGTCTTTTCGTCCATCGTCCTGCGCGCGATCTCCTCCAACAAATTCGTGGTGAATTTCGTCCCCGCGGGATAGAGCTCAACACCAAAATAATCGGTAATGCTCACAGAGACCGCACCAGATAACAACGAGTATAATTTGGTGACCAAACGAGCGGTTAACTCGGTAATGGTCTCTGCAAACTTCTCATCGAACTTCTCTAACTGCAATTTCTCTGTGCTCTTGCTCTTTTTACCCTCCTTATTGGCTCGGCTATAAAGTTTGGTATTTAACACCACACCATGCAACGAAGGTTGTGCCTTGAGTGAAGCATCCTTCACATCACCGGCTTTGTCTCCGAAAATGGCACGAAGCAGTTTCTCCTCAGGAGAGGGGTCACTTTCGCCCTTCGGCGTGATTTTACCTATTAATATATCACCCGGGTGAACATTGGCACCGATACGGATCACACCATTGGCATCCAAATCCTTGGTGGCATCTTCACTGACATTGGGAATATCTGAGGTCAACTCTTCGACACCACGTTTGGTATCACGCACCTCCATAATGTATTCATCGACATGCACCGAGGTGAAAATATCTTCACGCTGAATACGCTCTGAAATCACAATAGCATCCTCGAAGTTATAACCCTTCCAAGGCATGAAAGCCACCTTCAGGTTGCGTCCCAAGGCCAATTCGCCATGTTGTGTAGAGTAACCTTCGGTCAAAATCTGTCCCTTGACCACCTTATCTCCTGTCAGCACAGTCGGCTTCAAAGTAACCGAAGTATTTTGATTCGTACGACGGTAACGGGGAAGTATATAGGTGGTGATCTCTGGGTCAAAAGAGCACAGAATCTCCTCTTCGGTACGGCTATATTTCACTTGAATCTGCGTAGCATCGGAAAAGACAATATCACCATCTCGCTGAGCAACAATTTGAATACGACTATCTGAAATCATATCTTTCTCGATACCCGTACCAACGATCGGCGCTTCACAAGTAATTAAAGGAACAGCCTGACGCATCATGTTAGAACCCATCAATGCACGGTTGGCATCATCATGCTCCAAGAATGGAATCAAGCTGGCGGCAATCGATGCAATCTGATTAGGAGCAACGTCCATCAACGTGATTTCATTCGCGGTAACAACCGGGAAATCGGCACCTTGACGCGCCTTGATACGATCGGGTTGTAAAAAATGCCCTGCCTCATCAAGCGGTTCGTTGGATTGGGCAACAATCTGCCCCTCCTCCTCTTCGGCGGAATAATATTTAATGTGGCTATTGTCCTGATCTATTTCACCTGCACTCACCTTGCGATAAGGGGTCTCAATGAAGCCCATGCCCGAAATCTTCGCAAAGACACAGAGCGAGGAGATCAGACCGATGTTCGGGCCCTCAGGAGATTCAATCGGACAAAGACGACCATAATGTGTATAATGCACATCTCGCACCTCAAAACCGGCACGATCACGCGACAGACCACCAGGCCCAAGTGCCGACAAACGGCGCTTGTGGGTGATTTCAGCCAGCGGATTGATCTGATCCATAAACTGCGAGAGTTGACTGGTGCCAAAGAAGGAGTTGATCACACTGGACAACGTTTTGGCATTGATCAAATCAACAGGAGTGAAGACTTCGTTATCACGCACATTCATCCGCTCACGGATGGTACGAGCCATGCGCACAAAGCCCACAGAGAATTGGTTCGAAAGCTGCTCGCCCACCGTACGAACACGGCGGTTAGAGAGGTGGTCAATATCATCCACATCGGCCTTCGAGTTGATCAACTGGACTAAATATTTGATGATGGCAATCATATCCTCACGGGTGAGGGTACGGATAGCCGGATCAATGGCCATGTCCAGTTTTTTGTTGATGCGGTAACGACCTACATCACCCAAATCATAACGTTTATCCGAGAAGAACAGCTTCTCAATCACATCGCGAGCTGTGGCTTCATCGGGGGGTTCAGAAGCACGAAGTTGCCGGTAAATATAGACGACAGCCTCCTTTTCTGAATTACAAGTATCCTTTTGCAAGGTATTATAGATGATCGAGAAATCAACGCCCGAAGGATTCTCCTTATGCAGCAGAATCGTCTTGGCACCACTCTCGATAATTTTATCCAAATCATCTTCTCCAAGGATCGTCTCGCGCTCAATGATGACGTTATTACGCTCAATAGAGTAGACCTCACCCGTATCCTCATCCACAAAATCTTCTAAATAAGAGGAGAGAACACGTGCAGCTAATTTACGACCTACGGCCTTCTTCAAGGTGGTTTTGGTAACCTTCACCTCGTCGGCAAGATCAAAGATCTCAAGAATCTGCTGATCTGTTTCAAAGCCAATGGCTCTCAAAAGGGTCGTTACGGGTAATTTTTTCTTACGGTCAATGTAGGCATACATCACATTGTTGATGTCGGTAGCAAACTCAATCCACGATCCCTTAAAAGGAATGATACGTGCCGAGTAGAGTTTGGTGCCATTGGTATGCATACTCTGTCCGAAGAATACGCCGGGCGAACGGTGTAACTGAGAGACAATCACGCGTTCTGCGCCATTGACCACAAAAGTACCTCGCTCGGTCATATAAGGAATTGTGCCAAAATAGACATCCTGCACCACAACGCCGAAATCTTCGTGTTCGTCGTCTGTACAGTAAAGTTTTAATTTGGCCTTCAGGGGAACACTGTAAGTCAAACCGCGCTCCAGGCACTCTTCGATAGAATAACGGGGCGGGTCGATATAGTAGTCGATAAACTCCAGAACAAAATTATTCCGGGTATCTGTAATGGGGAAATTTTCCTGGAACACCCTATAGAGACCTTCGTTCTTGCGGTTCTCCGCGGTTGTATCCATCTGGAAAAAGTCGTGGAACGATTTGAGCTGCACCTCCAGCAAGTCAGGATAGACCATCCGATTCTTGACGGTAGAGAAGCTAATTCTTTGTTGTGTTTTTGTAGTGGACATCGATAAGATCCAAATTAAGTTGAAGTGTATGTAACACTGGGCTATACGCCTAACAAAACAGGCAGTTTTTTATCCCGCTAATGCCCTCGGTGTAAACACATTACACACTGAGAGCATCCTATATCCTAAAAATCAGACACAGCACAAAATGGCACTTCTGATCTTTAGACCAAGAAAGGCATAGAGCTTACTTAACGTAAGCCCTATACCCGAGTTCTAAAAAGTAAGTAGCAGACTACTTAACTTCAACTTCAGCTCCAGCGTCTTCAAGCTGAGACTTAATTTGCTCTGCTTCTTCTTTAGAAATGCCCGTCTTTACAGCCTTAGGAGCGCCGTCTACGAGAGCCTTTGCATCACCGAGTGAAAGACCTGCAAGATCCTTAACGGCTTTGATAACCTGAAGCTTAGCCTGACCTGCTGACGTCAAGATTACGTCAAATGCAGTCTGCTCTGCAACAGCAGCTTCGCCAGCACCAGCAGGTGCAGCAACTGCAACAGCAGCAGCAGCGGGTTCAATACCATATTCATCCTTGAGGATGGTTGCCAATTCGGTTACCTCCTTAACTGTCAAATTCATTAATTCTTCAGCCAGTTTTTTTACATCTGCCATAGTTGTAATTTTTATTAAATTTTGTTTAGATTCTTAAATAGTAATTAGTTTCTTTCTTCGAGTGTTTTCACGATTCCCGCAATCTTTTGTCCTGCATTAGCTTGCAATGCAGAGATAACATTCTTCGCAGGGGATTGCAACAGCGCAATGATGTCGCCGATGAGTTCCTCTCTACTCTTAATGTTACACAGAGCGTCCAACTGGTTATCACCAACATAGACACAGCCTTCAACGTACGCTGCCTTCAAAACCGGCTTGTCGCACTTCTTGCGGAAATCCTTGATCAGGACTGCCGGAGCTTTGCCATTTTGGGTGAACATCACCGAGGTGGAACCCTCCAATACTTTGACCAAATCAGCGTCTGCCTTCTCCACATTCTCCAAAGCTTTCGCCAAGAGTGTGTTCTTCACCACAACAAGTTTGACATTACTGTCGAAGCACTTGCGACGTAAAGACGCTGTCTGCTCGGCATTCAACGCCTCAATGTTGGTGATGTAGAAGTGAGGATACGCATTGAGCTGCTCGGTGAGGCTGTTAATCACAACCTGTTTTTCTTCCTTTGTCATCTCTTAAATCCTCCTTCTTTACTTGTTTTCAACTGATTTGGCATCAATCTGCACACCGGGGCTCATCGTAGTGGAGAGATAGATACTCTTTACATAAGAACCTTTCGCAGCAGAAGGTTTGAGTTTCAGAATCATACCCAAAACCTCGCTCGCATTGTCTACGATCTGTTCTGTGGTAAATGAAGCCTTACCCACTGCTGTGTGAATGATACCGAACTTATCGACTTTGAAGTCGATTTTACCCAATTTCACTTCACTGACAGCCTTGCCTACTTCCATGGTAACGGTACCTGTTTTGGGGTTTGGCATCAGACCACGAGGGCCGAGGATACGACCCAGTGAACCAACCTTACCCATCACATTGGGGGTGGTGATGATCACATCAACGTCGGTCCAACCGGCCTTGATCTTTGCAACATAATCATCCAAACCGACATAATCGGCACCAGCAGCTTTTGCCTCTTCCTCCTTATCGGGAGTACACAGTACGAGAACTCGTACCACTTTACCCGTACCGTGAGGAAGCGTGACAACACCACGAACCATTTGGTTCGCCTTACGGGGATCTACCCCTAAACGCACGTCCAGATCTACCGAAGCATCAAATTTCGTAAAGGTGATTTCCTTCAGAAGAGCTGCGGCCTCAGCGAGTTTGTAGGCCTTGTTAGGCTCTACTTTTGCGTAGGCGGTTTTTTGATTTTTTGTCAACTTACTCATTCTTGTAATTTAATTACTTGTTAGGAAATTCACCGATCACATTGATACCCAAACTGCGGGCTGTACCTGCAATCATACGCATAGCAGCTTCTGTTGAGAAGCAGTTAAGGTCGGGCATTTTGTCCTGTGCGATCACCGCGATCTGATCCCATGTCACCTGACCCACTTTATCGCGGTTCGGCTGTGCGGAAGCAGTTTTGACCTTGGCGGCCTCCTTCAGCTGAACGGCTACGGGTGGCTGTTTAACAATAAATTCAAACGACTTATCGCTATAAACTGTGATGATGACTGGGAGAACCTTCCCCGCCCTGTCTTGTGTCTTTGCATTGAATTGCTTACAGAAGTCCATAATGTTGACTCCTTTAGAACCCAATGCCGGACCAACCGGGGGTGAAGGATTGGCAGCACCACCTTTGATCTGCAATTTGATAAATGCAGCAA
>JAVVZO010000034.1:0-17023 GCA_036650515.1 Alistipes sp.
CTTTCTGCTGATTTTCCAACGTCTTTTTCATCGGGTCGGTGTCCAAAACCCGACACTCCGTCTTTTCCTCCTCCTTCCATTCTGCCCGTCTACTGGCACTGAACCGGAAATGAGAGGCTAACACACTTGAAATGAGGGACGAATTTTGTACATATTTGAAAAATAGGTGATAATTCATACCCAAGGAGACCTTGTTTCTCATTTGAATTATTAACTTTGCACTATAATTGCGCGAAGCATATCCATGTTGTGTGTAATCTAATTAAAAAATTTTCAAAAATGGCAGACAAGAAATTTATCACGTGTGACGGTAATTACGCTGCAGCTCACGTGGCTTATATGTTTTCGGAAGTAGCAGCGATCTATCCGATTACTCCCTCGTCAACGATGGCGGAGTTGGTGGACGAATGGGCGGCTCAAGGACGAAAGAATATTTTCGGCGAGGTTGTAAAAGTTGTGGAGATGCAATCGGAGGCGGGTGCTGCCGGTGCTTTGCACGGCTCTTTGCAGAGTGGTGCGTTGACCTCTACCTTTACCGCATCGCAGGGACTGCTACTGATGATCCCCAATATGTATAAGATTGCCGGTGAGTTATTGCCGGGTGTCTTCCACGTTTCAGCCCGTGCTTTGGCGGCGCAATCGCTCTCCATTTTTGGAGACCATCAAGATGTGATGGCCACCCGTCAGACGGGATTCGCTATGTTGGCAACCTCCTCGGTGCAAGAGGTGATGGACTTGGCCGGTATTGCACATATTGTTTCACTCAAGGCCAGAATTCCCTTCCTCCATTTCTTTGACGGGTTCCGCACTTCGCACGAGATTCAGAAGATTGAACTCATTGATCAGGCGGCGTTAACGGCTATGTTTGATCAAGATGCTTTGAAAAATTTCCGCCATGCAGCGCTGAATCCGGAGCATCCGGTGACACGTGGTACGGCGCAGAATCCCGATATTTATTTCCAAACGCGTGAAGCCTCCAATAAATTCTATGCGGCAGTTCCCGACATGGTGGCCGATGCGATGAAACAGATCTCGAAGATCACCGGTCGTACCTATAAACCATTTGTCTATTATGGCGCACCCGATGCTGAACAGGTCGTTATTGCCATGGGTTCGGTGACCGAAACGTTGAAAGAGACGGTCGATTATTTGAATGCCAAGGGTAACAAAGTCGGTGTGATTACAGTGCATCTCTACCGTCCGTTCTCGGTGAAATATTTGGGTGCCGTTCTCCCCAAAACGGTGAAGCGTATCTGTGTTTTGGATCGCACCAAAGAGCCGGGGGCCAATGGTGATCCTCTCTATTTGGATATTGTGGAGGCCTTTGCCGTCCATAAAGATATTTTTGCTGAGAGCCCGCTCATCGTTGGTGGTCGCTATGGTCTCTCTTCCAAAGATACCACGCCGGCGCAGATGCTGGCTGTCTTCAAAAATCTGCAAGCTGCCAAGCCGATGAACTATTTTACGGTGGGTATCAACGATGATGTGACCAAACACTCACTCAAGGTGGGTGACGAAATATCGTTGGCTAAACCCGGCACTTTTGAGGCGCTTTTCTTTGGCCTTGGGGCAGACGGCACGGTGGGTGCAAACAAGAACTCCATTAAAATTATCGGTGGCGCAACCCGCAAATATTGCCAAGCTTACTTCGCCTATGACTCCAAAAAATCGGGTGGTTACACCTCATCACACTTGCGTTTCGGTGACCTACCCATCACCTCGCCCTATTTGGTGACCACACCGGACTTCGTGGCTTGCCATGTACCTTCGTATGTTGATAAATACGATGTGCTGAGGGGACTCAAGAAGGGGGGCTCATTCCTGCTCAACTCGGTACATGATGCCAAGACGGCTTGTGAGACCCTGCCAGATGCCATGAAGATCTATTTGGCCAAGAACAAAATCAACTTCTACATCATCAATGCGACCAAAATCGCTGCCGAATTAGGTCTCGGTTCGCGTACCAATACCATCATGCAATCGGCATTCTTCAAAATCGCCCAAGTCATTCCTTTTGAAAAGGCTGTGGAGGAGATGAAGCATGCTATTTTGAAATCATACGGTAATAAGGGCGAAGATATTATTAACATGAACTACGCGGCTGTGGATGCCGGTGGGCATGCCGTGGAGAAGGTCGAAGTACCTGTGGCTTGGGCTACGCTGATCGCCAAGCCGAGCGCTCTTGTGGCAGAGGTTGCACGTCCCGCTTTCTTGCGCGATATTGTCGATCCGATCAATGCCCTCAAGGGTGATATGTTGCCTGTTTCGGCCTTCAATGGTCGCGAAGATGGCACGTGGGATAACGGCACGGCGGCTTATGAAAAACGCGGTATTGCGGTGAAGGTTCCGGAGTGGAAGATGGAAAATTGTATTCAATGTAACCAATGTGCCTATGTCTGTCCTCACGCTGTGATTCGTCCCTTCTTGGCAACAGAAGAGGAGGCAACGGCTTCAGGCTTGGAGTGGAAGCAGGGTTTGGGAGAGCTTAAAAATTATAAATTCCGAATTCAGATCTCGCCACTCGATTGTACAGGTTGCAGTAACTGTGTGGATGTCTGCCCTGCCAAGGAGAAGGCGTTGGTTATGAAGCCTTTGGAGGAGCGTATGCCGGAACAGAAAAATTGGTCCTACATCCTTTCGCATATCGGTTACAAAGAGGTGGTAGACAAGATGAAGAGTGTGAAAAATCTTCAGTTTGCACAACCTTTGTTTGAATTCTCAGGTGCTTGTGCTGGTTGTGGTGAAACACCTTATATCAAAGCCATTACCCAGCTTTTTGGTAGCCAGATGATGGTAGCCAATGCAACCGGTTGCACCTCTATCTACTCAGGATCTGCCCCCTCGACACCTTATTGCACCAATGCACAAGGCAGAGGACCGGCTTGGGCAAACTCTCTTTTTGAGGACAATGCCGAGTTTGGTTTGGGTATGCACATCGGCATTGAGCATCTCCGCGATGGCATCCAAGGTAAAATGGAACAGGCGATTGCGGAATGTCCCAAATGCTCGACCGAGCTAAAAGAGGTGATGAAAGAGTGGATTGCTACGCGTGATTCTTCGGCTCAATCGGCTGAGGTGACGGCACGTCTACTTCCGATGATGGAGGCTTGCGGCTGTGATACCTGCAAGGCGATTTTAGAAAAGAAGGATTTCTTGGTGAAAAAGTCGCAATGGGTTATTGGTGGTGACGGTTGGGGATACGATATTGGTTTTGGTGGTGTGGATCATGTCCTTGCCTCAGGAATGGATGTCAATATTCTGATTGTGGACACCGAGGTCTATTCAAATACAGGCGGTCAGGCTTCGAAAGCCACTCCGGTGGGCGCTGTTGCTAAATTTGCATCGAGTGGCAAGCGTATTCGCAAGAAAGATATTGGCGCGATAGCGATGACCTATGGTTATGTCTATGTGGCACAGGTGTCGATCGGTGCGTCACAAAATCAGTTGCTTACGGTGCTCAAAGAGGCTGAGGCTTATCCCGGTCCTTCATTGGTGATTGCCTATGCACCGTGTATCAACCACGGCATCAAGGGTGGTATGACACGGACTCAAACAGTAGGTAAAGAGGCTGTTGCATGTGGCTATTGGCACTTGTGGCACTATAATCCACAGTTGGAAGCTACGGGTAAGAACCCCTTTGTGATGGATTCGAAAGAGCCTGATTGGTCGAAATTTCAGGAGTTTTTGATGAAGGAGGTGCGTTACACTTCGCTGAAAAAAGCCTTCCCGGCTGAGGCTGATGAATTATTCCGTGCTGCTGAGGAGAATGCCAAGTGGCGTTATAATGGTTATCAGCGACTGTCTAAGATTGAATATTAAGGATCTCAGATAGTGCATTTTGAGAGGTGTCGCAGATGATTTGCGACACCTCTCTGTTTTATATTGGATATTTTGGTGATAAAAACTACTGTGTTCATTGAAAATAGTTGCGTAACACGAAGTTTTATATTTAATTTGCATACAAAAGATTGATGAACGGCTGTAAATTGTTGTCGGCAATTTAAATCACCTTAAATCACCTCTGAAAACACACACAAATGAAAAAAATAGCCTAATGAAACTAAAAAGAGTACTTCTCAGCTTGATCTTTGTCTGCTTTCTGCTCCCTCAAGGGGTGGAGGCGCAAAGTAAAACAGCAAAACCTTGCCCGAACCGCATCAAAGTTGCTTACGGAGATGCTGTCTTCTTGACGATGGCCTCGACCTTTGTAGACGCTTTTTTGGGCGATGGCGAGCTCTCCTCAACAGGTAGTTTATCAGTGGGTTACCGCCGCTTTACACGCAATGCAAGCTGGGCATTTGGTGCAGATCTCTCCTTTACCCGCATTACCGAAAAGAACCTTTTAGGTGATTTGAAGTACGATTTGTTTACGGTGGTTCCGACCGCTGAATTTTACTATTTGAAGTCAGGCATCGTTCGACTTTATGGTACGGCTGGTGTCGGTGCGGTGATTTGCGATCAGGAGGCCGATTTTGCCTTTCAGGTGAATCCGATCGCCATTCGGGTGGGAACAAATCGTATTGCGGGATTTTTAGAGGCAGGTGTTGGCTATAAAGGCGTCGTGAATCTCGGCTTGGAAGTAGGTTTCTAATAGATTTTTGATCCATCATAGGGGAGATGCAAAATGCATCTCCCCTTTTGCTTTGTCGGCTCGTGGCATTCGGAAGTTTGTATCTTGTGCTGTCTCCGCGTGAAGCCGGTAAATTGGGGTGGGATGGGTGGCAAATAAAAAGCGCAACGGGAAACCGTTGCGCTTTTTATTGTCAATGAATCAGCTTACTCGCTCAGGGGCGAAATGCTGACATAAGATCTTCCTTCGCGCTTCTTGCAGAACTCGACCGTTCCGTCAATCAATGCAAAAAGTGTGTGATCCCTGCCGATACCTACGTTATCACCGGGATTGTGGACAGTGCCTCTTTGACGAACAATGATGTTGCCCGCCTTTGCAAACTGACCACCGAAAAGTTTTACTCCGAGTCGCTTGCTTTCCGACTCACGGCCGTTCTTTGAACTACCTACACCTTTTTTGTGTGCCATGTCTCTTTGCTTTAAGGGTTATGCAACAACATCTTCTATCAGAATCTGAGTCAGATACTGACGATGACCATTCTGCTTCTGATAACCTGTTCTGCGTTTCTTCTTAAACACGAGGACTTTATCGTCCTTGAGGTGCTTGAGAATCTTGCATTTTACTGAGGCACCTTCTACTACAGGTGTGCCTACTTTGACCTGACCGTCGTTGTCTGTGAGCAGGATTTTGTCGAAGCTCACCGATGAGTCTACCTCATCTTGAAGACGGTGAACAAAGAGCTTCCGACCTTTTTCAGCTTTAAATTGCTGACCTGCGATCTCTACTATAACGTACATTTAATCAAAATTGATTTGTATTGTGCATAAATTTCGAACTGCAAATATAGACATATTTCTTAGAAAACAAAAACTTCAGCGACTATTTTTTAATTTGCCACGCTTTGGCATATTTTTAGATGTGGGTGATCTTGTTCAACAAACCCGCTTGAAAGATGTATAAAATACTGATTGTCTCTGAGGATGATTTTTTAGGAAATCTCATTCTATTTTCTCTATGTGATATAAAGGCAGAGGTGAGCTACACCTCCGATTTTGCTAAAATGAAGGCTGTCTGTCATCGTGGGGGCGTAGATCTGTTGATCTTGTTAGCCGCCAATCCGTTCCTTTGCGATAAAGGTATGATCAGTGAGGTGCGTCCGCATGGTTTGCGCCGTCCCGCGATTCATGTGATCTCGTGGCAACAGTCCGAATTTTTTATTTTGAGCTTATTAGAACAAGGTGTAGATCAGTATATGACCTTCCCTCTGAGCCTTCAGCGGTTGCGCGGAAAGATCCTTGGTGAATTAAGAGGTGGTTTGTGATACCACGGCATCCTTTTTAAACAGTTTCTTAAAATAGCTTCTAAATCGTATTGTATGATGCAGTTAGCCTACCTTATTTATATTTATGCCATCTTGATCCTTATCTTGTTGGTGGTTGCGCGGGCGGTGTGGTGCGGTCTGCTGGCTCGACATCGTGCACAGTGGATTGAGCCCATGCGGATGAAATATTTGCATATCGTGATGTCTGCTTTTGTGACAGGAAAGGAGGAGCCACCTCATTTTCCGCTGCTCCACCGGTATGGAGCGCGGCAGGTATTGGCGGAGGTGGTCTCCCGCTTATCGCTTTCGACGGCCGGTTTAGACCCTGATTCGTTAAGACATTTTGTGAAGACCTATCGGTTGGATGAACTTTTTCTGCGGCGTGCTCGGCGTACCAGAGGCGAGGAGCGGGCCTTCTGTCTATTGCAATTAGCCGGCTTGCCTTTGGATGTTTCGGTGGCCAAACGGGTGGCTTCTTATCGTGAGAGTAGCAATCGGAGTGTGCGCTTTTATGCTTTGTTGGTGCAGCTTGCCTGCCACCCGACAGCTGCATTGTCGTTGATGGCGACCTTCCGAGAGCCATTCACCCCTTTTGAACGCTCAGAACTGATCGCCCTACTGCGCCGCGGTGCGCTACCGATTACTTATGATGCGTTGTTGGCTGCTCCGGAGCATCATTTAAAGTGTTTTGGATTGGCGATTGTGCGTGAATTTGGGATTGAAGAGGCGCAAACCCGTATCCTGCGCTTGGTGGCTAATCCGCCAACTGCCGAGGTGGGGATCGAGGCGATGTACACCCTTTGTGCGCTACGTGGATCATCAATGGGGCGAGCGATGAAATTGGGCTTTAGTCGAATGACGGCTGAGGATCGGAAAACACTCTTGCGCCACATGGTCAATGAGGGCTATGCTACACATCTCTTGGAACGGTGGCTTGATCGAGAAGAACGCCCTTATTTTCAGACCTTGGTGCACTCCTATAAGCGTACGATTGTATGTTCGTGATCGAAGGAGTTCTGCTACTGGCCTTGTGCGCTGTAACCGCCTATCTCATCATCCTTGGTCTTCGAATGATGCGAGGGGAACACCGTGGTCGTTTATTGACCTTGCGTCGCGGTGTGTTGTGCGATTCGCGTGCTGGAGTGGGAATTTCTGTGCTTTGTGTGGGTAACTGTACTTTGGAGCAGATAAGTAATTTGTTGGATGTGGAATACGCACGCTATGAGGTGCTTGTGGTCATAGATGCCCAGCGTTGGCCCGTCCTGTTTCGAACCTTGGCGGTGACCTATGCGATGATTCGGGTAGACTTCCAACGCTCTGCTGAGTTGCCGGTCGCAGGTGTCCGTGGCCTTTATCGTTCTCGCAGTCGCCGTTTCCGCCGTTTGGTGCTGATGGATAGGGCGACCACAACGCTTGTGGATGATTTGGATGCCGCCGCAGGTGTGGCTGTTTACGATTATCTGCTCCCTGTGGAAAATTCGCACCATTTGATGATAGGCGCTATTGAACGGTTGGCGGCAGAGATTTCGGTTTTTCCTGAAGGACAAATTAAAGAGGTGCGCTCGCGCTTTGGTGCACCGGTGACAGCCTTCGCTCGGCGTGAGGTGATGGCGGCAGGGGGCTTTACGGCTGATTTACAACGAGAAATTCCCGCTGTGGCCTGCCATACGCTCTATATTCCTCTTCTCAGACAGCTGTCTGGAGAGTCTGTTGTCTTTCGCCGTTTGTTCACTGGGGCAGTATGGCTGATGGGGGGAGTGGGGCTGCTTGTGCTTTTCCATGGGAAGCTGATGGCGGCGGCATTATTGCTGACAGTTGTCCTTGTGTGGTGTGTGCTGTCTTTGATTCAAGTTCCTGCTGTGACTCGAAAAAAGTCGACCAGAAATTTCACCATCTCATAAAATAGTATTACCTTTATCTGCATGAACAAGGTGCATAATCGAAAAGTCTATAAATATGCTGAATGAGGAGGTGAAAACCTATCTGTTGCCCAAGGTTTTTAATGCCGCGGTGCGAGCCGGAGCAGCTATTATGAAAATCTATAAACATTGTGACAATTATGACATTGCCATTAAGGGGGATAATACCCCCATTACTGTGGCTGATCGGGCTGCTCATAATGTTATTCGGGAGTACTTGGGCTCTACGCGTATCCCCGTTTTGAGCGAAGAAGGCCGTGAAATGCGCTATGAAGAGCGTCGAAATTGGGAGCTTTTTTGGCTGGTAGATCCGCTGGACGGTACGGTCGAATTTATCAAGGGCAACAACGAATTTACGGTCAATATTGCCCTGATGGAGAATAATATTTGCATTGCCTCGGTGGTCTATGTCCCTTTTTTGCAGAAGATCTATTTTGCCTCTCGTGGCGAGGGCTCTTTTTTACGAGAACACATCATTCCCGATGAAGAGGCGGAATATTCTTATGCAGAGGTGATGAAAGATAGTATTCAGCTTCCGTTGGTCGCCCCTCCGCATACTCATTTGCAGGTTGCGGTCTCTCGCTCTCACCAAACCGAGGAGACCCGTCAGCATATCGCAAAGTTGCGCGAGCGTCACCCTGATTTGGAGATCATCGAACAGGGCAGTTCTTATAAATTCTGTCTGTTGGCAGAAGGGGTGGTAGACTATTATGCCCGCACCACACATACCTACGAATGGGATACCGCCGCGGGAGAGTTGATTTTGGCGGAAGCAGGTGGACAGACACGGTCATTACCTGACCATGAGGCGTTTACCTATAACAAAGAAGATTTGCACAATCCTTGGTTCGTCTGCCGTTCCAAAAACTGTCCACAATAGAGAATAGTCCAAATTAGTTGGGTGAGAGGTCGTGCTTTTGCAAGGCCTCTTTGCGGTTGTGTTATTCTCTCTTTGGTTGCGGATGCTCTATATCACATCCGGCACAGTTGCCTGTACAACCAGCCTCTTTGCAGTCGGCGGCGTTGACCTCCTCTTGCATCTCTTGAATGGCACACTTGATGCCCCGCTCCTGCATGTGTTTATTTGTGGAGATCTCTGAGTCTATGTTGTGCCCTTTTAGCATCAGCGTGAGAGACATTCCTAAAACGAAAAGCGCCAAGGCAACAACGGCGCATAAGATAACGATTAACCAAGTTGGCATATTCTTGTGAATTTAACTGTCCGAATTTTTGGGTGTTCCGTGGCAAATATATACATTTGTATGATAATTTGCAAATATGCGGCCGAACTGGTTGTTTGGGTGTAAAATGGAGGTGGCGCTCCGTAGTAGAATTTCGAAATCATGAAAATTGTAATTGCGGGAGCAGGTGAGATGGGTAGCCATTTGGCGATGATGCTGAGTGGTAATAACCACGATATCACCATTATAGATAAAGATCAAAAGCTTTTGGATGAAGTGGGGAGTTTGGCCGATGTAATTACCGTTGAAGGTGATTCGACCACTTTTGCCACCTTGCGCAAAAGTTCAGTGCGCCGCTGCGACTTGTTTATTGCGGTGAACCATGAAGAGAATGAAAATATTGTATCGTCTATGCTGGCCAAGCAGATGGGGGCGAAAAAATCCATCGCACGCATTGATAACAATGAATATTTAGAACCCAATAACAAGGAGATGTTCATCGAAATGGGCATCGACTACCTTTTCTATCCCGAAAAAGTGGCTGCTCGCGAGGTGATCAACTTGCTGGGGCATACGGCAACGACCGAATATGTGGATTTTTCGAGCGGTAAGTTGTCACTTGTGGTCTTCAAGCTGGAGCCGACCTCTTCGTTGGTGGGGCATGAAGTATCGGGCTTTGCCGAAGATGATCGGCCTTTGAGCTATCGCACGGTTGCCATCACCCGAGGTGGTCAGACCATCATTCCTCGTCCTGAAGAGTGCTTTGTCGAGGGTGACACCATCTATGTCATTGCTCGCCAAGATGCTGTCCAAGATGTGATGGAGCTGTCGGGACAGAGCAATATTGAGATCAAGAATATGATGATTTTGGGTGGCTCACGCATTGGCATTCAGATCGCTACGGCCTTGCAAAGTGAGGTGAACATCAAACTGATTGATTATAGTGCTGAAAAAGCCTATCGACTGGCAGAATTGTTGGAGCAGACCCTGATTATCAATGAAGATGGACGCAATACGGAGTCTATGTTAGAGGAGGGACTCTCCAATATGGATGCTTTTGTGGCGGTGACGGGGCGGAGTGAAACCAACATCCTTACGGCCATGTTAGCCAAGCGGATGGGGGTTAAAAAAGTCATTGCCGAGGTGGAAAATCTCAACTACATCAATTTGGCGGAGAGTATCGGTATTGATACAATTATTAACAAGAAATTGGTCACCGCATCAAACATCTTTCGCTTTACGATGTCGACCGATGTGCAGGCCATTAAATGTTTAACTGGCAGTGATGCCGAGGTGTTGGAATTTATCGTTAAGCCCAATGCTCCCGCCACCAAAGAGCCGATCAATAAATTAGGATTTCCTGAAGATGCCATCATTGGTGGTATTGTACGTGGAGACAAAGTATTCATCGCGGTGGGGAGTACCGAAATCAATGCCTATGACCGTGTGGTGGTCTTTGCCATGAGAGGTTCTGTGGGTACGGTGGGACAATTTTTTAATTAAAAACAAGAGACCGGTGTCCATAAGAAACAGCGTCCTGCAAACCTATTTTGCCCGTCGAGGACGGACGATAGACCTCTTCCGCCGTCATCCTTTGGAGGTGCAGCGGGAGATGCTGAAACAGCGTTTGGCAGAGGGCGTGCGCACCTCTTTTGGTCAAGAATTCGGATTGCAGGCGGATCTTACGCCAGAAGCTTTTGCACGAGCCCTTCCGACTTTTGATTACGATAGCTTCAAACCCTATATAGAGCGGATGTTTCAGGCGGAAAAAAACGTGGTTACCTTGGGTGAGGTGAAGTGGTTTGCTCGCTCTTCAGGTACAACCTCCGACCGCAGCAAATACATTCCGGTCACAACGGCTTCTTTGTTGCATAATCATACCCAAGGTATGCGGGATGTGGCATCGACCTATGTGCTTAACTACCCTCAGTCCACGGTCTGTGATGGTAAGGTGCTCACTTTGGGTGGCTCTTATCAGCAGGAAAGAGGACGGTTTGTGGGCGATCTTTCGGCTGTGGCGATTAAGAATACCCCTTTTTGGAGCGGGTGGTTTCGTGCTCCGAAGATGGCAACGGCTTTGATTCCCGATTTTGATGCCAAAGCCGAGGCTATTTGTTGCGAATGCGTTGGTCAGCCCATCACCGCTATTGCGGGCGTACCCTCTTGGAATTTGGCACTCATGCGTCGCATTTTGGCCTATACGGGTTGCAAGAATCTTTTGGAGGTGTGGCCAAATTTGGAACTTTTTGCCCACGGAGGGGTCTCTTTCCGCCCCTATCTTCGGGCTTTTGAGGAGTTGATCCCCTCCCCAAAGATGCACTATGTGGAGACCTATAACGCCTCGGAGGGATTTTTTGCCTTAGCAGACGATCCCATGCGTGACGATATGTTGTTGATGTTAGATTATGGGACATATTTTGAATTTCGCCAGCAGGAGACCATCGTTCCGTTAGAAGGGGTGAAGGCGGGCGAGACCTATGTGTTGCTGGTTACGTCTAATAATGGCCTGTGGCGTTACGAAATTGGAGACACCATTACTTTTACCTCCACAGATCCTTACCGGATTCGCTTTTCTGGTCGCACAAGACAGTATATCAATGTCTTCGGAGAGGAGTTGATTGCCGACAATGTGGAGCAGGCTTTGGCTTGTGCTTGCGAGGCCTCAGGGGCGGAGATTGAAGAGTATACGGTAGCGCCCTGCTATATGAATTTGACGGAACGCGGTGCCCATGAATGGGTTGTTGAGTTTCGTCGAGAACCCGATGGGTTGGCTCATTTTACGGAGGTGTTAGACCATGAATTGCGGGCTTTGAATTCTGATTACGATGCCAAGCGGCTCTCTACCTTAGATCCGCCACGGATCACCGTGATGGCGCATAATCACTTTTTAGCGTGGCTTAAATCGGTGGGGAAAACGAAGATCCCCCGCTTGATGAATGACCGCAGTGTGGCGGATCGAATCATAGGTTATACAAATGATTGACAAAATTGAAGAAACTATGTATATAGCAATAGCAGGTAACATTGGAAGTGGCAAGACCACATTAACAGGTATCCTGACGGAACATTATCAGGCCAAGGCCTATTATGAAGAGGTGAATAATCCCTATATCGGCGATTTTTATGAGGAGATGAGCCGTTGGGCATTTCACCTTCAAATGTCCTTTTTGGGAAGTCGTATTCGGCAGACGATGGATATGCTGTCGAACGCATCGGGTGATATTTTTCAGGATCGGACGATCTATGAGGATGCCCATATTTTTGCCGACAACCTCCACCAAATGGGATTGATGCCCACACGCGATATAGAAACCTATATGAATATCTTCCATCTGGTGACCAATCTGGTGCCGAAACCCGATCTGCTAATCTACCTCAAGGCCAGTGTGCCGACATTAATTTCGCAGATCCGCCATCGGGGACGGGAGTATGAGATGAATATTGATGAGGCCTATTTGCTTCGGCTGAATGAAAAATACGACCATTGGATCACGACCATTTATGATGGTGAGGTGTTGACCATTGATAAGGATCATGAAGATTTTGTGGATGATCCGGTGGTTTTGAAACAGATTTATGACCGCATCGCAGAACTTCGCGCTAAACAACAAAAATGATGTTACCTGAACGCTTTACCGAATCTATTCTCAAAGAGTTAGGTGAGGAGGAGGGGAGCGCGCTCTGTGCTGCTTTAGAGACCCTGCCACCCGTATCTTTGCGCATCCACCCCTCCAAAGGAAGGGTGCCGAATGCGTGTGAGCAGATTCCGTGGAGTCCTTTTGGGTACTACCTGAATCAGCGTCCACTGTTCACTTTAGACCCGGCCTTCCATGGCGGTTGCTATTATGTTCAGGAGGCCTCTTCGCAATTTGTCGGCCATCTGTTAGCGGATGTGGATTTGACGGGACGACGTGTCCTTGATCTCTGTGCTGCTCCGGGAGGCAAAGCCACACTGTATGCCTCTTTGGTAGGCAGTGAGGGGTTGGTGGTGGCCAATGAAGTCAATCGGCAACGGGCGCAGGTCTTGGCTGATAATGTGCGCAAATGGGGCACGGGGAATATCCTTGTGACCATTGAGGAGGCATCGCGTGTGGCGGAGTTTGAAGATGGCTTCGATGTGGTGGCTGTTGACGCTCCCTGCTCTGGCGAGGGGATGTTTCGCAAGGCAGAAGAGGCTCGTGCAGAGTGGAGTGAGGGGAATGTGACTTTGTGCGCGGTGCGCCAAGAAGAGCTTCTAAGGGAGGCTTGGCGGGCACTTAAGCCGGGCGGATTGTTGATTTATAGCACCTGCACCTTCAATCGCACGGAGGATGAAGAGGTATTAGAAAAATTCTCTCTTTGGGCCGAAGCGGCGGTGGTGCGGGCACATGAAGTGACTTGTGAGCGTTCGTGGGGCATTGTGTGTGGCACTGTCGGAGGGTTTCAAACTTTCCGATTTTTCCCTCATCGCACCAAGGGTGAAGGCTTTTTTATTGCTGTGGCTCGCAAGGCTTTTGATGCTGGAGGAAGGGCACGTAGCCCCAAAGCACGCCGTTCGATGCTGACAACAGTAGACAAGCAGAGCCGCATTGAATTGGAACGGTGGGTTTTAGCACCGCAACAGATGCAATTTGCGCTGATTGGAGACACCTATTATGGCTACTATTGTACACAGATGGAGAGCGTGAAACGCTTGGCCGAAGCGCTGAATGTCATCTATTCGGGGGTGGCGATGGGACAGCTCTTTAAAGGGCGGCTGAAGCCCGATCCTGCATTGGCATTCTTTTGTGGTTTGAACCGCGAGGCGCTGCCCGAAGCTCCTTTGGAGACGGAGGAGGCCTTAAACTACCTGCGCCGCAAGGAGTTGTCGGCAACACTATTTACCGAAGGCATGAATTTGGTGACCGCGGAAGGGGTGGCGCTTGGTTTTGCCAAGCGGATTGGTGGGCGTGTGAATAATTTATACCCGAACGCTTTACGAATACTGAATAAATAAGATGGCATATAAGGCACTATTTTTTGATATTGATGGTACGCTGGTGAGTTTCAAGACCCATCGGATACCTCCCTCTGCGGTTGAGGCCATTCGCCAGTTGCGTCAGCAAGGGGTGTTGGTCATTATCGCCACAGGGCGTTTGATGCGTGATATTCGCAATTTAGAAGGTCTTGATTTTGATGGCTATATGACTGTTAACGGAGGTTGCTGCTTGACTGGCGATGGCAAAGTGTTGTTGGATCGTGGCATTCCGCGTGAAGACCTAACACAACTTTTCGACCGGCTGGATCGAGATCCGTTCCCTTGCTCTTTCATGACTGCCGATGGCATTTTTGTCAACTATGTGGATGATCGGGTGGCGGCCTTGGCCAAATTGGTGGATCTGCCTACTCCCCAAGTGCGTAATTTGAGGCAATTAGCCGCCGAGCAGACGATTTACCAAATCAATATTTACGTTGATCAGCAACGGGAGATGGCATTGATGCCGCTTTTCCCGAATTGCGTGTCGAGCCGCTGGAATGACCTCTTTGCCGATATTAACTTGCGGGGGATTGACAAATTTTCGGGAATGGAGTGCTTTTTAAAGCATTATGGAGTGGATTGGAGCGAGACGATGGCCTTTGGGGATGGCGGTAATGATGTGCCGATGATCCAAGGTGCCGCGGTCGGTGTGGCGATGGGTGGCGCTTGTGAGGCCGCCGAAGCAATAGCTGATTATGTGACGGCCGATGTGGACGAGGATGGCATTGCAAAAGCGTTGCGCCATTATCAATTAATACAATAAAAAAGAGATAGCTATGGAGGTAAAAAAACTTTTTTATTCAATGGGTGAGGTGTCGGAGTTGTTCGATGTAAACCCATCACTGATTCGTTATTGGGAGGCGCAGTTTGATGTCTTGCGTCCCACTAAGAACAAAAAGGGAAACCGGATGTTCTCACCCCAAGACGTGGAGTATCTGAAGCTCATTTATCATCTGGTCAAAGAGCGGGGGATGACCTTGGATGGGGCAAAAAAGAGCCTGAAGCAAAATCAGAGCGAAATCTCTCGGGATGCGGCCTTGCTGGAGCGGCTTCAACGGGTGCGTTCACTGTTGGTGGAGGTGCGCGAGGAGTTAAAGATGGATGAGGCAGAGCCAGTTGTTACTACCGAAAAACCTGCTGTTGCCACTGTGATAGCGGAGAAACCGGCCGTTGAGAGCAGTAGTAAAAGGCGACCCGGTCGTCCTTCTCGTGTGAAAAAAGAGGAGGCAACCATTGAAAAAGAGCTTTTTGCCTTTTATGAACAATCGCTTTTTGAAAAATGAAAATAGCAGAGATAACCACTGTCATTGAGCGGTTTGCGCCACTTGCTTTGCAGGAATCCTATGACAATTCAGGCTTGATTGTGGGACAATCAGGGGATGAAGTGCGCAAGGCGCTGTTGGCTGTGGATGTAACCGATGCGGTGTTAGATGAAGCTGAGCGCGAAGGGTGTGACCTGATTATCACCCATCATCCGCTTGTTTTTCATCCGCTCTTGCGCCTCAATTCGGCCAATCAGGTGCAGCGGTGTGTGGCGCGTGCCATCCATCAGGGCATTGCTTTATATGCCTGCCACACCAATTTAGATAGCGCGCCGAATGGAATGAGCTGGCGATTAGCTACTATTTTGGGCATTAATCAGTTATTTATATTGCAGCCACGAGCAGATAATCCTGCAACGGGGTTCGGTGTGGTGGGAGAACTGCCTGAGGCATTGAAAACAGAGGTCTTTTTGAAGCAGATCCAAGAGAAACTAACGGTGCCTGCTATTCGTCATAGCGCGATAGTTACCGATAAGGTGCGCCGAGTGGCTGTCTGTACAGGTGCGGGTGCTTCGTTGATGGAGGAGGTGCGGGCGGCAAAGGCCGATCTCTATGTGACTGCTGATTTGAAATATAATGATTTCATGATCCCCGATGGAGCTTTTACGGTGGCCGATGTGGGGCATTTCGAGAGCGAATATTGCGTTATTGATATTTTATTTGAAATTTTATCGGAAAATTTGCATACCTTTGCGGTTCGCAAGAGTGAGGACTCTTGTAATCCGATAAATTACTTGATATAAACACATAAAGACATTATATGGCAACACAGAAGAAGACAGCTGAAGTTGATTATTCGATGCAGGAAAAAATCGTGGCACTCTACGATTTGCAGAAGATTGATTCCTTTATCGACGAAATCAACAAAGTAAAGGGTGAACTGCCTCTTGAAGTCCAAGACCTTGAGGATGAACTAACGGGATTAAAGACCCGCGTGGATAACATCAATGCTGAGATAGAGGAACTCAATACGCTCACCAAACAGCGTAAACGTGAGATCGACCAAGCCAAGATTATGATCGCCAACTACAAAGAACAGCAGAATAACGTGCGCAACAATCGCGAGTTTGATGCTATTTCGAAAGAGGTTGAATATCAGGAGTTGGAGATCGAGTTAGCCGATAAACGTCTCAAGGAGTATGCCGTTGGTGTTAAGGCTAAAAAGACACTGTCGGAAGAGTCGATGGCGATCTTTGCTGAACGGACCAAAGATCTTTCGCAAAAGAGAGAGGAGTTGGCCAGTATTGAGGCAGAAACAAAGCCCAAGGTTGCGGCTTATGAGATCAAGGCGCAACACGCCAAGGCAAAAATTGATGAGCGACTGTTGTCTGCCTATGAGCGCATTCGCCACAATGTGCGGAATGGTTTGGCGGTGGTTACCGTGCGCCGTGACGCTTGCGGTGGTTGCTTCAATCGCATCCCGCCCCAAAGGCAAGTAGATATTCGCCAAGGTCGCAAAATTATTGTTTGTGAGTACTGTGGACGTATTTTGGTTACTGATCCAGAAGCGGAAGCAGTCATAGAATAGAACCGTAGGTGCTTAAAAGAGAGAAGAGATCCATTCAGGGTCTCTTCTCTCTTTTTTCACTTGTTGTTGAGCACTCGTTAAGTCCTTTTTGAGCTGGCATCCAACGTCCTCTTGGCGCTCTTGTCGTTCAATTTAAGTCCTTTTTGATCCGGCAAAAAGACGAAAAGTCGGTCTCTTCCCCCTTCC
>JAVVZO010000035.1:0-15891 GCA_036650515.1 Alistipes sp.
AAAGTAATAAATTGTCTTAATTGATGGATACAAATATTCTTCTGCCGTTACTACTCACGCTCGGTGCCGGTTTAGCCACAGGCATCGGAAGCACCATCGCCTTCTTTGCCAAGCGAACCAATATGCGGCTACTCTCCTTTTCACTCGGCCTTTCGGCGGGGGTGATGATCTATGTCTCTTTTGTGGAATTGTTACAAGAATCGCGCACCGTCCTTCAGGCGGAACACGGAGCTCAGCTGGGCATGCTTTATATGGTATTGGCCTTCTTTGGAGGCATTTTGCTCATTGGCATCATCGACCGTTTGGTGCCTTCGGTGGAGAACCCACATGAGGCCCACCGTATTGAGGAGATGAACAAGAGACCCCAACACCCCCAGTTGATGCGAATGGGTGTGATGACCGCCTTGGCAATCGCTATCCACAACTTTCCGGAAGGCATCGCCACCTTCACCACCGCTGTCGAGAACACCTCGCTCGGTATCGCCATCGCTGTGGCGGTGGCCATCCACAACATTCCTGAGGGCATTGCTGTCTCTGTCCCCATTTTTTACGCCACCGGTGATCGTGTGAAGGCTTTCCGCCTCTCCGTTCTTTCGGGATTGGCCGAACCAGCCGGCGCACTCTTGGCCTACTTTCTGCTCATGCCCTTTATGTCGGCCACGCTGATGGGTTGTGTCTTGGGAGGAGTTGCCGGCATCATGGTCTTCATCTCACTCGATGAGCTACTGCCGGCTGCACATAAATATGGCGAGGCTCATTTAGCCATCTACGGTGTTGTGGCTGGCATGGCCATTATGGCTGTTAGTATTTTGATGCTTCACTAAAAACTATTTATAATGGAAATAGCCTCCCTACTCTTTGGCCTTCTGCTCATCCTTGCCGGAGCAAACTATCTTACCGATGGAGCGGCCGCCGTTGCCCAACGCTTCCGCATTTCAGAGTTTATCATCGGATTGACCATCATCGCCGTTGGAACTTCGACTCCGGAATTGGTGGTCAGTGTCCTCTCGGCCATCAGTGGCAACAGCGACATCGCTATCGGAAACATCGTCGGATCGAATATTTTCAACGTCTTTGTCATCTTGGGCGTCTGCGCCCTGATCGCTCCACTCGCACTCACAGCGAGCAACATCCGTCGTGACATCCCCTTCGGCTTTGCGGTCTCCATTTTGCTTCTGCTGATCACCTCTGATCGACTGCTCCACTTGGGTAGTATAGATAAAATCGGACGGATAGAGGGCATTATTATGGTGCTGATCTACATCGGATTGATAGGTTACACCATCCACGCCACCAAACGTAACACTCCGGATACTGAAGGTGTCAAGCGACCGATGGCCATTTGGCTCTCCACACTGATGATTGTTGGTGGCTTGGGTGCTCTGGTCGTTGGCGGTGAACTTTTTCTGCGCGGGGCGACCGCTATTGCTCGCGCTTGGGGTATCAGCGAATCGGTCATCGCCATCACCTTGGTGGCCGGTGGCACCTCACTACCCGAATTGGCCTCCTCCATCGTCTCGCTACTCAAGGGTAAGCCGGAGATGGCACTCGGTAATGTTGTCGGTTCTAACATCGCCAATATTTTGCTTATTCTCGGCATCAGCGCCACCATCCACCCGCTCTCTATGGGAGGGATCACGCTGATTGATATTCTGATGGTTGTTTTGAGCTCGTTGGTACTTTTCATCGCCGCCTTCACCTTCCGCCGCCGAATGATCGACCGTTGGGAAGGCATCCTCTTCCTGCTGATCTACATAAGTTATATTTGGTGGCTCATTCAATAAAGAGCGACGGAAGACTATATTATTATAGAGATTAAGAGGCTGTTTTGTCAAAAATAGGCAGTTTCTTGGTGTGCGCGCAAGCCTCTTTAGGATAAGATGAGCCGTGTAGCCAAAATCCGAGGCCACACCAATCATTTTTCCGTTATCTTGCTGTATCCCAAACCGCCAAATATAGCCTTTTCTACCAATTTTAAAGATATTTCGAACAAAAAATTTGGTCGAAAACATTTGTTTGCCTACTTTTGCCCCGATTTTCACGAGACTGACAACTTTCATTAAATAAAATAAGTATGAAAAAATTCTTACTCTTAGCCGCCTTGTTAACACCCATTGCTTCGGCATTCGCTGAAGGATATCAGGTCAACACTTTATCGGCAAAACAAACCGGTATGGGTCACGTGGGTACTGCGATGAAGCTCAATTCGGAATCCATCTTTTTCAATCCCGCCGCAACAGCTTTTCAGAACAACAAATTTGACATCTCAGTAGGCCTCACCGGCATCGTTACCAGCGCGACATACAGAGCTTTACCCACCCTTGAAAATGGTTATAAACCAGGGGTTGCCGAAAAATCAGACAACAAAATCTCGACCCCTATCTATGCCTACTTCAACTACAAACCCACCTCCAATCTCGCAGTCGGCGTGGGTTTCTTCACCCCCAATGGCTCTTCCATGAATTGGGACAAGAACTGGTCGGGTGCTCATTTGGTACAAGGCATTGATATGAAATCCTATACCGTCCAACCGACCCTCGCCTATAAGTTTGGCGACAAGGTCTCTATCGGCGCAGGACTGATGATCACTTGGGGTAATTTCAACCTCTCCCGCGCCATGCTTCCCATTGGTAGCGGCAACAAGATGATCACCGGAGGCTTCCAATATGCCGAAGCCAAACTCAACGCCGCGATGCAAGCCGACCCAACCAACGCCGCAACCTACCAAGCGATGATCGCCAAGGCGCAGGCCGGTGCAAAATATTTCAAAGAAAATCTCCAAAATGAATCCATCGTCTCGGCCGATCTCAAAGGCGATGCGAAGATCTCGGTGGGTGTCAATGCCGGTATTCTATGGAACATCACCAACGAATGGTCAGTGGGTATGAGCTACCGTTCTCGTATGAATATGAAGGTTGGCACAGGACATGCCTCCATGAACTATGCCAGTGCCGAAGCACAAGCCTACTTAGGACTGCTCAATCAATTCAGCCAGCAAGTAGGTGGTGCAGAAGTGATTCCATCCTTAGATAAAGGGACTTTTAATGCCGAACTCCCCCTGCCCACCTCTGTCACTTGGGGTGTCAGTTTCCGCCCAACACCAAAATGGGAATTTGCGGTCGACTTACAATGGGTCGGTTGGTCAGCCTATAAGGAGCTCAACGTGGCCTTTAATGAGCCAGAATTAGAAATTGCACCCATCAATTCCGTCAAAAACTACTCCAACACCTTGGCCTTCCGTTTTGGTGCTCAGTACCGTGCTTGCGACTGGCTGACAGCTCGTATGGGTATGTATGTCGACGAAAGTCCAGTCAGTAGCAACTACCTCAACCCCGAGACACCCTCAATGACAAAAGTGTCCTACACTGCCGGTTTGAGTTTCCGTCCTGCAAAATATGTTTCCATTGATTTGGCCTACTGCTTTGTCTCCTCGGCTGATCCCGAACGCACAGGATCCTATCCCATTTATAACTATCAGGACAACACAAAATTAGATTCCGTCTTCTCGGGTAACTATAAATTGCATGCCCACGTATTTTCATTCGGCGTTGGCCTCCATTTCTAAGAAGCTGTTTCTAAAAATAGAAAAAAAGAGTATCTTTGCGGTGCGGTCTACTGATCGCACCGCTTTTTTATCGAGGTGCAACGCCTCCCGATCAAGCGTATCAATAAGACGTAAGCCTTTGTAGTTCAACGGATAGAATACAGGTTTCCTAAACCTGGGATATGAGTTCGATTCTCATCGGAGGTACACAAAAATAGATTTCACCTCCTTATTTATAATAGGAAGCGTCCAGTCCCAAGGCAAAATTGGTGCGGCGTGAGAAGGCCACAGTAGCGACAAGCAGTGTCAAGATTGCATTGAAGAAAAAAGGGAAGCGGTCGCTTTGTGTTTGCGCCATATCGCGGAAAAGGGTGATGATAAAGGGGCAGACCATAATCGCCAAGTAGTTCACAGCCATAACAAATGAGAGTGCCAACGTTGCCGATCGCGGAGGCGCGATAATCGCTGCTTTGTCATAAATCAGCGGTTGCATCACTCCATAGCCGCCCCCCACCAGCAAACATCCAAAGATCATCATCAGGTGATTTTTAAAGATCCCAAGTCCCAACAATCCGATGCCGATCATCAATAATGCCATCCAGTTGATATTGCCTCTCAGGGTGTGAATAAGCCGGCTCAAAAGCAGGCCGGGAAGCATAATAGCCAAGAAGAATAGTGCAATTAACACCCCTGAAAAGGTGGCGTGAAAATGGTAGACATCGACCAGAAAGGCGATGTAAAAAGGGACAACGAGCACCGCAAAGGTGATGAAAAAATAGAGCGCCATCAGCTGCATCAACTTCCGAATGTCGATCGTCTTTTGCTTGAATTGGTCGCTCTCCATGGGCTCAGGAAGCGCTGGCTGGTTTTTCAAAAAGACAGAGAGCGCAAGAGAAATAACGGGAAGGGTGTAGACCAAGAAGGGCAAATGCCACTCTATACCAGCCAAATAGCCGGTTAGTGTGGTCGCCAAAACGAGGGTCAGGTTATTGATCGCCGAGCTATAACCCAGTTGCTTCACGCGCCTATCGCCCGTAAAATAGTCGACAATCAAACCCGTGGAAAGCGGAATGACAATACCCGCCCCGACACCGAGAATGCAACTGATGATGATCAGCAACAGCATATTTTCAGCAAAAAGACAGGCGACACCACTCAAAAAAAAGATGGTCAACCCGATCTGCAAAAGCTTGATTTTGCCAAATTGTACCGACAACTTGCCCGAGAGCAAGACAAAAGGAATGATCAGCAACGAGGGTAGCGAGGTGAGCATTTGGATCTCCAAATCCGTTGCCGTGGGAAATAATCTATTCAGATCGCCTAAAATCGGAGAGATGGCCAATCCCGGCAACGAGGAGATGGCAGAGATCGACCAAATAGCGATCAGTGATAGGAGCGGAAGCGTACCTTTACCTGTTTGTATTTGCATCATATGGCATTTTGATCGAATGCCCGCAACAGTTGTACCAAATCCCTTACATCCCGTAACTTAAGGCCGCAATACCCCCTTGGACGGCGCTCACAAGACCCAGTAGCACGATCCCCGCCAAACAGAGCACCAAGCTGATGCGTGTAGCATAATCGGAGCGAAAAGTAGCAATCGGCTGTTCGTTGGGGGTGATAAACATCGCCTTGATAACCATCAGATAGTAATAGAGGGAGATCACCGTATTGAGCAGGGCAATGAATACCAGCAAGTAATAACCTGAACCGGCCGCCGCCATGAAGATGAAAAATTTGCTAAAGAAGCCCGCAAAAGGCGGAATACCCGCCAGCGAAAAGAGCGAAAGCATCATCACCACACTCAAGCGAGGATTGGTCTTGTAGAGCCCGTTATAATCTGAAATTTGGATCTTGCCCGACTGTTGCTCAATGGCCGAAATCACACCGAACGCACCCAGATTAGCCACCAAATAGACCAGTATATAATAGACTACTGCCGACATTCCAACTGCCGTACCACCTATGATTCCCAACAAGATATATCCAGCCTGTGAGATGGATGAGAAGGCAAAGAAACGTTTAATGTTCTGCTGACGAATGGCAAAAATATTGCCGATGGTGATCGTTGCCAGCGCAATGCCGTAGAGTATCCATTGCCATTGTTGCGCAATCGGTGCAAAAACCCGCGTCAGCAACAAGAATAGCACAAAGGCGGCTGCACCCTTTGAAACCACAGAGAGGTAGGCTGTTACACCTGTTGGCGCACCTTGGTATACATCGGCCGCCCACAAGTGGAAGGGGACCAAAGACATCTTAAAAGCAATACCCACAAAGAAGAAGACAAAGGCCATGAGTTGCAACGGTGTCCCGACAATTTCTGCGGCCACATCATCAAAATAGAGCGTCCCCGTTGTACCATAAAGCATCGAAATTCCATAGAGCATCAGCCCCGAGGCAAACAGCGAGGAGACCACAAACTTGGCCCCTGCCTCATAGGAGTGATGATGATATTTATCAAAGGCCACCAGCGTAGCCATCGGGATGGCGGCCATCTCGATTCCGATGAAAAAGAGCAGGAAGTTACCGGCCGAAATCATCAAAAACATGCCCAACAGCGTAGCCAAGGTCAAGACATAAAATTCGCCTTGACGGATGCGCGTATCTTCCCGATTAAGCCAGCGTGAGGATTGCATAAAGACGATCAGCGTGCCGATCGAAAGGATGCTCTTGACCACCGTCATCATGGGGGTATAGTCGTACATGCCACCGAAGGCTGAAATCTCCTGCATCGGAAAAATGTTGATCAGAATGTGTACGCCCATCAACCCACACGCCAAAGAGCCTGCCCAAGGTCGTGCACGTTCCGAAGCGAAGAGGTCAAAGACCAAGAGAATCAGCAGGATCGCCGTCAGCGAGAGTTCGTCCCGCATGAAAAGTACTTGCGAATAGTTTATCATACCAGCGTTGTTGTTATATGTTGGACAATCGGGAGCAGACTCTCGCTAATCATATTGCTCATCCACAGCGGAGCCAGTCCCAGACCGGCTATGGCGACAATCAAACAGATCACCGACAATCGTTCCTCCCAAGTTGCATCGGTCAGTTTAGCGTGTTCAGGATTCAGAAGCGGCCCGTAGAGCAGGCGACCTATCACCCGCAGGATGTAGACTGCCGTAATCACAATCGAGGTGCAGGCAACAATGGTCACCACCCGATGGAAGAGATCAGCATGTGCAAACGACCCCACAAAAACGGTCATCTCTGCCACAAAACCACTCAATCCGGGCAGTCCCAAATTGGCCAAACCTGCAATCACATAACAGACGGCAAGGAAGGGCATCACCTTCATCAACCCACCCATTTGGTCGATCGAACGGGTGTGGGTACGACCATAGATCATTCCTATCAATGCAAAGAAGAGCGCCGTCATCAGACCGTGGGAGAGCATTTGTAGCACAGCACCGGTCATCGCAGTTTGATTGAGCATCAAAATAGCGAAGAGCACCAACCCGCAATGGCTCACCGAGGAGTAAGCATTAATATATTTGAGATCTTTCTGCACCACAGCGCTCAAAGCCCCATAGACCACTCCGGTGGCCGCCAAAATCAAGAAAAACCACGCCTGTTCGGCCGCCGCCTCCGGCATCAAGAAGATCGCCACACGGAAACAGCCATAGCCTCCTAATTTCATCAGTACCCCAGCGTGTAGCATGGAGACCGCCGTGGGTGCAGAGGCATGACCGTCGGGCGACCATGTATGGAATGGAAACAACGCCCCCAAAACACCAAAGCCGATGAAGGTCAGCGGGAAAAAGATTCGTTGCATTTCGATCGGGATCGACATTTGGGAGAGTGTCAGCACATTCATCGTAGTTGCTCCCGCACCAAAGTAGATACCCAAGATTCCAACCAAGAGCAAGGCCGAGCCACCCATCAACATCAGCGTCAACTTCATCGCCGCATACTCCTTCGAACCACTACCCCACACCCCAATCAGCAGGTACATCGGAATCAGTGCGATCTCATAGAACATGAACATCGTGAAGAGGTCTATCGAAATAAAAAATCCGAAGACCCCGACACTCAACAAGCAGAACCACATAAAATATTCGCGTGTCAAGAAGGCCATCCGCCACGAAGCGAATGTTCCGGTGAAGACAATAATCGAAGTCAACAGCAACATCGCCACCGAAATACCATCTACCCCCACCGCATAGTGGATATTGAGGGCTTCATACCACACCGCATCGGCACAGAAGAGCATCTCGCTACCATCGCCGGCAGCTCGAGCCGCAAGGAAAAACACCGTCAGGGTCACCGCCGCACCCAGCAAGGCTGTCGCACCCAAGGTCATCACCGTGCGAATCTGCCGAATACTGCGACAGAGCCACAGAGCAAAGATCATCAACAGGGGGATGGCCACAAATAGAGATAATAAATTTATCATAGCAACTCTTTTATCAAGATATAAAAACAACCAAAGTAGTGATAAGCAACGCCCCTAATAGGAATACATAGGCGTATTCCTGCACATTGCCGGACTGGAATTTACGAATCACAAAAGAGAATCCCTGTGTGGCCGTGGCCAGTAGATTGATCGTACCGTCAATAATATGGCGGTCAAACCATGCTATCGGCGCAGAAATTCCATTGAAAATAATGCGTTTGGTGATGAAGATCCACACTTGATCAATGTAGAAGCGGTTGGTGGCGGCACGGTGTAAACCACCAAAGGCCACGGCCAATTTATGGGGAATTTGTTGCCGTCCATTGGCGTAAAACAGCGTTGCCAAAGCGATGGAGGTCAAGGCAATCAGCACACTGGTAACAGCAACCCGTAGGTCGAGTGTAATTTCATAGGGTTCTCCGTTGCTACTCACAAAATGCCCAAAAGGAAGGAAGCCCGCAAAGATTGTCACCCCAGCCAACAAGATGAGCGGCAGGGTCATCGTTACGGGTGCTTCGTGCATCTGATTCAGCCGATCTGCCGGTTTACCCCAAAAGATATTGTAGTAGAGGCGAAACATATAGAAAGCCGTGAGTGCCGCAATGCCACTCATCAACCACCCCATCACAGGATGATAGTTGAAGCAAGCTGTCAAGATCTCATCCTTGCTGAAGAAACCGGAGAGAGGTGGCACGCCGGAAATCGCCAAGCAAGCCACCAAGAAGGCGGCATGGGTCAGTGGAAGCCGCTTACGTAAGCCGCCCATGGCACTCATCTCGTTGCTATGCACCGTATGGATAATCGCGCCGGCACAGAGGAAGAGCAGTGCTTTGAACATCGCGTGGGTAAAGAGGTGGAACATGGAGGCCATATAGCCCAAGCCCTGATGTTCACCCATGCCACTAACACCCAACGCAACCATCATAAAGCCAATCTGTGAAATGGTACTAAAAGCCAACACGCGTTTGATGTCGGTCTGCACACAGGCAATCACAGCGGCAAAAAGCGAGGTAAAAGCCCCTACATAACCGATCCCCACCAGTATATCGGGGGCATAGGCGACATAGAGTGGAAAGAGACGAGCCACCAAGTAAACACCCGCCACCACCATCGTAGCGGCATGGATCAGTGCCGAAACTGGTGTCGGACCCTCCATCGCATCAGGAAGCCAAATATGAAGCGGGAACATCGCCGATTTACCAGCACCCCCCACAAAGCAGAGCGCCAAGCCCCAAGCAACAACCGAGCCTCCGAGGAAGGTCTGACCAGCCGCCGAAACAACAGCTGGGTCAAGGGGATTGCAGAGCGAACTGAAGCTAAAAGTTCCCGTATAATAAGAGAGGGTCAAAATGCCCAGTAAGAAGCCCAAATCAGCAAAACGGGTCACTATAAAGGCCTTTTTTGAGGCGGCAACAGCCGCTGGCTTGGTGTAGTAAAAGCCTATGAGCAGGTAAGAGGAGACCCCCACAAGCTCCCAGAAAATATACATCTGGAAAATATTGGTCGCCACCACCAACCCCAACATGGAGAAGGAGAACAACGCAAGGAAGGCATAGTAACGTTGAAAACCGCGCTCGCCATCCATATAACCCAAGCTATAAATGTGCACCATCAGCGAAACGGTGGTAATCACAACAAGCATCATCACCGAGATCGGATCTAAAAGGATGCCCATGTCGATATGAAGCAGATCAGTAAAGCGAAGCCACTCGAAATTGATCGGAATTTGCGTTGGAAAAACGCCCTCAACCCGCGTTTGGGTGAAGAATTCCCACGCGGTGAGGTAGGCCACAGTCGTTGTAACGGTCATCGCCGCCGTTCCTAAAAACCCCGCCGTACGGTGTCGAAACTTGGTTCCCATCAGGCCCAAAAAGAGGAACATAAACAGGGGTAACGCAAGGATGAGTAAGGTATATTCCATAGCCGAGTCTTTAAAACTTAAGTTCTTTCAAATTCTTCACTTGGATGTTGCGGATATTGCGGTAGACATTGATGATAATGGCAATCGCCACAGCTGTCTCTGCCGCCGAAATTCCGATGGCAAAGAGCGCAAAGAAGAATCCCTCTAATTGATCGGGGAAGAGGTAGTGGTTGAAAATAGCAAAGTTAATATCCGCCGCATTGAGCACCAATTCCACCGAAATCAGCATCGCCAATAGATTCCGTCGCGTCAAAAATCCGTAGATCCCCGCGAACATCATGATGGTGCTCACCACTAAATAATATTCCATTTTTATCTCCATAGTCCTTATCTTTTACGAGCTATCATAATACCGCCGATGATACAAGCCAAAAGCAGGATGCTGATGGCCTCGAAGGGCAGTAAATATCCAAATTTATCGTCACTGAGTAGCGTGAAACCGATCCGCTTGACATCCAACTCCCCCGGCTGAAAATGTACCGGCAGGAAGGTGTTTTTTAAGGTAATAAAGAGACATAGGCACATGCCGACCAAGGTTGTGCAAAGTCCCGCGAAAAACTTACCCCGCTTGAGTTTATCCCCCTTGCTACCTTGTGCCGAGGTGAGCAGAATGGAGAAGACGTAGAGTACGGTGATACCTCCCACATAGATCAGCAGTTGCACCGATCCCAAAAAGGCGTAATTGAGCTGGAAATAGATGCCCGCCGTTCCAAACAAAACAATCAGCAGGAAGGTCGCCGCACGCAGAATGCGCCGTGTGGTGACCGCGAGTATCGAGCAGACGATCATCACCACGGCCACAAAGAGAAATATAAGAAATTGAAGTGTTATATCCATAGCCGCTTATTTTTTCAGGGTTGAGCCCTCCTTGTTTAGTTTCATCACCAATTTGGAACGATCGAAGACCGCATGTTCAAACTCTTGGTCAAAAGCAATCGCTTGGTGCGGGCAGGCATTCACACAGAGTTGACAGAAGATACAGCTACCCAAATCATATTCGTAGGTATCCAAAACCCGAACAGATTTACCCTCATCGGTGGTCTCTTGGCGGCTCACGATGCGGATCGTCCCATTGGGACAGGCCGCTTGACAGAGTCCGCAGGCGACACACTGATGTCGATTTTGGTCATCGTGAAGCAAGGTCAACGTACCGCGAAAACGCGGCGATAGCTTCAGCACTGCACGATTTTCAGGATAGCATTCGGTGGTCTTGCGCGTAAAAAATTCTCGCAAAGTTGTCTTCAACCCGATCAACAGGGTGGCAACAGCGGTAAAAAAATCGCAAATATATCGTTTAAAATTATTCATAAATCAACGTTAAAAATGCCATTTAAAGACGACGATAATAGCCATCACAAACATATTGATCAGCCCGATCGGCACTAAATATTTCCACTCCAAGCGCAAGATCTGATCGACACGTAAACGGGGGAAGGTCCACTTCATCCACATCAGCAAAAAGACCACAAAGAATGCCTTGCCAAAGAACCAAACAAAACCCGGGATACAATCCATCACGCCATTGAACCCCTCAAGTCCTGCCACATGGAGCGGCATCCAGCCACCCAAGAAGATCGTAGCGGCTATACCGGCGATGATGAACATATTGACAAATTCGGCCACATAAAAGAGCCCGAAGTGCATCCCCGAATATTCGGTATGGTAGCCCGCTGTCAACTCCGATTCCGCTTCAGGCAGGTCAAAAGGCCCGCGATTGGTCTCGGCATTGCCCGCAATCAAGTAGATGATAAAGGCGATAAAAGCCGGAATATGTCCCTTGAAAATGAACCAACATTCGGCTTGGCGCTCCACAATTTCAGAAAATTGCATGGTATCGGTCAACACCACGATGGTGAGGATCGAGAGCCCAATAGACAGCTCATAACTGATCATCTGTGCACCACTACGCATCGCCCCGATCAGCGAATATTTATTGTTGCTACTCCAACCGGCCAACAGGATGCCCACCACCCCAATGGAGGAGGCCGCCATCAAGAAGAAGACCCCCACATGGAAATCCAAAATCTCCATACCTTGATTGATCGGCAAGCAGCTGAAAGCCAAAACAGAGGCCACAATAACAATATAGGGGGCTAAATTATAGAGGAAGCGATCGGCATAACGAATCTCTATAATCTCCTTGGTCAACATCTTCGCCACATCGGCAAAGACCTGTGTCACACCGTGCCAACCAACTCTGTTTGGCCCTATACGGCATTGAAAAGCCGCACAGACTTTACGCTCCATAAAAATCAGGATCACTGCCATCATCGCATACATCAACATGATACACAAGCCAATGACCAAACACTCTAAGAGAATCGCCACACCCACAGGGAGAAACGAGATCAGCAGTTCGTGAATCCACGCGGTAACTATACTAAAATCAAACATAGGCTCTTCAATTAACGGTCAATATCGGGAACAACATAGTCCAACGTACCACCGATGGCTATCAAATCGGCAATCTTTGCTCCATGGGCAATCGTGCGGATGGCGGAGACCAAAGGCAGTCCGGTGGAACGAAATTTCATCCGATAGGGAAATTTATCACCCCGACTCTCGATGAAAACACCAAATTCTCCACGGCTGGCCTCCACAGCAGCATAATAACTCCCTTCGGGAATCCGTATCACAGGTTTCATCTTGACTTGAATCTCCCCTTCAGGAATGTGATCAATCAACTGTTCAATGATCTTCATGGACTCCAAAAGTTCATCCATACGCACCATATAACGGGCATAGGAGTCACCCTCGGTGAAGACCACCTCACGGAAATCGGTCTTATCATAGACCCCATAGGGCATTCGCTTCCTTACATCGCAAGCCCAACCGGAGGCGCGTCCGGTCGCACCCGTTGCACCGAAGGAGATGGCATCTTCACGCGACAGAACGCCCACACCCTGCAACCGCTGGCAGGCAATTACATTGTGGGTGAAAATCGAATGGTACTCTTTCAGCTGAGGCCGCAAGTAGGCGATGAAGGCCTTCACCTTACTCACAAAGTCAGGTGCTAAATCCGCCTGCACCCCACCAATGGTGTTGTAGTTGAGAATCAATCGTCCCCCACAAGTGCCTTCGAAAATATCTAAAATCTTCTCACGGTCACGGAATCCATAGAAGAAGGCCGTCAGTGCGCCCAAATCCATACAGAGGCATGAGAAAAAGAGCAGATGAGAGTCAATACGCTGTAACTCATCCATAATGGTGCGGATATATTGCACCCGCTCGCTCACTTCAACGCCCATCGCCTTCTCGATACACATACAGAGAGCGTGACGGCTTTGCATCGCGGCCAAATAATCAAGCCGATCGGTCAAAGCCAAGGTTTGGGGATAGGTCAACTCCTCGCACATCTTTTCTATGCCACGGTGGATATAACCGCAGTAAACGTCTAACTTCTCGATCGTTTCGCCCTCTAAAGAGACCCTGAACCGCAACACACCATGGGTTGCCGGATGCTGAGGACCTATATTAATCACATATTCACCATCTTCGAAGATCACATTGACCTTCTCTTCCACCTCCCCCTCTTCATTGACCTGAAAGGTCGGAGAGGTGTCGACAGTCTCCTCGTTGGCCATTCGAAGTGGATTTAACTCCTTCGAAGCGTTGTAATCTTTCCGCAACGGATAGCCCACCCACTCATCACGCAGGTAGAGCCGGCGCATATCGGGGTGATTCACGAAGCGGATGCCAAAGAAATCGAATGCCTCGCGCTCGTTCAGCTCCGCCCCCTTCCACAGGTCACAAACAGAGGCCAATTCCGGTTGTTCTCGGCTCTCAGTCATCGTTTTCACGACAAGATGCGCCCCTGTTACGGTCGATTCCAAGTGACAGATCACCCCCAACGCATCCCCAAAGTCCATACCGGTGAAGCTCTCTAAAAAATCGAAGCCTTCGTTATCTCGAAGCGCCTGCATGGTCGCATGGTATTCAGCGGCAGGTATCGTTCGTATCTGGTTCATCATTTTGTACTCTTTTGATCGGGCTCCTTGTCCCGACGATTCACGCCACCGAAAAATCGTTCAATCTTCACCTTGCGCTGAAGTTGCATCATCCCATAGAGCAATGCTTCGGGACGAGGAGGACAGCCAGGAATATAGACATCCACAGGAAGAATTTTGTCTACCCCCTGCACCACATGATAGGATTTACGGAACGGCCCGCCTGAAACCGCACAGCCCCCCACGGCAATAACATATTTGGGATCGGCCATTTGATCGTAAAGCCGCCGCAAGACAGGCGCCATCTTGTCGGTAATCGTCCCTGCCACCATAATCATATCGGCTTGTCGAGGGCTGGCGCGCGCCACCTCAAATCCAAAACGAGCAAAATCATAACGCGCTGCGCCCACAGCCATAAATTCGATGCCACAGCAACTCGTTGCAAAGGTCAGTGGCCACAACGAATTGCTGCGTCCCCAGTTGACCAAATCGTCTATTGCCCCGATCAGCACCCCCATGCCAGCACCACGAAGCTCTGCGGCCATCTTTTCAAGGGTCTCATTATCTTTGAAGTCTTCATACTTCATCGACTTGATATTCGGTTTTTTTACTTCCATTCCAACGCTCCTTTCCGCCAAGCATAGGTCAGCCCAAGCACCAGTACCACCAAGAAAAACCCGATCACAGCCAAGCCATGGACACCCATCTCTTGCACAACAACAGCCCAAGGGAAGAGGAAGACCGTCTCCACATCGAACATCAGAAAAAGAATTGCGAACAGGTAGTACCCAACCTTAAATTGCATCCACGAACTGCCGCGGGTCGGAATGCCGCATTCGTAAGCTTCGCCCTTTTGAGGATTATAGGAACGCGGCGACACTGTGCGTCCAATCCCTAAAGCTATGGCTACCAAAGCTATTGCCGTCACAATGACGACAATCAACAACGTAAATTGCATACAAATTATTTAAAGATAAAATATCACAAAAGTAACTTTTCACGCCCCTTTGTCGCGCGAGTGGAGAGTAGATCGCTAAATAAGAATCTTATGAAGGGCAACAACGGAAGAGGTTGTCTGCCAAGGGTAAATGGTTGCTTTGTGACGAATGGCATAGAGCGATCGCGCATCGACAGAACAAGGAAAGACGACAGCAGATGCCGAGAGCGTCCTTGTTAAGCATTTCGAAAAACCCACAGAAGGCGAGGCCTCAACCTCTGTCAAGGTAGCCACAACATTAAAATGAGTATATCGGATGGGGTTGGAGAACGGTGCTGTGGAAACAGACGCTGTGTGACTGTAAATCATAGGAATTTCCTCATCATTACCTTCCATTGAAATGGCCGTAAAAGCCGTACAAGAGAGGGCATAGAGTAGAAAAATTACAATATATTTCAGACAATTTTCCATTTATCCGTTGGATTCCTGTGACAAATATAGCCATTCTTTTTCATAAACCGTTAAAAAAATCCGCTCTTGCCAAAAAAGATGTACCTTTGTGGACATGGATATGTTTATCGAGTCGCTCACACCTTTTTTCGTCCAATGGGGCTATTGGGGATTGTTTATTGCCGCCTTAGTTGCAGGAAGTATCCTCCCCATCGGTTCCGAAGTGGTCTTTGCACTACTGATCTCTGTGGGGCTTGATCCGCTTTGGTGTCTGCTATCAGCCACCGCAGGAAATACCTTGGGAGGCATGACCTGTTATTGGATGGGGCATTTAGGTAAACGAGAGTGGATTCACAAATACCTCAAGGTCGACGAGGCCAAATTGAATCGCGTCTCGCGCTTCCTTCAAGGTCGCGGAGCACTGATGGGCTTTTTTGCCTTTCTACCCTATATAGGCGAGGTTGTTGCTATCGTTTTAGGACTGATGCGCAGCAACTTATGGCTCACCACAGCCGCCATGGCTCTCGGCAAATTCTTGCGCTATCTGGCCATTCTATTGGCCATGAATGGAATCTCCTCTCTCTTCTAAAACCCGTCTGTGACCAAAGTGCCGTGAGCGCACGTTCTGTCTTCACGAGAAATATAGTGAGGTGGCAATCTCTTGCAAAAAGAGAAGAGCATCATGCTTCTTAGAAGCTTTTT
>JAVVZO010000036.1:0-15773 GCA_036650515.1 Alistipes sp.
ACACCTATCTCTATACGATCAACATTTGCGGGAACCTTAATAACATCATCAATAAATAAGATAAATATGGTTTATAAAATTATTAAAAATCGGCACAATAAATTTATTCATTAAGGCATCCTTAATCAGGATTAATGGGCTTTTACAGATCAATGTAACCCTCCACCGACTTTTTACATTGAGCCGAAAGTTTCGCAAAGCCATCATGCTTTGAAGAGGCATCCACACTCATTTTATTTTCCCAAGAGAAGCAGGCACAACAAAAAAAGCAAGTGAAAAATCACTTGCTTTGAGTAGCGGGAGAAGGACTCGAACCTCCGACCTTTGGGTTATGAGCCCAACGAGCTGCCAACTGCTCCATCCCGCGATATGTGGTTATACAGATTCTATAATCGCTTTTGCGTGTACAAAGGTAAGACAATTTCTCGATAATCCAAAATGATTTGCATAAAATCGAAAATAAAATCGGCCATAAGAGCCTTTAGGAACTATTTGAACTTGTCACCAAAGTTATTGGAGAGCTATTTTGTTCCTGTTTTGGTCTATAAATCCGATTTAGCGAGCCAAATGATCAGCTACAATCTCCGAAAGATCAACCACAGGCGTGGTATCAGCGCCACGAGCGATGGCTTTTTTACAAAGGGGGCAGGCGGTGACGATCGTCTCTGCTCCTGTGGATTGCAAACTTTGGGCAACAGCACGGGCAATTTGCAGTTGCTGCTCATCGGAAATCGCTGTATTGGCCACCGAAGAGCCACAGCAAAGGGCATGCTCACGCGTTTCCGCAGGTTCCAACAAAGCCCCCACAGCCTCAATGACCGCACGTGGCTGATCATAGATGCCACTGCCACGCCCCAACTCACAAGGATCGTGATAGGTGTATTGCGCCGTGCCATGCGTCACATTCAGCCGTCCGGATTGGATCAGTCGCAAGATATATTCCGAATGGTGCAAAATCTCGATACCCGTCAGGTGGTACTCTTCACGGAAGACCTTCAGGCAGATGGGGCAAGAGGTCACCAAGGTGGTGATGCCATGCTCCCGAAAGAGTGCAGCATTATAATCCATCATCTTTTTGGCCGAATCTGTCTCGCCCGAAAGCTTCAGCGGACGGCCACAACAGACCCCACCATTACGATCTGCCCACCACACCTGCTCATTCGTCGCGGTGAAGATCTTCTCCATCGCTGAGAGTGTACGCGGTGTAAGCAGGGTCATACAGCCGGCAAAGTAGCCCACATGACCACTTCCTTCAGAACGATCAAGACCCTTTAAATAGTCATAGCGGCGCTCATCGGGAATATTGCGCATCGTATCGCGCGAGTTGATGCGCAACGTATTTAAATCTATATCCACCGGACAGCGTTCTGTACAACGGCCACACATCAGGCAGTTGTTGGCCACCGACTGCGTCAGTATTCCATAACGACGATCACGCAAAAAATAGACCGACTGCACATCTTGGATGCCCAAGACACTTTGCAACTGGCAGGGATCAATACAGATACCACAGCGCGAGCAGGATTCCACCTGAAAATGGTCGAAGGAGGATTTTTTCTCTCCAGAGCGCACGCGATAGTGGCGCAAGAAGATCAGCGGAATCTCGGTAAAAATATGCATATAACGAGAGAATGGCAACGCGGCAAAGAAGATACCCAAACTCAGGGAGTAAAGCCACCAAAGCGGCTCATACCACACAGCAAGCATCTCCGAAGAGACAGAGGCTGACAGCAAACCACCGATTGAACCCGTCAGAAATCCGCCACCGCCATAAAGGGCAGCGGTCAGGCTCTCAGCCAACAATCGCACCGGAAAAACAAACCACAAGGCCGAAAGTGCGATGCGGTCACCTAAAATATGTTTGGTTGTCCGCCGTAGACCCATCGGACGCGACCAAAAGCGTTTACTCCAAGCCAAGGTCACCCCCGACAGGACAAAGAGCAACAGAAAGTCCATCAGAAAATCAAAAACCGGCTTATGCTCCAACCCCGTTGCAAAATACTTAAAGAAGACATGTCCTTGGAGTGGCACGAAGCGAAAACCTAAGTGCGCCACGGTTTCAATCCAGCCCACAGTAATGAGTAAAAACCAGCCAAAAGCGAGGCTCATGTGCATATAGCCAAGCAGTGGATTGATCTTAAAGATCCGACGATGGAGTAAAGATTCCATAATCACCTCCCCAATAGCCGCTAAGCTTCGCACGGTAGGTAGGCCAAAAACTATTCGTTTCTGATCGGCACGGGGCAGGCGGTAGAGCCACAAGAGGTACTTGGTCGCGATGGTCACCCCCATCACAACTGCGCCTATAATAAAAGGAGTACAAAAAGGAGCAAAAAATGTCATATTAAAAATCCCCCAGTTTGCGTTTGATGAGCATCACCACCGCACGCGTATTGATGCCTCGCGGACAGACCAACCGGCACTTTCCGCACAACATACACTTATTCAACTCTTCATAAGCACCTTGGTATTCCCCACGGCGCACCAAAGTATGGACTTTACGGAAGTTAAAATCGGTGAGGTTCGCCGCCGTACAGACCGCCGTACACGCGCCACAGCCGATGCACGTTTGTAATTCAGGCATCTCGTGCAGGATCTCATCGCTCTTACGCAAGTTATTGCAGTCGATGTCAATCACCCGCGGTTTGCTGATCGAATAGCCCCAATTAATCGCCGCCATCTTCATCTTATTTTAAATACTGCGCAACAGCAGCGGCCACCTCAGCACCTTGATTCAGGGTCTCGCCCACATTTTTGGGTGCGGTGACCGTACCGGCATAGAAAATACCAGACACCGAACTCTCGGTATTGTGCATAAATAGATCTTTCGGCTCAAAAAAACGGCTCGATGCTTGGATCAAACCCGTCTGTGTGGCAAAGGTGGTGTTGGAATCATTGGCCCGCATGCCTACCAACAGAATGAGCATATCCACGCTCATCCTGAGTGGACGCCCCGTCAGGGTATCTTCGGCCTTGATTTGCACCCGCCCATCCAACATCGGGCTGGCCTCGGAGACACGCCCTCGCACAAAATGGATGTTATAGGTCTGCTGCGCCTCACGGTACAGCTCCTCATAGCCCGCACCAAACATACGCATATCCATATAAAAATTAAACACATCCGCTTGCGGATAACGCTGCTTGAGTTCAATGGCCTGCTTGACCCCTGTAATGCAGCAGACACGGGAGCAATGTTGCTGACAAACCTTCTCGTCCCGCGAACCAACACAGTGTAAAATAGCGATACGATGGGGTTCTGAACCATCGGTACGCACAACCTTATCGGCATTAAACATCTGCTCTAAATCAGCAGATGTAAAGACGTTATCATAAATCCCATAACCATATTCCTCTTTGATACGCGCATCGAAAAGAGTAAAGCCCGTGCAAACAATCACCGCGTCACAAGCGAGTGAGCGCCCATCGGCCAAAGTCACCTTTTTGGCTGTAAAAGCGGTGACCTCAGCATTTATAAGGACTTCAATAGCCAGCCTATTTATCTCACCTCGCAACTCCGAGAGCACTTGGTCGGCGGGCGTAAACGAAGGAAACAGATGGTGCCAGCCACGCAATTTGCCCCCTATTTCGCCCTCTTTTTCTATAATGATGGGCTTCATACCCGCTTTAGATAAGCGGACAGCGGCTTGCATACCGGCAATGCCACCGCCTATGATAATCACCTGCTTCATTGCTTGATATTATAAATTGTATCTTGAGAACCGCAATTCACCACAGCCGACTCTGGCTGTCCAATGTAGCGACCATTGCGCCCCAAATATTTAGCCGAAGGGTCATACTCTACCCCCATCTTGTCCAGCAAGGGTTCGACATCAACTTGGTGCATCTGCATCCCCAACTCCCAAGGGTCGTAGCCCAAGACAAGACCCGCCATCTCCTCGTAAGTCAACACGGGAATACCATGCCCATTTGCCCCATAGGTCACCCCCTCCATCTCGGCAATGGCATATTGCCACTTATCCAAGAACATCGCACAGCCGGGGCAGTTGGCAACAATAAAATCGGGTTTATAAGGGGCCATACTCTCTAATTTTTTATGCGAATTGGCGATGGAATAGCCCCGATTGGCCTGCACCAAATAGTTGCGGAAGCCGAAGCCACAGCAGTGCCGCCGCTCCGGATAATCGACGCATTCGCCCCCCCACGATTCGACCATGCCGGCCAAAACATAAGGAAATTCTGATCCTCCGATACCCGATTTAGGGAAAATCTTGGCATAGTGACAGCCAATATGTTCCACCACTTTCAGCGGTTCTCCCGTCTCTGCATTAACCAAAAGGCGCTTGGCACGGGATGCAATCTGTTCTCTAAAATGGAAAACCACATCCGATGTATGGGCTAAAGTTGTTGGAATTACTAATTCACGCCCCGTAGCTTTAAAAAGATTTTCACGCGTCTGAGCCTCAACTTCTGGAAATTCAGCCCAAGTGGCCAAAGTCTCGGTATAGATACCGAAGGAGGTGATGCAGGAGGTGACAAAATTTTCCAATCCAGCTTCGTGCATCAGCGCAAACTGCCGCGCCACAACGGTCATGATGGTCTCTAAGGGGACAATATCGGAGTGATAGCCGATGCCCGTACAAGAGGAGTGCAACGGATCGTCCATAATATGACGACCCAAATCATTGGTCAGTATATTCAAAAATGCCTTCTCGCTCCCCGGAAAAAAATTCTGGCGGATGCAACTGCGGGCATAATAATAGTTATCGTCAGCGATCTCTTTTTGATAGTCGCTCCAGCTTCTTCTCTGCATGATCAATAGTGCTCGTTGGAATTTTTAGTAAAGGTGTCCATCATATATTGGTCATCTGCCCCATCATAACCCATCTCACGCGCCTTGCGATCTGAATGGCGTTCAATGGTTTCAAAGAGTGCTGTACCACCTGTGAGGTCAAAAATTCGATGCAACTCCTCCATCGAGCCCTCATCCATACGCCGCAAAGCACCCGCACCCTGTTTCATGTAGACGGGGGTAAAGCGGCCGTAAACCTCTTGATCGTTGTCGATAATCCAGCGCCAAACACCGCCTTGTTCGGGGTGCAGGTCGGGCTTGACCAAACGTGGGGTAATGCAATAACCAGTACGTAAGATATTTTCGCCAATACTGCGCTTGAGGGCTAATTGCTGTCGCCCCTTTTCGCTCTCCACAAAGAAGCCTAACTGTTGCGACAAGTTGCGCAGAGCTTGGATCACATAACCGGGTGTATTCCCTCGTGGACAGCGAGGACGGCAAGACATACACTCCCCGCAATACCAAATTTCATCACCCTTCAATAATTTCTCAATCGCCTCATCATCTTGCGTTTGCACGGTATTAACGATCTGCCGCGGGTCGTAATTATAAAATTCCGCTGCCGGACAGACACCGGTGCACACGCCACAGTTCATACACGAATGGAGACCCTCCTTCATCCGCACATCCTGAGCGAGCATATCAAAATATTTCCCCATAGTTAATCCACTTTGCTGTTGCAAAGTTAGACCTTCTGAGAAAAGGAGGCAAGGGTATAAATACTTAAAAAGGAGAGCCTTTAGCGCCGCCGCTCGTAGGTTTCGAAGGTGAAGGGGTGGGGATATTGAGCCCCCGATGGATAGGTATCGCAAGCCACTAAGTTCCATTCTGTTGGATCCCAATCGGGGAAATAAGTATCCCCCTGATAGGCCTGATGGACACGAGTAAGGTAGAAGCGATCAGCCAAGGGCATCGTCTGGGCATAGATTTGTGCCCCGCCAATGATAAAGATCTCCTCCTTGGCGGCAAACAACGCCACCGCCTGCTCCACAGCCGACACGACCGTGCAACCAGCTATCGTCTGCCCTTGATGAGAAAGGATTACATTGGTGCGATTGGGCAACGGCCGGCCGAGAGATTCGAAGGTTTTGCGCCCCATAACGACCGGATGGCCGGTGGTCAAGGCTTTGAAGTGCTTCAAATCTTCGGAAATATGCCACAACAACTGGTTTTTATCCCCTATAACGCCATTCTCGGCGACGGCAACGATAACTGAGATCATACTTTACTCGATTAAAAAGACATGGGTGCTTTAATGGCTGGCCAAGGATCGTAACCCTCCAAGGCAAAATCATCATACTGAAAGTCAAATATTGATTTCACAGCCGGATTCAAGCGCAAGGTAGGAAGTGCTCGCGGTGTACGCGACAGCTGCTCTTTCACCTGATCGAAATGGTTCAGATAGAGGTGAGCATCGCCCAAGGTATGGATAAAATCTCCAGCTTGAAGGCCACAGACCTGTGCTATCATCATCGTCAGCAGCGCATAAGAGGCGATATTAAACGGAACGCCCAAAAAAGTATCTGCACTACGTTGATAGAGTTGACAGGACAAGCGCCCTTCGGCCACATAAAATTGAAACAGCACATGGCAGGGGGGCAGAGCCATCTGCTCAACCTCGGCAACATTCCAAGCCGAGACCAGCATCCGGCGCGAATCGGGATTGGTCTGAATCAACTGGACGGTCTCCCTGATTTGGTCGATGGCCGTACCGTCAGGCTTCGGCCAATTCCGCCACTGGTAACCATAAACATGATTCAAATCGCCAAAGCAATAGCCCGCGATCGGCGACTCTTGTTTCGTTTGAGCCGCGACCAAGAACGTTTCGCGATCTACCGGAAGCACACCATGACGGATGCACAACTCATTATAATAGCGGAAAGCATCATTATCCCAAATATGTACTTGATTTTTAACCAAATAGCTGATGTTGGTATCTCCGCTTAGGAACCAAAGCAATTCATGAATGATGCCTTTGAGAAAGACTTTTTTGGTGGTCAGCAGCGGAAAACCCTCTTGTAGATTGAAGCGCATCTGATAGCCAAAGAGACTTTTTGTGCCCGTCCCCGTACGATCAGACTTTACAACACCCTCCTCTTGGATGTGACGAAGCAAGTCGAGATATTGTTTCATACCTTGAAGGCTTTTAAGGCAAGTCGCCCTTCGCTGTCCAAAACGGCATAAGTGGGTTGGTCGTTCCAGTCGCCTAAATTCATCACACGGACTCCTTGACCACAAAAATCACCTTCGCGGTGCATGTGTCCAAAAAGATAATAATCAATATCAGGATGACTGGCAGAGTGGTTGACAGCATAGTTGATAAGCGGCTGATTGACCGCTGTATTTGTTCGATCATGCCGTTGGGTCTGACGCGAATTAGCACTCCACCAAAGACCAAATTTCATGGCCAAATCGGGATGAATAAGCCATGAAAAAAGAAAGCGCAACGTCTTCGAGCGGAAAACGGCATTCAGCAAGCGCAAGGCGGGCAGGTGATCAATATTCATATTGTCACCATGCGCTAAAAAGAGACGTTTGCCAGCCAACTCCATCACCTCAGGATGGGTATGTATCTCCAGTCCACACTCTTTGTGCAGGTAGTCACCCACCCACATATCGTGATTTCCGGTAAAAAAAACGATGCGGATACCGCGGTCGGTCAATTCAGCCAACTTACCCAATGTGCGGACAAAACCTTTGGGAACGACCCGTTGGTATTCGAACCAAAAATCAAACATATCTCCCAGCAGGAAAATCGCTTCTGCATCGGCCGACACACAATCCAGCCACTGTGTAAAAGCGGACTCTTTCCGGCGACAAGTAGCGGCATCACCGCCACCTAAATGGATGTCTGAGGCGAAATAATACACATCTATTTCTTTAAAAGGTCATCCAATTTCTTCTCCAAAGCCACGCCGTAAAGATCTTTTCCGACGATCATGCCCGCGCGATCAATGAGGAAACTGGACGGTAGCTTTCGCATATTGTAAACACGAAAAGCAGGCGAAGCCTGTCCCTTGAGATCAGACACCGAAATCCACGGCAGCGCCTGTTCTTGCACCGAGCTGATCCAAAGAGGCTTAGATGTATCGACAGCAACTTGATAAATTTCAAAATCAAGCGGTGCGTATTTTTCATAAATCTGCTTCAACTCAGCATTCAGGGCATTGCTATTTCCCAATTCTGCCGACCAAAAATCGAGCAAAACAACTTTATCTTGATTGACCGTGGAGAGCCGTATTTTTTTGCCATACATATCCGACAGTTCCAAATCAGGGTAACCCGCCTCGGTAACCGCTGTTTGAAGTGTTGCCTGCGCCGACAAACGCGTAATCTCATTGCGCAAAGCCGGCAGATAGGGCGTTTCGGGATAACGCTCTTCCAGTGCATCGGCAACAGTGCGGAAATAGATAGCATCACTCTCGCCATTAAAAAGATAGGGATCACCGGATAGACGCTGATAGAGGGCATAGACAGCGGCCAAATTGGACTTGTGTTCAACAATAAATTTGAGCTGTTCTCGCTTAATACGGCGATATTGTTCGGTATAAGCTCTCTTCAGATCTTGGCGCGCTTGATCCGTCAACTCCGGGCGGGCATAGGTTGTCACGATGCACTCCAAATTACGCACACCGGCCGCATAGTTTTGGTAAAACTCACGCAAGAGCATCGACTCCTCTGACCCTTCCACAGTGTAATTACGCACCACACTACCCAAAGCGCCAACTGTCAAACGATCGCCACCCACAAGCAGCAAGGGAATCCGTTCTCCATTAAAAATCACGTTGTAAAGAGAGGGGGTTGCCTTCACACCTTTTACTTCAAAGCGATAAGCACCGTCAGCATCTAACTGCACAGAATCTATCACCGTTTGCAAAAGCGGAGTAACCTCTTCTAAATAGACGGTCTTAGCATCTGAACCTAAAAAACGTCCTGTTATTTTTACTTTCGACGACTGGCAAGCACACATACCCACAACAGCCAGTGCCGCTAAAAGAACTCTCTTCATTTTATTCTTGCTATGATTAAGAAGTACAAATATAACACATTTCTACATAAAACGATGTTTTACTTCTGCGAATTGTGTGGCCGATTATTTTTCTGATAATTGTGGGAGACGTAGTTGTTGCGACCTTTCTGCTGAGGATGAGAAGCGTGCGAATACTGCTGTGGCCCTTTTTGCGGACGCGGCAAAAGGTGCTGTTTGTAATCACTTCGGAGGTTATTTATAGCAACTTCATCTATTTCTATCTCCCCTTTGGACATAGCCTTTATATCTTTTATAATGACCTCGTTGCTGGGATGTTCTTGGTTATATTCGAAGCTTTTGGTACGCATATAGCGCGCTAAATTATCGACCGTACGAGCCACCGTTGACTGATCTTTTTCAGCGCTCAACGCACCGATCATCTGCTCGACATATTTGCCGTAATGTTTGTAGCGAATACGTCGTTGCCCATAAGTCAGTCGCCGCGGGGTGACGGTTAGATCTTGGCGCGAAGGTTGTGGGTAGGGTGAATCGACATCTAACTGAAAATCAGACATAATAAAAAGGTGATCCCAAAGTTTATGGGTATAATTGGCAGTATCGCGCAACAAGGGGAAAAGATTTCCCATCACGGCAATGACGGCACGTGCTTGACGATTGCGCGCATTACGATCCGCAATTCCTTGGAGGGAATCCACCATTTCATGAATGTGACGGCCGTATTCGGGCAGAAACAATTTGCGTCTTGTGTAGTTATAATTATTCTTCATAAGTGTATTTGCAACCTCCGCGACTACGTCACAGCATACTTAAAATAGCATCCGAAGACATTCGGGATAGGTTATTTAGAGATCTAAAACGCGCTTTCTTCAACTATCAACCCCAACACATAAGATTGGGTTTACACGGAGAAAGATCTAATTTTGGTACAAATGTAGGAAAAAAATTTACAAAACCAACGTATGGCAAAAGTTTTAATTTTAGATCACTCAAAAAGCATGCGAAACACACTCCGCGAACGATTGGAGTTTGAAGGCTTCTCCATTGAAGCCGCCGAGACCGATGCCGACGCATCAGAATTGTGCAAGCGCATTCCTTTCGATGTCATTCTTTCGGATGACAGTTACAAGATTCCCGATGGCGGTGTACCTTTCATCATTCTCTCGGCAACGGGCAACGTCAACTCAGCGATTGAAGCGGTCAAAAACGGAGCACAAGATTACCTCACCAAGCCCATTGACATGAATCGGCTCTTGCAGTCTCTACGAAAGACCCTTGAGACACCACTGCCCTCACTCACACGACATGGACGCACACGGCGCACAGGCAGTCAAACCGAAGAGATCATTGGACATTCAGTCGCCATTGAACATGTACGTCAACTAATCAAAAAGGTTGCCCCTTCAGAGGCGCGTGTACTGATCACCGGCGAAAACGGTACGGGTAAAGAGTTGGTGGCACGCTGGCTGCATGCCAAGAGCGAACGAGCTGCCATGCCCTTCGTTGAGGTCAACTGTGCGGCCATCCCCTCTGAGCTCATTGAAAGCGAACTCTTTGGACATGAGCGTGGCTCGTTCACATCGGCCATCAAGCAACGCAAAGGCAAGTTTGAACAAGCCAATGGAGGGACGCTCTTCATGGATGAAATTGGAGACATGTCGCTCTCGGCACAAGCAAAAGTTCTGCGCGCTTTGCAGGAGAGTAGAATCAGCCGCGTGGGCAGTGATCGGGATGTCGATGTGGACGTACGGGTGGTTGCCGCCACCAATAAGAACCTCCGTGACGAGATCAACAAAGGCAATTTCCGAGAAGATCTCTATCATCGCATTGGTGTGATCATTATCCGCGTTCCCGCTTTGCGCGAACGCATAGACGATGTACCACTACTGATTGATGCCTTTCTCAAAAAAATATGCACCGATTCAAACATCACACCCAAACCCATTGACCCCAAGGCTGTCGAAGCCCTACAAAGCATGGAGTGGAGTGGTAATATTCGCGAGTTACATAATGTGATGGAGCGCCTTATTATATTGAGTGAAGATCGAATTACTGAGGCCGATGTGAAGATCTATTGTTAACCTGTTGTTAGAGCAGTGTCAGTACTTCGGCAGGCGCATCAATAATATGATCGGCACCGCCCGCAACCAACTCCTCCCGTGGGCGAAATCCCCACGTCACCCCCACCGACCGAATACCGGCAGCGGTGGCTGTGAGCACATCTACGCCCGAATCACCCACATGGAGCGCTTCGGAGGCTGGGACACCGGTCTGCAATAAAATTTCCTCATCAATCCGCGCATCGGGTTTCAAAGGCACACCCTCCCGTTGACCCAACACGGCAACAAATGGAATATTGGGAAAGAAAAGCCGGATCAATTTCTCTGTACCCTCTTGAAATTTATTGGAGGCCACCGCCAAAAGTACCCCGCGTTGAGATAGTGTGGCTAAAAGCGCCGGAATCCCATCATAAGGCTGTGTATAGGTGTCAATATGTGCCGTATAATAGGTCATAAAATCACGGCGTACAGCGGCCAAAGTATAATCTGAACGAAGCGGTTCAGGAAGGGCCCGTTCCACCAAACGCATGATGCCATTGCCCACAAAGTGGCGATAATCTTCTATGGCGTGCTGAGGCAATCCCCGCATCGCCAAAGCCATATTGCAACTCACTGCCAAATCGCCAATCGTATCGAGCAGTGTGCCATCTAAATCAAAAATCACTAATTTCACCATCTTTTTCGTCTGCTCTCAGCCCTTGTTTCAACAGCAACGGCGCTGTTGGTGGACAAAGATACGTTCTTTCATCGAGAAATCCCAAGTGATGAGGGCGTTTAGAATCCTCTTGGAGACTAATTTACGCATCGGAATATCATATTTTGGTATAAAAAGTTGCTTTTCTACAAACTTTTCATTTACTTTGATCGAAGAATCTTGCCTTATGCTTACTATCATAGACCTTCCGCGACGTGTTGTCCGATTTTACATGGATGGTTTCCGCTCCATGACTGTCGGGAAAACGCTATGGCTCATCATACTCATCAAACTTTTCATCATCTTCGCCATCTTGCGGGTATTTTTCTTTCCCGACCTCTTTGCAGGCAAAAGCACCGAGGAACGTAGCTCACAAATGATGGAGCAACTGCTTACCAACTAAAGAAAACCATTTTTAAAACAGAAAAATATGACAGCTGATTTTCTGCAAACCGTAGACTGGTCTCGTGCTCAATTTGCACTGACAGCCATCTATCACTGGTTTTTCGTCCCCCTCACACTGGGACTTGGCGTCCTGATCGCCATCATGGAGACCCGTTATTATCGCACCGGCGATCCTTTCTGGAAGCGTACCACCAAATTTTGGATGCGGCTTTTCGGCATTAACTTCGCCATAGGCGTAGCCACGGGACTGATTCTGGAATTTGAATTTGGGACAAACTGGTCGAACTACTCCCACTTTGTGGGGGATATTTTTGGTGCGCCGTTGGCTATTGAGGGTATCATGGCCTTCTTCTTAGAGAGCACCTTCATTGCCGTTATGTTCTTCGGCTGGAACAAGGTAAGTCGCGGATTTCACCTCACCGCCACATGGCTCACCGCCATTGGTGCCAATCTCTCGGCACTCTGGATTTTAGTGGCCAACGCATGGATGCAATCCCCCGTAGGTTGCACCTTTAATATAGAGACCGTGCGCAATGAGATGACCTCCTTTTGGGATATTCTTCTTTCACCGGTGGCACTCAATAAATTTTTCCATACCGTCACCTCCTCATTTCTGCTGGCAGCACTCTTCGTAATCGGTGTCAGCGCATGGTATCTGCTCAAACATAGAGAGAAGGTAATGGCCACCAAGAGCATCGCCATTGCCTCGATCTTTGGATTGGTCTTTGCCTTGATCGCCGCCATGACCGGTGATCGTTCAGGTGCTGTTGTAGCCAAAGTGCAACCCATGAAGTTGGCCGCCATGGAGGCACTCTACGATGGGTGCGAAGGTGCACCACTGACCACCATCGGGGTCTTGCGTCCAGAGGCAGAACGTACAAACAATCAAGATGCTTTCTATTTTAAATTAGATATTTCCAAGCTGCTCTCCATCATGAGTTTTCGAGATGCCGATGCCTATGTGGCCGGCATCAACGACTTGGTGAATGGAAATCCGGAGCATGGCTTGATGTCGACCGCGGAGAAGATTGAACGCGGCAAGATAGCCATCGGAGAGTTGGCCAACTATCGCACCGCCCGTGAAGCGGGAGATCAAGCAACTCTTGCGGCCATCACCGCCAAATTCGACCCCAAGACCCCCGAAGGGACTCTATTCCTGAAAGATTATTTCGCCTACTTTGGCTATGGCTACCTCAACGCACCGGCAGACATTGTTCCCAATGTACCACTACTCTTCTATTCGTTCCGCGTGATGGTGGGCTTGGGTTGCTTCTTCATCTTACTGTTTATCCTGACTTGGTGGTATAATCACCGCGGGACACTGGAGAACAAGCGCTGGTGGCTACGCATCCTAATCGCTGCCGTACCGTTGGCTTACATCGCCTCCCAAGCGGGTTGGATTCTCACCGAAGTGGGTCGTCAACCGTGGGCTATTCAAGACCTTATGCCGGTAGGCGTTGCCGCCTCTCGCATCGAAAGCAGTGCCGTGGCAACCACCTTTTTCCTCTTTTTGGTGCTCTTCACCGCCCTACTGACGGCCGAGCTGAGCATTCTCTTCAAACAGATTAAAAACGGACCTGAAAAAGAATAATGACTATGGACACGCTCTCTCTTTTGCAACATTATTGGTGGCTACTGATTGCCCTTTTAGGGGCTCTGCTGGTCTTTCTACTCTTCGTTCAAGGTGGCCAAGCCCTGCTCTATGCCCTCGGCCGTACGGATCGTGAACGTGATATGATTGTCAACTCCTTGGGGCGCAAGTGGGAATTCACCTTCACCACATTAGTCACCTTCGGTGGCGCATTTTTTGCCTCCTTTCCGCTCTTTTATTCGACCAGTTTCGGTGGGGCATTCTACGTTTGGATGCTCATTTTGTTGGTGTTCGTCCTCCAAGCCGTGGCCTACGAATACCGCCGCAAGCCCAACAACATCTTCGGAGCGAAGACCTATGAATGGTTCTTGATGATCAATGGCGTGGCCGGACCTGTGCTCTTAGGCGTTGCTGTGGGCACATTTTTCACGGGTGCTAACTTCTCTGTCAATCAGCTGAATTTAGCGAATATCGGGGGCAACATCACCATCTCACAGTGGGCAACTCCTTGGCATGGATTAGAAGCGGTGTTGAACCTTCAAAATCTACTTTTAGGTGCTGCTGTTTGGTTTCTCGCCGCACTGCTCGCTTGCCAATATTTGATGAATAACATTGACGACAAGACGATCTTCCACCGTGCGCAAACCACGATGAAACGAAGTGCTATACTCTTCTTACTCTGCTTTCTGCCATTTTTGGGATGGCTGCTTATCAAAGCAGGGTGGGCGGTCGATCCTGCAACAAACATCATCAGCATCGAGCCCTACAAATACCTCCACAACCTTGTGGCAATGCCCTATGTTACGGCGGTCATGTTGATCGGGGTGGTATTGGTTCTTTGGGGCATCTATAAGGGATGGATTGGCAAGCGTTCAGCAATATGGTTCAGTGGTTTAGGTACGGTGTTAACCGTCCTTGCGCTGTTACTGACCGCCGGCTGGAACAACACCGCCTACTACCCCTCCTTGACTGATATGCAGTCATCGTTGACCATCTACAACTCCTCATCGAGTGAATTCACCCTCTATACGATGAGCATCGTCTCTCTCTTTATTCCTATCGTATTGTTATACATTTGGTTTGCTTGGCGCGCCATCAACCGCACCCCCATCACGGAAAAAGAGCTTCAGAAAGAGGATCATTCGTATTAAAGATCTATGTGGATGAAAAAAGGGATCCTCTATGCGCTGTTTGCCTCCATATTATGGTCTATTGTCAACCCCTTTATCAAGCAGGGATTAAGCTACGACTTTACCCCCATGAATTTTGCGGGCATCCGCTTTATCACCGTGGGAATCATTCTCTTTGCCTATACATGGCATCGAGGAATGTGGGGCGAAATAGGGCATCAATGGCGACTTTTTGCCAATCTGATTCTCATCAATATGTTCATGGGATATACCGCCTTCTATTTCGGTGTCGATTTCGTGAGCGGTGCGATTGGCTCTATCGTGATGGGACTCACACCGTTGATCAATGTGTTGTTGGCACACCTGATCGCCAGTGACGACCGCATCACGCGGCATAAGGTGATCAGCATGGTCATCAGTCTGATTGGCCTACTGCTCATCATCGGAACGGGAAGCGATGGCTCCCCCCTCGACTGGCGCGGGATATTCGGCATCGGACTACTCTTGGGAAGCATCATCTTCCAAGGTTACTCCGCCATCTCCGTGTCGGAAGAGAAGGGTAAGGTAGATCCTATTTTCCTGAATGCTGTGCAGATGTTTTTCGGTGGTCTACTCCTCTATGGTGTAGGGCTGGCCACCGAGGGCTATCACCCCATTTTTGGCAAACCCATAGGCTTTTACGCCTGCTTAGCGATACTGGTCTTCATCTCCGTCTTCGCCTTCAGCTTTTGGTTTATGGCACTGCGCATCGAAGGCACGAAGGTGAGCGACATCAATATGTGTCGCTTGGTAAGCCCTATTTTGGGGGCCATCCTCAGCTGGATGATGTTACCCGATGAGTATCCTACTTTTAGCACCGTGGCAGGAATGATTATCATCGTCAGCTCGCTACTTTTCTACTTCAAAGGCGAGGCTGCCATGGCCTACTTGCGGAGAAAAAACGGATAAAATAGAGGTCATTTTGCTTGATTCAAGAAAAAAAGCTATCTTTGTCACCCGAACCATTGGAGAGATGCAGGAGTGGTTTAACTGGCCCGCCTGGAAAGCGAGTAAACCTCAAAAGGGTTTCGGGGGTTCGAATCCCTTTCTCTCCGC
>JAVVZO010000037.1:0-14893 GCA_036650515.1 Alistipes sp.
GTTTCGTGGTTGATATTTGCTGATTAGAAGCCACAAAAAAGAGCCGGAAGGGATACTTCCGGCTCTTTTAGATTGGGTAACGATCCCTTATTTTGCAGGCGTTGTGGCTTTAATGCCCAATTCGATCTTCACTGCTGGCGCAAGGTCGGGGAGGGTGTTGGCGTCAAAGTAAGCAAGTGGTGTTGTTGAGGGAGTGGTATTAAAGACAGCAACGTAGGCACTTGCCTTTGCAATTTTGTTGATTGCGGTGTCGACCTTTTTGTAGATTGGCTCCATCAACTCATTTTGCTTGGCCTGAATGTCGCGTTGTGCGTTATCCTGAAATTCCTGAATACGTGCGGTCAGCTCTTGCAACTCTTTGTATTTGAGGTTTTTCATCGGTTCATTGTAGGTGGCTTCATTCTTCTTCAGATCAGCGACCTTGGTGTTGTAATCGACCTGCATGATCTCAAAGGTCGAAGCCATGTCTTTTTGGAAAGCCTCCATATTAGCCTGAACAGTTTTGAATTCAGCCATTTCAACAATGACGTCCTGCACATTGACACGTCCAAATTTCTGTGCAAAAAGCGATGTGGCACTCAGCACAAGGGTAACCGCAAGGGTCAGTTTTAATAGATTCTTCATAAATACTTTTATAATTATTGGTTTATTTTAGTGAATTAATGATAGCATTGGTTTTGTCAATGGTGGTAGCGTTGTAGAGCATCGCCGGATTGGAGGCAGCATCAAGAACCAAATCGCATCCGTGGGCCTTGGCATATTGATTAATTGCCTCAAAGACCCTCTTTTGAATGGGCTGAATTAGCTCCACGCGTTTTTTGATCAGGGTGCCCTCTGTGCCGAAAATAGATTCTTGAAAAGCGGTGGCGGCCTTCTCTTGGGCTAAAATCTCTGCTTCGCGATTTTGTTGTGCCGACTGAGAGAGTAGATTCTTTTGGTTTACATAATTATTGTAGAGCGTCTCAATGGCGGCAAACTTGGCATCCACCTGCTTTTGGTATTGTTCGCCCAGTGCATCAATGGTGGTGATGGCTTGATTGTAAGCGTCAACCGATTTGAAGATCTTCTCGCTGTTGACGACGATGTAATTTTGTGCAGAGAGCGTTCCTGTTGCTGAAAGTAGAGCGAGGACGGCAATACATAATAGTCGTTTCATAGTGTTTGTTCTTTTAGGTTGTTGTAAAGTTAACTGTTTTCTTTCAAATTTGTTGCCACGCTTAAAATTGTTGTCCCATGACAAAGTGGAAGTGACTACCGCTCTTGGTGGTCTTGCCCACCGGAGCATCGAATCCATAACCCCAGTCAATACCCAACATACCCACCACGGGCAGATAGAGGCGTACACCGAAGCCGGCCGATCGCTTGATCTTGAAGGGAGAGAAGGTGCGCCACGATTCAAACCCATTACCCCCTTCGAGGAAGCCCAAGACATAGATTTGCGAGGAGGGCTTCAAAATGATTGGATAACGGAGTTCGAGGGTGTATTTATTGTAAGCACAAGAGTAATTAGAGCCGGCAGGATCAAGAGCCCCATCTTCGTAACCGCGCATGGAGATGATGTCTATACCATACATATTGTAGCCCGTCATACCGTCACCACCCACCTCAAAGCGTTCGAAAGGAGAGACTTTGTGGCGATTGTAATTACCCAAATAACCCATTTCGGCTTTGGCCATCAACACCAAATTGTTGTTTCGCGAAAGAGGCATGAACCATTGGCCTTTGAATTGCCATTTGTGGTACTCGATCCATTTGTAACGCTCTTCCTCCGGCATTTTGGGGTTGCTATAATCTTTGCCGTCCCACAGCGAGTAGGGTGGAGTGAGCTCCACGGAGATGCTGAAGTCAGAACCACGGCGCGGGTAGGTTGGCTGATCCACCGAGTTACGGCCGAAGACTAATTTTAGCGAAAACATATTGGCAGCGCCATTTGACATCACAAAACTGTTCCAATTCTTCAGTTTGTAGCGCTCGTAGCCGACCTCGGCGTAGAGTGTGAAGAAGGGATCTGGCCAAGAGAGGCGTTTGCCCAAGCCGGCAGAAACACCTGTTGAACGGAAATATTGCGTAGACGATTGCCAGAAATAGTAGGCGTTATTCTCCTCCGAAAAGTGTGCAGAGAGGGTGAATGAATTGGGCTTGTGGCCACCTAACCAAGGATCTACAAAACTAAAAGCCAATGCTTTATAATAAGTACCGTTGGTCTGAGCTGAGACGGAAAGTCGCTGATTCTGTCCACTCGGATAGGGCCGCCATGAACCTTTTTTGAAGAAATTACGGAGGGAGAGGTTGTTCAGCGTGATACCCACTGAACCGACAAAAGTACCTGAGCCCCAACCGCCGGCGACATTGAACTGATCGCTGGCTTGTTCCTCAAGAGGCCAGTTGATATTCACCAATTCACTGTTAACTGGTTTAATATCTGGCATTAGCGTTTCGGGATTAAAGTGCCCCATTGAGGAGAGTGTCCGCAGGGTACGCATCAGCAGTGAGCGGTCATAGAGCTCACCGGGGCGCGTGTCAATCTCGCGACGGATCACCTCATCGTCGACGCGCATATTGCCTGAAATACCTATTTCGTTGATTGTAAATTGTTTGCCCTCGAAAATTTTAATATCCAAGTCGATCGAATCTTTGGCGACCACGATCTCGGCAGGATCAATTTGCGACATCAAATAACCCGCATTTTGGTAGAGCGATTGGATGGATTGATCGTCCGGATTGGAATCCTTGCCGATACCCAATCGTTTGTGCATGGATTTCTTGTCGTAGGTGTCGCCCTTTACTACACCGAACATCAGCGCCAAATCGACCGTCTTATAGATGGAGTTCCCCAACCATGTGACATTCCGAATATAATATTTGTCTCCTTCTGTTACACGTAGTTGAACACCTAATTTCTTGTCGTTAATGGCATAGATGGAGTCAGAGACGATGGTGGCATTACGATAGCCTTTGGAGTTATAAAAATCCAAAAGCAACTCTTTGTCGGCCTCAAAATCCTTCTCGATAAATTTGGTGTTGCGGAAGATATTGATACTTTTTTTGTGGGTTTTCTTGAAGGTTTTGCGTAGCCGTTTGTCAGTAAATTGTGTGTTGCCCTCAAAGGTAATTGCGCCGATTTTCACCTTACTCTTGCGGTCGATGACAAAGGTCACATTGACCGCCCTGCCCTCTGTGGAGTCGTTGGAAATGCGAAAATCGACCTCCGTATTGCGGTAGCCTTTCTCGGCAAAATAGGCTTGGATGAGCTTCTTGTTTTTATCCAGCACATAGTCGGAGAGTTCGTTGCCTCGTTTGAGTTTAAGCTTTTCAATCAGGTCTCGTTTTTTGCCCTTGGGAATCCCCTCGAACTCCCATTTATAGACCAATGGGCGCTCCTTAAGGAAGACTTCAATATCAATGCTATCCCCCAAAATGGTGGCACCAACTTTGATGTCAGAAAAATAGCGCTGACTCCAAAGGCGAGAGATGGTGGTGGCGATGTAGCTACTGGGCAGGTAGAGAGAATCACCCGGGATGAGACCAGAAGTCGCACGTAAATTGTTGGGATCGAGAAATTTAATGCCACGGACATTCACCCGACGGATGTAGTATTTTTTGGGCGTATGATTCTCTAAAAGAGGTGCATTCTCAGGGAAAGGTGCATATTCAATGGTGTCCGCTTCCGGAATCTCCTGTGCTTGTGCAGTCATAAAGACCGCGAGGGTTGCCGCAACGGCCCATGCCAATTTGCCAAAACAGTTCATCTATTCTCTTTATCTTCTTATTTTACCAAACCAAACCGGCGATCCCTGCGGCGGTACTCCGCGAGAGCCTTATCAAACTCCTCCTCTGTGAAATCAGGCCACATTACCTCGGGGAAATAAAGTTCCGCATAGGAGGCCTGCCACAGTAAAAAATTACTCAAGCGACACTCGCCGCTTGTACGTATAATAAAATCAGGGTCGGGATAGGGCGCTGTGTAAAGTGCGCTGTTCACATCCTCTTCCGTGATCTGTGCGGGATCAAGTCGTCCTGCAACAGCTTCAGCCGCCAAATGTTGCACGGCACGTGTGATCTCGCTGCGAGCGGAATAGTTGAGCGCTAAAATCAGCGTTAACTTCTGCTCCGCTGCCGTCCCCTCCTCGATGAGTGCCAAATAGCCACGCACAGACTCCGAAAAACGGCGACGATCTCCGATGATCTTGACCTGAACCCCTTGTTCTTTTAACTTGGGAGTCTCCTCAATAATACTTTTACAGAGGATCTCCATCAGCATATCTACCTCTGCCGTGGGCCGTCCCCAATTTTCGGTAGAGAAGGCATAGAGCGTGAGGTACTTAACTCCATTTCGCACCGCAGCACGCACCGCAGCACGCACCGACTCAACGCCTTGAATATGGCCATGATAACGCTCTTTGCCGTGCATCTCTGCCCAACGACCGTTGCCGTCCATAATGATGGCGATGTGTTGTGGTGTTTTTTTATCCAAATTCATAATAAGGTACAAATATAGCCTTTTTATGGCAAATGCCGAAACTGAAGGAGGTTTTTCTTATCATTCTGCCACTTACCCGCGAATATCAACGCCCCACATCATTTTATTCCGTAACGTGTCGTAAAATGATATATTGTGTGGAACGGCTAAAAAAATCCGTCGCTCAGAGCGTCTTACGGTGAATATAGCACCCTCTCCGATGGCATAGGTGCTGTTGTCAAGGGTCAGTGAAGCACCCCCACGACGTGTGTGTACCTTGAGGGTGATGATGCTTGAGTCGGGGATAACCACGGGGCGCATCGTGAGGTTGTGAGGCGCTAAAGGAGAGAGCACAAAACAGGCGCAAGCGGGGGCAACAACAGGCCCGCCCGCACTGAGGGAGTAGGCGGTTGAACCGGTCGGGGTACAGAGAATCAGACCGTCACCATGGTAGGTGGCTACCATCTGATCGTCAACGAAGGTTTCGATGGAGATCATGCCCGCACCGTTCCGCTGGATAGAGACCTCGTTGACCGCATAGGGTGATTCGGGCAGACAGTCAAAGTCACCACGAACATCGAGCATCGTGCGGGATTCAATTTTGATCTCTCCGGCAGCGATCTGCTCAAAGACCTGGGCGATTCCCTCCTTGGGGGTGCTGGTTAAAAAGCCCAAATGGCCGGAGTTGATGCCAATCACAGGAATCTCAGCCCCGTGTAGGCAGCGAATACCCTCTAACAACGTGCCATCGCCTCCATAGCAGATCATTACGGCATCGGCAGTGGGCAGTTGCGACTTTTGGGAGTAGCGCTTTTTAGGAGGAATGGAGCGTCCAATTAGGCGCTCAAGTATGGGCGCAAAGGTGTCGTTGACAGCATAATCGAAGCCAAAATGGTGGATGGCATCGAAAATTAAAAGAAGCTCTTCCGCCACGTGGGCGATCTGTATTCGGGAAAAAAGAATGATTTTCATCGATCAGGTTCCAAAAAATTAAGTAACTTTACCACGCAAATATAGCGAAATTATGACAAAGTTAAGTGTTAATATCAATAAGATTGCCGTAGTGCGTAATTCCAGAGGTGGAAATCTCCCCGATGTGGTGCGTGCGGCACAGGACATCGAGCGCTTCGGAGCAGCCGGAATTACAGTACACCCTCGTCCCGATGCCCGCCATATTCGCTATCAGGATGTGCACGATCTTAAAAAAGTACTTACTACCGAATTCAATATTGAGGGTAACCCCATCCCATCGTTTATCGACTTGGTGATGGAGGTGCGCCCCACTCAGGTGACCCTTGTCCCCGATGCACCCGATGCCCTTACCTCCAATGCGGGGTGGAATACGGTGGCTCATCGTGATTTTTTGACCGCCACCACTGCCCGCTTTCACCAAGCCGGCATCCGCGTCTCCATCTTTGTCGATCCTTTGGCCGAGATGATTGAGGGTGCGCGTGACTGTGGAGCAGATCGGGTGGAGCTTTACACCGAATCCTATGCACGGGAGTATGCTGCCGATCCGGAGCGTGCCATCAAGCCCTATCTTGCCGCGGCTGAGGTGGCTCGTGCTTGCGGTTTGGGGCTGAATGCCGGTCATGACCTCAATTTAGATAATCTCACCTTTTTTATTCGGCAGATTCCGTGGACAGATGAAGTTTCTATTGGCCATGCGCTGATCTCCGATGCCCTCTATTATGGCCTTGAAAATACTGTGGGTCTTTATCTGCGTTGCCTGAAATTATAGAAAATGATTAGCGAGCCAATCCTCGAACAACACCCTATTTTTCGACAGATTCAGCAATTAGCTGACCGCAAGGGTGTCCGCGCTTTTGTGGTGGGCGGATACGTCCGCGATTACTACCTTCACCGCCCTTGTACCGACATTGATGTGGTGGTGGTGGGTAGTGGTATCGAATTAGCCGAAGCACTTGCGGCCGAAAGACATACGAAAGTGTCGGTCTTCAAGACCTTCGGCACGGCGATGTTGCGAGCCAAGGGCATGGAGGTGGAATTTGTCGGTGCGCGCCGAGAATCCTATACGCCAGATTCGCGGAAGCCTGCGGTGGAAGAGGGGTCGCTCGAAGACGATCAGCGTCGTCGCGATTTCACCATCAATGCCATGGCGTGGTCTCTCAATGGCGATACTTTCGGTGAATTGGTCGATCCCTTTGGGGGCATGGACGATTTGGAGGATTGCATCCTTCGCACGCCCTGTGATCCCGATGTGACCTTCTCCGATGATCCGTTGCGGATGATGCGCGGGGTGCGTTTTGCGGCACAGTTAGGGTTCGATCTGTGGCCAGAGACCTTTGAATCCATCCTGCGGAATCGGGAGCGTATCAAAATTGTCTCTGCCGAACGTATTGCGACCGAATTGAATAAAATTGTCTCTGCACCACTCCCCTCCATTGGCTTTGAGCTTTTGGAGCACACGAGGCTCTTGGAGTTGATTTTTCCGGAGATGCACGCGCTGTCGGGGGTGGAAAAACGAGGTGCTCATGCGCATAAGGATAATTTAAAACATACCCTCAAGGTCCTTGATAATGTGGCCAAAAAGAGCGATGACCTATGGTTACGTTGGGCGGCTATTTTGCACGATATTGCCAAACCGCGCTGCAAAGCCTACGATCCGAAGGTGGGCTGGACCTTCCATGGACACGAAGTATTGGGTTCGAAGATGGTGTCGGCGATCTTCCGAGAGCTGAAGTTGCCCTTGAATGAGCATCTTAAATTTGTGCAGAAGATGGTTTTTCTCCATTTGCGTCCCATTATTTTGTCGGAGGAGTTGGTGACCGATTCGGCAGTGCGCCGCCTGCTTTTTGAGGCGGGAGATGATGTGGAGAGTCTCATGACGCTCTGTGAGGCGGATATCACCTCTGGCATTGATGCCAAGGTGAAACGCTATATGGCTAATTTTGAACTGGTACGCTGTAAGATGAAGGATTTGGAGGAGCGGGATCGGGTGCGCAATTTCCAACCGCCCATCACCGGCGATCTGATCATGGAGACCTACCACCTTACTCCTTGTCACGCCATCGGCGAGATCAAAGAGCTCATCAAAAATGCCATCTTAGATGGGGTGATTCGTAACGATTACCAAGAGGCCTATGCACTGATGGAGACGTTGGCCGCCGAGCGTGGTCTGCATAAATAGACCCTGTCTGCTTGGTAAAAATCTTTAAAAGCTGTTTGAATTTGTTACAGAAGTTATTTTCATAAATTCTGTCGTCTCTCGGCAAATCAAGCAAGCTTGTTTGCGCTCATTCCTAAGAATTTTATGAGCTATTTTTGTTCTTGTTCCAACTGGGCGCGGGACTTTGATTTGCTGACCACCCAAACGCCAAAGAAGATACAAGCGGCAGCGGCGGCTTGCGTATAGCCGAAGAGATCCAATCCGAGAACAATCGTAAATAATACGGCCACAAGAGGTTGGAGGTAACTATACATCGAGACCAAGGTCGGTCGTAAGTGCTTCTGTCCAATCGGGACGAGCAGGTAAGCCAAAAAAGTGGAGAAAATAACGATGTAGCCAATACCGGCATAGGTCTTGGGTGAAATGGCTGTATAGTCGGTGGTGGTCAGGGGTTTGAAATAGACAATGCAGGCGGTGACGGCGGCGAATAAAAACATCCACTTCATCGTGGTCAGGGGGGTGTATTTGACGCTGATGTCGCGGAAGGCGGTGAGGTAAACGGCATAGCTGATGGCGCTGACAATGGCCAGTATGTCGCCAAAAAGGCTACTTGAACCTCCGCTGTGCTGGCTCACCGAGACTAAAATAATAGCGCCGGCGGCCCCTAAAAAGACACCCGTGGCCTTGAGCCAAGTGAGTGGTTCTCGTAAGAAAATGGTTGCCAAAATCATCGTCAGCACCGGAACTACCGTGGCGATGATCGAGGTGTCGATGGGTGAGGTGAGTGAAAGTCCCCAAAGGAAGAGCATTTGGTTGATTTGAATGCCGAAAAAAGAGGCAAAGAAGAGTTTCAGCAGGTCTTTGGTGGGCACGTGCTCGCTCTTCACAAACAGCGAGGCCGTCCAAAACAGTAGGCAGGCGCCGGCCATACGATAGACATTCATCGCGAAGACCTGCACCTCTCCTGAGGAGAGAACCATTTTGGCGATGGGTGCATTGAGCCCCCAAATGATATTCGCTACCCAAAGGGCAGCGTGTCCTTTTATTACCCCTTTATCCATTGAATTTGTGCTGAGATGCGGCCACCCTCTCTTATTAAAAGTGGTCGTTCCGCGGCAAAGGTAATCGGTTTTTTTGTTTGGTGTGAAAATTGTCGTCCCTATTTTTATGGGGAAATGGCAATATAATCTGGATTTAATTCTTGCGAACCTGCTTTTTGGGGCGAATTTCTCCTTTTATGTCTCTCTGACGCGCAACTATCTCGATTTTCAGCAGATTTTTATGTTGCAAATTTTGGCCGCTTCTCTCTTTTTCATCCCCTTTGCCCTATTTTCGAAATACTCCTACCGCATTACCCGTCGCGATGTGGGCAATATACTGATTGTCACACTATTAATTGTCTATGGCTGGATGTATATGTTGCTCTGGGGAGCATCGTTTACCTCCGCCATTGATGCCTCGACGATTGCAGCACTTGGGCCGGCTTTTACCTTGATTGCGGCACACATCCTCAACCGTAGCATGAAGGTATCTTGGATGCGGATGGTGGGGGTGGGGTGTGCGCTCATCGGTGCGGCGGTGCTACTCTTTGATCAGGGTTTTCACTTGATTCATGGCAGCAATGGTTACGGGAACGCGTTGGTGTTGATAGCGGTGGTGGCGATCGCCACCAATACGGTCATCATCAAACCACAGCTGGAACGGTTGGGAACTTTGGTGGTCATGGGGTGGTATTATATCATCGGACTGGCTATCACAGCGCCCTTTTTCTGGAAATATATTGATCACACACAATTCTTAAAGCTGACCTTTTATGCACAGGCGGAGTTGGCTTACATCCTGATTTTGGGTACAGTGCTACCGATGTACCTGCTCTATCGGGGGACGGAAAAACTCACGGCGGTGCATACGGCGCTCTATCGCTACCTTCAACCGCTCGTGGCTACCACGCTGGCGCTGATACGCCATCAGGAACAGCTTGACAGAGAAAATCTGATTGCGGGAGCGTTTATTTTTGGTGGGATTTTACTGATTACTTTTGGATTTCATCGGACAACATCTTTGCCCGCCACTCCTCCGGCACAGGAAACGACAGCTGCCGATCAAAATCAAAAGCCACCATAACCGAGCGACTTTCGCTATGGATCGACTCCTTGTCTCCGTTGCGACAGATGAGCCGCTGGAGCAGGTGAATGCTTTTTGTGCCGATCTGCTCTGCGGTGGTGGTGACGAAGAGGTTGTCATCCATCCGAATTTGCTGAAGGTAAGAGGTGGTGGTCGACACGGTGATCACTCTTGCCCGTCCGGTGATGCCGGTTTCATGCAAGATCCGTTGGTAATAGTCTGTTTTGCCGAGGTCAAAATACATCTGTTGCGCCACGTTGTTGACGTGCATGAAAGAATCGACATCGGAAAAGCGTTTCTGAATGGGAATTTCAAGTGTTTGTGCCATTAACGAATGATTTTAAACTCTCCCTTTTCGTTGAAGAAGATGATTGAGGAGGGCTGTTCTGTTGGTTTGCCTTCGAAGTGCGGATCAACGACAAAATCCACGCCATCAATGATGGCTTTGTCGACCTCCTCTAAGGTGGCGGGGGTCTCTTCGCCCGAAATATTGGCAGAAGTAGAGACGATAGGCTTCCCAAATTTAGCCAAAAGCCGTTGGCAAAAATCGTGATCTGGAACACGTACACCGAGTGTTTTCTCCTCAGGAATCAGGTTCTCAGCCAAGCCTGCTGCTCCGGGCAAGATCAAGGTCAACGGAGAGGTAGCCATCTCCATGACCTCATAGGCGATCGCTGGTGCACGGTTGACATAGCGGGAGATCATATCGGCTGAACTGCACAGTACGAGCATGGCTTTTTTATTGACGCTCTGCTTGAGCGCATAAATTTTGGCCACAGCCTCTGCATTGGTAGCATCGCAGCCGATGCCCCAAACGGTATCCGTAGGGTAGAGGATGAGCCCTCCATCGCGCAAAATTTGCGCCGCCTGATCGACTTCTTGTTGTATATTCTTCATGATTTTATCTCTTTAAAGGGAGTATTTCGATCCAATAATCATCGGGGTCAGCGATGAAGTAAAGCCCCATCTCTTCATTCTGATAGCAGATGCAGCCCATGGTGTGGTGATGCGCGCGAACAGCGGCATAGTCGCCGGCAACGCGCATGCAAAGATGACTTTCGTTGTCACCCAAGTTATAAGCCCCTTGCTGCTCTTTGAGAAAAGTGAGCTCAAGGCGAAAATCACCCTCGCCATCCCCCAAATAGACCAAAATGTACCGGCCATCGGGGGCGACCTTGCGCTCAATCTCCGTTAAACCCAAGGCCTCCTGATAAAAAGTGATGCTCCGGTTGAGGTCGGTTACGTTGATGTTAAAATGGTCGAATTTACTCTTGATCTCCATGGTTTTGGGGTTTTGATGTTGCAAATGTAAAAATTATTGTGGTTAGTAATCGACCAAATGAAAAATATTTTCTACCTTTGCCATCCCTTAAGGGAGTGAATCAACCACTTACATTGGGTGTTGCGTTGCTTGCACTTGCATAAAGTGCGGAATTATGAAGCAAGGGCTTCGTATGCAGACAAGACACAGCGGTAATGTTGGGCGCTGAATTATCAAAATTTTTGTTGCAGCTATGAATAAAGATGCAATCATTAGGCTCGTAAACGAGCAGATGTGGACCAAGCCAGTGGCTGATGTTCCATCATTCAAGGCCGGTGACACGATCACCGTTACCTACAAGATCATCGAGGGTAGCAAAGAGCGTCTTCAGAGTTTCCGTGGCGTGGTTATCCAAATCAAGGGTGCGGGTAAAACCAAAATGTTCACCATCCGTAAGATTTCTAACGGTGTGGGCGTGGAGCGTATCTTCCCCGTTTACTCTCCCCATATCGATAAGATCGAAGTAAACAAGATCGGTGTTGTTCGTCGTGCACGTATCTACTACCTGCGTGACCTGACCGGTAAGAAGGCTCGTATCAAAGAAAAACGTGCTGTCAAAGCCGAAAAGTAGTTACGAGAATTCAACAAAAGAGCCTGCCTATGGATTTCCATAGGCAGGCTCTTTTCATTAAATAGGTATGAAAGAACAAAACGAGGAACTTTTTAGGTGATTTAGATCATTTATTGTTGCTTGTGCCCTTGCTACACGCTTTGTTGTGATGGTGACGGGGTGGATTGGTCTGGTTGCCGCTGGGTAACGATGATGCAGAAAAGTTCGGGCGTGATCTCCACGCTGACGGTCAGATCATTTTTCTGACAGATACTGCGGACAATGGCCAATCCTAAACCGGTGGCATCGGTGGTGGAGGCTGACTTTTTGAACCGCACAAAAAGATCTCCCTGCGGGATAATATTACAATATGGATTGGATATTGTAAATGAGTGGGCAGTGGAGCAGATGCAGATGCTACCTTGGGCAACATTATATCGGATGGCATTCGACAATAGGTTGGAAACCAATATTTCAGCTAATTGAGGGTGCAGGTCGGCCATCATCAATGCTGAATAATGTTTGGTTATTGTCAGGTTTTTCATCTCAATCACATCTTCATAGGCGACCAAAAAATCGTTGATGAAGTCGTTTAAGATCACCTTGGTGTGGGCAGGGAACTGATCATTATTGATCTTTGCAATGATGAGCATAAAGCGATTCAACCGAATGACGCGATCGACAGCCGTGCTGACGGATTGAATCAAGACCCTCTGTTTTTCGCTCACATCATCACTTTGTTGCATCAATTCGAGGCGCGCTTTGATGATCGATAAAGGGGTTTGCAACTCATGTGAAGAGGTCTCGGTCAACTCTTTCAAAGAGACATAATCTTCATGAATCCGAACCAGCATCTTGTTGAGCGTGTTCTGCAAAGTGATAAATTCATCCACCTGATGGGTAGAGACGTTGATGGTGCAGGGCGTTGTTAGATCCACCTTTTTAAGTTGCTCTAAAATCAGATAAAAGGGTTGCCACAGATGGTTGATAAACCATTTTGTCAACCAAAAATAGAAGAGAAAGAATAGTACAAAAAGAATGATCAGCGAGACAATAACAGCCAATAGAATATCGTCACTATCCAAGGTCGCCTGCCAAAGGGTAACTAAATAATTAGCATCTCCTTGTTGAAGGGTGTAGGACAAAACACGAAAAACAACCTGCTCCTGTTTGTAGGTGCTATATACCAAGGTATCTCGTAAATACTCTTTGACGATCACATCGCTATCTTGTGCCTCCCAAGTGATTCGGCTCTTATCCAACAAGGGGTTATCTATGAAAATAGGTATGCCGTGTTGCGCCACATAGGTCTTGATGTTTTGTTGATACTCCTTTAAGGTGTGGTCGGCCGAGTGATGGACAAAATAGGTGATGATCAGAAAATGAGAGGCACTACCGATCAGGATGACCAGCAGCAGGGTGATTAAGGTGTATTTTTTGTAGACTTTGAATAGTTGCATCGTCAATCCTCTTTCAGCACAAATTTATATCCAACGGCATAGATGGTTTCTATATAATCAGCAGCGCCTTGCTCTTGCAATTTTTTACGCAATTTGCGGACGTGGGTGTATAGAACGTCAAACGTGTCGGCTTCGATGCCCATGTAATCACCCCACAGATGCTCTACAATGGCCTCTTTGGTGAGCACCCTGTTTTTATTCATCACCAAATAGCTGAGTAAATCATACTCTTTGCGGGTGAGTTCAACGGGATTTTCCTCCACAAAAACTGTTCTCGAATCGGGGAAAATGCGAATCCCATGATAGCGAAATTCCTTCTGCCCACCGAAGTGGCGGCGGCGAATGACCGATTTTAATCGGGCATTTAACTCCGATAAATGGAAGGGTTTGGAGAGGTAGTCATCGGCCCCCATATTGAGCCCTTGGATCTTGTCGGGGGTCGAGTTTTTGGCGGAGACGATAATGATCCCCGCGTCAGTACGCCCGTTTTTTAACTTCTGCACCAGATCCAATCCGTTGCCGTCGGGCAAGGTTAAATCGACCACCACACAATCATAATCATAAAGACTAATCTTTTCATCTGCGGTATGGTAATCATAGACACACTCGCAAAGATAGCCTTCGCAATTTAAATAATTCTCGATCGAGCCGGCGAGCTCTTTTTCATCCTCAATGATTAATATTTTCATCCGCTTAGTTTGGTGTTCAAAAGTAAACAATAAAATGGTTTTGGTAGGTATGATGAAGTTAAATTTCATAAAAATACACAAATTATTACAAAGTTCAGAATTTCTTTAGAATTGACTCTTTCTTTTGCGTATCCAATGGAATATAATTATTCACTAAAAAATTGAATGATGAAAATGAAACTATCTATTTTAGGACTCCTACTTGCTTTAGGTGTGCTGTTTGTCTCTTGTAGCAAGGACAAAGACAGTGACAGCGGAAAAGTTATTAACAATAGGGAGCAGGCTTTACTGAATAAATATCCCAATGCTTCAGCTATCAGCTGGAAAAAAAGTAAGGATAATAAGTATGATATTGCCACTTTTAATCTGCCGAAGGGGACAAGAGCGGGCAATGGTGTGGCTAACGTATCTGCTTGGTTTGCACCCAATGATGCCACCATGTGCTTGGTTGATCAGGAGATTACTTTTGAAGAGTTGCCAGTAGCGGTGCAAGACAAATTCGCCACCCTAAAAAGCGCTTTCAACCAAGAATTATACAGCAACACAGCTTTTTGGATGCTTGATGATGTGTGCAAATTGGAACGTGATGGGGTGGTCTCTTATAAGATTGAGGTCGAAGGTGTGCAAGCTGAAATCGAGGTGGATTTGTACTTCGATGAACAAGGCATTTTGCTTAAAGAAGTAGAAGATATTGACACACAGGATGATGAAGATGGTGAGGAAGAGACTCCGCTTGAAATTCCGGAGAATGTTGCCAACTGGATCACAGCGAACTATCCCAATGCCGAGATCCTTGACTACGAGATGGAAGAAGAAAATGGCGTACGGGTACACGAATTGGATCTGAAAGAGCAAAATATCATTATCGAAGTGACGCTGACCGAAGGTGCTGAGGGTCTTACTGCTGAGATTGAGAATTACTACCCCAATGTAGAGGCTCTTCCGCAAGATATTTTAGAGAAATTGAAAGAGGCTATTGCCAAACAGACGCTCTTTGTACTCGCTGATGTGGACGAGATCGAAATGATCACCATCAATGGGGACGAGATTTATACGATCGAATTTGAGAACGAAACGGCTGAAGGCGAGGTAGATATTACCAAGAAAAGTGATGGTACCTATGTGATTGGCGACTTCGAGATTGATACCGAAGATGAAGA
>JAVVZO010000038.1:0-13972 GCA_036650515.1 Alistipes sp.
CTTTTTACATTGACCCCTTAAAACGGAACAAGCAGTCACATTCCTGTGACTGCTTGTTTTCAACTGTGGGAGTTGAGGGACTCGAACCCCCGACCCTCTGCTTGTAGGGCAGACGCTCTGAACCGACTGAGCTAAACTCCCTTAAAAATGGCTTGGGACTGCAAAGGTAATTCAATTTTTCAGAATTACAAATTTTCAAAACAAAAATTTTGGGTGACTCTCCAAAACCCAACTTTAGCAACCCTCGCGCATCTGCGCCTGAACAAGGACTTGAACCTAGGACCCCATGATTAACAGTCATGTGCTCTAACCAACTGAGCTATTCAGGCATTCAGAGACCGCGTATATACTGGTTTCGGAGTGCAAATATAGGGGATTTTTCTATTCCCGCAAAATTATTGCATGATTTTTTGAATAAAAATGTACCTTTGTATCCGTTATCAGAAAATGATGAAATGGATTTCAAGCACTTAATAAATAGCATCCTACTCACACTCTGCACCTTAACCGCTGTGGCACAACCTGCTCTTCGGTTTGAGCCTGCCGCGTGGGATTTTGGGACTATTCAGGAGGCAGATGGTAGCGTCACCCATACCTTTGTGGGGTACAATGACTCCAACAAGCCGATTGTGATCCTTGATGCAGCCGTCTCTTGTGGTTGCTTGCGTCCCGAATACTCCCGTAAACCGCTGCTTCCTGGGGATAAAACGAATCTAACGATCACCTACGACCCCACCAATCGCCCCGGCCGATTTGACAAAGAGGTGATCATTCGCACCTCAGGCAGTAAGGAATCTTTCAAGATTCACCTTTCCGGCGTGGTCATCGGCCGAGCCAAGGCCCTCGAAGAGACCTACCCTTTAGATGCAGGGAATGGACTTCGTCTAACAACTAACTTTTTTCCTTTCTCCTATATTTACCAAGGAGACGCAACCCACGCCGTCATCGGTTTGGTCAACGCCTCCTCGCAAGCGATTTCGATCCAAACCAAATCACGTCGCAATAGCGGATTTCTCACGGTGAGTTGCCCTGCCACCCTTGCAGCGGGCGAACGCAGTGAAATACGACTCCGCTACCTGATACCGGAACAACGCTTCTATGGCACTGTCCGTGATGAGATGATGCTGATAGTCAATGGGCAAACCTCTATACTACCCCTCTCTGTTCATGGCATTGCCGTGGACAAAAAAGATGCACTGCCCGATGCCTCTGCCCCCTCCTTGGTGGTGGATAAAAGCACCATCCAATTTGGTGAACTTCAACGTCTTTCGCACCCCAAACCACAGAAATTAACCCTTCACAATACGGGCTATGGTCCTTTAATCATCCGTGCTGTGGAGACAGATCAAGGACGTGCCATCTGCTCGCTCAAAGCCGGAAGGACAGTGCCCGCCGGAGGAAAATTAGTTGTCGAGGTTAACTTCAACACCTCCCGTGCCGAATTTGGAGCAGCAACCGACCGGATCACCATCATCACCAATGACCCGATCCGCCCGATGCGTAAAATAAGAGTTACAGCCATTCTTACAGATTGATAAAAAAATTAAATAACCCATTCATGTATAAGATTCTCGAAAAAAGGCTTTTGGCCGAAAACATTTATCTGATGCGTATCGAAGCGCCACGAGTAGCACGTGCTGCCCTTCCGGGACAGTTTGTGATCGTGCGTGCCGATGAGCAGGGTGAGCGCATTCCGCTCACCATCGCCGATTACAACCCCTCAGAAGGCTGGGTAACGATTGTCACCCAAGCCATTGGGGTCTCGACCCGCAAGATTTGTGCATTAGAGGCAGGCGCATTTGTCGCCGATATAGCCGGTCCTTTGGGGCAACCCTCTGACTTCGTGCATGAGCCCTTAGAGGCGTTACAGAAGCAACATTTTCTCTTCGTGGCAGGAGGCGTAGGTGCCGCCCCCATTTACCCACAGATCAAATGGTTGCATGCACATGGCATCCAAGCCGACATCATCATTGGCGCCAAGACGCGCGATATGCTAATCTACACCCAAGAGATGAAAACCATCGCACATCAAGTTTTTATTGCCACCGATGATGGTAGCGAGGGTTTTCACGGACTGGTGACCAATCTCATCAAAGAGCTGATTGATAATCAAGGGAAACACTACACCCAGTGTGTGGCTATTGGGCCCATGATTATGATGAAATTCGTCTCCATGACCACCAAAGCATACAACCTCAAGACCATTGTTTCGCTCAATGCACTGATGGTCGATGGCACAGGGATGTGCGGAGCTTGTCGCGTCAGCGTGGGAGGCAAAACGGTCTTCACTTGCGTCGATGGACCTGAATTTGATGCCCATCAGGTTGATTTCGATGAAGCGATGCGCCGTCAAGGATTCTACCGTACCCAAGAGGCTCGTGCCAATGCCATCGCTGCCGAACGCGCCGCTGGCCACATCTGTAAAATAGGATTAGATAAATAAAAAATAAAAGGTGCAACGGAGCACTCGGCATGGACCGATTGGCTTCCGTTACTGCCAACAAAACTATGGCAAATAAAATACCCCGCGTGTCTGTACGCGAACAAGACCCCAAACTGCGAGCGACCAATTTCGAAGAGGTCTGCTACGGCTATAATTTAGAAGAAGCCACTTTAGAGGCCTCCCGCTGCTTGGATTGCAAAAATCCTCGTTGCGTAACCGCCTGCCCTGTCAATATCCGCATTCCTGATTTCATCCGCGAGATTCATCACGGCGACCTGCGTGCTGCGGCGGCAGTCATCGCCCAAGACAGTTCCCTGCCCAGTATCTGTGGCCGTGTCTGCCCCCAAGAGAGTCAATGCGAAGGATCTTGCATTTTGGGCATAAAAGGAGAATCGGTGGCCATCGGCAAGCTGGAACGCTTTGTCGGAGATCATGCCATTGCACACGGCTGCAAACCCACGCTATTACCCCGCAATGGGCACAAGGTAGCAGTTATCGGTAGCGGCCCGTCCGGACTGGCCTGTGCCAGTGATTTGGCCAAATTAGGCTATGAGGTTCGCATCTTCGAAGCCCTGCACAAAGTCGGTGGTGTCTTGGTCTATGGCATCCCTGAATTCCGTCTTCCCAAAGAGAAAATTGTGGAGAAGGAGATTGAAGCCGTCACCCGTTTAGGGGTTCAAATCGAGACCGATGTTATTGTGGGTCGCACAATGACCATTGACTCACTCTTCGATGAGGAGGGTTATGACGCGGTCTTCATCGGCACGGGAGCAGGACTGCCGCGCTTTATGAATATTGAGGGTGAAAATCTCAACGGCGTGGTTTCAGCCAATGAATTCCTCACGCGCACCAACCTCATGAAAGCCTATGACGATCAATATGACACCCCTATTTATGTCGGCCAAAAGGTTGTCGTTGTGGGTGGTGGTAATGTCGCCATTGATGCCGTGCGTACCGCCAAGCGATTGGGTGCAGAGGCCACCATAGTCTATCGACGTAGCGAAAAAGAGCTCCCTGCCCGTGCCGAAGAGGTTCATCATGCCAAAGAAGAGGGCATAGAATTTCGAATGCTGACCAACCCCACCGCGATTTTAGGAACAGACAACGGTTGGGTGCGTGCCATAAATTGTGTCGAAATGGTATTGGGTGAGCCCGATCAAAGTGGACGCTGTTCGCCCATTCAAAAAGAGGGCTCGGATTTCGAAATTGCCTGCGATGTGGTCATCATGGCGTTGGGCACTTCACCCAATCCACTGTTGGCGCACACCACAAAAAACTTGGAGACCGATCGCCACGGCTGTTTTGTAGCCGATGAAGAGGGAGCAACCACACGCCCGGGAGTTTTTGCCGGAGGCGATGCTGTCACCGGTGCCGCAACGGTAATCTTAGCGATGGGTGCAGGACGTACAGCGGCGCAAGCCATTGATAAATATATTCAATCGCGGTAACAATCAGCCAAATATGTTGTATCTTTATGGGTGATAAGTAACCCTTAAAAACAACAATTATGAAGAAAGTATTTACATTAGCACTGGCTGTCTGCGTATTTTGCGCTTGCGCCAATCAGAAACCCAAAGAATTTGCGGGCACAATCGTGGATGCTACAATGAACACCGTTGTGGTCGAGGCACTCATTGAAGATCAGACAGTTACTTTTTCTACCGATGATGCAGATATGACAGAGGCCTATGGCTTATTGATCGGAAACATCGTCAACGTGACCTACAAAGGTGATTTGCAGAAGGAGATAACCCCTGCCACCAAGGTAGCCACAGATCCCACCTATGCCAAGGTGATCGGCAGTTGGACAGAGCCAAATCCGCTCAATGTAGAGGAGACACAAGGCGTTGAAATTGAGATCGAAGGCGATGCAGAATCGATCAACATGGATAGCCTGAAATACACCGGTTGGGAGTTGCAAGGCCCGCTGGACAAGATCCTGCTCAAAGGCCAAAGTATGGGCAACGGGGAGACCATAGACTTCACCAAGGAGGCTACCATTGTCGAGAAAGACGGCAAGCTGATGATGGAGGTAAAGGACGGCCCAATCTATACCAAAACAGAATAAGTGGCTTTATAGTAAACAGATACCCGCCTGAAAAACAAATTTCAGGCGGGTATCTGTTTGGATGGATGGCTTAAGAAGCTCTTTCGGCGGATTTAATGTGGCATAGCCCCAAAATCGGAGGGGGGGGGCAGGCGTTCCTGATTCAAAACGACATCTTCAACACCGCTTATCCCATAGAAACGTCCACAATCAATCTATGGCCGCGTTTGACCCGAACCTCTAATAATATATTTATAGGTGGTCAGTTCGGGGAGTGCCATCGGACCTCTGGCGTGCAGTTTTTGGGTGCTAATGCCTATCTCTGCCCCAAAACCGAATTGCCCACCATCTGTAAAAGCAGTAGATACATTTGTATAGACACAAGCGGCATCGATACCCCGAATAAATTGATCGGCCGCAGCAGTCTCCTCCGTGATGATGGCCTCGCTATGTTTCGATGAATAACGAGCAATATGTTGCATCGCGGCATCAATATCGGCCACCGTACGAATCGCCATTTTGTAATCTAAAAATTCCGTTCCGAAGCTGTTCTCCGTGGCATGTTCCAACAGCGGATAGTGCCCTGCCAGCGCCTCATAAGCCGGATCATCAGCATAGATGGTCACCTTTTTAGACGATAAAGGAGCACAGAGGTCAGCCAAATCTTCTAACCGCGTGGCATCGACAATCAGGCAATCCAAGGCATTACAGACGCTCACACGGCGTGTTTTGGCATTAAAAACGATCTCCTGCGCTTTCTTTAGATCGCCTGCCGTGTGAAAATAGGTATGACAGATGCCTGCACCGGTTTCAATGACCGGAATGCGTGCATGCTCCCGCACATAGTGAATCAGTGACGCACTTCCGCGAGGGATCAGCAGATCGACATAACCCACAGCATTGAGCAGTTCGGCCGTAGCGGCACGATCCGCAGGAAGAAGGGTTACCATATTCTCGTCTAAACCCGCTTCGCGCAACGAGGCTCGAATCAGTGCAACAATCGCAGCATTGGAGTGCTGAGCATCACTGCTACCCTTTAAAATAGCCACATTCTTCGTTTTAAAACAAAGCCCAAAAACATCAAAACTGACATTCGGACGTGCCTCATAGATCACACCAATCACACCGAATGGCACACGAACCTTTTCAATGCACATACCGTTGGGGCGCACATTTTCAGACAACTGCTCCCCAACAGGTGAGTGTAGAGCGGCCACTTTGCGTAGGCCTGAAGCAATATCCTCAATCCGTTCATGGGTGAGCAACAACCTATCATAGAGAGGGTCTTCGCGTTGCATTTTCGCCAGATCACGCGCATTCTCAGCGATCAGGTGATCTGCTGTTGCCACCGTCTGATCAGCCAGTCGTAGCAAAAACGCATCTATGGTTGGTTGCTCAATAAGGTTCAAATTCCGCGAGGCCAACAAGGCCTTTTCAAAGAGCTCTTTCATCATTCAAGATATAAATAGTCATAGTGTATAAATGGTTTTGCGCCGTGCTTACCCATCTGAGCAGTAGCCTTTTCTGAGTCAAGGGAAATCTTCCCCACGCCGATCACCGCGCCATCAGGTGCGACAATGCGAACGATGTCGTCCTTGGCAAACGCACCCACGATGCGACACACCCCCACCGGAAGCAGACTGGTTGCATGCGAGGTGGTAAGCGCCTCCAAAGCGCCCTGATTGATGTGGAGCTCTCCTTTGGCAAAACCTTCACTGTGAGCAATCCACCGCTTCACACCCGAAATGGCTTTGGGCTGTGGCACAAAACGCGTACAAAGCACCTCCTGAGCGGCATCACTGAGCACCAAATCGGTAAGAATATTGTCGCGTTTACCATTGGCAATAATCACCTCCACCCCTTCATCAGAGAGTTTCGATGCGATGCGGCTCTTGGTAAGCATGCCACCACGGCCGAAAGTTGAACCGCCCGTTTGAATGTATGCCGACAGATCGTCTTTATGGCGCACCACCTGCCGAATAACCTTCGAGGTGGGTTCAGAGGGATTTCCATCAAAAATGCCATCTATGTTACTCAGCAAAATCAGCATTTTAGCATCTAACATCGTAGTCACCAATCCCGACAATTCATCGTTATCGGTGAACATCAATTCGGTGATCGAAATGGTGTCGTTCTCGTTGACAATCGGAATGACACCATTATCAAGCATCACACGCATACAGTTGCGCTGATTGAGGTAGTGCGTGCGTGTTGCAAAACTCTCTTTGGTGGTCAATACTTGACCACAGGCGATGTTCTGCTCGCGGAAAAGATCATAGTAACGGTTGATGAGTTTGGTCTGACCAACGGCTGAAAAGAGTTGACGCGCTGAGATTGGATCTAACTTTGGCACACTATGACCCAACTCACTACGTCCTGAAGCTACCGCACCAGAGGTGACCACAATCAACTCTACCCCTGCCTTGTGAATGGCGGCAAATTGATCTACAAGTGCCGACATGCGCGTTGTATCGAGTGTCCCATCGGCGCGCGTCAGCACATTACTGCCTATTTTAACGACCACACGACGGCTCATTATTTGCTGGCTTTAAGTCCTTCTATCACCGCCTTGGTGAAACCATTTTCTTCCATCGCCGCAAGTCCACGAAGGGTGATCCCTCCCGGAGTAGTCACCTTGTCAATCTCGGTTTGAGGCGCTGTTTGATTGGCCTCAAGAAGTGCCAAAGCGCCCTTCATCGTCTGCATAACGATGCGCAAAGCCTCCGCGCGTTCCAAGCCAAGTTGTACACCTCCAGCCACGGCTGCATCTATATATTTAAAAGCATAAGCGATCCCACAAGAGGAGAGCGCGGTCACAGCCACCATCTGAGCTTGCTCCACAAAGAAGCACTCCCCCAAGGCGGCAAAGAGCGAACCGATTGTCTTGCACTGCATCTCCGTTGCATTTTGATAGCAAATAAAGGTGGCGCTACGGCCCAAAGTGACCGCTGTATTGGGGGTCACACGAAAGACCGGTTGCAGGGGACGGCCAACCAAATCCGCCAACTCGGAGAGCCTAAGGCTGGCAACGATAGAGACCAAAATCTGATCTGGACGCAAGGTAGATGCAATTTCTCTATAAACCTCTGGCGCAAGCCACGGCTTGACAGCCACCACCACGATCTCCGCACCCGAAATCGCCTCTACATTGTTTCGAGTAAACACAACAGGGTAACCGCTCTGCGCAAATCGCTCGCGCAAAGAGAGACTGGGGTGGGATATGGTCATATCGGAAGCCGCGACAAGGTGCTGATCAACAGCGCCAAAAGCGATCGCCCCACCCATATTACCACCTCCTAAAATTGCTATTTTCATCATCCAAGGTATTAGCATTTATTTTATTGGAAGGGGCATAAAATCCCCTTCCAAATCACAAAAAATATTTAGAGCCATCCTGAAATTATGCTCCTTTAGTGTTCAATTCATCAATCAAGTCTTGTGGTAATTTGGGCGTTGCCCCCTTGTGTTTACAAACAAAAGCGGCAACTTTTACTGCAAACTTATGCGCATCAACGATACCCTTCCCTTTTAAAAAAGCCGCACAGAAGGCCGCGGAGAAAGCATCTCCCGCACCGACCGTATCAACTACAGTAACCTTTGGTGTCTTTTGAAAAGACACTAAATTGGGAGTAAAAACATAACTGCCGACACTACCACAAGTCAGAATGAGTATTTTTAAATTGTATTTACCCATCAGAACCCAGCACTTATCGATCATGGATAATCCTGGATACGAGAATTTATCGCTAATGGTTACCAATTCTTCATCATTAATCTTTAAAACATTACACTTCTTTAAAGACCTATCTATCAATATTTTACTATAGAATTTCTGACGAAGATTAATATCAAAGATCTTCAAAGTATCATCATCAGGCATCACATTCAAAAACGCATTGATGGTTTTTCTACTTTTTTTATTGCGCTGAGCCAATGTTCCGAAGGTGACAGCTTTTGTATGTTTGGCAATCTCGCACAATTCGGATGTGAAATCAATATTGTCCCAAGCCACGTTTTTGATGATTTCATAGGTGGGAGAACCTTTAGCATCCATTTTCACCAAAACAGTACCTGTTTTCACTATTTTCGAATCCGAAGGAGGTATTTTTTGAATAAATCTTCCAATGTCTTTCCGTCCTTTCTCTTCATCCTCTGAGTTGGGTTTTAATTGTTCCAATAGCTCCTGACCCAACGGATCTTCACCAACGGCACTAATCACCAAAGAATCAAAGCCAAGCTGGGAAACATGATTCGCAAAATTGGCAGGAGCACCACCCGCGGTCTTGTCTTTTTTCTTGTCTTCTTTTTTGTCTTTTTTCTTGTCTTTTTTCTTGTCTTCTTTCTTGTCTTCTAATTCAATATCCCATAAAACCTCACCTAAGCCAACAATGTAATTTTTCATCTTTTCCATCTTTCTGTTTTTTAAAGGTTCATATTGAGTTCTTGTAGAATAGCTACAACCGAATAGATTATGCCGATAAACAGGAATTCGACAGCCGTCTTGGATACTTTTTCTTTAAGGTATTCATCTTCATAGAATGAGCCTATTTAATCGCTTGTTCTACTGTCAAAGATAGCCTCAAAACAAAATTAGAAAAATTATCGGGATATTCAAAATAAAACGAAAAAAAAGAGACACCGAAATATTCCGGTGTCTCTTCGCTTATCGTTGAGATGGACGCCTCAACGTCTCATATTGATCAAATAAAGTCCCTATTGAGCCAAGATAACGCGCTCAGACACTTGCGGTGTAGACCATTTTCCATCCTTATCGCCAGCGATGACGATCAAATAGTAATCCTCACCATAAGGATAAACCTCAACAGGGGTCTCCATAGAAGGATTCACCAAAGTAGGATATCCGGCAACAAGATGCTCACCGATTTTATTCTTGTGCTCCTCATACTCTGAAGCAGCCATTTGACCATACATAAATTGCGTACAATTTGCATCCGGAGTAAGGGTGTAAGTTGTGTGATCACTGGCAACAGTGGTCTTGGTCATGGTCACCGTAGCGGTACCAGTTGCCGCAAATTTGGTGGTCGAGTAGTTCACCATTGTTGGTGTACCGAATGTCCCATCATCCTTTACAGGGAGGGCAACCAACACATAAGCGAGGTTGTACTCCAAGCCCCATGGTTCAAAACGTCCGTTCTCATCAGGATAGATTTGATCGGCAAACTCGTCATAGAGAGGCACGAGTGCATTCTCCATCTTACCACCGAAATCTGTCTCAAAGGTAGTTGTCAGCATGTTTTTGTAACGGACAACGCTTGCACCGGTCGTTGTGATCGAGAAGATCGCACTTTTGAAACTAATCTGATAAGGAGTGATAACCGTAGTCACAGCGGGATCAAAATTAACCTTTTGTGTGGCGGTAGAAGCAGTTACGATCCTACCATAGCGACCTTTTTGGTCAATGGCAACAGCGAAAATATAGTATTCTGCTTGAGGTGTCAATGAATTGAAAGCATAAGGATTAGCCAAAGAGCTCATTGCCATTGGCATATAGTTGCTTAAATTCAAATTCACATAGGCCTCAATAGACCCAGCACCTTCGGTGTCACTCTTCTTCACAGCGCCAGCAATAAACATCGCTGCATCCTCAGAGAAGATCAACTCAGCCTTGACATCGGTAGAGCCTGCAGTAGGTGTGCCAATGGTTACCGTTGCCTCGCCCTTGCCTGTACGATCAGATACGGGGAAAACAACATCTATTTTCTGTGCGGTAGTGGGGTCAACTTCACCCGCGGCATCGCAGCAAACCACAAATAAATTGAAAGTCTTATTAGGAGCACCCGACATCATAGTCTCTTCACTTGCCTCGTGTTTCGGGTTGATCCAACTGTTGTTCTTCACATCGTTCAGATAATCTTCGATGGTCTTGATGGTGTTGTACTCATCGTTAGGATCGAGCAAATTAGAGTAATAGTATCCAGCGATTTTGGCAGGATTCATCTCAAAATGCACCAAGGCAGAGGTAGAAGTAGTAATAACATTCACCGTTAACGCTTCAGCCTCAGCGGTATGGAATGGAACTTTCACCATCTGCCCATCACCACCTGCACTGTAAGCATAGCCTTCAATGACATAGTCGGTATTAGGAGTTAGCTTTTTAAGTTCTATTGTCTTAGCCTCCGTCGTCTCTACTTTGATCCACTGGGGATCCGAAGGACTCTCAGCAGCCTTGTAGTAGATGTAACCGAAGCCCGTAGCGTTAGCCGGAGTCATTTTGATCTCCGCAGCCTTGGCCATAACAGTTGTAGGTGTAATGGTAAGCGTTGGTGTAGCATAGGTTTTAAAAGGTGCGCTGGTCACGATGTCACCCTCACCATCTGCATTGACGGCATAAGCCTCCAACAGGTATTCGGTATTCGGGGTCAACTCGGTCAACTCAACGATAGTCTGCTCATTACCCATCACCTCTTTCCAGTTCAGCACTTTCTTGGCGGAGGGATAGTAAGCATAATAGAACTTGGTTGCATTGGTCGGGATCAAGGTCAGCGTAGCGCTGGTGATCTTCACAGCGATCTCTGCACTGATAGCCATCATTGCCTTCGGATTGGTGACAAAATCGTGGGTCACAGCGGCCGACTTGGTGCCGTCTTTGGCATAAGCCACAGCGGTAATGGTGTAGTTCTTTTCAGCCAAGAGACCTTCGACTTTTTGAGTGGTCGCTTCGGTGTTCGACACGACAGTTTCAGTGCCTGCTTCGCCTTTCGGGGCAACGGCATAGGTGTATTTAACTGCTTTGGAAGGGGTCAAGGTAAAGCTGACCGATGTCGCCGAAGCAATTACATTGGAGATGACAATTTTTGGATTTTCAGGTGCAGGGAGCGGATCAGGATCATCGCTACATCCGACAAAACCGATGGACATCAACGCAATCGCGCCAAGCCAAGTATTACGCAAAATTTTGTTCATAGCTGTTTTCGTTTAAGGTTTAGGATCAATTTATAGTTAAAAAAGAGCCCGATGGTCTTCACCACCGGACTCTCTAAAAAAATTTAGCGATTTCGACGATAACCGGCAGGAGCATCTGACATCTTAGAGACCTTCAGTCCGCCCAACTTACCCATTACGTGATTAGCCTCTGCTTGGTTCTTCACATGGATCACACCATTTTTATTAATAGGTGAGCGATCAAAAGCCTTGAGATTGGCAGCACGTTGACCAGCGATGGTTTTCGACAGATTCTTACCAATCACCTTGTGGAACAAAGACAAAGTTTTGGCAGGCAACATCTTGCCCGTTGAATGACCGTCAGAAAGCTGTACTTTCATATATTTGTAGTCTTCGTGACCTTCAGTACCATAAGCGATTGCACCCAAGTAGAATACACCGTTTTTAGGTGTGATATCCGCTGCCGATGCACCAACGATTGACTCTTGAGAGGTTACACCTTGAGAGACAACAAAGTCGTATACAGCCTTCGATAACTGCTCCTCTGTACCTGTTGCAGGATCGTAATCCAACAGATCTTCCCAAACTAAGATATATTGAATTTTATTCACATTGTCGTTAACGATAATATCCATCTTACAAGAGGTAGAGGTAATATCGTAAACATTCATCGTGGTGATTTTCGGATTCGGACCAACCGTTTCAGGCAAGGTCGTGAAAGACGAACGAGCCAATGAAGTAATATGACCATGTTCATCCTCGGCACAAGCATAGATCGTATAGTTCGAATTGGGATTCATCAACGTATAGCCATAGGTCTCTGCCTGAAGCTCTGGGCTCCAGTCTGAACTTCCTTCGCCTTCCCAAATCCACTCATTACACTCGCCACCAATCAGATATTGAATCATTGCTTCATCAGACGAGCTATTGGCTGGATCATTGCCCTCAAGGCAGACATTATACAACCAAACAACGTTATCCTTTGGAACTTGGAAGATACCGCGTGCGCCATATTTACCGATGCGGTCAGCACTCACCTTCACGGTAGCATCTGAATCACCAAAGACACGGGTTTTTGTTGTGAAAGGCTTAGATATCAACAATTTCTCGTTGATCAAACCATTATAGCCAACTGCGGTAGAAACAATCACATAGGTGCTATTCTGAGCTAATTTCATCGGCCAATCGTTGTGGAAAATCGGATCGGTGGGGTTGCTGCCTGTACGGCCAATGCCCCAGCCCTCTTCCCAGAGGATGCGACCATATATAATATCACCACCGTTTCCTGCGATTGTGGCTTCATAGGAGTCAGCAGGAAGAACCGCATAGAAAACGCTACGGGTTTCAGGACTGAAATCAGCGTGAATACGCGCTGCCGTAGCCGAAACCGAACTTGCATAGCAGTCATAGACTACATCATCACCAACCGGTTTCTCCGTTAAGGTAACATCAACACGAGCCAACTTCTGTGTTCTGGAAACCGACAGTTGATTGTCGCAAGCCACAGCGAGTGCGGTATATTCGTGACCCGAAAGATCCCAACCGAAAGAGAAAGATTCCGATACAGTAGGATTACCATTGGCATCCTTCTCCATGTCAGTAGCTTTTTGGTAAGTCTGCTCAAAGAGGAAGTCGGTATGACGAACGAACTCACGCAGATCATCCTCCGAGTGGTTGGTTAAATAGCCATCAATCTCGCTCTTATCAGCCACAAAACGCATGTAACCGTAAGCGTCTTTGTTGAGAGTATAGCGGAAACAAGCTGACATATAGTTCACATAGTCAGTGGTCAAGGTAACCGTAGGATTGCCTTTAAGCTCAAAAGAGAGGGTTCTAAAATCAACAGTGGCCAAATCACCAGGAGTGGTTTTGTCCATCATACCCAACAACATCACCGTATAAGAAGCATCAGGAACAAGGGTCTGCTGTTTCCATTCAGCCTCAGATTCAGTACCATCGACAGCCAAACCGTAGCCCAAATTCATCAACATATCGATCATCACATCATCGCGAGTAGCGCCAGTTTTCACCTGCTCGTCCACATAGTTGGTCAAGGTGATGGTAGGCATAATGGTCAAATAACCACCGGTCACCTCTGAACCACGCTGAAGACTATACTTCAAGCTATTCTGTGTGATCTCGGTGAAACGGATACCAATAGACTTAGCCGTGGCAGGAGCACCTGAATCGGCTATGGTTCTGAAATCAACCTTAGCCACGTCGCTCATACCATTTTGGCCCATAGAAATGGCGAAAAGAGTATATTCGGTGTCTTGAACCAACTTAGTTACCGAATAAGCTTCTGCTTGGGGTGCACACTTCGTACCTTCATCAAAAACTTGTTGAGCGGTCATCGACGTACCCTTTGGAGCCACTTTATAGGCAAAAAGGGTGGTCTTATCTGCTGCCAACGTGAAGGAGACAACAGCATAGGTCGTACTGGTTATCGTGATGGTTACCCCAGTCGGTTTGCTTTCTACCTCGGGAGTTGGATCATCGGAACAAGAGGTTGTCCCCAATGCCAAGCCCGCGAATAGCATCAAAAATTGTAGAACTTTAAAATAAATTTTCATTGTATT
>JAVVZO010000039.1:0-13770 GCA_036650515.1 Alistipes sp.
GGGGCGTTAACCCGACCTCCAAACAATTATAATACAGAAACAATGATGTGTTTAAATTTTAAAAAATGGAGGCCGAGCATAGGGGCGCTAACCCGACCTCCAAACAATTATAATGCAGGAACAGAGTTACTCTTTACATAAACTTTGACATCCTTGGAGGCTACGTTGCCCCAAATGTCGGTATAGGTCACTCTAAATACTTGATAGAGGACTGCATCTGGATTCTCCCAAATCATACCATCAATCGAGGTAACAACACCTGTGTGGGAATCAATTTTCATAATCCGCTTGCCTTCGAGACCACTGGGAAGTGTTGCTGACGATTGAACATTACCCTGTGCGCTATAAACAATTTTATCGATCATCGTTGGATCAAGTACTTGGCTGGTCGTTGTTTCCGGCAAGAAATTATTGTTGGCGGCAATAGAAATACCTGAAGATATCATCGCATTGTAGTTTCCTGCGAATTTGGTATTTACTGCTGCTACCAGCGCCAAATTCAAGCGTGTATATTGCACATGAAGCTCACTAATTGCATGTATTTCATGCGACAGCGTGCAGAGAATGTCAATCGGCAACATTTGTCCTGTAGCCAATTTCACATGAGCGAAAATAGACTTCTTGACGGCTGTGGCTGTACCCCAGTCCGAAAAAACAGGAGCAGTAACGGCCGGATATGGATTGAAGCGAACACCCTGTGCCCCATGTCGAGGGTCTGACAAATCATAATCGTAAGCCAAAGGTGTTGCATTAGGAGTTATATCCGATGCCTTGGCAATATTCTTGGTGGACTCAACATCAAATAGATCACTTACCTTCACATCGGTAAGGCTATAAGTCTCATAGGTATCCTTTCCTACACCGATGAGCGAATGGCCGCCTTTGTAGTAAATTTGAATCTTGGGCGCAACAACGTTGACCATCAAGGCAACTTTGAATTCGCGTGACTGCTTTAACTCGGCAGGACGTGCTGTCTTGACAGAGGCCGTAATGGTTAAAACCATCTGATATTTACCGGCAGTAATGGTGGGCAATAACTTGTATGCAACAGCAAAGTCGTTGGCTACATTGAATTTGCTAATATCTCCAGAGACATTATTGGTCATCGGTGTCGAAACCCAAGCAGAGCCGGTCTTGAGTTGCAAATCTTGTGACTTAATCGTAAACGTCCAATCTGCCGTATTATAACCATTGGTGGCAAATACTGTGTTCAAACTCTTCTTCAGCTGATAATCTACCGTAGTATTTGGCAACCAGCGATCTTGATAGTCCTCTTTGCAAATAAAGCCATCGGTCGGTACTTTATAAACGGTAACCTTGAAGTTCTTTTTAATGACCATGGCAGGAATGGCAGGAATGGCAGGAATAGCGGGCTGGCCAATCTCCGGCTTAGCAGGAACCGCAGGAACTTCCGCACGGCCATAATCAGCAATAGCAGTCTCTACATTGACATAGCGGACATAGGTATTCACCGGCCATACGGTTGTATTGGTTGCACTGATAGGAACAACCGTAAACTTATATTTATTACCTGAAGGAGTCAAATAACGCGTCAATGGATTGATGGGCACTGGATTATTTGCAGTAAACGAATAATCAATGGTATTGACATATCCCATGTGATAGTCGACCAAACGAACCGAGTCAGTAAAGGTCTCATCGGTAAACATCTCAATGTCGTCCAAATTCTGCACATTGCCTGCTTTGATTGAAACGTATTTCTCATTGAGGATCACCGGTGTGCTGGAGATGATTTGAGTGGTATTCCCCTCTGCATCAATACAATTCAGCACCACGAAGATAGCCGCATTCTTCACGAAACCAGCGTTAGATTCTGCCCATTCGAGCGTCATCGTGTACTGACCTTTTATTGTCTTACTGGGCTGTATGTCTTTGATTTTCACGAAATCAGGCTCGATTCCATAAGCACGCGTATAATTCTTTTCGAAGTCCAGTTCGAAATCCGCTTTCGTATAGACTTTACTGTTCGCAGGATTCACAGCGAAATCAACATCCACCGTACCTCCTTTGATGAGATAATCTTTATCACGGATTATCGTAATGCTCGTTGGGTAAATCGCTGCTTTGGCCAATTTATACTCTTTACCATCAATGGTGAAGGTAACCGTCTCATTGGTTTCAACGATGGCGGTGATGATTTTGCCACCATTGAAAGGGAAGTTGGTCGAGATGGTCTTCAAAACAACACCGGTTACGGCATCGTACTCTTGGAAAGCAACATAACCGTTTTGGTCAATCACGCGCACGGACACACCGTTTGCCTTCACACTTTGACCACCCACCTTTATTTCATAGGTCGGATTATCTGAATCCGCTGGTTTAGAACCGAGATTCGAAGCCCAATTACCAGCATTGTTGATCCAAATATAAGGTGTTTGACCTTGAGGACCCTGAGGACCTTGAGGACCTTGAGGACCCTGAGGACCTTGAGGACCCTGAGGGCCTTGAGGACCTTGTTCACCCATGTTGCCATTATTAATGGTAATGGTTGTCTTGTCAGAAAAGGTAATCAACCACCCACCCGGAGTTGTAGAGGTCGGCGCGATAGGTGTGACGGCTACAATAAGCTTACCACTTGTTATGGCCTGTTCAAGCAATGTCACAGACTCTTCAAGAGTCGTTACGCGATTTTTTAGGCTATCGACATCATCTTGCAAATCTTTGTTGCAACTTGTCAATGCAAAAATCACGGTGGCTACCGAGAGCAGCCACTTCACAAATGAGTAGTTTTTTGTCATCATAATAATGAGTGATTAAAAATGAAAAAATAATTGTATTGGGTCATGCGAACAATTTTGTATCGCATCAGCGAAGATAGAGGCTCGAAATCTATAACAAAAATAATTGCCGGTGACAAAAAGTGGACAATAGAATAATTAGTTTGGTGCACAGCAAATTAGGATTTTGCCTTTATTATCCTTTTCTCAGGAAATCATACACAGAAAGCCGTCTCGCCCCATTTTTTTATCTTTCATGATTTTCACAACGCCCTCTCAACCGCTTAAAATTAGCATGGAAATAACCTGTATCGCATCTAAGCAGCTCGAAAAAATAATCAATGAGCATATTCGGATTCTCTTGTATAACTCCTTTTAAAATGCTATTTTTGTAGTGAAAAAGAAGCCTTATACTTATATGAGACCAATAAAAACAATAACCATCACCGTTCTGAGCCTATTTCTATTGGCAACCCACACCTGTGGACAGACCCCAAAAATAGACTCTCTTGAAGCGTTGCTACAAACACACACCCGAGTAGATACGGCAAAGGTCAATTTACTCAACACGATCGCATATGAGATCTTCAGGCTCAATCCTTCAAAAGCAAAAACATTGGCTCAAGACTCCTGGGAGCTCTCCTCTCAGCTCAACTACACCAAAGGGAAGGCCGCCAGTTTATGGATATCAGGACTTATTTCGCTGAAAAACGACAAGAAAAAGTCCCTCGAATACTTCCAAAAGGCATTGAAAATAGCAGAAGAGATAGATGATAAGGTCGGAATTTGCAATTATCAGACAGCGATCGGCAATGTCGCAAAGGATTTTGGGGACATCGACACCAGCAATAAAGCCCTTGAAAAAGCCCTTGAAATAGCACTTCAATTAGAAGACAACGCCCTGATCTGCAAGTGCAGGTTGAATATTTCCACCAATATGAATATTAGTGGCCGAACTGTCGAAGCGGCTCAACAGTTGCAAGAGGTCATTACCTTGGCTGAACAGCTTGGTGATCAGCGTATACTGGCTCAAACTTATTGCAAACTGGCATCCATCTATCGTGTACAAGGGAATCCTTCGATGGCGCTCGAATACTATCTATCGGCCTTACAACTTGACGAAAAAAGAGAAGACAAGACTCGCGTTATTGCTAATCTCATCAATATCGCAGGCATCCAATCCGACCAAAAAGAGTCAACGGCAGCACTCGAAACCATTCATAAAGCATTGAAGCTATCCACGGAAAATAGAGACTCTATGCAGATGTCGATCTGTTATACCAACATCGGCAACATCTATCAACGGATGAAAAATCCGAAGGCGCTCGATTATTTTCAACAAGCACGCATCCTATCCAAAGATATGGATATTGGTCAGACCATCAACAACCTCACCAATATCGGATCTATTTATACGGAGCAAGGGGAATTCGAGAAGGCCGCTTTAAGCTTCAACGAGGCACAGGACTTAGCTCAAAAAAGAGAGATGAAAAGGTTACTCGGCGAGGTCCAGCAGAAGATGAGTGCTTTATACTTCAAACAGGGGAACTATCGCATGGCCATAGAGTACACCAAAAAAGCACTCAATTTGGCAACTCCAATCAATTATATTGATCTCCAAAAAGAGTGCTATAAGCAGTTAGCTGATATTTATGCTGCTATGGGTAACTTCAAAGAAGCTTACAGCAATTACGTACAATATAAATCATTGTATGACTTTCTATTTAATGAGAAGGCCACACGCCAAATAGCTTTGCTTGAAAGTTCATATCAATTTGCCAAAGAGAAAGAGGTTTACAAGATCGAAAAGTCCAGTCGTGAACTTAAAATCAAGAGTCAACACCAAATCATACTTTCACTGATTGTGGTCTCCATCCTGATTATTCTGCTCGCTGTGGCACTCTATTGGTCGGGGCGATTGCGGAAACGCGTATTGAAGCTCGAAATCGCAAATATCAACCGTGAGCTTGAGGCCAATCAAAAAGCGATGGCTGTGGCCAAGCTCAAATTGGTGCAAAATGCCGAACGCGATCTGCATAATGTCAAAATGCTTGAAGATATAGGTAACAGCACCATGGGTGAGGGGAAAAATAATGTGAATTCGCTGATTAGTAACTATAAATTACAAGCAAATCACTCTAATTGGGAGGAGTTTGAGACACTATTTACCAAAATTCACAAGCCGTTTTGGGATGAACTCAACGATATAAATCCGACACTGACACCGAACGAGCGGAAGTTGTGTGCATTTCTAAAGTTAAATATGAATAACAAAGATATTGCGCTCATCACCTTCCAGTCGGAAGAGGCTCTCAAAAAATCACGTTTACGACTCCGTAAGAAATTAAATCTTGATCGGAGCATCAATTTAACCACCTTTATTCAGAATATAGCCAGTTAAATAACGGGTTGGGGCGAAAAGAGCCGAAAAGAAGAAGATTAATAAATTTAAAACAGCTTCTTAGCCCAATAAGCTATGCCTCACCGAGTTTCATCCCGATGCTGATCGTGTCATTTTCATCAGAAGATTGCTGATGAGAAGTAGGTATTTCGATCTTGCTTATGGTGCTTTCATAACGGGTGATGTTGTCTTGCAACGACATCAGCAATCGCTTTGCATGTTCTGGGGTTAAAATAATGCGACTCTTCACCTTCGCCTTTTGAATGCCGGGAAGGATTGTTGCAAAATCAACAATAAACTCCGATGTGGAGTGTGAAATAATCGCCAAATTAGAGTAGTGACCTTGCGCCACCACCTCATCCAACTCGATATCTATACCCATTTTTTGCTCTTCTGCCATAATTTTTCTCTTGTGGTACAAACATAACGTATTGCAGTCTCAATTATTTCTCTTTATCTTAAAAGTTTTTGATATTTTATCAACAATCAACCCATATAGAGCAAATTCAGAAGCCATTTCAATTTATAGAGCCGCAAATTTCACTCATCCCAAAGATTTTTCATACCTTTGTTGTCCAATAGTGCGAAAAAGTTTTATGGAAATTAAAATCATAGAGGTACTCTTCCGCGGACTTTGTGTGGGCATTGCTGCCTCCATCACAGTCGGTCCTGTTGCAGTGCTCTGTATTCAAAGGACGTTGAGCAAAAGCCGCCGTTCGGGCATCATATCTGGCTTGGGCGTCACTTGTGCCGATACTTGTATGGCCATCGTTGCCTATTTTTGTTATTCGGTACTTCAAAATCAAATCGAACAATACAACACCTTGTTGCGCATTGTGGGTGGTATTTTCGTTGTCATTGTCGGAGCATTTGTCTTTGCGCAAAATCCCGTGCCTCAAATCCGCCGCAACCGCGCCGGTAAAAGCTCCTCTTGGCAAGATTTCGCTTCGATTTTCGGACTGACACTGGCGAATTTCATCATGGTCATCCCCTATATTTTAGCCTTCTTCGCGGTCTTCAAAATCTCAACAGTGCAATCCATCGATTTGGCCGGTACGATCCACGGCATTTTAGCCATTTCCGGCTTTTTTGTAGGCTCTTTGGCATGGTGGACTTTATTGGCCTTTATCCTCAATTTGTTCCGCCGCCGATTCCGCCCACGGCACATGCTGACCATCAACCATATAGCTGGTCTAATCATCGGCGTATTGGGTATTTACACCATTCTATCCACCTTCTTTGATATTCTTCCAAATGTCTGATACCAAAAAAAAGATCATCATTGCCATCGACGGCTTCTCCTCTTGTGGAAAGAGCACCTTCGCCAAGTCCATTGCGGCCAAGTTGGGGTATATCTTCATTGACACCGGTGCGATGTATCGTGCTGTCACCCTCTACGCGTTGGAACACGGAGCGATTCATTCGGGCATCGTTGAGGAGGAGCAGATCAAAGCGCTACTCGCTGAAATCAGTATTGCCTTTCGCTTTAATCCGGAACGAGGTGCCAGCGACATCTATGTCAACGGAGATCGGGTAGAGGGCAAAATCCGCACCATCGAGGTCAGCAACTGCGTGAGTGCGGTGAGTGCCATTGCCGAAGTGCGTCATAAGTTGGTGGCTATGCAACAGGAGATGGGTCGTCAAAAGGGCATTGTGATGGACGGAAGAGATATTGGCACAGTGGTTTTTCCTCACGCTGAGATGAAGATTTTCATGACTGCCGATCCCAAGGTTCGCGCCCAACGGCGCTACGATGAACTACTTGCCAAGGGAGATGCAGTTTCTCTTGAGGAGGTAGAGCATAACATCCGCTCCCGTGACAAAGCTGACATGAGCCGCACGGTCTCTCCTTTAAGTCAGGCTGCCGATGCACTTGTGTTGGACAATACGACCCTAACGGTCAACGAACAGATGGAGTGGTTTTTGCAACAATTTCATCAAATAACCGAGAAATGAATGGTCAAAAAAGAGTTACATATTGCTCTTTGGACATAAATCATTTTACGTCATTCCTATGCAGATCGAAATAGATGAAGCTTCCGGATTTTGTTTCGGCGTGGTGCGTGCAATCACCAAGGCGGAGGAGGCATTAAGTCTCTACGACAAGGTCTACTCGCTGGGTGACATCGTGCACAATCGGATTGAGGTACAGCGGTTGGAGCAGTTAGGGTTGCAAACGGTCACCCATGAGCAGATGGCTCAATTAGCGACCAAGAAACTCTTCATCCGTGCCCACGGAGAACCTCCCACAACCTATGAGCAAGCCCACAAGTACAACATTGACATCATTGATGCCACATGTCCTGTGGTGGCTCGGTTGCAGAAGAAGGTCAAACAAGCACATGTCGATATGGCCACGAAAAATGGGCAGGTGGTGATTTTGGGCAAGCGAGGACACGCCGAAGTAGTCGGCTTGACCGGACAAGTATCACCTCCCACGATTGTCATCGAGTGTGCCGCCGACTTACAGCTGATCGACTTTTCCCGTCCGATCTATTTCCTCTCGCAAACCACACAAAGCATCGCACTCTTCAAGTCTCTCTGTGCCCAAATGCGCCTGCTATCCGATGATCCGAAACAGGTAGAGGTGGAGGACACCATCTGTCGGCAGGTCTCTAATAGGGAGCAACATCTGCAAGATTTTGCACAGCAATATGAGGTGGTAATCTTCATTTGTGGCCGCAAGTCAAGCAACGGCAAGGTGTTGTCGGAAGTTTGTCGCGCCATCAACCCCCACACCTATATTCTTGAAGAGGCAAGTGAACTTCAAAGCAGTTGGTTTGAGGGTCGAAAATCTGTCGGCATCTGCGGCGCAACTTCTACACCAAAATGGTTGATGCACGAGGTGGCCGAAGCCATCAAAAAAATAGAAACTAAACACTAAAATTACTCCCATGATGAGATACCTTGTTCGTTCCGTAAAATATTTACTTTTCTTAGTCGTTCTTTACATAGGGCTTATGGCTCTGATGAACTACACCAACACACTGGCCATGCCACTCGAAGATACCCTCTATGCACAAACGCATACTTGGCGAGGCTGGGTAATGCTGGGGGCGGTTGTCCTTCTATCGGCTACTTACCCTCTTTTTGGATTCATCCGACGGGAGGTAAGGGGTCATATCAACACCCATCACGCCCAGATTGTCAAAGCCTTTGAGGTGGCCGGTTTTCGCCTTTGCGAGGAGGACGGACAACGCATGATCTTCCGTGCAGAGGGTGTTTTAAAGCGGCTTTCACTGCTTTATGAGGATGAGATACACGTCTCTCAGCAGGGTGATAAAATTCAGATTGAGGGCATCAGACGGGGTGTAGCAAAGGTCGTTTATCGGCTGGTTGCCTACATAGAAAATGGACAAAATTAGAAACACTATGAAAAAAATACGGTATATACTTTTCGCGGCGACAGCACTAATCGGAGCCACACTACTGGTCTTCGCTGTGCGCAACGACTTTGGCTTAGGTCGGAATATGGAATTGATGATCAATATGATGCGGACTATATCCACCTACTATGTAGACGATGTTAATCCCGATAAGTTGATGACCGATGCCGCGGCCGGCATGACCCGAAATCTTGACCCTTACACCACCTATCTCTCCGAAGAGGAGATGTCGGACTTCGATTTTCTCACCACCGGCAAATATGGCGGCGTGGGTTCTTTGATCCGCAAAAGAGGCGATTACATCGTCTTTGCGCAACCCTATAAGGGCTCTCCCGCTGATCGTGCCGGATTAAAAATCGGAGATCAGATTATTGCCATCAACGGCAAGAGTGCCAAGGGCTTCACCACCGCCGAAGTGAGCAAACAGCTCAAAGGAAACCCGGGAAGTTCCATCACCATTACCATTGAAAGTCTCTATACCGGTCAGCAGAAGGAGATCACCCTCCTTCGCGAACGCATTGCCATCCCCGGAGTCCCTTATGCCGCCTATATCGCAGACGGTATTGGCTATATTCAACATGACGACTTCACCGAAGGCTGTTACGAAGAGATGCGAGCATCCATCGAACAACTCCGCCACAGTGGAGAGCTCAAGGGTTTAATTCTCGACTATCGGAGTAATGGTGGCGGCATCCTGCAAGAGGCTGTCAAAATTCTCTCCCTGTTTGTCCCTAAAGGGATCGAGGTGGTTAGCACCAAGGGGCGTACAGAATCCTCCAAACGCTCTTTCCGCACCACTACCGAACCAATTCTGCCCAACCTGCCACTCGTTGTGCTGATTAACGGCAACACCGCATCGGCCGCCGAAATTGTCGCCGGCGCACTTCAAGATCTCGACCGCGCTGTGCTGATTGGTCAAAAAAGTTACGGCAAAGGGCTCGTCCAAACCACGCGTCCGCTCGGTTACAACGCCTATATCAAGTTGACCACAGCGAAATACTATATCCCTTCTGGCCGGTGTATTCAGGCCATTGACTACTCCTCCCACAAGACCGATGGCGGGACAAAGGTGGCCGATTCACTCACCCGCGCAGTCACCACAAAGGGCGGACGTACCGTCTACGATGGTGGCGGAATTACGCCCGATGTGAAACTTGAACCACAATATGTCAGTCGTTTTGCGATCACACTGTACGCCATGGGATTTATTGAGGATTTTGTGGATAGCTATATGAAAAAGCACTACAAAGAGGCCATCAATAATGCCACTTTTTCCATCACAGATGCTGACTATGATGCTTTTGTCGCTTTTATGGCTGATAAAAAAGTACCCTATGAATCGGCTACACGGCAACTGCTTCACTCCATGCAGGAGGCTGCAAAATCGGATCACTTCACCGCTGTCCAAGAACAAATTAGCGACTTAGAGAAGAACCTCAAGGATGACAAACAGGCCAATCTGCAAACCTATCGTCGGGAAATTATAGAGGCCATCAATAGCGACATTGTCTTGAGACACAGCTACACCCAAGGAGTGATCGAATATAATATTCCGAAGGATTTGGATATTCGGCGCGCCATAGAGCTTCTCACAGAACCCACAGCCTACCGTGCACTTTTAACGCCAAAAACGGAATGCGAAACACCCAGTGACCCCGTCACAAAACCATCAAAATAAGCGGACTAATCCGCGCAGAAGCAAATGAAGCTCTTAAAGTTCCGCCGTGATATATTTTCTTTTCGCAACCGTGTCGTCGTGATTGTGATTGGTATTCTATTGGGGTCAATCTCCCTGCTTTATACCAACAACATGGCGCAACGGCTGAAGGAGAAAGAGCAACACGATGTAGAGCTATGGGCTCACGCCATGGAGCGTGTCAATCAGGATGGCTTTGGGGACTCTATGGGCAACGACCCGTTGATTGACGACATCGTTGACAGCCACAACAACATCCCCTTCATCATCACCGATGACAACCTCAACGTCCTGCGTTCACACCTCATTCCCGATGAGGTGATTGATCATCCAGATCGATTGCGCCGTCGGGTGGAAAAAATGGCCGAAGAGAACATCCCTATTCTAATCGAATATGGATGGTCTAATGGCCACAAACACATTATTTTCTACGGAAAATCATCGCTTCTGAAGTCGCTCTACTACTTCCCTTACATTCAACTTTGTGTCATCACGATCTTCATCCTCTTAGGCTTTATCGCCTTCCGCTCCACCAAACAAGATGAACAAAATCGCGTTTGGATCGGATTAGCCAAGGAGACCGCTCATCAGTTGGGAACACCCACCTCCTCTCTTTTAGGTTGGATCGAATTTCTGCGTACCCAACCCATTGACCAGAGCACCGTTGATGAGATGAACAAAGACCTTGCGCACCTGATGAAGATTGTCGATCGGTTCTCGAAGATCGGTTCGGAAACTCCGCTCACACCGGCCAACATCAACGAGGTGGTCAGTGAGTCGGTGATGTATTTTCGCAAGCGCATTCCGCGCAATGTCACACTCGATTACAACGGACTGGCCACAGCGCCTTTGCGTGCCAATATCAATGCTGCACTTTTTGAATGGGTGGTTGAAAATCTGATGAAGAACGCCCTCGATGCCCTGCAAGGACATGGTGCGATTGATGTCAAGATCTTTTCAGACGAAAAAAACATCATCATTGATGTCAAAGATACCGGCAAGGGAATTCCAAAAAGTAATTGGAAACGGATTTTTGAACCGGGTTTCACCACCAAAACCCGTGGCTGGGGATTGGGGCTATCACTCTCCCGTCGCATCATCGAAGAGTACCACCAAGGACACATTGCTGTCCTTGATTCTGAGATCGGCAAGGGGACAACTTTCCGAATCACCCTGAAACAACTCTTTGATCTATGATAGAGCCGATTTTACAAACGCCCCTTGATTCACTCGCCCAAACCGCCGATACAGTCGTTTGCGCCTCCGATATTTTCGGTTCTGCATCCACCTTGGCTGTGCAAGCCACAGCCCCTGATTCTCCGCTTTCATTAACCGATCAACCACTTTTCCAAGGCATCATTTTAATGCTTCTTTTGGCATACATGATACTTGTTCATAATGATATAGCACGGATACACTCCTTCTTCAACACCCATTCCCGCAACAACCTGCTCTTTGAAAATTCGAACAGCAACCCCATCCGCTCTTTTGCCTCAACCTTTATTATGGGCGTACTCTTCGCCAGTGCTTTAACCATTCGCTTTGCAGCAGACACTCCAAGCATTCAACCCTTTGGCGCTGTTTATAATACCGGATGCGTGCTACTGCTATTCGCCTCCCTGCTGGCACTGGTTGGGCTATTTCAGTATGGCGCACTTGCATTTATCGGCTGGCTCACACTCTCTCAAGAGGTCACCGAAGAGATGATCCAACTAAAGACGACACTTTTCACCTTTGGTGTAATTATCGGAGCGCCCGTCCTTTTACTTTTTGTCCTCACCCCCACAGGAAGTGGCCTCATTTGGAGCTACACGCTGGGAATCGAGGCTATTTTCATCCTATTCATCTTCTTAAAAAGAAGTCTTATGCTCTTTCTTACCAAAAAAATTTCAATCTTGCATTGGTTTTTGTACCTTTGTGCCATTGAATTATTCCCTATCAGCATCCTATGGTTTCTCGCTCAGGGAAAGTAATAATGATTGTTATAGAACTTCTTAAAATTGGTTAGACGTTGAAAGTTAAAAGAGTATTGGTTTCGCAACCGTGTCCTGTCGTCATCGAAAAGGCGCCGTTCTACGACTTATCCAAGACCCACGAGGTGGAGATCGACTATAAACCGCTTATCCGCGTTGCTGGCGTCTCTCTCAAGGAATTTCGCAGCCAACGTATTGACATTCTTTCTCATACGGCAATTATATTCACCTCTCGCACCACCGTAGATAGCTTTTTCCATCTCTGTGAAGAGGTGCGTATTACCGTTCCTGAAAGCATGAAATACCTTTGTCAAACAGAGGTCGTTGCTCTCTATCTGCAAAAATATATCATCTACCGCAAACGTAAAATATCATTTGCAGATGGCACGTTTACAAACTTTATTGAGCTTATAATCAAGCATAAAGAGGAGAATTTTTTACTCGCACTGAGTGAACCTCATAAGCCGGAACTTCCAGAGACATTGGCAAAACTCAAACTACGTGTTGATCCAGTTATTTTGGCTCGCACCGTGGCTGCCGATATGACGGGCGTGAATCTGTCTGACTATGACCTGTTGGCGCTCTACTCCCCCTCAGATATCACCGCTTTGGTGGAGAAATTCGGCACAGAAAATTTACCCCCTTTGGCCACCTTTGGCGAAGGGACACTCCGCACAGCTCACAATGCAGGACTGGCCGTAAAAGCAGCTGCCCCTGCCCCCGGTACACCCTCGATGGTCAAAGCGGTCGAAATTTATATCCAAAAGATCGAGAATCAGGAACCCATCAACGATGTTGAATTTCGTACCGATCCCGAAAAGGAGGAGTTCATCCGTAGTCAGCAACACAAGCTCGCCAAGAAGACTCGGACACGTCGTTCGCCCGCTACCACACCTGTCAAAAAATAGTTCCCATGTCGGATCAAACACTCTCCCATGCCGAACGACTGCGGTCGCTTGGTGTTATCCGTCGTCTTTTTGAGCGCGGGGAAAGTGGTTTTGTCTACCCCTTCCGTTATCTTTTTTTTGCTGAAGCGTGTGATGTGCCCACCGCCAAAGTGCTCTTTTCTGTTCCCAAAAAATACCACAAACGGGCAAACAAACGCAACCTGCTCCGCCGTCGCACCAAAGAAGCCTATCGCCTCAACAAACAGCTTTTATCCGCTTCAAAACACCCTGCCGCCATGGATTTGGCGTTGATCTATACCACCAAAGATGTCACCGACTACAAAAAAATCGAACAATCCGTCCGAAAAATTCTGCAACAAGTGGTGGAACGGCTTTAAGCGACTGTGTGCACTGCCATTGATCGGTCTGGTGAAGATCTATCAACGTTGCATATCACCCTTTACACCAGCCTCCTGTCGCTTCGTCCCCACCTGCTCTCAATATGCACTGGAGGCACTGCGCAAGTATGGGCCACTAAAAGGTACTTGGCTCACCCTCAAGCGCCTCGCCCGTTGTCATCCTTGGGGTGGTAGCGGTTACGATCCTGTACCTTAGAAACTGTTTGAATTTGTTAATAGGGCGGAAGATTACCGTTCGCTAATATCTTTATAGGTGGTCTGCAACAGTAC
>JAVVZO010000040.1:0-12494 GCA_036650515.1 Alistipes sp.
TACCGACCAATAGTCCGTTTTTGAAACCTATAAAAAAGAGCAGAATGGCGACCACTGTGATCACCGAAATGATCAGGTTGAGGATAAAACCGTCATTGGCCACCGCCGACTCGTAACCTTGATCATAGATGGAGGTGAGGGTGAAACCATTGGGCATCGTTTGCGAAAATAGATCGACACGCGCGGCAACCAAACGTGCCATATCAACTACATTTCCCGTTGAAACGGTCGAAATGGCTATGCCTATTCCCGCCTCACCGTTTATACGCATGATGTTACCCGCAGGGGTCTTGTACCCCTCATTGATGGTGGCAATGTCTGACAATCGGAAATGTTCACCCGTGTGAGAGGTGATCGTCAGGTTGCGGATATCGTCTAATGCGTAGAAGTTTCCCGTTGACTCGATGCGGAGGCGATTGTCTTCCGTCTCAATGCCACCGGCATCAACCACCTTATTTTGAGCCTCGAAAGCGCGTGCAATATCCTGTGTGGAGATCCCTGTGTTGGACATGATCGAAGGGTTGAGCACAACATCGATCGTGGGTATTTGCATGCCATAGAGCTCCACCTTGCCCACATCGGGAACGGTGAGTAGGTCATTTTTGATAAGTTTCGCCTGATCCTCCAATTCTCGGTATGTGTGCCCCTCACCGGTCAAGCCGTAGAAGACACCTAATACATCACCGAAATCGTCATTGACCACCGATGTTCCTGCTCCTGCCGGCAAGCGCGACTGCACGTCACCCACCTTACGCCGCAACTTATCCCACAACTGCTGCATTTGATCGGCACGAATCTCCTTTTTGACAAAGACGGTGATCTTTGAGACTCCTGCACGACTTTCTGTCTTGAGGTAGTAGCGCTCATCGAGCGATTGTATCGACTCCTCCAAGACATCGGTTACTTGCGTCTGTACCTCCGAGGGCGAAGCGCCCGGATAGGTTGTAACCACCAACGCTTGTTTGATGGTGAAGGGTGCGTCCTCCAACTTGCCCATTTTTACGTAGGCAAAGATGCCGCCTACCGTAATCAAAAACAGCAGCAGGATGGTGACCGATTTATTTTGCAAGAAATATTTGACCCAACTCATCGTGTGCCCTCCTTCGAAATTTCAACCGTCATTCCCTCTGACAGAAAACGCAAATTGCTGACCGCTACCATCTCTTTATCGCAGAGCCCTGCTGTGATCCCGATCATCCCATTGGGCATCAGTTCGCCACGGGTGATTTTGCGCTGTGTGACCTGTTGCGTTGAGGGGTCAATGGCCCATACGTAATCGCCTTCGGTAGGGCGATTGCATAGCGCAGTTTGTGGCACAACGATCTGAGAGGTGGTGAGTGGGGCAACCTCAAAAAAGAGTTTTCCGGAGATGCCGGCCAATAACTTACTGTTCGTATTGGGCAACAAGGCCGTCAGTAGATAAGAGAGGTTGTTTTGTGTCGTACTTTTCGATATTTCGACGACCTTAGCCGTATATATTTTTTCCGGATCAGCATCGAAATGCAGGGACACCTGTTTTATATTTTGTGTGGCAATATCTTGATTTACAAATGCTTCGATGCGTAATTGGTCAATATCTACCAACGATATTACAGGTTGCCCTGCCCGCACCTCTTGGTGCTTTTCGAGGAATACCTGCTCCACATAACCATTAAATGGTGCTATCAGTTGTGTATCGGAGAGTTCATTGGTTGCTGTCTCGAAATTGGTCTTGGCCGTTGTGTACTCTGCCTTCGCTTTTTCGTAGGTACTGGCGGATAGATTTTCTTTTTCGTAGAGGGCTTTGATGCGTACGAATTCTGCCTCAGCTTGGTTGTACAGTGCCTCTGCACGCTCTTTGCGGATGCGGAAGTCGCGTGCATCTATGGAGGCAATGACCTCCCCGCGCTTGTAGTGTGTGCCGGCATAGAGATCAAACCGTTCGATTGGCCCACCAACGCGGAATGAGAGTTCGGAGAGCCTAAAGGGCTTGGCAATAAAAGCAAACTCCTTGCGACTGAGTGTTTGTTGGGTCGTTGCTGTGGCGACCTTGACGATTACATCGGGCTTTTTTGTGCCGTTTGCTGCTGGGCCGCACGCGGTGCAGCTGGCGCAGATACCGAGGATTAAGATAGATTTTACAAAGGGTGTCATCTCTTGGACTTTCAATTATTTTGAGTCCAAAAGTAAGTCAGCAGCTTTTGTCTTACCTGAAATTATTTCCCGAAACGGCAAATATCGTCCCCGAAACCGATAAAATGGCGTGTAATATCACCGTATTGTCTTATAGGGGACAATCGGATTGTTCAGATCATTTACACCAAATCAAAGGTTACGATAAATCGGCTGCCCTGCCCCACGGCACTCTCTACGCGAATTGTTCCTTGGTGAGCCTCCACGAAATCTTTTGAGATAGCAAGCCCCAAGCCACTACCTTGGATCTTTGTGCCCGGTACACGGAAATAGCGGTCGAAAATAGTTTGGTGATAGCGTGGATCAATGCCCTTGCCGAAATCTTGCACATAGAGTTCGATGGTTTTGTTCACTTGGTGTGCCCCAACGATGATCCGGGAATCGGCTTGGGAATAGTGGATGGCATTGGAGAGTAGGTTGGTGATCACCCACGCGATTTTCTCACTATCCACAAAGAGTTTGGGTAGCTTTTCGGGGTATTCGATTTCGATGTTGCATTTGAACCGCTCGGCCAATACACGCGTGGCATTGATGGCATAGTCGATCAGTTCGATGGGTTTAGTGACCTTGGGATTGAGTTGCAACTTGCCCGTTTCGACTTGCGTCATTTTTAACAATTCGCTGGTGATATTGAGCAGACGGTCACTATTCTCTCGGATGCTTTGTGAAAGTGAACTTTGCTCTTCATTCAGTGCGCCCACACGATTGTCTTCCAATAGCTTAAGGCTCATCATAATTGCTGCTATGGGCGTTTTTAGTTCGTGGGAAATGATGGATATAAAGTTGGTCTTGGCATTGTCTAACTCCTTGTAGCGCGTCACATTACTAAGAATAATGACCGTGCCCTGTGTGTCGGAGATGGTCGAAGCATAATGAACCTGAAAATAGCTCTCCTTGTTGTCAGAATAGATCTTCAGTGGTTCATCTTTGCTCTCCGCATGCTCCATTCCACGGATCAGTCGACGGAAAAGATCGTTATGAAGTGAGAGGTTGAGTGCCGATTGATTGACCAATTTTTCATGTGTAATATTGAGAATCGAAGTGGCCGCATTGTTGGCAAAAACCACTGTTTTTTGACTATCCAGACCGATGATTGGCTCGTCAATCGAGTTGATGATGATCTCAAGATAGCGCTTGGTGGCCATGATTTTAGCCACACTACTTTGTCGGAAGGTGGCCAGTTGTTCAGCCATTACATTGAAAGATTCGGCCACCTTGCCAAATTCGGAATCGGGGCTGAAGGTCAATCGGCTATCATAGTTTTGCTTTGAGACCTCGATAATCCCCTCGGAGAGCTCCCGAATGGGGCGTGTGAAGGTCTTAGGAAAGCGAATGAGCATCCACAGTGCTATCGCCACACTTAGCAAGGCCAAGACCACAATAAATATAAGCGCTGTGTTGGCGGTAGCGTTAGCGATCTCTGCTTTTTTGGAGATGGCGGTAATGTTGAGCAGAATAATGTGGTTGATGGTTTGACTGAGGTTGATATAATTCTCTGCCACGGGATTTTGCTTGAACCTTTCAAATTGACTGACAAGAGCTTCTGTGGTCTCCCTTTCGTCCGACTCTGTGATGTTCCCCGTTTGCAACAACAGACTCTGTTCCAGTGCCAAGAGTGCCGTAGAGTCGCGATAGAAGGCATTGAGAGCACCCTGCATCTGCTGGGCATATTTGACCGAGTTGTAATTATCGGCCAAAATATTTTCGGTATCGTGTTTCATATCACGGATATTATAGGCGGAAAACAGCCCTAAAATTGTGATAATAAGTAGCAGTGCACCGATTGAAAAGCTTAGTTTATTCTTGATTTTCATCTATGAAAGTATGATAAGGTCAATATTAGATTTTGCCAACGAATTGAATAAATGTCGATACCTGAAGGCGGCAACAACGATGTTCCACATTTGTATGGCAGGTTTACCGATACACACCGTGCTTATTTTGTTTTGATCACAAGCCTTGATAATGCCCGTGATTACGTTGGGAGCCTCTACTTGTATAATCTCACCGCCCAATTCAGTTGCCAGTTTGAAGTTGTTGATCAGATAGCGTTGAGCGGCGAGGGTAATTTTATCGGCAGACTCCTCAGGGGTTCGGACGTAGAGCACCGAAAATTGCGCATTATAGCGGGTTGCAAGGCGCGCCACTTTACGGATAACACGCCTGGGACCCCTCTCTTTGCTACTGATGCAGGCAAGCAATCGTTCGTGTCGAATACCGATGTTTCTCGTCATCCCGCTCTCTACCTTCTTCTCCACCCGTAGTGCCACCTCCTTGAGCGCCAACTCGCGAAGTTGAAGGATATTCTCCGATTTGAAGAAGTTGCTCAAGGCGATATTGATTTTATCAGGATGATAAATTTTGCCACTTTTCAATCGTGCAATCAATTCATCTTCCGTTAAATCAATATTGACCACATCGTCGGCCATAACCAATACGCTATCTGGTATTCTCTCTGTTACCTCAATACCGGTGATGCTCTCGACCTCTTGGTTGAGGCTTTCGATGTGTTGAATATTGACCGCCGAGATCACATTGATCCCCGCATCGAGAATATCAAGCACATCCTGCCACCGTTTTTCGTTTTTACTGCCACCGACATTGGTGTGTGCCAGCTCATCAACGATCACCAACTCAGGGCGGATTCTGAAAATTGCCGCCACATCCATCTCCTCTAACTCTTTGCCTTTGTAGAAGATCTTGCGCCGAGGGATCATGGGAAGTCCCACTGTGAGCTGTTCCGTTTCTGACCGAGCGTGTGTCTCGATGTAGGCGATCTGGACATCAACGCCACTTTCGAGCAAAGTGTGGGCATCTTGCAACATTCGGTAGCTCTTTCCTACCCCCGCAACCATGCCGATGTAGACTTTAAACCTACCGCGACGTGATGTTTTTATGAGGTTCAGAAAGTGCTGAACACTGGGTTGGGATTCCATTTTATACGAAGTTTAAGTTGCCGTATGTGATTGAACAAAAGTATTTAAAATTTAGGAAACTTTTCATCGAGTGCTATGTTAAGTTTCAGTACAGGAACGATCGATAGTCCGACAAAAGGCTTTTCGGTATGAATTTCAATCAGTTGTTCGATGTTTGTGAGCGCTATTGCACGCGCACCCGCCACCCGCTTAGCTTGCACCATGGCTGACGCAACGCTGATATGCGGATCAAGTCCGCTACCACTTGCTGTCACCATCTCCGAGGGTACTTGCGAACGATCTAAATAGGGATGAGCCACCAAAAAAGTGTCAATGCGCGCTGAAACTTCAGCCAAATAGTCACCATTTGCGACCCCTTTGTTGCTGCCACCCGATCCGCTACCGTTGTAATCGACTGCCGAGGGACGCGACCAAAAATATGCTTCAGAGGTGAACGCTTGCCCGACATGGGCTGCTCCAACGACCTTGCCACGGAGTGTCAGCAGTTCTGCCTGTCCGTGATTGGGTGCGGCGAGGGCAGCTATACCCCAAAGCACCAGTACATAACCGCCAAAGAGGATGATGCAAAATGCGACTGTGATTTTGAGTGATATAAGTAAGTTTTTCATAGTGTTTAAAGTATTGTGGCAAGTGCCATATCAATGATTTTGATGAAAATAAATGGTGTGATTGCACCCCCGATGCCATAGATAATCAGGTTGCGGCGTAGCAAGGCCGATGCACCGATCGGTTTGTACTGTACCCCTTTGAGCGCCAGTGGGATGAGTGCCGGAATGATGAGCGCATTAAAAATCACAGCCGAAAGAATTGCCGATTCGGGTGAGTAAAGGTTCATAATATTGAGCGCTGTTAGGGCAGGAATAGAGGTCATGAAAAGTGCCGGAACAATGGCGAAGTACTTGGCCACATCGTTGGCAATACTGAAGGTGGTGAGCGTGCCACGGGTCATGAGTAGCTGTTTCCCAATCTCCACAATTTCAATCAGTTTTGTCGGATCATTATCCAAATCGACCATATTGCCTGCCTCTTTTGCCGCCTGTGTTCCGCTATTCATCGCCACGCCCACATCGGCCTGTGCCAAAGCTGGCGCATCATTGGTGCCGTCACCCATCATGGCGACCAACTTGCCCGCGGCCTGTTCACGGCGAATGTACTCCATTTTGTCCTCTGGTTTGGCTTCGGCAATAAAATCATCTACACCCGCTTTTGTGGCTATATATTTTGCCGTCAGCGCGTTGTCACCCGTGACCATGACGGTCTTAACCCCCATTTTACGAAGTCGCTCAAAGCGTTCGCTGATGCCGGGTTTGATGATGTCCTGAAGTTCGATCACCCCCAATACCTCGCAACCGCGAGCGACTACTAAGGGTGTGCCACCGTTACAAGCAATCTTTTGTGACAGTTCGTGTGCTACGGCCGGAAATTGACCGCCCTCTAACTCCACCAGCGCACAGATGGCTTCAGTTGCCCCCTTGACAATCGATACGCCGTTGCGAAGTTCCACGCCTGAGCATTTTGTTTGTGCCGAGAATTCTATCCATCGGCAACCGATTAACGTGCTGGCATTGATGTCTATATCTTGTTCGCGGCTCAGTTCGATGATTGATTTACCCTCGGGGGTCTGGTCGGCAGTAGACGATAAAACACACGCTTCGATAAATTCGCGCTGTCGAGTAGCCTCTATGGCGTGAAAACTGGTTGCTCGGCGGTTGCCGATGGTAATAGTTCCCGTCTTGTCGAGCAACAGCGTATCTACATCACCTGCCGTTTCGACTGCTTTGCCCGATTTGGTAATCACATTGGCACGTAAGGCGCGATCCATGCCCGCGATGCCAATGGCTGAAAGTAATCCTCCAATGGTGGTGGGGATCAAGCAGACAAAGAGAGAAACCAAGGATGCCACCGTCACGACCGTCCCTGTGTAGTCGGCAAATGGTTTGAGTGTTACGCAAACCACAACAAAGACCAAGGTGAAGCCTGCGAGTAAAATTGTAAGCGCAATTTCGTTGGGACTTTTTTGGCGTGCAGCACCCTCGACAAGGGCGATCATCTTATCGAGAAAACTCTCACCGGGGGATGCCGATACACGGACTACAATCCTGTCAGAGAGCACTTTTGTGCCACCTGTGACAGAGGTTTTGTCTCCTCCTGCTTCGCGAATGACGGGGGCCGATTCACCCGTAATGGCACTCTCGTCAATGGAGGCTAATCCCTCGATAATCTCACCATCGGTGGGGATTTGCTCGCCTGCTGAACACGCGAAAATGTCGCCTTTGCGGAGCGTTGAGCTACTGACAACGACCACTTCGCCATCAACTAATTTGTTGGCGGGGGTCTGTTCGCGGCTCTTGCGAAGGCTCTCTGCCTGTGCTTTTCCCCGTGCCTCAGCGATCGCCTCAGCGAAATTGGCGAAGAGAAGCGTGAGTAGCAGGATCAGAAAGATAGTGAAATTGTAGAAGAATGAACCTTGCCCACTCCAGCCAAAGAGAACACCCAATGAAACGAGTAGCATGACCGTGGTGGCTATAAGGACGGTGAACATAATCGGATTACGCACCATGATGCGCGGGTTGAGTTTTGCAACCGATTCTTTGAGGGCTGCAACTATCTGCTCGTGGTTGATAAATCTGTTTTTTTCCATTTTAATTGATCGTTAAAAATTCGGCAATGGGGCCCAGTGTTAACACGGGGAAGAATGCCAATGCGGCAATGATAAAAATAACGACAAAGGTCATCACCGAAAAGGTGACTGTGTCGGTCTGAAGTGTTCCGGCACTTGCTGGGACGAAATGTTTCTGAGCCAAAATACCCACGATAGCCACCTGTCCGATGATGGGTAGGTAGCGACTTAGGAGCAATACGATCCCTGTGCTGATGTTCCAAAAGGGAGTGTTGTCGCCCAAGCCTTCGAAGCCCGAACCGTTGTTGGCCGCTGACGAAGTGAATTCGTATAACATTTCGCTGAGCCCGTGAAATGAGGGGTTGTTGAGCCATGCGGCCGCCAAAGCGGGATCAGAAAAGGCGAGATAACTCGATAAGGCGGTGGCACAAAGGATCACAAATGGATGCAGTAGGGCGATGATAATGGCAATTTTCATTTCGCGAGCTTCGATTTTTTTACCCAGAAATTCGGGTGTCCGCCCGACCATCAATCCGCTGAGAAAGACGGCGATGATGATAAAAATGTAGTAGTTCATAAAACCTACACCTACCCCGCCAAACCAGCAGTTAATCTGCATATTGAGCATCGCCAATGCACTGGTTACCGGTGTTAGACTATCGTGCATCCCATTCACCGAACCGTTTGAGGTTGCCGTGGTCGTCATAGCCCAAAGTGCTGTTGCCGCAGAGCCGAAGCGCGTCTCCTTACCCTCCATACTGCCCATGGTTTGTGCGATGCCTAACTGTTCGATATGTGGATTGCCGCCAATTTCCTGATTCACGGAGACAAATACCCCTGCCAAATAGGCTATGAGCATCACCCCAAAGATGCAAATAGCAAATTTGCGCTGTTTGAGATAAAATCCAAATGCCCAAATCATAGCCATGGGGATCAGTATAATCGAGATGCACTCCACCATGTTGGTGAAGTAGGTGGGGTTTTCGAGCGGATGCGAGGAATTTGCCCCGAAGAATCCTCCGCCATTCGTGCCTAACTGCTTGATGGCAACAACTGCCGCCACAGGGCCCTGCGATATACTTTGTTCTGTACCTTCGAGCGTTTTGAGGGTTTGCTTGCCCTCTAAGGTCATCGGAGTGCCCCCAAAGATCAACAAAATAGCGACAACGATGGATAGCGGGAGTAAAATACGGGTCACACTACGAACCAAGTAGACCCAAAAATTGCCCAAGGAGTGGGTTGTCTTGGCGGCCATGCCTTTGAAGATGGCGGCCAGTGCGGCCATGCCGGTTGCCGCGGTGAGAAACTGGAACAACATTACCACAAATAGTTGGGTGAAGTAGGTTACGCCGCTCTCGCCACTGTAATGTTGCAGGTTGCAGTTGACCAGAAAACTGATACAGGTATTGAATGCCAGCCAAAATTCCTGACCTGCATTTCCATCGGGGTTGAGGGGTAAAATGCCCTGCGAAAGGAGCAGTGCCATGCCCCACACAAACCAAAATAGGTTGACGGTGAGTAGCACCATCAAAAACCGTTTCCAGCTCATCTCCTCCTTGGGGTCGATGCCACAGAGGCGGTAGAGGGCATTTTCGATAGGGGCAAGAAAATCGAGCAACGATCGCTCGCCACGATACACCTTGGCAATGTAGTGTCCCAGCGGGTAGCTCAGGGCGATTACCAACACGATTTGCAACGTGATTCCAATCATTTCTACGTTCATTTCAGTTTAGAATTTTTCGGGTTTCAGAAGCACATAAATCAAGTAGCCGAAGACGACTACGCTTAAAATAAGTAGGGTTGTAAACATCATTTTATCTATAAGTTTACAACCCTTGATGTGAATTTTATGCCAAAAACAGATGATGCTGATAATCAGTGATCTACTGTTTTTGTACAATAAAAAACCCTTCCAAAATGGAAGGGTAGATTTCTATTATGACAAATTATGGCGTGTTACGGCATAACGATTCCATACTCCTCAATTTTGCGATAAAGCGTTGTTAGCCCGATTTTCAACAGACGTGCCGCCTCGGTTTTATTGCCCGCGGTGTGGTTGAGGATTTTGCAGATATGCTGTCGCTCCATGGCGGATAACTCCATAGAATCAAGCTTGTTGTTGTCGGCCATCTGTATCTCAAGCGGCAGATCAGTCAGGTGCAACGTATTGCCCGAAGAGAGGATTAGACTACGTTCGATGGTGTTACGCAGTTCGCGGATGTTGCCGTTCCAACGGTGTCTCAATAGTGCATCGAAAAAAGGTTTTTCAGCGGTCATAGCTGTCCGTCCCATTTTGGTGGCAAAAGCATCTATGAAATTTTGAGATAGCAAGATGACATCGTCACCACGCTCGCGCAAGGGCGGTAGCTCTATGGCAAAAACAGACAAACGATAGTAGAGATCTTCGCGAAACTCTCCACGGGCAATGCTCTGTTTCAAATCTTTGTGCGTGGCGGCAATGATGCGCACATCTACCTTGATCGTCTTCTGGTCGCCGACCTTGATGAGCTCACCAGATTCGAGGGTACGCAACAATTTGGCTTGCAGTGCAAGGGGCATATCACCCACCTCGTCCAGAAAAATTGTACCGCCGTCAGCCTGCTCAAAGAGCCCTTTTTTGTCGCGGATAGCTCCTGTGAATGCTCCTGCCTTGTGCCCAAACATCTCACTGTCGAGCAACTCACTGCTGAAAGCCGCGCAGTTGATAGCCACAAATTCGCCACCTTGACGACCACTCGCTGCATGAATAGCATTGGCAAAAATCTCTTTACCGGTTCCTGTTTCACCGGTGAGCAAGATCGCGGTATTTGTTACGGCAACTTTTTGGGCAAGATCCACGGCAGAGAGCAACGGTTTGGATCTGCCGATGATTGAATCAAATGTATATTCCTTATTGATAATTCGTTCCAGCTTGTTCAATTTCGATTTTAACGCTACTTTTTCGCTTGCATGAGCCAGTAATGGTACGATGCGGTTGTTGTCATCACCCTTGGTTAGGTAGTCGAAAGCTCCGTTTTTGATCGCCTGTACACCGTCTGCAATATTGCCGTGAGCGGTGAGCATAATCACCTCGGCATTGGGCAGTAGTTGCTTGATGCGTGGCACAAACTCGACCCCGTTGCCGTCAGGGAGAAAGACATCGCACAGCACCACATCAGCACCTTGTGTTGCCATCTCTTTGGTAGCCGCTGTGAGGTTTTCTGCCTGAAAAACCTCATACCCCTCGAGCGATATAATACGCGCCAGTAGCGTGCGTATCTGTGGCTCATCATCTATAATCAGTATTTTTGTCATGCCTCAGAAACTGCTTTTGTTATTAATATCTTGTCGATACGTGCACCATCCATATCCATAATTTCGAATTTGAATTCACCCCACAGGATGATCTCACCCGATTGCGGTATGTGCTCAAGCTGTTCGAGAATCAAACCACCTATGGTGTTGTAATTGTTCTTGGCATAGCGGTCTGTTTGGTCGAAATAGACCAAAAAATCATAGAAAGGACACTGCCCATCAACCAGCCAGCTCTGCTTGTCTTGTCGTTCAATAATATCCGGCTCTGAATCCTTGTCATTGACCGATCCAACCAATCCTTCCAAAATGTCTTTTAATGTTATAATTCCTTGAAAATCACCAAACTCATCGCATATTAAGACCCTGCTAACTCGCTCTTCCTTCATCCGTTCCAAAGCCTTGTAAACGCTCATGTTTTCGTGAAAAAACAGGGCCGGTTCCATACTTGCAGAGAGCTTGAAGTCGGGTTTATTAAAGGTTAACACTAACTTTTTGAGTGTAATAATTCCCAATACAGATCTGGAATCGTGATCGACAACGGGGTAGAGTTCATATAAATTTTGTTCTAAAATGTTCTGAATCTGCTCGTGGGTCATAGATATATTCATATAGATCGTTTCGGTGCGATGTGTCATCAAGGAGCTTACTTTTAGATCACCAAGCATAAAAACACGCTCTACAATATCTTGCTCAACCTCTTCAATTTCACCATCTTCAGCACTCTCTTGAACCATTGATTTTATCTCGTCTTCGGTGACCTTACACGCCTGTTCTTTGAAGCCCATGAGCTTAAATAGAAACGATGTACTTTGGGACAACAGCCACACAAAGGGCGAGGCGATGACGGACAGTATATACATGGGGCGCGCGACTATCTGTGCGGCTTTTTCGGCAATGCTCATTCCGATTCTTTTGGGTAGTAGCTCGCCAAATATTAAGGTTAAATAGGTAACCACAACAACGATAATGGTTTGGGCTACGGGATGTGAATATCCGGGCGCAACACCCCAACGAATCAGTATGGAGGCAAAATCATCGGCGAGTAAATTCCCAGAGTAGAGACCTGTCAAAATGCCGATAATGGTAATGCCGATCTGAATGGTTGATAGAAATTTGTTGGGCTCATTGGCCATGTTTAACGCTATCTGAGCCAGCTTGTTGCCCTGTTTTGCTTGGTTTGTCAGGTGCGATTTGCGCGCTGAAATCAGTGCAATCTCCGACATCGCCAAAAGTCCATTCAAGAGAATAAGGAGTATAATTATTATTAGCTCATTCATTTGTTAATGAGTTGATTAGCAATAAATATGCCTCGACATGAAAGCCATAGCATGTGAAGTGTAATTTCCATTTTGCAAAGATAAAATAAATTTGGAAGCCAGCGGTGATGGGAACAAAAAAAACACACCACCTTTTTAAAAGTGGTGTGTAATTTTGTGCCCAAATCTTGTAATCCATTTATATTCAGTACACTT
>JAVVZO010000041.1:0-12362 GCA_036650515.1 Alistipes sp.
TGGTAGAGCACAACACTTTTAATGTTGGGGTCCCGGGTTCGAGCCCCGGCGAGTTCACAGGCCGCAAGGCCTATCGAGAATGTCCCTCAGTATTTCCACAGATACTGAGGGCTTCTTCTTTTATAGGGTTCATGATGGGATGGGTATAAATACCTATTTTCCGAAAAACACTGGACGTTAAGTGTGCGATTGCCTTGATTTTGTTAATTTTGTACCCGCATTGATAATCATAAATAGATGATAGATTTTACGAAACTTCCTTCGCCTTGTTTTGTCTTGGACGAGCAGCTCCTACTGCACAATTTGGCCGTTATTGACCACGTGCGACAGGAGGCAGGTGTGGAAATTATCGTGGCACTCAAAGCTTGCGCGATGTGGCGTATTTTTCCGTTGTTAGCACTCCATTCCGATGGTGCGACGGCCTCATCAGCTGCTGAAGCGCGGCTGGTCTTTGAGGAGTATGGCCGTCCGGCGCATACCTATGCTCCGGTCTATACGGATCGAAATATCGAGGAGATATTGCAATGTAGTCATACCATAACCTTTAATTCAATCCATCAGTTTGAGCGATTTGGTGCTATGGCACTGTTGCGAGGCATCTCGTGCGGGTTGCGGATCAATCCGCAATATTCACCGGTGGAGGTGGACCTTTATAATCCTTGTGTGGCCGGATCGCGATTGGGGATGACGGCCGCGGATTTGCGGGAGTTGCCCGATGGCATAGAGGGATTGCATTTCCATGTGCTCTGTGAGTCGCGCCCGCACCATTTACAACAGGCCTTGGCGGCTGTGGAAGAACATTTTGGTGGGTTGTTGGATCAACTCAAATGGCTCAATATGGGTGGCGGACACTTGATGACACATGCCGATTATGATTGCGAGGAGTTGATAGCGGTCTTGAAAGCCTTCAAAACTCGCCATCCGAACCTTCGCTTGATCCTTGAGCCGGGAAGTGCATTTACTTGGCGCACGGGCTATTTAGTCACCACGGTAGAAGATATTGTAGAAAATGGCGGTGTCCATACCGCGATGCTTGATGCCTCCTTTGCCTGCCATATGCCCGATTGTTTAGAGATGCCCTACAAGCCGACCATTATAGGAGCACACGAACCTGAAGTGGGCGAAAAGCGGTGGCGTATGGGGGGCAACAGTTGTTTGGCCGGTGATTATTATGGTGATTGGGCGTTTGATCATGAATTGTCTGTGGGTGAGCGAATTGTCTTTGAAGACATGATCCACTATACGATGGTGAAAACCACGATGTTCAATGGTGTTGCTCATCCTTCGATTGCGCTTGTTACGGCAGGGGGAACGACCGAGATAGTCAGAGCATTCGGGTATGAAGATTTTAAAAATAGAATGTCATAAAACTTAGATAAATGAAAGATTTTACACCTACTACCTATTCCTTAATGTGCGTTGCCACAGGCCGTGAATTTCCGGATGAGGGCTGGATGATGGAAGACCGTCAATGTAAATCCCCCTCTATGGTGCGAAGCTGCTATGCACAGAAGCAATTAGAGGTCAAAGCCGATGAGTATGGACTCTATAAGTATGGCGATTGGTTACCGATCAACCATATGTTGGAGGGCTCGTCTGCTCCGGTGACCTATAAAAGTAAGAAATTAGCTGCCCATTTAGGTCTGGAAAATCTCTACATCACCTTCAATGGTTACTATCCGGCCATAGGGGCGCAGATGACAACCTGCTCCTTTAAAGAGACGGAGGCTTTCAGTGTCTGTGCACGTGCACAGGAGGATGAAACGCGCATTTTAGTGGTCTCTTCAGCGGGTAATACCGCACGTGCTTTTGCTAAAGTGTGTTCGGATAACGGCATTAAACTGCTACTGACTGTCCCGACCGACAATTTAGATGCACTGTGGTTCGAAGCTCCGCTGAATCCTTGCGTCAAGCTGATCGCCAGCGAGAAGGGTGCCGATTATTTCGATGCCATTCATCTGGGCAATTTGTTGCTTAAGTCGACCGCTTTTTATGGCGAGGGAGGTGCGAAAAATGTAGCACGTCGTGATGGTATGGCGACAACTGTTCTCTCTGCTACCACGACCATTGGGCGTATTCCCGATTACTATTTTCAGGCGGTAGGTAGTGGTACAGGAGCTATTGCCGCTTGGGAGGCTAATCTTCGCTTGATCGAGGATGGCCGTTACGGCACGAATTTGATGAAATTGATGGTCTCGCAGAATGCACCCTTTGTTCCGATGTATAATGCGTGGCGTGTCAATTCGCAGGAGATGTTACCCTATGAGGAGGATAAAGCACGTCGCGATGCAGAGATTATAGACGCTAAGGTACTCTCCAATCGCCGTCCTCCCTATGGGATTATTGGCGGACTGTATGATGCTCTGAAGGCAACAGATGGCGAGATGTTTGTGGTTACCAATCCCCAAGCGCGGCGAGCCAAAGCCTTGTATAAAGAGTTGGAAGGGGTAGATATTTACTCCGCCGCAGGCGTTGCTTTGGCCTCTTTGATCAAAGCTGTTGCCGATGGCAAGATTGACAAAAAAGCGGTGGTGATGCTCAATATTACCGGCGGAGGTGAAATGCATTTTAAAGAGGGTCGCAAACTTTGGTTCTTGCAACCCAGTCACACCTTCTCGCTCACGCCCGATCCCGAAGAGGTGATCGCCAAGGCGGAAGCGCTTTTTGGTATCGGTAAAGATGTGGAGGAGTAATATTACAATGTTCCGTCGCGTTCTGAAATAGATCGACAGAATTTTTTATATGCAAAAAGGGGGTAGCAAAGTTTGCTATTCCCTTTTTTATTCGATGGATAAAATGTACTTTTGCAACGGTTTTTAGCAAACCCCCATCCGGATTTGTTGAGGCCAAAAACTATTTTAAATCACTTAAATTTCAACTACAAGATGAACAAAATCCAAACAAAGCCAATTCCGCGGTTCAAACGCTGGAGTCGCAAAAACTATGCTGTTTTTGCGAGCCTCCGTCGTTATGTGACCATCGGGGTTCTCTCTGTCGGGATGTCTATTCTCTTGCTGACGACCAGTCGTGTACGCGCTGCCGAAGTCGATTCATTGACCATTTCAACACAGGTCAAGATTGATGAAATAGGCATAGTGGGGAGTAAAGCTGCCCCCACACGTAGCACGATGTCGCAAACTGCACTCTACAATAGGGAGGCCTCTGCCGCCGCGCCGGTCACGACGCTGGAAACGGCGCTTAGGCTCTCTCCCTCTATTGATGTTAGAGAGCGTAGCGGCCAGGGCGTCCAAGCAGACATCTCGATTCGTGGCGGTTCTTTTGACCAAACCATGGTCTTACTGAACGGTATTAATTTTACGGATGCCCGCACGGGGCATCAAACCCATTCCCTTCCGGTGGATATGGATTGCATCGCAGGTATAGACCTGATTGATGGACTGACAGGCGTTGGGGCATTTGCCGGCGCCGTCAATATTCGCACCCAGCCGCTCAAGCCCCGCTATTTGAGGCTCGAAGCACAAGGTGGTGGTGATGGATATGCCTATGCTAATCTGTCGGGGGCAGTTGCCAAAGGGGGCTTTACAACCTTTGCCGCCGCCTCTTTTCGCCGCAGTGACGGGGATGTGCACAATACGGGATTTACCAATTACAATGGCTATGTGCGCATGAATTATGAGTCTCGCCGTGCAGGATTTTTTGACCTGCAAGGGGGCTACCAAAATCGCTCTTTTGGTGCTAATGGCTTCTATTCACTGAAATACCCTGATCAGCAGGAGCAGACCTCTACCGGTTTGGCCTCGTTGCGGTGGGTGAAGAGTTGGGAGGCTTTTACGCTCAATGCGTCCGTTAGTTATCGTAAAAACTTCGATCGCTTTGAGTTGGTGAAGAACAATCCAGAGAAGGTCCCATTCAATTACCATCAGACTGATAACGTTGGCTCGGAGCTATGGGGCGACTATCGTTCGATAGCCGGTGTGACCTCCTTAGGGGGGGACTATGCTTATAATCACATTTGGAGTACGGTGTTAGGCGATAAGGTAGATGATCCCAAAGGACGTTATAATCATGCGGGCAGTCGTCACGTGGGCAATCTGTGGTTGCGGCAGGTGAAAAGTTTCCGCCAATTTGATGTGGCTGGTTCGATTGGGGTGGCTTTCACCCCCTTCGGCCAATCTGTGCTATGGAGTTTATCGGGTGGCTATCGACCCTTGCCGGGTTTGAAGCTGGAGATAGGAGCGGCACAATCTATGCGTCTACCGACCTTTAATGATCTTTATTATACGGCCAAGGGATATAAGGGAAATCCGGATCTTGTGCCGGAGCAGGCCGTAACATACCGTCTTTCGGCCGACTATACGCGTGGCAAATGGGTGGCTGCTTTCCGAACCTATTATCGTGATGGGAAGGATATTATTGACTGGGTGCGTTTATCGGCTGATGCCGATTGGGAGTCTCAACAACTTACCTCGTTAGGAACATTTGGGGTTGAATTTTCGGGCGGATACCGCACTGAAAAGGGATTCTTACGCGCTTTGACACTTAGTTATGGCTACATTTCTACGAGCCGTAAAAGTGGTGATTACATCTCGAAATATGCGCTGGACTATATGCACAACAAGGCTGCTTTAAGCGCTGAAGTGGGATTCTTGCGCCATTTTTCGGTGGTGTTGACCGGTTCGGTTTATGACCGAAACGGGAAGTATAACAATCGTGAGGGGGCGCTGTTGAGTTATAAGCCCTATTTCCTTTTGGATGGGCGCGTAGCTTGGACGAAAGGGATGTGGAAGCTCTATTTCGATGCAACCAACCTCACGGGAGCAGATTATTTTGATTTCGGTGGACTGCCGATGCCCGGTACATGGTTGGGCGGTGGCGTGGTTATTACGATCGGATAATCAGATAGTCCTGTTTTAAATAGAACGCCTTTCCGGATGGGGAGAGGCGTTCTTTTATTTTGCATATTTTGCTTCTATTTTTTATAGCTCCAGCCTATCAGCCACCGCCCCCATGCTGTGGAGGAGAGGATCAATAGGAATCGAGTAGAAAAGCGGATGTGTTTGCCTTTGAAAAAACAACGTGCCGCGGCTAACTCCTCCTCTTTACCAAGGAGAATAAATAGGCGCAAGTGTCGGCGATAATAGATGTTGTTGATCGGCTCTTTGGCTGATTCTGGAAGGCCATAGGTGTCAATGAGTGCAAATTGGGTGGCTCGAAGGCCGGACTCTCGTTGATATAACTTTTCAGGAGCAGTGGTATGCGAAGCACTTTCAGGAAGACGGCGATAAACGGCGGTGGTATCGGGTAAAAAATGGATTTTGCTTTGTGAAAATAGGTGTGCAAAAAGCACAAACGAACCATCTACGGTAGAGGGTAAAGGTTTGTTTAACAGATCCCTGCGTAATAACCATGTGCAGGGTGCTAAATAGAGCGGATGGCAGATGAACGAAGCCAAATCAGTGTGTAATGGGTAGCGTTGGGGGCGGGTATGAAAGAGTGAATGTTGCACTTTACCGCTCTGCTGGTAACGCATATCAAAATCTGTATAGACACATCCAAAATCGGGATGAGCATCGAGAAAATCGACCTGTTTTTGCAACTTCAGGGGGTCGATCCAATAGTCATCGCCTTCGCAAAAAGCGATGTATTCGCCGGTTGCTGCTTGGAGCGTTGTGTAAAAATTGGTGATCATGCCCAAATTTTTTTCGGGAAGGAGTAGCCGAATTTTATCGGGATGAAGCGCCTGATAGTGTTGGCAAATGGATCGGGTCTGATCGGTGCTACAATCTTCTCCGATGAGTATTTCAAAAGGGAAAGCACTCTGTTGATGTAAGATGCCTTCGATCGCTTGGCCAATATAAGCCGCATGATTGTAGGTGATCATACAGATTGTAACCCGTGGGGAAGCGACTACCTGATCTGTTGGAAGAGATATTTCCATTGCGCAATAATATTAGACTTATCGAGTAAGCTGATGATGTAGGAACGGTCGGTATTGGATGAATTCCGTGCGGTGAACTGCCCAAAGGCAATTTGTCCGATTTCAGTACAATCATAGACCTCAGTCTGTTCGTTGTGAAGGGCGTGATACATGATGCCGGTGGGGGATAGATAGAGTTTCTTTTGCAGATAGGAGAGTAGTATCAGCGTGCCGAATGCGGCCTGATGATCAAAATCGAAGATCGCCACATCTACATCACACAGCATGTCAATATAGGTTTGCCATGAGGTGAATTGGCGAACGATATGCAGTTGTTCAGGTTCGAAAAGCGTTTTGGCATAGTCGATTACCTCCTCAATATAGGCCTTGTCTCCGTAGCACAAAACAAGGGTGATGACGATATTTTTATCTTTGTAGTGAGCCAAACGATCCAACTGCTTCTTGTGCTGTAAAAAGGAGTAACCGCTATGTCCCACTAAAATATTTGTGCGTTGGTCGGTGCGTTGATGGGTGGCCACGATCTGATCAATATCGTTCTGAAAATAGCCACTCGGATAGAGGGCGTTATACACCGGAAGGGCGTGACCGAAGCGGTGGTGAATTTCAATTTCATCGTAGCTGAATCCCGCCGCAATGGCTTTGAATTGAGCAATCTTCCGATTGGCTAAAAAAACCTTCAATCGATTGATGGGCGAGCGACGCTCTGCACGGTAAAGGTCATGCCCCCAAACGCACCAGACCATGCGCCGCGCCAAACTCGTTTTGAGTACGCAGAGATCTGTCTTGTGCAGAAAAAGGCTGTGCAGAAAGAAAATGGAATCACCCTGATCGTATTGGTGGATGGTTTTCAGTCGAATACGGGGTTCATATCGAACGTTGGTGTATTGGGTGGACAGTTGATCGAAAGAGGCACGATCAGAGAGGATAAAAAGGTGGTTGCACCCGTCTATCTCATTATTAATAAGCCGAATAAGCTCGCCATTAAAAATGAGCGAATCCATTGGCATCAAGTGAATGAATGCAGGCATTATCAATGTTTTAAACGCAAAAGATTTTTCGATCGTTCTCGTAGCACGCGGCAGGGGATGCCCGCAGATATTGTCCAAGCCGGAAGGGATTGACGAATCAATGACATCGCACCAACAACACACCCCTCCTCAAAGGTGACCTTTGGAAAAACGGTGCAACCACTCCCAATTTGGACGTAACGCTTGAGTAGAATGCGACCACCGGTGACGTGGGTAGTCTCTTCAGGATGAATCGGGCCGATGAGGTAATCTCCGCTAAAATCGTCCATGGCACTGAAGAGCGTACAGCGAGGCGAAATACCGGTATTGTCCTCTAACTCAATACCCAAACTCCCATAAAGTGCTGTATAAGCGCCGATATGGATGTTAGAACCCAAGGTAATGGAGCCGGAGAGTATGCAAAAATCATCAATGCGCACATTGTTCCCGATCGACATCTTAGCCGCGCCATAGATGGAGGTTTTGCGACTGAGCAAGACAGCGTGTCCGATGCTGGCAAAGCCCATGGTTTTCAGTTCATCGTCTGTATAAAAAGAGGAAGTTGACATTATTTGCGCATGAGAAGATTTAAAATTCTGTTGGTCTCTTCTTCTGTAATTTGGTGGTGCATAGGCAGGCAGATTACTTGATCAGCCATACGCGTGGCCACAGGTAAATTCGCAGCAGCGGCAGAAGGGAGGTTATTGTAGGTGGAAAAAGTACTGATGAGCGGGTAGAAATAACGTCGCCCTAAGATATTCGCCTCTTTCATTTTGAAATAGAGCTCATCGCGGGTCATGCCGTATTGCTCCGCATCAATGAAGATGGGAAAATAGGAGTAGTTATGCCGTACACCCGGTAGATCATCGAAGAAGGAGATGCCCGCAATATTGCGCAATGCGTCTCGGTAGGTGGTGGCAAGACTGTGGCGTGCAACAATAGCTTGATCTACATATTTGAGGTTTAGCAGGCCATAGGCAGCACGAATTTCATCCATCTTGGCATTGATCCCGGGGGCAACGATGGTGGTCTCGTCCGCAAAACCAAAATTTTTGAGGTAGTCAATGCGTTGCTTGGTCTTGGCATCGTGACAGATCAACGCCCCGCCCTCAATGGTGTTATAGGTCTTGGTAGCGTGAAAACTGAGGGTGCTGATGTCGCCCGATTGCAGGATGGACTTCCCGTTAACGGTCACACCAAAGGCGTGTGCTGCATCGTAAATTATCTTCAACCCATATTTGTCGGCAATGGCCTGAATTCGATCTGTATCACAAGGAGTACCATAGACGTGAACGGGCATAATGGCCGTAGTACGTGGGGTGATAGCGGCTTCGATGCAGTCGGGATTGAGGTTGCCCGTCTGTGGATCAATGTCCACAAAGACCGGTTTAATACCGTTCCACCAAATGGAATGGGTGGTGGCAACAAAGCTATAAGGGGTCGTAATCACTTCTCCGGTAATACGAAGCGCTTGGAGTGCCGCGATTAGTGGCAGTGTGCCATTGGTGAAGAGAGAGAGGTATTCCACACCTAAGTAGTCACCAAGCGCCTTCTCAAGTTCTTGATGGTAATGACCGTTGTTGGTGATCCATTTGCGATCCCAAATGTCGCGGAGGTATTCCGTGAACTCATCGAGTGGCGGTAGGAGCGGACTGGTGACTGTGATGGGTGTTTTAGGCATATATTATCTGTTTTTGTACATATCTTCGTAATAGGATTCATAAGCACCAGAGGTGATGTGATCCATCCACGCTTGGTTCTCCAAATACCAACGGACGGTCTTCTCGATGCCCTCTTCGAATTGCAGAGAGGGTTCCCAGCCGAGTTCATTCTTGAGCTTGGTGGAGTCGATGGCATAACGAAGATCGTGGCCGGCACGGTCGGTGACGTGGGTGATCAGGTGATCACTGGTGCCTTCAGGATTTCCCAACAGGCGGTCGACAGTGCGGATAATGACTCGGATCAAGTCGATGTTTTTCCACTCGTTGAAACCTCCGATGTTATAGGTGTCGGCGATGGTCCCCTTGTGGAAAATGAGATCAATGGCCCGCGCATGATCAACGACATAAAGCCAGTCGCGAACGTTCTCGCCCTTACCGTAGACAGGCAGTGGTTTGCCATGGCGAATATTATTGATAAACAGCGGGATGAGCTTCTCCGGAAATTGATATGGGCCGTAGTTATTGGAGCAGTTGGTGATCACGGTAGGTAAACCATAGGTGTCATGAAAAGCACGCACAAAGTGGTCGGAGGCTGCTTTGGATGCCGAATAAGGTGAGTGGGGGGCATAGCTGGTGCTCTCGGTGAAAAACGAGCCATCGAAGGGGAGCGCACCATAGACTTCATCGGTGGAGATGTGGTAGAAGCGTTTGCCTTCCCACTGGCCATCCCAATAGAGTTTGGCCGCCTGAAGCAGTGAAAGCGTACCCATGACGTTGGTGTTGGCAAAGGTGAAAGGATCTTTGATGGAACGATCCACGTGAGATTCGGCGGCCAAGTGAATCACGCCGTCAATGTTGTATTGGCGAAAGATAGCGCAGACCGCGTCAAAATCACAAATGTCAGCACGAACAAAGGTATAGTTCGGTCTCTTTTCTATGTCTTTCAGATTGGCTAAATTGCCTGCATAGGTCAATTTGTCAAGATTGATGATGTGGTAATCGGGGTATTGGTTGACAAAGAGTCGCACCACGTGTGAACCGATAAATCCAGCACCGCCGGTGATGAGAATATTGCGTTTCATATTAGTCATTTTTAAGTTTTTTAATACAATAAAGCATCGACTCCCGCCAGTGGGGAATGTCGACTAAAAAGGTCTCCTTGACCTTCGATTTGTCAAGAACGGAGTAGGCCGGGCGGGTGACCTTCGATGGAAATTCAGAGGAGAGGCAGGGGTGAATTTTACACTGCTCATGCCCAGCCGCGAGGGCGATCTCGCAGGCGAAGTCATACCAAGAGCAGACCCCCTCGTTGGAAAAATGATAGGTACCCTCTCGGTCGTGGAATTTGCCACTTTCGATAATTGAGAAGATGGTCAGGGCCAAATCACCGGCATAGGTGGGACTGCCAATTTGGTCAAAAACAACCTTCAGCTCCTCTTTTTCGGCGGTGAGACGCAGCATGGTCTTTAAAAAATTATTACCGTATTCGGAATAGAGCCATGCGGTGCGGAAGATGAGATAGTGGCATCCACTGGCTAAAATAGCCTGTTCCCCAGCTAACTTCGTCCGCCCATAGACACCTAACGGATGGGTGGGCAACTCTTCGGTATAGGGTGTATTCCTCTCTCCAGCAAAGACATAGTCTGTGGAGACGTGGATGAGTGTAGCTCCAGTGGCTTGGGCAGCTGTGGCCAAGTGGCCAACAGCCAAGTGATTGATTCGATCAGCTGTTTGAAGATCATCCTCTGCCTTATCTACATTGGTATAGGCGGCGCAGTTGACAATCAGGTCGATCTTCTCGTGGCGTACCATCCGTAGGATAGCCTCCGGATCGGTAATATCCAATTCAGCAACATCGGTAAAGAGGTAGTGGTTGGACGAAATGCTCCCTAAGCGACGCATCTCATTACCTAACTGCCCATTTGCACCTGTTATGAGAATATTAAGCATAGTAATCGGTGTTATAATCGAACAAATCGCTTGCTTGGGCAAGTGTAGGATGGTGACGATCTTTTTCAGACAGCAGCACGTCAGCGGGTTTAAGCTGCCAATCAATGCCGATAGCTGGATCATCCCACGCAAGAGCGCCTTCGGCTTGTGGAGCGTAGAGATTATCGCATTTATATTGGAAAATGGCGGTATCACTCAAAACAGAGAAGCCGTGGGCAAAGCCACGGGGGATGAAAAGTTGCCGCTTGTTTTCAGCAGTGAGCTCCACGGCGATATGCCTACCAAAGGAGGGCGAACCGCGCCGAATATCAACAGCTACATCCAAAACACGACCGGCGACAACACGCACCAATTTGGATTGAGCGAAGCGACCCTTCTGAAAATGGAGACCACGCACTACACCGTAGCAAGATTTGGATTCATTATCCTGAATAAATTGGAGAGGGCGTATGGCTTCATCGAATTGTTTTTGAGAGTAGGATTCAAAAAAATAACCGCGCTCATCGCCAAAAATATCAGGTTCGACGATGTAAACGTCCTTTAAAAGTGTTTGAACAACCTTCATGATTATTTGTCTCGATTTACTTCGTTGATCACCTTCAGTAAATATTGTCCATATTGATTTTTAATCATAGGTTGTGCCAATGTCCTTAATTTCTCCTCAGTGATCCAGCCCTGACGAAAGGCAATACCTTCTAAACAAGCAATTTTAAGCCCCTGGCGTTTTTCGATAACCTCCACGAAAATGGAGGCATCGGCCAACGACTCGTGCGTACCGGTATCCAGCCAAGCAAAGCCACGCCCCAAAGTCTGAACCTGCAACTCTCCGGCTTGGAGAAACTCTTGGTTTACGGTGGTGATCTCTAACTCGCCACGGGCAGAAGGCTTGATTGTTTTGGCAACCTGAACCACCTTGTTGGGGTAGAAGTAAAGCCCAACAACGGCATAATTCGATTTGGGATGGGCTGGCTTTTCTTCCAAAGAGAGGCAATTTCCGGCCTTGTCAAAGGCTGCTACCCCATAACGCTCTGGATCATCCACCCAGTAACCAAAAACAGTCGCTTTATCGTCCACATCGGCGGTACGCACAGCTTCTTTAAGAAAAGCAGAGAGCCCCGCACCTTGGAAAATATTGTCCCCCAAGACCAGACAGACTGTATCGTTTCCGATAAATTTCTCGCCAATAATGAAGGCTTGCGCCAGCCCATCAGGAGAGGGTTGCTCGGCATATTCAAAGTGAACTCCGTAATCAGAGCCGTCGCCTAAAAGACGTTGAAAGCAAGGTAGATCAACTGGTGTGGAGATGATGAGGATCTCACGGATACCGGCCAACATAAGTACCGAAATAGGATAATAGACCATCGGTTTATCATAAACCGGCAGCAACTGTTTGCTGACACCTTTGGTGATCGGGTACAATCGAGTACCAGATCCACCCGCCAATACAATACCTTTCATAACATTCTTTTTCTTAAGACAAAGATAACTAAAATTTGGAATCATCACCTTGTTTCTCTTACATATTTAAAGGGTGTGGCTCTTTGATTGCACTGAAAGATGCGTGGAGATGATTAAATCGTCATTAAATTTTGCATTTTTGATTTTTCTTTTTACCTTTGCACACGCAATTTATGAAACGGTGCGCTAGTTCAGCTGGTTAGAATACGTGCCTGTCACGCACGGGGTCAGGGGTTCGAGTCCCCTGCGCACCGCACAAAAGATTCGAAAGTTTATCCTGCAAAATTAATTTTGCAGGATATTTTTTTGCCTTCCATTTTTTTGCCTTCCGAGCTGATCTGTTGCGGTCGAATGCAAAGAGACGATCAATGTAAAAAGTCGGTGGAG
>JAVVZO010000042.1:0-12275 GCA_036650515.1 Alistipes sp.
GCTAGCGTTCATCCTGAGCCAGGATCAAACTCTCCATTGTATAAAATGTTTTGTTATAAATCTTAGCTCTAATCTCAAAGGTATTGTTTGAAATCACTCTCTTGCGAGAGTAGAAAAAAACTTGCTGCTCAATATCTTCAAAGAACGTTGTCCTATCTATTTCTATTTAGAACTTTCTTTTTTATCGGCCTCGCCTCGCGGTGTCAGCCTCATTTCCTCCAGTTACTTTTTCAGTGGAAAGTGGTGCAAAGGTAAGACCTTTTTTTCTACTAACCAAATCTTTTTGAAAGAAATTTAAAAAACTTTTAAAGAACATTTTTGTTTGCTTCTCGGTTATTCCTCTGAAGCGGTTGCAAAGATAAGGGCATTCAGATCATATTTCCAAATTTATTCTGCACTATTTTCACACTATTTTCGCTCTTTATTTCCACTCGTCTACTGATCAGCAATTTAGCTTGTAATTATTTTCCGATCACGAACCGCCTACAACGAAGAAACGAGTCTTGCGTTATATTATATATAGGTATACGCCCAACAGAGGCTTTCCCTAAAGTGAAAATCTTTTTACGGTGGGTGGACGAAAATAGACCATTCGCCCCATTTATCTCAATTTCGAGGCACTCTTCCCTTGTAAAAAAAGTGCGTAACGACAATTTTGAGCCCTCTGTCCGGAGAAAACAGCACCAGCATCCGGTCAAAAAACGATCTGTTATCCAAAATCGGGCAGAAGAGAGGGCGGAATACGTGGACAAAGAGAGACAGAACACCCCCTTTCCCCTCGCTACAACAGGAGGAACGGAGGAGAAAACAGCGAGAATGGCGGGCGAAATTATCGGATTTTGGATGCCAAAACAGTAATATTGTCGGATTTTGGATATTGGAACAGGCAAGTTGTCGGGTCTTGGATGCCGACCAGATGAAAAAGACGTTGAAAAATCAGGGAATGTGATAACCATATCGTCGGGTTTTGGACACCGACTCGATGAAAAAGACGTTAAAAATCAGGGAATGTGATAACCATATTGTCGGGTTTTGGATGTTAAGAAGGTAAATCATCGGGTTTTGAATACCGACTCGATGAAAAAAACGTTAAAAAATCAGGGAATGTGATAACCATATCGTCGGGTTTTGGATGCCGACTCGATGAAAAAGACGTTGGGAAATCGGCAGACTGTATAAAACTCAAACGGAGACTTTTTGCTTGCAAAAATGCATCGCATCCGTTTATCCATTATCAGTCTGCTGATTTTAGACTTTTTCATCTGTCGGACGGTTTTTCGTCCTTTTTGCCGGCTCAAAAAGGACTTAAAAAGTGTACGAAAGAGACAATAGACAGGGGAAAGGAAGGGAGGAAGGAAGGAAGGGAAATCGGGGGGGGGTGGCTGAGAGAAAGAGAGGGAGGGAGGGGGAAAGGGGGAAGGAAGGGGGACGAGACAGTTTTTCGCCTTTTTTGCCAACCCCACAAGGACTTAAAGTCGCACAGCAACAGGGAGGTGAAGGAATAAAAAACGGGATGCACCAATGGCGCATCCCGTTGCTATCAGTCTTTGGAGACTATTTAACTGCTTTAACAATCGCTTCAAATGCCTTCGGCTCATTCATTGCCAAGTCAGCTAATACCTTGCGGTTCAAAGCGATTCCCTTGACATTGAGTTTGCCAATAAATTGTGAATAGGTCATGCCATAGATGCGAGCCGCAGCGTTGATACGCGTGATCCACAATGAACGGAATGATCTCTTTTTGAGTCGGCGGTGTGCGTAAGCATACTGCAAACCTTTTTCGACCGTATTTTTGGCAACGGTCCAAACATTTCCCCTTGAACCAAAGTTACCTTTGGCAAGTTTCAAAACTTTTTTTCTCCTTGCGCGTGACGCAACGACGTTTACTGAACGTGGCATACTACTAAAGTTTTTACAGAGCGGTCAGCGATGTGATTCTCTCACATTCTTTGGGGCTGAGTTGCTCTTTGTTAATAAAATTCTGCGGCAGTTTATTTAACCAGCAGGTTCTTGATTTTCGCCTCATCGGCGTGCGATACTGTACTTGAATAGCACAAGTTACGCTTTTGTTTCTTCGTCTTTTTGGTCAGGATATGACTGTGATAAGCGTGATGACGCTTAATTTTTCCTGTGCCGGTAAAAGTAAATCTCTTTTTTGTACCAGCATTTGTTTTCATTTTTGGCATTGCTGTAAAAGTTAAATTAGTTATACATAGCCCGCAAAGATACTAAAAGTTTTTAAAACCGTGCACAACCCACTAAAATATATTTTCCAAATTTCAGTCTCCCCGCACAAAAAAAGTGGACAAGGAGCATCCTCGTCCACTTTTATCTGTGTTAATCAGCTTATAGGATGATCGTTATGCCATTATACGAGACCTTGATGGAGACCACTTTATCATTCAGCGTACGGGTCACAGTAACGGATGATGCCGGATAATCGGCCACGTTATAATCCGCAGTAGATGTTAATGTTGCCGTCTCTTCACCACCGACAATCAAACGGAAGCTGGAGGACTTACTGGGATCCCATTTCAGCGGATTAGCAGCCGAAATAGCATAAGAGAGATGCAATGGAGTTGTGTTATTCAAGGTGTACAAGCTGGCTCCTCTGGCTCCTCCTAACAAAGTGAAGACCGCTTCTTGTTGGGCAGAATAGCTCAAATCATCAGCATTAACACTGGTTGTAAAGTAAAAATCGCCACTCCAATCAGAGGTGTACTTTCGGCTATTGGCTAAATATGCCTTGAAATTCAAAAATGAAATACTGTATCTCGTTTCCTGACGGGTGATAGTGGTTGCGCCCATCTCCTGAATTTGCATTTCAATCTTATCTCCGAACGGACCTACTGACCAGCAGACCATACCCGCCTGACCCAAAGTAACGGTCCAAGGTTGTCCATCTGCCGACAGACGGTGATTAAAGGTATTGACCACATAGGCACCCCGACGATAATAATAGTCCAGTCTACCGGGGGTCGACCCATTATAGGTAATTGTATAGACACCTTCGGTAGTCTTTACGATAGTGGTCTGCGTACCAAAAAACAGATCTTTTGCATTCACCAAAGCCTTCCCATAGGTCACTTTCACCGTTGAAAAATCAACCTGTTGCTTTTCAGCCTCGGCCAAGAGCATCTCCAAACGGATGGCCACCGCAGTCGGATCAAGCGCAATATCGTTCTGTCCATAAGCGGCGTTATAGATGGTTATACCCGCTCCTACCCCATCATACGGATCATGGAAAGTCGAATTCGAATCGTTACAACCGGATAAAAAGGCGACCGAAAGGATGGCCGCAAGAAGAAATAATTTGCGCATATTTTTAATCATTAGTGGTTTACTATTTATAAACGGGAAACGACATTCTAAAGTATGTATCTACTCTTTTCCTCGTTACAAATTTGATGCAAAGATACAATATTTCTCGAAATAATATCTTTAGAGCAGCGTCCAGAGAGGCGTTTCTTCGATTATTCGCAATAAAATCGTTGTATTCCATTTTGTCATTTCATTTCGATGTTGTATCTTTATCCAATCAATCATCACGTCAATCAATCTATATTGCATATGAAAATCAAATCGTTCTCTCTACTCTTCTTGCTGTCATGCTTCTCTTTTACCAGTTGCTCTTCCAGCAAGACCTCCCCTTATCCGGTTGATACCTTCACCGCCAAGGACGGCACAAAGTTCACATTCACGTTTTTCAAGCACGCTTCGTTTGCCATCGAAACAGCCGGTCAATACATTTATATTGATCCGGTGAGCAAATACGCCGACTATGCAACCCTTCCCAAAGCCGACTTAATTTTGATCACCCACTCTCACTACGATCATTTGGATTCGGTGGCCATCCAGCAGCTACAAAAGCCTACGACCAAAATATTTTGCGATCAAATTTCGGCTGAAAGCTTCGATGCCTGCACGCTCATGACCCCGGGTGCTACCGTTCAGCCATGGCCAAATTTGCAAATCGAGGCGGTGCCGGCCTATAATTTCACCGAAGGACACACACAGTTTCACCCACGCGAGCGAGGGGATTGCGGTTACATCCTCACTTTAGGGAAGATGCGCATCTACATCGCTGGCGATGGTGAGAATACGGAGGAGATGAAGGCTTTAAAGGATATTGACATTGCATTTCTCCCCGTCAATCAACCCTATACGATGACCGTTGATCAGGCCATAGATGCCGTAAAGGCCATGCGTCCAGTGATCTTCTATCCCTATCATTATGGAGAGGTGGACGAAAAGACCGATCTGAATCGGCTCACAGATTCATTGCGAGATATTACCGAGATTCGGATTCGCCCAATGGAGTAGTGTAGTTGGCGATCAAGGAGCAACTACACCTCGTACAATTCGATATATTCATAGGTATTACCCACGATCGCAAGATAGCGCTCAAACTCTTTGAGCGTGATCACTATTGTCGCACGGCAATCATTAGGATGAAAGCTAAGGGCGGGGCATTGCTGAAGATTTTTGTCTAAAAAAAGGTGTACATGGGCTTCGCTATCGTTGATCAGCCCAAACGGGGAGACCGAGCCGGGCTTCAAACCAAGATACCGCTCCATACGGACTTCCGAAGCAAATGACAGCTTGCCTTGATGCAAACGGTGCTCCAAGTCGTGAATCGCCAGATCTCGGTCACAATCAAAACAGACTAAGTAGTGACGGTCACCTTTATGATTTCTAAAAAATAGATTTTTGCAGTGTGTCGATCCATCGTTGTGCCAATGCACTTTGGCCGCTTCAATGGTCGGAGCGGCCGGATGTCGATAATGGGTGTAGACAATGGCGTGATCATCTAAAAAAGTGAGGACGGATTGAATCCGCGCCTCCTCTAAATCGTGCTGTATGGTCTGATCCGCCACCATTATTCCACATAAAGCACCAATCCCTTGAGGTATTCCCCTTCAGGATGGTAGATATTGATCGGATGGTCTGCCGGCTGCGTTAATTGATGAAGAATGCGCACTTTGCGTCCAGCGATCGCTGCTGCGGAAAAGATGGTGGTGCGAAAAAGCTCTTTCGACACCGCCTGAGAACAAGAGAATGTAAAGAGTATGCCGCCCTTTTTAATTTGAGATAGCGCTCTTGCATTCAACCGCTTATATCCTTGCATCGCATTGCCTAAAACCTTGTGATGCTTGGCAAAAGCCGGAGGGTCAAGAATGATTAAATCATATTTTTCGCCAATATCTCTGAGGTATTCAATCGCATCGGCCGTAATGGCTTCGTGCCGCGAATCATTCCCGAAATTGAGTTTCACATTATCTGCCGCCAACAGCACCGCCCGCTCCGAAGAGTCGACCGAGCAGACCTCTTTCGCACCGCCCGCCAAAGCATAGACCGAAAAACCACCTGTATAGCAAAAGGTATTAAGCACCGTACGTCCTTTGGCATAATGTTGCACCAGCTCTCGATTTTGGCGTTGGTCAATGAAGAAGCCGGTTTTTTGTCCCTTCTCCCAGTTGACTAAAAATTGATGCCCATGCTCAAAAACCGTTGCCGAACCAGGTGTTGCCGAACCATAAAGGTAGCCATCCACTGAAGGTTGGTCACCCACGGTAGGCAAAGTCTGTGAACTTTTATCATAAATCGCCGTGATTTGTTCGGCATAAGTGGCTATAATTGCCTGCGCAATAGCCTGTCGTGCAACATACATCCCCACCGAATGGCACTGAACAACCGCCACCGTACCATAAATATCGACCACCAAGCCCGGCAACAGATCGCCCTCTCCATGGATCAAACGATAGCAGGTTGTGGTGGGCTCTTCGGTCAATCCCAGTGCACAACGCACAGCATAAGCCGATGCTATGCGGGTATTCCACCACTCCTGATCAATCTCCTCTTGTTCAAAAGAGAGTACCCGCACCGCGATGGTTCCAAATTGGTAGTGTCCGCGAGCCATGAAAGCCCCCTGTTTGTCATAAAGATCGACCACAGCACCTTCAGTTGGCTCTTCTTCGGCTTCAATGTATTCAATAGCGCCTGAAAAAATCCAGGGATGACGACGAAGGAGTGACTCCTCCTTGCCTTTACGCAGATGGACTTGTGGTATCATGAGGTTCTTTTTTTACAATTTTACATTTCTGAGTATGGCACAACCGATCATATATTTTGCCACAAACCCACGCATCTGTTGCCGCATACATCTGTTGTTGCGGGGTGAGATGGGTAGCCTCCCAATTACTGAGACGTTGCGCTTTGGAAACGCGATAGCCCAACACAACAGCCGACATTTTACGCAAACTCTTCTCCGTAACGCCCCACTCCCCGATCAGCGCTTGCAAATCCACAAATCCCCCATCGCGGAAATGGCGGAGTTGACGCAAGGCGGAGAGATCTCCGGCCACAGCAGCCCCAATTTTTAGCACATTTTTATCTTCCAAAACACGGATAATGGGCTTGTCAAACCGGATACAGCACAAGCGGAAAAGATAACAACGGGTTGGTGTAGAGAGCTGTAAGAGTGCCACACGATTCATTGCTCCCACGCGAAACGAAGGTCGTGTTTCGGTATCAAAGCCAATCACCGGTTGCGCCATCAGATCCTTACACGCCGAGAGGACAGCCTGATCGGTATCCACAACTACAATCTCGCCATCGAACTGTGCCGCTGGCAAGGACGAGGTCTCCTCGTTGGTGATGGTCGTTAAAAAAGGGGTTTTCGGTAACATATTTTTTTGTAATGCGAGACAAAGTTACCTATTTATTGTGAGTTTTCCACTCCCTGTCATTGAAATTTTGCCTTCAGCCAAGAGGTTGTCTATCAGTTGCACCACCTCTTCGGGTTCACAACGGAAGCCGGCCACTATCTCCTTTACAGTTAAATCATTCTCTGTAAGCAATTTAATCACGTCATCAGATTGAGTTGTGGCCTGCCGCTCCTGCCGCTTTCGTGCCAAGCACAGATCACATACCCCACAGGGCACCGGATCTTTGCTACCAAAGTAGACCTCCATCATCACACTGCGACAAAATTCCGTATTATTGGCATAGGCCAGCATATTTTCAAAACGCTCGTGCATCAACTCTTTGCGGCGTTTGTAGGTGGCCGGAGCAATATAAAGATCTTCACGTGCCAGTCGCTCCTCATCAAAAAATAGAATTGGGGAGCGGTTGGAGGGGACATATCGAATGATTCGCATCTGCCATAATCGTTTTAGCAACTCCTTCACTTTCTCGACTTTATAGCCACTCCAATGTGCTATTTCATTTTCATCTATACGTCGAAACTCGGTGAAAACACCATTATAAAGGCGCAAAACAGTGCGTATAAAATGATCCAATTCATCCCGTTCTACCCGAATTTTATAGAGATCATCCCGACTGATACAAAACATGATCCGCGCCGGATTGTCCATCTCATCGGTCAGGGTCATGTAACCATTTTGCCGAAGCAGTTCCAGTGCGCTCTGTACCGTACCTTTATAATAATGTTCGCGGGCACAAAAGTCATAGATATTAAAGGTGAAAGAGGCCTGCGCCCCATCCCCCACACCCACCTGAAGGTAGGAACTGATCTTTTCGTAAATATCTTTAATGGTCTCCAAGGCTGGAAATTCCGCATCAAAGCGTTTCACAATGCGCCCACTGTCATCGGGCGAGACCAACAGCAACGCATAGCTCCGCTTGCCATCCCGACCGGCACGCCCCGCCTCTTGGTAGTAGCTTTCGAGCGAGTCGCACATCGAATAATGAACCACAAATCGCACATCAGCCTTGTCAATACCCATTCCGAAAGCATTGGTAGAGACCATGATGCGGATCTTACCTTTCATCCATTCATCCTGTCGAAGCGATCGTTCGCTATAAGGCAATCCACCATGATAGTAAGTCGCCGAAACGCCCTCATTTTTCAAAAAGTCGGCCACCTGTTCTGTGCCTTCACGCGTCCGCACATAGACTATTCCAGCGCCTTCAACATGGCTGACAATTCGCCGAAGTTGCTCATTTTTATCCTCCACATGGCGGATAGCATAGGATAGATTTGGGCGGGCAAAACTGCTCCGCAACAGATGGGGCTCAGCGAACTTGAGGCGTTCCATCACATCTTGCGCCACCAGCTCCGTTGCCGAAGCGGTCAATGCCAAGAGCGGCACAGCAGGCACAAGCGCCCGAAGATCAGCAATATGCAGATAGGCAGGGCGGAAATCGTAACCCCACTGCGAAATACAATGGGCTTCATCGACGGTAATCAACTGCACCTTCATCCGCTGTACCCGCAAGCGAAAGGCCTCTGAAGCAATTCGTTCGGGCGCAATATAGAGGAATTTAACCTCTCCATAGACACAGTTGTCGAGTAAAATGTCAATCTGGCGTGGCGAAAGCCCAGAGTGAATGGCCACTGCCGAAATTTTTCGCGACCGCAAACGATCGACCTGATCCTTCATCAGGGCGATCAATGGGGTGACCACAATGCACAAACCCTCGCCAGCCAGAGTCGGTAGTTGGTAGGTGAGTGACTTTCCGCCACCGGTGGGCATCAACGCCAAGGTATCGTGACCCGCCAACACCGCATGAATCACCTGCTCCTGCAAGGGACGAAAGTCCTCAAATCCCCAATACTGTTTGAGGAGTTCATGCAGGCGGTCGCCTGAAGTCTGTCTCTGTTCTGCCATCCTTGCAAAGATAGGTAATTATTTTCAGCGTTATGAAGTGCTCTCATAAAAAAGGGTGGCTCGAAACTTCCATTCCGAGCCACACCACACTTATGCCGTCTCTATTGAATCGGTTCGGCTTTGATCTTAATTTTAGCAAAGCCTTGGGCAATCACCTCCAAATTGGTTTTTGCTTGATCATAAACCACAGTCACCTGCTTGGTCGGCACATCGACCTTCACATCTTTGATACCCTTGCCCAAAACGGGGATATTATTCATGATCCGCTGGGCACAATGCTCACAGTCAATGTCTGTTTGGAAAATAGCGGTGGTATCATGAGATACTTTCTTCGCTTTGTTTTCAGTCGCTGCCTGGCAGAGACCAAAACTCATCACTGCCACAAGGCAGAGTAACAACATTTTTTTCATCTCTTTATTTATAAGTAGTTTAATACAAATTAAAACGTAATCCAATGTAGAACTTGCGTCCCATCAGCGGTCCCCACACCACCGAGGAGTTGAATCCGGAAGCAAAGGGGTTCTGCCCGGGCTGGAATTTTTCGCCATCCAACAGGATCGGATTCTTCTGGATGTAGTTACCGATATTTTCACATCCCACATAGAGGTCAAACTTTCCTAATTTGCGGCTAACCTGCGCAAAGAAGATCGGGTAACGAGGCGAATAGGTCGATGTGGTCGGATCTCCGTGTTGCGATGGCAGTCGACTTGGGCCATTTAGTTGGGCTGTCACATCGAATGTCCACCGGCGGAATCTTGTCGCATACTGCAAGTTAATCAACGCTTTATATTCACTCACCAAAGGACGTTCAACGTGCATCTTCTCGCCATTGGGACGGTCGATGGTCATCGAACTGTTTGTGTAGCGATAGGTGACAAAAATATCAAATCGCTCCACGGGAGACCAAGTGAAGTCAATTTGGAAAGTGTCGGTATAGGAGCGACTATGGGTGTTGTAAACCAAAATTTGTGTGGGGCTATATTCCTGATCAGCCACCACCTGATTATAAAATTGGGTGCGGAAATAATCGACACTGATGGTCGCATCCTCCGGTTTAATCAAGCCAAAGGATTGCGTCAGGCTACCGCCAAAGGTCAACGCCTTCTCCATGCGATTAAAATCTTTGGTGAAATCATCCCGTAAAACAATGCTACGGCCGGTGGCCAACATACCGATGTTATCCGTAATCAGATTCGTTGACCGGTAACCCAGTCCCGCCGAAGCACGAAAGATGGTCGTCGGGGTGATGTTCCACTTGATATGTCCACGTGGCGTGAGGTAGAATTGCTCGAAATAGGTGTTGTAATCTCCACGCAAGCCGGCAACTAACGACAACTTATCTTTGATCGAATAGGTATATTCAGCATAGAGGCCAGCCTCGTGCTCGTTGCGGTCAAAAGCATAGTTCCTCGCGGTATTCTCTGGAAGCCATGGCGTAGGATTGAGCAACTGCTCTTTATAGAACTGCATCTGGCTCGACATTCCCACAATCAGTGCAGAGCGATAGGTGAAATAGTGGTTGTACATCAAGTTCAGAGAGAGCGCATTTTCGCGACCTTGGTAATCGTTGAGGCCAAAATAGGCATCCTCCTTGAAGTGGTCGAAGTCGGCGACAAAGGCTACATTGGAACGAATTTCCTCTTGCGCATCGGCATCATAGACCGATGCACCGACAGGCATGCCCAATTTAAAGTATCCATTCACGCCCCGATTGCGAATTTTAGAACCATAAATCTGCTGTGTCAACATCTCATCACGCATCGAATGTTTATAGTCCAGCATTCCTCCCAAGCGATTTTCTCGCACGTATTTCACACCCCAGCGCACCTGCATACCGTTATCTGCTGCATAGAGCCACTTATTGGCGATATTAAATTGATCGGCTCTCGGCAGGTCACGGAATCCGTCCTCGTTATGATCCATCTTGCGGACATCCGTATCCATCGAGCCGTGCAACAGCAACACCGTAGAGAGTTTTTTATCTTTGGTAACCGGAATGGCGGTCGAAATATTGGCTTCTGGACGCAACTCATCGTCAAGGTAGAGGTTCACAAACAAACGCTCATCATCGGTCGGCTTGCGGTGATCCAAGTTAATCTGTCCCGTAATTGCCTCGTGACCAGCGGTTACCGAAGCGACACCTTTTGAGACCTGAATGGAGTTCAGCCACATACCGGGGGTATAGCTCAAGCCATAAGGCGCACTCAAACCACGCATAATAGGGCGATTCTCGTCTAAAATTTGGGTATAGGTCCCCGCCAAGCCCAGCATTTTAATCTGCCGTGCGCCCGAAATGGCATCACTATAACCGACCGTCACCGAAGCGGAGTTTTCAAAGCTCTCAGCCAAGTTGCAGCAAGCCATTTTACAAAGGCCGGCAAAAGAGATCATCTCTCCTTTAAGTACGCCGTCACGTTTAACATAGTTGCCCCCTAAAGTGCTGTTGACCACCACACTTTCGATACCAACCCCATCGGCACGGAGGTTAAAGGCCACTGTATTCACACCGGCTTCCACATAAATCGTATCATTGATAGAGCCCACATAACTGGCCACCAAACGATCATGTCCTTTGACGCGGTGTAGTTGGAACTTGCCTTCTGGATCGGCACTTGTACCGACAGTGGTCTCCGCCCACCACACCGAAGCGCCAACGAGCGGTTGCCGGTCGGTATCACAGACCGTACCATGCAATTCCTGCGCACGGGCAACCCCGCACACAGCTATAAATAGAATAACTAAAATAGATTGTAGTTTCATTTTTTCTTCCGTTAATGGGTAAAAATACAAGGTGCGGAGCTCTCCAAAGAGTCTCGCGCCAAAGATTTACGCCATAACGGGAGGGGCTCGCATTCCCACAGCGAGCAGATAGCGCGCTTCAGTGAGGCGGGAAGGAGGTGTTATGAAGGTAACTGACTGATTGACAAAAATTATTTGATCTGTCGTTTGTGGAATAACGCATGGTAGCAGATCAACAGCAAGGTATCTTACATCCGTGCGGCTATTGTTATCAGTAAAGGTATATAAAGCGATTTCGCTGTCATGGTCGTGTCCACAGCAATCTTTTTGGTCGAAGTGAAGATGGGCGGCATCGTGAGGATGATCCTCCTGATGCAATGTGCAAGAGCAACAGATGGTGTGCGCCGCATTTTGGGTCAGACAAGGGCAGAACATCACCGTCCATGCCATTCCGCCTACCATGAAAAGATAGACAAAAAGCATCCATGACGCTATGATTCTGCGCAATTTCATTAGATCAATTTACACTCCTTTAATTTATCCACCCAAACAGACGCATCGTGCAAGGCCGTGGCTTCGTCAATTTCATAGTGCTCCAAAAGCAGATTTTTGATCGTTTCGATCTCAAAAGTTTGGCCTTGAAGCTCATTCCAGAGGTAGAGTGAAGAATCATTGAGAGCTATTACGCGGGTCATGTCCACACCATAACGCCCCTGCATAATCACAACGTGCTCACCTGCAATATCTCGAACCTTATACTCCTCTCGAATTTTCATGTTATAAATATATTTATTTGTGCAAAGATAGCGAAAAAATTAGAATTGGCAAAATTTCGAGCTCATCTCTCTGTTCGATGCACAACGATTCATTTTACATCCCTTCTGTCTCAGTGAGAGTCTGCTG
>JAVVZO010000043.1:0-12160 GCA_036650515.1 Alistipes sp.
GCGGTGCTATTTGTGAATTTAAATTGTATCTTTGGGCAAAATTCAAGGACGTGATTACATTCAAGACACATACACTCGCCAACGGGCTGACGGTGATCGTCAACCGCGATCGCACCTCCAAATTAGCCGCTGTGAATATCGTTTACAAGGTCGGAGCGCGCAATGAAGATCCCCTTCGCACCGGATTTGCCCACCTTTTTGAACACCTGATGTTCCGTGGCACTCGGGAGGTGCCCGATTTCGACACACCGGTACAGATGGCCTGTGGCGAGAACAACGCCTTCACCAACAACGACTACACCGATTTTTACATCACCCTACCCAAGGATAATATCGAAACGGCACTCTTTCTCGAAAGCGACCGCATGACCGGATTGGCCATCACCGAAGAGACCCTTACCCTCGAAAAACGGGTGGTCATTGAGGAGTTCCGCCAACGTTACCTCAACCAACCCTATGGTGATCAGATGATGTTGTTGCGTGCCTTGGCCTACACCGTCCATCCCTATCGGTGGGCAACAATCGGACTCTCTCCCGAACACATTGAGCAGGCCACTTTGGCCGAAGTAACGGCCTTCTACGCCGCCCATTACCACCCTTCAAATGCCATCCTCTCCATCTCCGGCGACTTCGAAGAGGAGCAGATGATCGCATACGCCGAACAGTGGTTCGCCGCCATCCCCGATACCCTCTATTCCACCAAACCCCTGCCGACAGAGCCGCCACAAACCATCGCCCGCCGACAGGTTGTGGAACGTGATGTGCCGGCCACAGCGATACTCATCGCCTTTCCAATCGGAGGACGCACAACACCCGAATTTTTCTTGGGCGACATCACCTCCGACCTGCTCGCCGGCGGAGACTCCTCGCGCCTCTACAAACACTTAGTCAAGGAGCAAGGGCTTTTTTCGAGCATCAACGCCTACGTCACCGGCGAACTTGATCCGGGACTTTTCATCTTCTCGGGACAACTCCTACCCACCACCACCGAAGCACAGGCTGAAGAGGCTATTTGGCGCGAAATCAAAGCGATGCAAACAGAAAACGTCCCCTCCTACGAGTTGGAGAAGGTGAAAAATAAATTCGAGGCCAACACCCTCTTCGGTGAAATTAACGTCATGAACAAAGCCATGAACCTCGGCTTCTATGAATTAACGGGAGAGCTGAACCTGATTAATAAAGAGGTGCAAATCTACCGCTCCATCCACCCTGAGCAGATTGTAGGCTTCTGTTTGGATACCTTCCTTCCTGAATACTCCTCCACCCTCATCTACCGCGCAAAATCATGAAAGCACCTCAACTAACCATACCAACCACCATCGACATCGCCCAAGCCGACTGCCACGTTTTAGAAAACGGGGTCAAACTTTATCTCCTGCCCTCTGATGATTTTGAAGTACTCCGGGTAACCTTTGTCTTCCACGCGGGTAGTGTGGTACAAGAAAAACCCTTTTCAGCAGGGACTACGGCCAACCTTTTGGCCGAGGGCAGCACCTCCATGACAGCACATCAAATTGCCGAGCAGTTAGATTATTATGGCTCCTATTTTGATATTAGTCTCGACCGCGATTACGTCTATATCAGCTTCTGCTCGCTCTCCAAATTTGTCGACAAGACCCTATCCGTGGCCGAGGAGATTCTTCTCCATCCGATTTTCCCCGAAGAGGAGCTGCGCACCTACTGCACCAAGCACCGACAGCAATTAGCCATCGAGCGCACGAAGGTAGATATTCTCGCACGGGAGGCATTTTCACAAGCCCTCTTCGGCGAAACCCATCCCTATGGTGTCTCCTATCCCGAAGCCGCATACGACAACCTCAAGCGGGAGGATTTGGTACAGCTCTATAAAAAGTGGTACACAGCGGAGAACTGTTTCGTGGTTTGCAGCGGGCGCATCAACACCCACGAGCAAGCAGCCATCACGGAATTGGCCCATCGTCTACCCCACTCCACGACCCCAGTCATACCGCTCTTCCCCTCCCCTGTCACGCGCCACACCGGATTTGTGGAACGCGCGGATGCCGTGCAATCTTCCATCCGAATCGGACGGCTACTCTTTGCCCGTCAGCATCCCGACTTTGTGGGTATGCAGGTGGTAGCCGCCGTCTTAGGTGGTTATTTCGGCTCGCGGCTGATGCGCAACCTGCGCGAGGAGCATGGCTACACCTATGGGGTAATGGCCGGCATGATCAACTGCGAACGCGAAGGCTATTTTGCCATCGCCACACAGGTCGGCACAGCGGTCACACAGGCGGCGCTCAATGCGATCTATGACGAAATAGAACACCTGCGTCAAGAGCAGATGGCTGTCGAAGAGTTGAATTTGGTGAAAAATATTATTACAGGCGAGATGATGCGCATTTTGGATGGCCCTTTTGGCATCGCCGATGTCACCATAGAGAATATCCTCTGCGGCACAGACAATCATATTATTGAAGAGGATTTACGCCGCATTCACGCAATCACACCCGAAAAGGTACAGCAGTTAGCGGTGCAATATCTTGCTCATGCTGATTTGATTACTGTTTTGGCAGGGCAAGTGCAACCCAATTTGTAAGTTCCACAAATTCAGCCACCGAAAGTTGCTCTGCACGGCGCGTAAAGAAGGGGTGTTCGGCACCCTCAAAATCACCAAAGACAGCCTTGAGCGCATTACGGATCATCTTGCGCCGTTGCCCAAAGGAGGCCTTTACCACGCGGAAGAAGAGCTTTTCATCACAGGCCAATGCCTGCGTATTGTTGCGGCGCAGGCGAATCACTGCACTCTTCACCTTCGGAGGAGGATTGAAAACGGTCTCGTTGACCGTAAAGAGGTAGTCGATTTTATACCACGCTTGCAACAGCACGCTCAAGATGCCATATTCTTTCGACCCCGGAGGTTCAGCCAAGCGCACAGCCACCTCTTTTTGGATCATACCGACACATTCGGGAATCAGATCACGGTATTCGAGCACCTTGAAAAAGATCTGTGAGGAGATATTATAAGGAAAGTTACCGATAATCCGCACCCCTTGCGGAAAGCGTTCTCGGAGATCCATTTGCAGAAAGTCTCCCGCCATCAAGCGCGGTGTCAAGGTGGGGAAATGCACATGGAGGTAATCAATGCTCTCCGTATCAATTTCAGCACCATAGGTGGTAATATCTGTTCGCTTAAGCAGAAATTGCGTCAAAACCCCCATGCCACAGCCCACCTCCAACACATCCGCTGGAGCATCGGCCGCACCCCCAGAAAGAGAGTCGCAGATCTTCCGCGCAATATTCAGATCTATGAGGAAATGTTGCCCCAATGCCTTTTTCGCCCGTACTTCGCTCATGCTTTTCGCGTCCTTCCTTGAGAATTTTCGTGTGTAGATTTGGTCGTCCTCTTTTTGCGACGGATGGATTGGAACGTATAGAGCAGCCCCACAAAGCCCACCCCCAACAGAACGACCCAAAACCACATCAGCCGGCTGGAGGGAATATATTCCAAGGCATAAATCACGCCCGCTACAGCCAAGGTCATCATGACCAAGCGGACGGCTTGCATTACATCTATCTTCATCTTATTAAGCGGTCTATATTAAGAAACTGTTTTAATTCCCTTGTTCACAGATAAACTTAATCCGCACCAAACGAATTTCATCTTCGGTATAGTCTCCATCCAACTCCTCCACGGCCGCATCCAGTGAATCGCTTTGGGCATCTTCTTTAAAATAGGTGTAGATGTCTTCAGCCCGATCCTCGTCCATAAATTGTTCAATATAGTAGGAGACATCCAATCGCGTACCGGAGTTGACAATCGCCTCTATTTCAGTAAGTAACTCGTCTAAATCCAAATCCTTGGCACGTGCGATATCCTCGAAATCCATCTTCCGGTCAATGGCCTGAATGATAAAAATCTTACTGCCCGATTTATTACCCACCGACTTCATGACCATATCTTGCGGACGAATAATCTCTTTCTCCTCCACATAGGCCTTAATCAGACGAATAAATTCTGCGCCAAATTTTTTAGCTTTACCCGCGCCAACACCTGAAATATTCTGCATCTCCTCGATGGTGATCGGATATTGTACTGCCATATCTTCCAATGAAGGATCTTGGAAAATCACAAAAGGAGGCAGATTTTGGTGCTTAGCGACCTTCTTGCGGAGGTCTTTGAGCATTGAGAAAAGTTCTTCATCGGCCACGCCACCTTTACCGGCTGTGCTAATTGCCTCGGCCTCTAAATCCTCTGCATCGTAATCGTGATCCAAGGTGATGGTTACAGGGAAAGGTTTATCCAGATAGGCTTCACCCGTGGCATTGATCGAAATCAAACCGTAATTTTCGATATTTTTATCAATCATCCCCAAGATGAGCAGTTGGCGAAAAACAGACCCCCAATAGCGGGCATCAAATTTAGCACCTGCACCAAACCACTGCGATTTGTGATGACCATAGCTTTTGATCAGTGCCGTACTCCGTCCTTCAAGCACGTTGATCAGGTAGTCGCCTTTGAATTTGTCGCCCAACTCCTGCAAGGCCTCCAAAGCCATCTCAAGCGATGAGGTAGCATCCATTTTAACTTTCGGATGGAGACAGTTGTCACAACAGCCACAATTCTCTTGGGTATAATCTTCGCCGAAGTAGTGCAACAAGGTCTTGCGCCGGCACATCGAGCTCTCAGCATAAGAGACAGTCTCCTGCAAGAGTAACTTCCCAATCTCCTGTTCGGCGATAGGCTTGCCCTGCATAAATTTCTCCAGCTTCTGAATATCTTTATAGCTGTAAAAAGTGATACAATAGCCCTCTCCGCCATCTCGACCGGCACGACCAGTCTCCTGATAGTAGCCCTCCAACGATTTGGGGATGTCATAGTGAATCACATAACGCACATCGGGTTTATCAATGCCCATACCAAAGGCGATGGTTGCCACAATCACATCCACACGCTCCATGATAAAATCATCTTGATTGATGACCCGCGTGGCGGCATCCATACCCGCGTGATAAGCACGCGCTTTGATGCCGTTGGCGATCAGTAATTCAGCCAACTCTTCCACTTTTTTGCGGCTCAAGCAGTAGATGATACCACTCTTCCCCTCATTTTGTTTGATGTAACGAATGATGTCGTGATCCACATCGTGTTTGGGGCGGATCTCGTAATAAAGATTGGGGCGGTTGAAGGACGATTTAAAAACGGCGGCATCGCTCATGCCTAAATTTTTCTGTATATCCAACTGCACCTTTGGTGTGGCGGTGGCCGTCAAGGCAATCAACGGAGCTTGACCTATATCATTGATGATAGGGCGTATACGGCGATACTCAGGACGGAAATCATGCCCCCATTCTGAGATGCAATGTGCTTCATCAATGGCGTAAAAAGAGACCTTGATCTTACGCAAGAAAGCCACATTATCCTCTTTGGTCAGTGATTCCGGTGCAAAATAGAGCAGTTTGGTTTTACCCGCCAACACATCATTGCGCACCTGCATTACGGCTGTTTTATTGAGCGAGGAGTTGAGAAAATGGGCGATGCCCGTCTCCGTAGAAAAAGCGCGCATAGCATCTACCTGATTTTTCATCAAGGCAATCAATGGCGAAATAATAATGGCCACACCATCCATCATCATCGCCGGCAGTTGGTAGCAAAGCGACTTGCCCCCTCCCGTGGGCATCAATACAAATGTATCCTTACCATTCAATACATTGCGGATAACCGCTTCCTGGTTGCCTTTGAACGATGAAAATCCGAAATATTCTTTCAGTTTTTCTTGTAACAAGATGTCTTCGTTTTGTTTCATTGTAGCGAAATAAGATCCTAAAAAACCTCCTAAAATCTCCTATGAGTAATTTTATGGTAAAGATAAAAATTATTTGGGGAAAATATCATAACTTTGTAAAAAATTTTCAGAAAATGCGTCTCTACACCAGCGAACTCGTCAAAAAATACAAAACACGCACCGTGGTCAATCACGTTTCTATTGATGTGCGCCAAGGAGAAATCGTCGGTCTACTGGGTCCTAATGGAGCCGGAAAGACCACTACTTTTTATATGATCGTCGGGTTGATCAAACCCAATGAAGGGCGCATTTTTCTCGAAACCGATGATGGGAAAACCAACGAACTGACCAACATGCCCGTCTATCGCCGAGCTCAAATGGGCGTGGGTTATTTAGCCCAAGAGGCCTCTGTCTTCCGTCACCTCAGCGTGGAGGATAACATCCGCGCGGTCTTGGAGATGACCGCATTCCCGAAGGAGTACCAAGTGGAGCGTTGCGAATCACTGATTGAGGAGTTCCGGCTCCAGAAAGTTCGCAAGAGTTTGGGCATTCAGCTCTCTGGTGGTGAACGGCGGCGGACGGAGATTGCACGTGCGGTGGCCATCAATCCAGCCTTCATACTTTTGGATGAACCCTTTGCCGGTGTCGATCCCATCGCGGTGGAGGATATTCAAAGTATCGTCTCTACCCTCAAGGATAAAAATATTGGGGTCATCATCACCGACCACAACGTCGATGAGACCTTGGCCATCACCGACCGAGCCTATCTGCTTTATGAAGGCAAGGTGCTGATGACCGGAACACCGGAAGAGTTGGCCGCCAATCCCGAAGTGCGCAAGCGCTATTTGGGTCAACATTTTGAACTACGTCGTAGTCCGAAGATGGACAAAAGCAAGCAGGAAAAAGAAAATCTTCAGGAATAAAAAATAGATCATGGATCAGTTCGTTGCCGCGGGACATATTCGAGGAGCCATTACGCCACCTTGTTCTAAAAGCTATGCACAGCGTGCGTTAGCCGCAGCATTACTCGCCCCGGGACGCACAGTTTTACATAATGTCGGTTTCTGTGACGACACCCTTTCCGCCTTGCGTTGCATTCAAACATTAGGGGCAACGGTCGAACAAACAGATGCCTCAACCCTGATCATCACCGGTGGCTTCGCCCCCAAAGGTACAACGCTTGAAGTTGGTGAATCAGCACTGGCCACCCGATTATTCACCCCCATTGCCGCGCTTTACACCCAGCCGATTGTCATCGAAGGGCGCGGGACTTTACTCCATCGCTCCATGGCGCTGATGGCCGAACCACTGCGCCAGTTGGGCGTGCAGGTTCGCGATGGCGGAGGTTTTCTCCCCATTGAGGTCTGTGGCCCGATACACGGAGGCAAGATTGATGTCGATGCCTCTCTCTCCTCGCAATTTCTGACCGGACTGCTTTTAGCGCTACCGGCCACGGGTGAAGAGAGTCTACTCTATGTCTCGGGCGCTGTTTCTACTCCCTATTTAGAGATCACCATCGACACCGCGCGTTATTTCGGTGTTGATATTACCCACCAAGACTATACTGAATTTTTCATCCCTGCCGGACAACACTACCAACCGGCCGACTTCACTTTAGAGGGAGACTGGAGCGCCGCCGCGATGATGCTCACCGCCGGAGCGCTCTCAGGAGAGGTGCGCATCGAAAACATCTCAATCCTCTCACGACAGGCAGATACGGCCATCTGCACCGCACTGGAGCGTGCCGGTGCAGAGATCATCATCGAGCAAAGAGCCATTACTGTCCGCACACGACCACTCCACGCCTTCAACTTCGATGCAACCAACTGTCCCGATCTTTTTCCCGCCTTGGTCGCCTTGGCGGCCGCGGCCGAAGGGGTCAGCGAAATCACCGGTACACATCGTTTGGAGGGCAAGGAGTCCAATCGTGCCGAGGTACTCAAAGAGGAGTATGAAAAATTTGGCATCGCCATTGATCTCTCCCAAGAGAATATCATGCGCATCTGTGGTGGGAGCATCTCTGCCGCTATCGTCTCCGCCCACGACGATCATCGCATCGCCATGTCTTTGGCCGTCACCGCCTTGCGTGGTAACGGCACAACAACCATAGAGGGTGCAGGGTGCATCAGCAAAAGTTACCCCACCTTCTTTGAGGAGTTAGAACGCATAAGAGCTTAACTATGAATACTTTTGGACAACAATTTAGGCTTTCCATTTGGGGTGAGTCCCACGGAGCGCAGGTCGGCATCACATTAGATGGGATTCCCGCCGGCATTCCTTTGACAGCGGCAGATTTCAGCACGGATCTCAATCGGCGCAAGAGCGGTGCTGTCGGCACTACTCCGCGTCAGGAGAGCGATTGTCCCCAATTTTTATCGGGTATTTATGCGGATCACACCACCGGTGCACCGCTCACCATCGCCTTTACCAATGAGGCTACCCAGTCGGCAGACTACCCCGCTGCCGGAGCACAATTTCGCCCTTCGCATGCCGATCAAACGGCTTTTTTAAAATATAATGGGTATAACGACCCTCGCGGAGGTGGCCATTTTTCGGGACGACTCACCGTTGCTCTCACAGCAGCGGGTGTGGTGGCCAAAAAGCTCCTGCCAAAGTTCTCCTTCCAAACCCAAATCACTGAAATAGGCGGTTGCACCGACCCCGCACAGTTTGAAAGTTGCATCGCGGCCGCCACCGCTGCCCACGACTCCGTTGGTGGCATCGTCGAATGTCGCGTAAAAGGCATCGAAGCAGGCCTCGGAGAGCCATTCTTCGACTCAGTAGAGGGTCTTTTATCGCACCTGCTTTTTTCCATTCCAGGGGTCAAAGGGGTGGAATTTGGAGATGGATTCGGGGCGGCTCATCTACGCGGATCACAACATAACGATGCTATTATAAACGCTTTGGGCACAACCGTTTCCAACCATGCTGGCGGTATGGTTGGGGGCATCACCAACAGCAACGAACTCATCCTTCGCGCGGCCTTCAAGCCCACGCCCAGTATCGCCCAAGAACAGATCACTTTTGACCCAAATACTGGCAGTCTCTCTCCACTCACAATTCGGGGACGACACGATGTCTGCATCGCCCTGCGTGGTGCAGTCGTGGTCGAAGCCGCTACTGCCATTGCCTTGGCTGACCTGCTCCTTAGACGCCACTAAATATGACAACACGGCGCGACATACTCCACCATATCACCTCCTCTTTGATTCCGCTTTATGTGGCCACTGAGGCGGCGCAAATCGCCCGCATCGTCACATCAGAATTGGGTCATATTACGCTCTCTGAACTGTTATCCGACCCCCTTGTCCCCTTGGAAATTGAGGGACTTGATCAGAAACTCGAAGCACTTCAGCAAGGTTGTCCCGTGCAGTACCTCTTGGGGCATACCGAATTTTACGGTTTGGATTTTGCCATTCGAGCGGGCGCGCTCATCCCCCGTCCTGAAACAGAGGAGTTGGTCGATTGGGTTGCCAAAGAGCTCCCAACCACAGCCACCGTTCTTGACATTGGCACCGGCTGTGGCGCTATTGCACTTACAATGAAGCATCTGCGGCCAGACGCCACCGTTTTTGGCGTGGATATTTCAGCCGAAGCACTCTCACTGGCGCGTGAAAATGCAATTCGCTTGGGTGTTGAGGTCGCTTTTACCCAAGCCGATGTCTTCCAAGGGTTGAGTGACTATGCTGACGGATCGTTCGATGCCATCGTCTCCAACCCTCCCTACATTCCCCAAAGTGATTTAGCAACCATGCACCCCAACGTCACCCAATACGAGCCCCATGTAGCACTCTTTGTCCCTGATGATGACCCACTGCTCTTCTATCGCACCATCGCCCGCACCGCCCAACGGCTGTTGAAAAGAGAGGGTTCTCTCTATTTCGAGATCTACGAGAGAGCAGAAGCCGCGATGCGAGAGATGCTCACCCAAGAGGGCTTTACGGCAATTACACTCAGGCATGACCTCAACGATAAACCCCGAATGATATGCTGCCAAAGATAAAACGGGACAAAACCCCTGAAGAGGCCACCGCCACCTTGATGCGGCTCTGCGCACGCGCCGAGAAATCTTCGGGCGATGCACGGCGGCTCATGCGCGGCTGGGGCGTTGCCGATACAGCGGCTGAAGCCGTACTACAAACCCTTCTGTCTCAAAAATTCATTGACGATAGCCGCTATGCGGCCGCCTTTGTCCGCGAGAAGGTCAACTTGAGCGGTTGGGGCATCTATAAAATCCGCACCACCCTCCTCCACAAAGGCATCGCCCCCACCTTGGTAGAAGAGGCACTCGCCGAACTCGACCACAACAAGATGGCTGAACGGCTTTCAAAGCAACTGGAACGGAAATCGAAAACAATTAAACCCACAACAGCTTACGAACTAAAGACCAAACTCATTCGCTATGGTCTTTCCCTTGGCTACCCCTATGAAGGGGTCATGGATGCGGTCAATGAGCTGGTAAAAAACGCACCCGAATGCAACGACTTCTTTTAATTCTGATCACCCTTTTCAGTGTGCAACTCCTCTCGGCGCAGGCGTTGGATACAACCCAGTACGTCTATCCGCTCAAGAATGTGGCTCGGCTCTACTCCTCCAATTTCGGAGAGATGCGCTCTAACCATTTTCATTCTGGCATTGACATCAAAACAGATGCCGTCTCCGGCAAACGTGTTGTGGCAGTAGCTGATGGCTACATCAGTCGCATTTTCCTCTCCCCCTATGGTTTCGGACGGGCACTATACATCACCCACCCCAACGGCAAGAGTTCCGTCTATGGTCATCTATCCTCTTTTCGTCAAGATATAGAGGCGTTCGTCCGCGCAGAACGCTATCGCACAGGGAGCGACCGTGTGAATCTCTTTTGTTCTCCCACGCAATATCCCGTTCGACAAGGGGATGAAATCGCCCTCTCAGGAAATGCGGGACAATCTTTCGGGCCTCATCTGCATTTTGAGCTCCGCGATACCCGCACCCAACGCACACTCAACACCATGGCCGCAGGTATCATTACGCCCAACGACAACATCCCACCACAGATCGTGCGTCTCTATTATGTCGAGGTGGATACGGTGTGCGGAGTGCCCATTCACAGCACACCCCGCCCTTATGTGGTGACAAAGGTGAACCAAAACACCTATAAACTGCATACCACGACACCGGTACCAGTGGGACGACAAGGCTATTTTCTCTTGGAGGCCACCGATCGCAAAAATGGAGTGGCCAACACCTTTGGTATCTATCACATCACGGAATCTATTGATGGCGAAGTGGTTTACGACTACCGGATGGATGGATTTCTCTTTAGCCAAACCCGCTATTGCAATGCGGTGGCTTACTATCCTATTCAGCGCACTTCGCGCAATGAGATCTTCCGGTTGACACAGTTAGCGGGCAATTCACCCGCTTTATATACTGTTATGAAAAATCGGGCGTTGCTGATCACCACTCCCGACCAGCAGAACACCATTCGCTTGGAGGTGCAAGATGATCGTGGAAATTATGCCCAGCTGACCTTCACCACCAAAGGCTCTGCTAACACCTTCCAAGCCCAAGCCGATACCACGGCACCGATCGTCAACCGTAGTCGCGACTTCGTCCATACGGAAGATAACTTGACGGTTCACATTCCTAAAGGTTCACTCTATGAATCCATCTTTTATAGCCAAAGTCACCGCGACCTGCCCCCACCCAAAGACACCACCTTCCGTGTGCTATCACCAGCTTACACGGTGCTCAACCACAATATTCCGCTCCATACAGCCATCACCATCTCCATCCAAGTCGATGTTCCTGCTGAGTTGCAAGCCCACACTACACTGGCCATGCGCTCCCAGAGAGGGCGCATTAGCTACCTTGGAGGAAAATATGACGGCCAAGCTGTGTCCGTAAAAACGCGCACTTTTGGTGAGTATCTCGTGGTTGCAGACACCCTCGCACCCACCATCACCCCACTTTTCAAAGTGGAGAGTGATTTTACGGAAAAAGAGAGTGCACGCTTCCGTCTATCCGATAATTTTTCGGGGTTAGCCAGCTATGTGGCAACCATTGATGGACGTCAAGCCCTGATTGATTACAACTGTATGCAGGGCGTGGCCAGCATCCTTTTGGACGACAGCATCTGCCCCCGCGGTCGCCAGCACACCATCGTCTTTAAAATCACAGACAACTGTGGCAATACCAGCCAATGGAAGGGCGGGTTTTACCGCTAAGAAGCTGTTTTTTCAACGGAGGCATGTATTTTTTCATATTTAATGATTACTTTTGTCGCACCAAATAAATTGGTTCCGTAGCTCAGTTGGATAGAGCAACAGCCTTCTAAGCTGTGGGTCACGCGTTCGAGCCGCGTCGGAATCACTCCACAAAAACCGCCCTTACACGCTGTATGGGCGGTTTTTCGTTAAAATCACCCTGCCGAT
>JAVVZO010000044.1:0-11564 GCA_036650515.1 Alistipes sp.
GCCTTTGAATAGTAGAGTACTTTTTGATCCACAGGCGCTGTCAACTGAATAACTTCCCGGGTCGGGTCGGGGGTGGGATCAGGCACAGGCTTCGGATCGGGATCATCACTGCACGCCGTAAAGCATACAAAGGCCATCGTTACCACAGCAAGGAGAGCCCGTTTAAATAGAGTAGTACGCATAAGATTGAGTATTGTGTCGCCCCATAACAGTGCGGCTGGTTGCACATTTCAAAGGAAACCACGTAAAAATAGTTTTAATCTACGCCGTATTCCTATTTTATTATGTGTGTTCGCTGAAATCTTAAGATTTCCCGTCTTTCATCCCAAATATAGGATCTATTTCCCGACGATGTACCACAACAACGATTTTTTTCGCTATTTTTGCAAACAGTTAAGCAAGGAAAAAGATGAAAACACTCAAAGAGCTCTATCGCATCGGCACAGGCCCATCGAGCAGCCACACAATGGCCCCCCACTTGGCCTCAGAACGATTCAAGGCGCTCCACCCGGAGACCCAGTCTTTCCGTGTCACCCTCTATGGCAGTTTGGCTGCCACCGGAAAGGGCCACATGACAGACATCGCCATCTGCAATGTTTTAGCACCTGCCACCGTAGAGATTATTTGGCAGCCACACATTTTCCTACCCTTTCATCCCAACGGGATGAAGTTCGAAGCACTCGATCCGGCCGGAAAGGCAGTCGATGCTTGGACGGTGTACAGCATCGGAGGGGGTGCTTTGGCCGAAGAAGACGGTAGCAACGAATCCCCTGACATCTATGAAATGACCCACCTGAGCGATATTAAGCTTTGGTGCGAACATACCGGCAGAGCCTATTGGGAGTATGTAGATGCGTGTGAAGCCCCCGATATTTGGGATTATCTCGCTGAGATTTGGAAGGTGATGCGCGCCAGCGTGGCCCGTGGACTTGAAAATGAGGGTGTTTTGCCCGGTGAAATCCACCTCCGCCGCAAAGCCTCAACCTATTATATCCGTGCCCAAGGCTACAAGCAGAACCTTCAAACGCGCGGAATGGTCTTTGCCTATGCCTTGGCTGTTTGCGAGGAGAATGCCGCGGGCGGATGTATCGCCACAGCGCCCACCTGCGGCTCTTGTGGGGTGATGCCAGCCGTGCTCTATCACATTCAACAAGCACACGGATTCAGCGACACCCGGATTCTTCGCGCATTGGCTACCGCGGGCTTGGTTGGTAATATCGTCAAGCACAACGCCTCCATTTCTGGCGCTGAGGTGGGTTGTCAAGGAGAGGTCGGCGTGGCGTGTGCCATGGCTTCAGCAGCCGCAAATCAGCTCTTTGGAGGTAGTCCTGCACAAATCGAATATGCCGCCGAAATGGGGTTGGAGCACCACTTGGGGATGACCTGCGACCCTGTTTGCGGTTTGGTACAGATCCCCTGCATCGAGCGCAATGCCTATGCCGCTACCCGCGCCTTAGATGCCAACATCTACTCTTCGCTCACCGATGGTTCGCACCGCGTATCATTCGACAAAGTCATTGAGGTGATGAAGCAGACCGGCCATGACCTCCCCTCACTCTACAAGGAGACCAGCGAAGGCGGTTTGGCCAAAGATTACAAGCAGATGTAACAAGAACCGCTATGTAAAAGCAAAGAGCAGATACGAAATTCGTACCTGCTCTTTTCATGTTGCGATGTCCGTTAAAACGGAAGATCATCCACCTCGCTCGATGTGCCGATAGTCGGCTCTTCTTTCGCTAAAGGTGGCATATCGGGCATAGGAGCACCTGCACCTGCGGCTTGGCTCTTGGGTTGCACCCGCCACTCCCGCACATCGGTGTACCACTTACCATTATATTCACGCGACTCAACATTCACCGAGACCACATAGATCTCACCAATATGTAGCTTTGCCGCATCGGCCTCCTTGTTGAAGAAGGTCACACAGACCTTGCGCGAAAATTCTTGCTGAATTTCAAATATCACATCTTGACGCTGCCATTCGCCACGCGATGATGTGCCACGAGTGACAGGGAGTATTTGCACTACCTTACCTTCAAATTCCATAACTTTGTATTTTTATTGGTTACAAAGATAGCAAAAAATAATGGATCCATACAAAATAATTGGCCACCATACGGGAAGAGAGAGTGACTGCAACTTTCTCCTTTGGGCAGGAGGAAGGCACAAAAAAAAGGATTCGGATAAAATCCGAACCCTTTGTCCTTAGAAACTGTTTGAATTTGTTATCGAATTTATTTTCATAAATCCTGTCGTCTCTCGGTAAAAAGAGCTGAGAATAACGAGATTAATAAATTTAAAACAGCTTTTTAGAACCGACCAAACTATTGGACGTTCTTCTTATCGTAGCGTTTTGCGTAACGGCTCATAAACTTATCGACGCGACCAGCGGTATCCACCAATTTCATCTTGCCCGTATAGAACGGGTGCGACGTGTTGGAAATCTCCATCTTATACACGGGATAGGTTTCGCCGTTCACTTCGATGGTTTCTTTTGTCGAAACGGCGGACCTGCACAAAAACACGTAGTCGTTCGACATGTCTTTGAACGCTACTAAACGATAATTCTCTGGGTGAATACCTGCTTTCATTTCGTTTTGTTTTTTATTGTTAAGTACTTAATGCGGGGCAAAGGTAATAAATTATTCACAAAGCCACCTCTTCCAGCAAGAATTATTTTCGATTTAGACCGTTTTATTTTGCCATTCGCCTTGAAATACCTATTTTTGCACCGCATTCGGGAAAGTCGCTCTTTTCCAAGCAATGGACCCATAGCTCAGTTGGTCAGAGCAGCGGACTCATAATCCGAAGGTCGTGGGATCATGCCCCTCTGGGTCCACAAATTAGAAGCAATAACCTGCCTGAGAAGCATTTTCAGGCAGGTTATTGCTCTTCATACGAAGAACATACACCGTTCCACCTCCCCAACCAAAAGTCGGCTCAATTTGTTCCATCAATAAAAAGGGCTATCTTTGTAACGCAAGCAAAAAAAATCTAAGAAGTTTTCGAAACTGTTTGAATTTGTTATCGAAGTTATTGGAGGGCTATTTTTGTTCCTATTTTTATCCTGTGAATCCGATTTTATGAGGATTTGTAGGGCGAAAAGAGCCGAAAAAAGGAGATTAATAGATTTAAAAACAGCTTTTTAGCTCAGAGCAGTTATGGAATTGAATATAGAAAAAAAATCCATCATCGATGTTTATGATACACCCATCATTCAGCAAACATCATTTTGGTCACGCGTCAAGCAGAAGCAAGGGCTTCAGTCGTTCGCATTTGATTACAAGGCGCGCAACAGCGATTTGTATCTCAATGTCGGTGGCTACTCCTATACAAGAGCCGATTTTCTGCTTTTTCTGCAATATTTCAATGACAAAGATTGTGTCGCCTACGTTCCCTATGGCCCTGAAGTAGAGCCTTCAGAGGAGAATCAAGGGATCTTTTTGGAGGAGCTTTCCGAATCATTGCGCTCCTATCTACCCAAAGCGTGCATGGCCATTCGTTATGATTTGAATTGGCAATCCCACTGGGACAAGGCCTCCGACTACACCGAAGATGGGCGCTGGCTCGGTGCTCCGGAGAAGAAGTACCAAGAGTTTAAGCTCAATTTTGACACGCGCAACGGTAATTTACGGCGCTCCAATGGCGACATTCTGCCTGCCAACACCATCATCGTCGACCTCAATGCAACCGAGCAAGAGATTTTGACGCGCATGAAGCCCAAGACGCGCTACAACATCGGCTTGGCTTTGCGAAAAGGTGTCGATGTACGTTTGGGCACGATCAACGATTTGCAAATTTGGTACGACCTCTATTTGGAGACCGCGCAACGGAATGGACTGCATGTAAATGACATCAGCTATTTCCATTCGGTTTTTGCCGCCAAGATGGAGGAGTGCAAGTTGCCGGTGCAGGTCAAGTTGCTGATTGCTTCGGTAGACAACGTACCACTATCGGCGATGTTTTTGTTGATCTCCAGCCACCGCGCCACCTATTTATATGGTGCTTCGGCCGCCTCCATGCGTAATTTCATGCCCACCTACGCCATGCAATGGAAGGCCATCCAAATCGCCAAAGCCTACGGCTGTCGGGAGTATGATCTATTTGGTGTCGCTCCCAATGCCGAACCTTCACACCCGATGTATGGACTTTATAAATTCAAAACCGGATTTGGGGGATCGGTCTTTCATCAGATGGGCTGTTGGGACTATCCGCTCCAAGAAGAGCAATTCGCCCTCTTACAAGCCTCCGAAATGCGGGCTAAAGGCTATTATTTATAAGGTTTCAATCCTCAGCGAAATAAAAGATGAGTAATTGCGCATCTTTTCTGAAAAAACATATATCTTTGTTTGTTAGTCATTCAGGAATAGTTAGTCATCGCCATTATGAATAAAGCAGAATTGGTCGAGGCCATCGCTCTCGATGTACAAATTTCAAGGGTCGCAACAAAAAAAGTTGTAGATGCACTTCTCCGAGCCACCATTCAAACACTCCAAGACGGAGAGAAGCTCTCCCTCTCTGGCTTCGGCACATTTTCAATTGCACACAAGCCCGCTCGCATGGGTCGTAACCCGCGAACGGGTGCTCCTGTGAAGATTGCACCCAAAAAAATCATAAAATTCAGCCCCACTTTAGAGGTGAAATAATTCTGTTCTATCACGCCCTCTACCCTGCCATTTTCCATCCTGAATTTCATCTGATCACCGCTCGCTTCCGTCATCGGTTGCCACGTTGCTACGCCTCTCTGTGTCAGGAGGGGAGGGGAATGCCGAGGCAGGAAACTTGTCGGGTTTTTGGATACCGACCCGATAAAATAATCAGCAGGCTATATAAAACCCCAACGGAGACTTTCCCATCTGCCAGACGGCTTTCCATCCTTTTCGCCGGCTCAAAAAGGAGTTAAATTCAACAGGTCAGAAAAAGAAAAAGCGAGCGGGATGCCATGGCATCCCGCTCGCTTTTGTAATCGTGTGGATCTATTTCAAGTGCATCCGGTCAATCAGCGCCTTGGTTTCGGGCTTATGGCCACGGAACTTCTCATAGAGCTTCATCGGATGTTCCGAACCGCCCTTGGAGAGAATATTCTTGCGGAAAGAATCCGAGACCTCACGATTGAAAATCCCCTTCTCTTTGAAGAGTGCAAAAGCATCGGCATCCAGCACCTCTGCCCACTTATAGCTATAATAACCAGCGGCATAACCACCTGCAAAAATGTGGCTAAAAGCAGGTGCCATCGCTGTTCCGGGAACAACCGGCAGGATCTGTGTCGGAGCCATAGATTGTTGCTCAAAAGCAACAACATCACCCTCAAAAGGCTGCTTCAACGAGTGCCAAGCCATGTCGGTCAAGGCAAAAGAGACTTGACGCATATTGAGATAAGCCGCCAAATAGTTCTGCGCCGCTACGATCTTCTCTATCAACTCAGCAGGCATAGGCTCACCAGTCTGATAATGAGTAGCCCACAGGTCAAGGAACTCTTTTTCAGTTGCCCAATTCTCCATAATCTGCGAGGGCAACTCCACGAAATCACGGTAGACATTCGTGCCCGACAATGATTCATAAGTACCTTCCGCTAACATCCCATGCAGTGAGTGTCCAAATTCATGTAAGAAGGTCTCCACCTCATCAAAAGTGAGGAGCGAAGGCGTTGTTTCGGTTGGTTTAGTGAAGTTCATTACCAACGACACGATCGGGCGAATCTCTTTGCCATCAACGGTTTTTGTACCGCGGAATTCAGTCATCCACGCACCTGCACGCTTCGAATCACGCGGGAAGAAATCGAGGTAAAGGGTTGACATCAACTTGCCATTTTCATCCGTCACGTCATAAACCGTCACCTCAGGATGATAGGGAGCAATCTCTTTGTTGGGGGTAAAATTGAGCCCGTATAATTTATTTGCCAGCATAAAGACACCTTTTTTCACATGTTCCAATTCGAAATAAGGCTTCACCTGCTCATCACTCAAAGCATAGGTGTCTTTTTTGTAATTCTCCGCATAATAAGCCCAGTCCCAAGGCATCAGCACGCTATCTAAGCCTTTTTTAGCCGCATAGTCGCTCACCGTCTTGGCATCTTTTTCTGCATAAGATTTTGTCTCGTCAATCAACTCCTTGAGGAACTTATCCACCGTTTCGGGTGTTTCTGCCATGCGCTCCTCTAATTCATAGGCCGCATAGGTTTCAAAGCCCAGCAGGCGTGCAATCTTTAGACGCAAGTTGACAATCTGCTTGACAATAGGTAAGTTATCGTATTCACCACCCATCGCCACGGTATTGTGTGCCCGCCAAAGTTTTTCTTTCAACGCACGGTTTGAAGAGTAGGACATGAAAGGGCCGTAACTGGGTGCTTTCAAGGTCACTGTCCATCCTTTTTCACCCCGCTCTTTTGCTTCGACAGCCAAACCCTCCTTGACAAAGTCGGGCAACTCCTCAACAGCCTTCGGATCGGTAATGTTGAGCGAAAAAGCATTGGATGATACCAGTGCATTCTGACTGAAGGTCAATTCAGCTCCCGACAGTTCAGTGGAATACTGACGATAAAGGGTTTTGTCACCATCGGAAAGAGCCGCACCATTGCGCGCGAAACTTTTATAGGTGTCCTCCAAAAGTTTTTTATCCTCCTTGGTAAGGCCCCATTCCGGATCATCGTAGACAGCTTTTACCCGCGCAAAAAGCGTTGGATTCAGCATTTCGTCATTGGAAAGTTCCGTCAGTTTGGGTTGTACGCGTTGAGCAATCTCCTGCATTTCGTCCGAGGTGTTTGCACTCAACATATTGAAGAAAATACCCGAAACACGTCCCAGTAACTCCCCGTGACGTTCCAATGCCACCACCGTATTATAGAAGGTCGGCTTGGCTGTGTTATTGACAATGGCCTCCACTTCAGCTTTCGAAACGAGAATGGCGGCATCAAATGCCGGTTCATAATCAGACAGCGAAATCTTATCGAAAGGTGCTGTCTCTTGAGGTGTATTCCACTCTCCAAGGAGTGGATTGGTCTTGTCGATTTCAGGCATCTGCACAGCGGGCATCGTCCGATCAACACAACCGGCAGAAAATACTGCTAAAGACATAATAATTAGTGCTTTTTTCATTTATAGTAATGGTTTAGGTTTATTGTTTTTTATTTGCCAATGGTTGCTTAAGAGACTGCTTAACCTGCAAACCTTCCTCCTCTTTGATCTCCTCCGTGGGTTCAGGATCAGTCCACAGACCGCGTCCTTTGAGCATTGGAAGGTTAGAAGGTTCCTGTCCTCTGAAGTTCCGGTAGAGGGTCATCCCATCGGCAGAACCACCACGGCTCAACACCTCCCGACGGAAGGCATCAGCAATTTTGCGGTTGAAGACATCGCCACTCTCCTTGAAATATTGGAAGGCATCTTTATCCAACACCTCCGCCCATAAGTAGAAGTAGTAGCCCGACGCATAGCCTCCGTTGAAAATATGGCTAAAATAGGGATAATGGTAACGGGGCTCAATTTGTGAAATCAGACCACGCTTCTCATTTAAAGCATTCTTTTCAAAGGCATTAACATCAAAAGAGGTGTATTTTTTAGTCGAGTGAATATCCAAATCTGAGAGTGCCGAAGCCAAAAGCTCTGTGGTCATAAAACCCTGATTAAACAATCCGCTCTCCCGCAAACGGCCCACCAAATAGTCGGGAATTACCTGTTGCGATTGGTAGTTGGTCGCATAATGAGACAGGAGCTCCGGCTCAAAAGCCCAATTCTCCATAATCTGCGAGGGCAACTCCACAAAGTCACCTTCCACCTCCGACAGGCCTCTATACGGCACATCGTGGAAGAGGAAATGCAGTGCATGACCAAATTCATGGAACATCGTTCCGGTCTCATCAAGGGTCAGGAGCGCTGGTGTGGTTTGGGTTGGACGCGTAAAGTTGCAGACGATGCCCACCACCGGAGCAACCCGCTTGCCATCCTTATAGCTTTGCTCGTTGAAGTAACCGCACCAAGCACCGCCATTTTTACCGCTACGGGGATAGAAGTCAAAGTAGAGTACGCCCAAATGGGATTCGTTCGCATCAAGTACCTCAAAGGCCATACACTCCGCATTATATACCGGCACTGAGATCGGACGGAAGGTGATGCCATAGAGCCGATTGGCCAAGAAGAAGATACCACTTTGAACATTTTCTAACGAGAAATAGGGTCGCAACATCTCCTCATCGAGGGCATATTTTTGTTTCCGCACTTTTTCGGCATAATACCACCAGTCCCATGATTCGAAAGTTGCTCCCGGCACATCGGCTTCAAGCATCGGCTTCATCTCCTCTAACTCTTTCTTGGCCAAATCCAAGGCAGGTGTCCAAATCGCATCCATCTGTGCATAAACTGCATCGGGGGTTTTGGCCATCTGATCAGCAATCACATAAGCGGCATAGGATTCAAAGCCCAGCAACTGTGCTTTCTCCACACGAAGGCGGATGAAGTCGTTAATCAGTTGTTTGTTATCCTGCTCATTACCGTTGTTACCACGGCTGATGTAGGCTTTATAGAGCTTCTCACGCAGGTCACGACGGCTCGAATAGGTCAAGAAGGGCAACAAACTCGGCTTGTCCAAAGTGAAGACCATCTTGTCGGTCAGACCCAATTCTATCGCCTTTTCACTCGCGGCATCACGCACCCCAGAGGGGATACCGTCCATTTCATTGGAGGAGAGTTCCAACCGGAATCCTGCATTTTCAGCCAAGAGGTTGTTGCCATACTTCACCCCTAAAAGCGAAAGTTCTTCATTGATTTGCTTCAGTCGTTCTTTCTGTGCAACATCGAGGTTCGCTCCGGCACGCACAAATTTGTCATAGGTTTTCTCCAACAGACGCAACTGCACCGGATTCAGCGACAACGAAGTACGTTGCTCATAAAGCGTTTTAACCTTAGCGAAAAGCTTTTCGTTGAGTAAAATTTTGTCTGAATGGGCGGCCAACTTTGGCATAATCTGCTCTTGCACCGCCTTCAACTCATCGTTATTGTCGGCCGAAGAGACCATGTCGAAGACCAATGACACGCGCGAGAGCAACGCACCAGAAGCATCGTAGGCCACTACCACATTGGCAAATGTAGGGGCATCATTATTCGACACAATAGCATCTATTTCAGCATCATGTGTTGATATTGCCCGATCAAAAGCCGGGGCATAATGTTGGGGAACGATCCGATCAAACGGCGGTACGCCGAAGGGAGTTGTCCACTCCTCAAAAAAGGGATTGTCATCCCCCGATTTTTTGGTCTGACAGGATAGTGTCATCATCAACAAGGGAATTGTTAAAAATAATCGTGTAAACCGTTTCATTCGTTCTTCTATTTTGATTATCTTTGCAAAGATAAGAAATAAATCAGGATCAAAAACAAGGATATGCAACTATTTTACGCACCCGATATTATCCCGCCCTTTCACACCCTTTCTGAGGAGGAATCAAAGCACTGCATTCGCGTTTTACGGCTTCAATGCGGGGATCTTGTCCACATCACAGACGGAAGAGGTAATCTATTCTTTTGCAATATTATAGACAGCAATCCCAAGCGCTGTACAGTCGAAGTAAGTCGCGTGGAAACGCATTTTGAACAGTTGTCATACCAGCTCACGATGGCTGTTGCGCCAACCAAGAATGCCGATCGCTTTGAATGGTTTCTCGAAAAAGCAACAGAAGTTGGTGTCGGCACGATCATTCCGTTGGAGAGTGAACATAGCGAACGCCGTGTATTCAAATACGACCGAAGCGAAAAGGTGATTTTCGCCGCCATGAAGCAATCACTCAAGGCATACTGTCCCAATCTTCAAGAGCTTACACCTTTTAAAGCTGTTGTATCAGCCCCCTTCTCTGGTCGCAAGTTTATCGCCCATTGTGACCTTCCAGCCACCGCCACAGGGAAAAGCTACCTCCCCGACACACTCCACAAAGGTGAAGCCGCACTCATTCTCATTGGCCCTGAAGGAGATTTTTCACCCGAAGAGATCCGTTTGGCTTTGGCCAATGGGTTCGAAGAGATCACCCTCGGCACACAACGTTTGCGCACCGAAACCGCCGCCGTCACCGCTGTGGTCATGGTCTCGGTGGTCAATGGGTCTGCACACCAAAGGCCTACGGAAGATCCTAAGCAAGCTTAGCCATGGAGAACACCACTCAAAACTCCTTATTTGCACTGTTTTGGTCTTTTTTTAAGATCGGTTTATTCACCTTTGGTGGTGGCTATGCCATGTTGCCACTTATTCAAAAGGAGATGATAGACCGCCGAAAATGGATTGATGCACAACAATTTGTCGACCTACTCACCTTGGCTCAATCCTCTCCTGGACCAATAGCGGTCAACACCTCCGTCTTTATAGGCTACAAAATGCGCGGGCTCAGGGGGGCATTGGCTGCGATTTTAGGGGTTGTGCTTCCCTCTTTTTGTATCATTCTGCTGATTGCGCTATTCTTTGCCAACATTCGGCATAACAAAATCGTGGAGGCCGCTTTTTTAGGAATGCGCCCAGCCGTGGTTGCGCTCATATTAGTTCCTATTTTGACGATGTCTAAAGGACTGCGACTGCCCATGTTAGGGGTTATTGTGGTGACTGCGCTCTTGGTTTGGGGTATCGAACTCTCTCCTGTTTACCCGCTGATTGTTGGGGCTTTAGGCGGTATTTTATGGACATATCATCTCTCTAAAAAAGCCCAAAAATGATCTATCTTCAATTACTATACAGCTATTTAAAAATCGGATTTTTCGGATTCGGAGGTGGCTATGCCATGCTCTCGTTGATTCAAAATGAGATGGTGGTACAACGCGAATGGATGACCAACGCCGAATTTACCGACATCGTTGCCCTGTCGCAAATCACCCCCGGCCCTATCGCCATCAATTCGGCCACCTATGTGGGCTATACGGTCATTACAAAAGATACGGGAAATCCATGGTTGGGGATCTTGGGTGCGGCTATTGCCACCTTTGCCGTCTGCCTGCCCTCGCTAACCATTATGCTGTTGCTCACCAAGTTTTTCTTGCGCATGAAGGATAATCGCTGGATGGCAGGGATCATGGTCGGCATGAAACCGGTGGTCATCGGGATGATCGCCGCCGCGGCCCTATTGCTCATGTTCCCAGCCACCTCAGAGGGCGCAAGTTTCATTGATCCTTGGAGTTGGATACTCTTTGCTGGAGTCTGCATCGCCTCACTCAAGAAGGTCAACCCAATTCTGCTCATCGTCCTTTCGGCCTTAGCCGGTATCGCTATTTACCTACCCGGACTTCTCGCTGCACCTGCTATATAACGGAACCGGCCGTCAGCGCAACAAAGAGCAACCCCGCCAAAAAGAGCAGTGCTATGAGCGATAAAATGGGGGCTAAGCAACCCCACCGTTCCGTACCGACAGGCAGGGGATCGGCAATCAGCGTAATAATAATTCCTACCAAAGGGGTGAGAATCAGGCTAATCACAAAAGCCCACCCAAAGCCAATCGTACGCTTACGCCCAACAAGCCCTACCAAAACAGAGAGAAAGCTCCCCGTTAGTGTCCCAAATAATAATGTCAGTAATGTCATCTTTTATCGCTTTAAAATATC
>JAVVZO010000045.1:0-11548 GCA_036650515.1 Alistipes sp.
AATTATGTAAAATTGCGTACCTTCGCCAAGACAAAGTTAAGGAAAAATGGGAGAAAATAGCAAAAAATGGGAGGTTATTTCCAACCATTACCGAACCTACATCAAACTGGAAAAGCATCTCGCGGAGAATACAATCGTCTCTTACATGTGCGATCTGAGGCAGTTCACCCACTTCGTGTTACGGCAATATGATGTTGCCCCCAGCGAGGTGACAGCGGCCATGATTGAACGCTATATCGGTTGGCTCTTTGAGCGCGGAAGCGAAAAAACTTCGCAGGCACGCGTTCTGAGTGGCATTAAAAGCTTCTACAACTACCTCTTGATGACCGATGTCATGGAGTCGTCACCCGTAGAATTTGTCGATGCGCCCAAGTGCGGACGACATCTGCCCGACATACTCTCTACCGCAGAAATCGACCGAATCATTGCTGTCATCGACACCTCCACCATCAAAGGACGGCGAGATAGTGCCATGTTAGAGGTGCTCTACTCCTGTGGGTTGCGCGTCTCTGAACTCACCTCTTTGCGGCTGAGTGATCTTTTCTTTGGAGAGGGGTACATCCGGGTCATCGGCAAAGGCGACAAACAACGATTAGTCCCCATCAGCAGCATCGCACGCGACAAAATTCAAATTTACCTCGATGATCGGAACACCCTCCACCCCACGCGTACAGGAAGCAATATTGTTTTTCTCAATAACAGAGGGAATCAACTCACTCGGGTAATGATTTTCACCCTTCTCAAGGAGGCCGTACTCCGTGCGGGTATCGACAAACACATCAGCCCGCACACCTTTCGGCACTCCTTTGCCACCCATCTACTCAAAGGGGGCGCTTCAATTCGTCAGGTGCAGGAGATGTTGGGTCATGAGAGTATTTTGACCACCGAAATCTATACACATCTCGATGACAACCTTCTTCGGGAGGCTGTGGAGAAGCATCTGCTACTCTAAAAACCATTTTAAAATGGCCTCTAAAGTAGGCGGTGGATGGTTGTGTTGGGAGTAAAACTCAAGGTAGAGAGGTCTATGCCAGAAAGGACTGACAGTCCGGGTCGTTGTCCAACAGCAACAGCACCCAGCGTTGCATCCAACCCCAAGGCTTGTGCGCCATTCACCGTTGCCCAATTCAGCAATTCAGGAAGTGGCACACCGGTAAAGCAACGAAGTTCTTCGATCAGCGAAAGGTCCTCATTAGAGGCCAGCGAATCCGTCCCCACACAAATATTGAGTTTATTGGCGCGCAAGAGGTCGACAGGGGGCATCCGGTTGGAGATAAAACGATTAGACCGCGGGCAGAGACACCACCAAACCGGTGCCGTAAAGTGATTCATAATCAGGTCTATATCGGCCTGTGTCACACAACAATTATGCACCAACAGCAGACAACGGTTAGCAGGAACACTTTCAACAAGTCGCTGTGCCGGAGAACCATAATCCAGAAAATCACACTGCAAGCCCTCTCTTTGATACCAATCCCACAGCGCCCCGCATTGCTCAAAGAGTGCAGACTCAGCCGCTGTTTCTAAAAAATGGAGCGAGAGAATGCCATCCCCTTCTGCACAAATCGAACGAAACAGCGCATCTTGAACAGTATAGGTAGAGTGGGGTGTCAACGTGGTCAGTGGATAACGCAACAAAGGTTGCAAAGCGGTGGTGGATCGCCTCTTCAGGCCATAAATTTCCGCAAAATTGCGATAGGTGATCGGACTGTTTCTTTTGTGTAAAAAGGTTGTTTCGCCATTACAAATATCCCCCACAGCAGCAATCCCAGCATGCCACATCTGCGCATCAGCCACGGCCACGGCCTCTTCACACATTTCAGCAGAGCAGGCCGCACGAGCCTCGCGCAAGGAGCGAGCAAAAGCCACAAAACCACCACCGGCAGCCACTTGGCCGCGAAGAGCCGAGAGCTCTAAGTGACAATGTGCATTGATCAACCCGGGGACAAGAAGCCCCGCATAAAACTCTGTACACGCCAAGCGATCGGGCGCATCACACGTGTCGACAGAAAGGATCGTTCCATCGGCTGCAACCTCAACAAGGGGGTTGTTAACGATGCCTTGCGGCGTCAGTAGCCTGTGGGAGGCTATCCGACGAGAAACAGCGGATGAATTCATCGGTGAAGATGCGTAAGTTGAGCTGACGTTCATAGAGGCTATCAAGTACCTCCCGTGCAGGTGGTGTATAGTCCACCTCCACGTGTTGCAGCGTCATATGAGGCCGTTTTCGCTTCCCCTGCAACTGCCAGAAATCAATGATCAATCGGCGTTCGGAGGTATCGGCGACGAAAGTGTGTTCAAAAAGCTCTTTGCTCTCTCGACGTAGGGTGATGGTATAGTTACCGGTCGCACCACCTCCGGCACGCTCAAACCATGCGGATGCCCGTAAATACTGATTTTCATCGGTAGAATCCACCAAATAACGCACACGAACAGTATAATCGCCCGGACGGATGGAGTCTAAAGTAAAACGCAGGCGCATGGAATCTTTGAGCGCATAGACCCGAATAAGCGAATCCCGCAAAAGCGGACGCATGAAAAATTTACGCGCCACATGGTCTATGGTATCAAGAATCGCCACCTCATGACTCAAGTAGGCATTTTCATCTTCCAACATCGTAATGGCTCGTTCCACCACATCTCCCAAGCGGGCACTTTTGCGTTTTGAGAAGTTCCCAATGGTGTATTGCACATCATCGGTAGTGTAACCATGATGCTTGAAAATCGGCTCATAGAGGTTCAACGAATCCACCTGAATCCCTTGGGTTGTGGTATAGGCATTGGCCAAGAAGGCATCACGGAAGATCATCGCCAACTCATCGTCAGGAATAATCTTATGTTGACTGCACCCTCCGAAGAGCAAGGCAACGACAAAACTAAATAGGAAAGCAACTCGTTTCATCTTTTTCGTTCTTTTTGTTTGATCATACTACGGACGGTAAGTTGTGAAATAAAGGCCACCTCAACAGCAAAAACAGCCACCACCACCATGAGATCAAACCATTGAAATTGAATTGGATAACTCTGTGAAATAAACGTATCAACAGGGATTTTAATCACCCCGAAATATTGTTGGATTAGCGTACAACAGACCCCAATCACCACCCCGATCATCGCCCCCATTGTCCCAATCAGAAATCCCTCCCCCAAGAAGATATGGCGCAACAGTGAAGTGTCTGCTCCCAAAGCGCGGAGGGTCTCCATGTCGGGGCGTTTTTCAATAATCAGCATCACCAGCGCCCCTACAATCGAGAAAGAGGCGATGATCAATACCAAGAGCGAGATGAAAAATATCCCCCATTTTTCATAGGTCATAATATCGTAAAAAGTTGGCTTCATCTGGTAAGGGTTGCGCACACAGAAATCGTCACCCAAAAGCCTTGTAAGCTCCTCCCTCACCTGCGCTTCCTGCTGAACATCAGTCAGGTGAATCATCAACGCCGTCGCCTGATCAGGGTATTCAAAAAGCGCTTGCGCCAAACGAAGAGAGGTCAAGGCATACTCTTTCTCTGACTCAGCATCCAGCATAAACAGCCCTGAAATTGGGAGATCTCGGCGGGAAAAACCCTCCAAAGGCAGCAACGTAGAAAAGCTATTGCGACGCAACGCATAGATGGATAGATCGCGGGTAGTAAGCACCCGAATACCCAACGCATAGGCCATCCCTTGCCCCAAAACCACCTGATCTATATCGCCCTGTCGCACACGGTATTCACCGGAAGTCACGGCGGTATCAATCATCGGCATCACTGCTGTATAGGCATCGTCAACACCGCGCACCTTGACGGTGGTCTGACGGCCATTATATTCTAACAACGCACTCTCCTCCAGCACAAAAGAGATACTTTCAACGCCCTGTATACGTTGCAAAGAGAGGGTGTCTAACTTGGATATTGGAAAAGTATTCCCTTGGCGCAAGGTCACCGTAAGATCGGAGTCAAAAGCCGAAGCCATCGACTTCACCAGTGCCTCAAAACCATTAAAAACCGAGAGCAAGATGATCATTGCCGCCACAGGCATCGCCACAGCGAAGACGCTCACACCTGAAATGATGTTAATCACCGAGTGCGATTTCTTCGAAAAGAGATAGCGGCGTGCAAAGAGGGCTGAAAGCATAGAGGGGGCTACAAAACTATTTCTCGTTCTTCATCGCCTTTTCGATGTGCTCGATATATTCCAAGGAGTCGTCCAACAAAAATTGAATTTCGGGAACAGATTTAAGCTGATTTTTAATGCGTTTGCCTAATTCAAACCGCAACATCCAATTCTGTGCTTCGAGCGACTCCATGATCTCCCTATTTTTTTCAAAAGGGAAGATGCTCACATAAATTTTGGCATAGCCCAAATCGGGAGACATGGTCACCAAGGTAACCGTGACCATCGCCCCACGCACGGCCGGAGCGCCCTCTTTTTGGAAGATTTCGGCCATATCCTTTTGGATCTGTTTGGCTATTTTTTGCTGACGGGTAGTTTCCATAATCGATTTTATTTCGCTTTATAATTAAATGTCTCCTTATTTTTTTCACGCTTGTGGCGAGGAACTGTCCACTCTTTGAATCCCTCCTTATTGAAACGATAGGCCAATCCTATGCTGATGGTCAAGTTGTTCAATGGCGACCGGAGGGGACTGAGCCAAAACGGATTTTCAGGCCCATCCAGCGTATTGTCTGCATATTTATTCCGATTGCGCACGATGTCTGAAAAACCAAAATAGTAGCGCGCCCGAACATTAATCTCCCATTGTTTGATCAGGACAGCAAAGCCACCACCACCCGCAAGGCCATAGCCCCAACGATTATCACGCACCACCTTATTTCGGTAAGTCCCTTTCCAGCCAGTGGGATCATCGGCCTTCACCAACTCATTTTCGTAGGTGGAGGAGAGGTTGTATGAAAAGGTAGCCGCCGCCTCCACATAGATACGTAATTTGTTGTGAAACAAATAAATATGTGGTTGCCAAACAAAAGGAACCATGATGGAGTTGAGCCGACGGGTGTAATATTGGTAGTCCGCCTCATTTTCAGTGGTGGAGGCATAAGGCGCAAATGAAAATGCCTGTTGCACAAATTCCAAGTCAATACCCAAGCCACCCACAAAACGGGTTGTCCCATAGTAGCGCCATGAAACACCACCACTATAAAGCCCCCAAAGGCCCTTCGTCTCTTGTCTGGGATACAACGCTGCCGTCCCCATTCCATAGCCCACATTCACACCCAAAGTGTGCTGTGCCTGCACCGAAGAGCTCCCGCAGACAAAAAAGATAAATATCCCTATATAAAGTAGTCGTCTCATTGCACTTATCTTGACTGAATCGTTCCGGTATTGTTGCCACCTCGACCATTAAACATACCACCCATACCACCCATAGCGCCACCAAATCCTTGGTTACCTTGGTTGCCTTGATTATTGGAATTTTGATCTCCTTTTGATTTGGGATTTTTTTCTGTCGCTCGTTTTTCTGTCGCCTTCTGCAAACGCTGCACCTCACGCTTATCCAAGAGGTCGATCAACGACTCCATCGTCACCGGAGCAAAGAGCTTGTTCATATCCATCGTAACCTCAAATTCCCAGTTCACCTTGGTCGCGAAGACAGTAAGACCCTTCTCATCAGTATAAATTTCAGCCCGTTCAGGCTCACGGCGTTCAACCAAATTACCGGTATCCCATTTACCATTTCCATTCTCATCCTCAATCACACGAAATTGAATCTCGCCCGCTGGCACATAGTTAAACAACACCAAACTATCCGATAGATTCGTCTTCTCTTGAAGCAATGTTCCCGTTGCATTCAGCAACTGCACAATATATTTTGACCCCTTATCCTTGGCTTGCAGTTGGAGCTTCACCATGGCAAATTTCTCCGGATCAAAGGAGTTATAACTTCCTGAAATGGAGTCGTTACTGAAGCCTGCCACATCGGTAATCGCACCGGGAGGGATCAACAACTTGTATTTCGAACTCGTTTTCCAAGGTGCGACCAAATGCCAATGGCGCAAATTGGCGGTATCCCGCATAAAATGAATCGGGACAGGTTGTTCTTCCTTATCCGTCTCCAACAAGGTGAGCCTCACGGCGGCAGAGTCAATGGTGGCGAGCGGATAGTCAAACTCCATCGTCAGGTAACTTTCGGGATTCACATCGCCTGTGAGCGGGAATTTATAGGCAAAAGGATTGGCTACCTTCGGCTCTTTCCAAGTTTCACCAGCCGCTTCAGCTTTCGACTTTGCACGCTCATTCTTCTCCCGCACCTTCTGTTGCTCTTTGCTCTCCATAAACTTCCAAGCAAGCGCCAACGGCTCGGTCACCGTCTGTAAAACACTGATAGAGTCATGCTTTAGGTAGGTGATCGCTCCTCGAATCGTATCCGGAAGTTGCGCTGACGGAAGATTAAACCACAACGCCAAAGTATCTTTACCGACCGTTTGCGGGTCTATAATCACCCGATCAGCAGGGATGCTATCAAAAACAAGACTCTTAATGGTGGGATGCGCCGAAGCAAAATAGAGCATCGCCTTGTGTTGCAGTGGACGATCAGACTGTTGCAACAACTGGCGGCGGAATGATACATCGGTAAACATCCGGAAATAGAGCTGTGGGTCGGCGGTGACATACCGACGAATCGAGTCGTACCAAATGGAGAAATCACGCTGCTCAATGGGATTATAGGTCGTATCTATAAAGCCAACCATATCCACAGAAGGATCATACATTTGGTTGTCATTCTTATCGGCAAAGGCATAGACGCGGTAGGGTATCGGCTTTAGATTCTGAGCGATACAAATACCGTTGGTCTCTGCTCGTGCGATCACAGCGGGCTTATATTTAAAAAGTGTAGAGTCATACGCGGCTTTATGCTCCACCGAATCGGCAATGAAAAAGTAGAGGTAGCTCTTGGCCACCGAATCGGCCTTGTAACTATCGGCTGTATAAGCAGATCCTATCATGGAGTCAATTTCAGCACCCGTTGAAAAGACATAACGCATGGAGTAGAGTGGATTGCCTTCATTATTGTCCCGCAACGAGCTACCAAAGTTAAGCGCATAGGTGGTATTCTCTTTTAGGGTATCTTTGAGTTGAATCACCACACCCCGTCCGCGGATGGCAAGTTGCGGCTTTTTTTTCATCTGCGGAGAGGTGAAAAACTCCTTGTGCTGATCCTTTAACTGGACAAATTCATTGAACTCTATATAGATCTTGCGATCGGTAAAATGAGTCGTTAGGTTATCGGGCAACATGGAGACAATCACTGGAGGCAAGGTATCAATAGGGCCTCCTGTGGGAGTCATCATACTCGCACAGCGGATAAAAAACGCAGCAATAAAAATCCCGACAAGCGCGACACTTGTCAGATGTAAAACCCGATTTTGACTATTTTTTTGCATGGCTAAACAGTGTGGTTCTTACGGAGTTACCTCCGGCGTATAAAATTTATTAATCATCGTCCAGTCTCCCGAAATATATTCTGCCGCCTTTTGCCAAGGTTGAAAAAGTGGAGCAAATTCCACCGGCACAAACTCAGCTGCCGTATGCAAGACCGCATAACCGTAGTGCTTATTTTTGGTGTCCACCACCAAGACCATCGCCGTTGCTGTCTTCACCTGTAAGCCAAGCCAAGCCTGACGGCCTTCACCGGTGAGGGTGCGGCCTTTGATGCCATCTTGTCGCGTCTGTCCCGATCCCTTTTGGGTCAGCAGTCCAACCAGTGCATCTTCATAAGAGGCGGGACTCCACTCCGCAGGATCTGCATCAGGGTAGGCAAATGCCACAGCACCCGAAAGGTCGGTAGCCTGATCTTCAGCAGTCTGCTGCACCGTGGGGTGGAGCAAAATGGAGGAGTGGTCGGGCACAACATAGGACTTATTGAACATCCACCAATTACCCACCTTATACGATGGAGCATCTTTCCATGGATAGAAGACCACATCCACAACCAAAGGGGTCAAATTTTCGGCCAACGCTACTTGGGTGTAGCCATAGAGTTTATTTTGGGTATCCACCGCCACCATCATCACAAAAGGGGCGGAGACCGGCATTGAAAGCCAAGTTTCAAGACCGGGAGTTGTCAGCAAAGTACCCTTGACACCATCGGCACGCGTTCCTGTAATATATTTGGCCGTCAAAACCCCTGCCAGTGCATCGGCATAAGAGGCTACCCCCCACTGGGCCGTATCGACTTGCTGAAAAGCATAGCACACAGCCTGTTCCAGCGGTTCTAAAGCCGCCTCTGAGACGCGCTGTACACGCGGTTTGAGTTGCAAATCGGTATCCCAAGAGACTTTTTTAGAACAGCCTTCTGAGACGCTACCCACAAGCAACAGAGCCGACAAACAAGAGAGTATCCTATGGCTCATAGTTTTGGTTCGTGGCGTTTTAGATCCTCAAGCAGCTCACCTATGGTTCGTCCAATCAAAGGATGGCGATAATTACCCATAATTTCACTCAGGGGAATTAAAACATATTCTCGTCCCGGAATGCCCGGATGAGGAATCAGTAAATTGGGTCGTGTAATGACACAATCGTCATAAAAAAGGATGTCTATATCCATCGGGCGATCCGCATAGCGCGCCCCATTTGCCAACTTCACCAACTGCTCCGCGTTATGATCCCGCCCTAACATACATTCGATTTGTTGCGTGCGTTGCAACAACTCTTCCGGATTCAAACTGGTCTCTACAACCAAGGCCTGATTCATAAAAAGTGTTGGTGAGTCAAAGCCCCAAGGGGGACTTTTGTAATAGCTTGAAGCAAGTGTCACAACACCTATACGGCTTTGGATAAGCTCCTTAGCTTCTTGGAGGCGAATACTCATATCTCCGCTATTACCTCCTGTCAATAATACTACTCGTGCCATAGCTCTCTATTTTTTAATCATCTTACTGACGCTCAACGCAAAATGAGTGAAAACAATGACCGGACTACCGTTTTGGGTAATCTGTATGATTGCTTGCTCTATTTCGCCGATCAGCGCTTCTATATTTTTATTATCAATAAAAGGTGCAAAATTGGTGCAAAATACCTGTTCCTTGCCCCAAAGGTAACTCACTTCGCCCAAGCCAGCATGTAGCATATAACTTTCGCGCAACAGACGTGCGGCATCACGCAAAAAGCCCAACTGCTGTTCACGCGAAAATTGAGCCGTCTCTTCCGCCCAAGTCATCAGCTCAAGGTGTTTATCGTTATAGCTCAGGCGCATAAGGTTGCAAAAAAGGTCGAAGTAGGTTTGGTGTAATTCGTCATTTTCACCGGCCAACAAACGCTGAAGTTCCAGCACATCGCCATGTGCCAAGCGCGCCATCCGATGGGCAGTTGTTGAATCGGGAGCACCCATTTGCAATGCCGCATGCTCCAACGCCTCAGGAGCAAGACGCGGAACGACAACCTCCTGTGTGCGGGATAAAATCGTTGGCAACAGACGATCTGGTTGCTCACTGACCAAGAGGAAGAGGGTCTTCTCCCACGGCTCCTCCAGTATTTTGAGCAATTTATTAGATGCTTCGTTGTTCATCGTTTCGGGCAACCAAATCAGCATCGTCTTATAGTCAGACTCAAAACTCTTAAAAGAGAGCTTGCGAATCACCTCATCGGCCTCTTTGGCAGAGATCAAACCTTTCAAGGTCTTCCCTAAGTCGAGTTGATCGTACCACTCTTGGGAAGAAATATAGCCCTTGCGTGCGATGCAAAGCATCCGAAAAGAGGCGATAAAATCATCACTCAGTACCACCTCGCCTGATTTTTTGCCTTGTTTATTGACAGGGAAGACCAAGTGTAAATCAGGATGTTCAAGGGCGGCAATACGTTGACAATTCGGACACACTCCACACGAATCACCATCTTGGCGCGCGGTGCAATTTAGGTATTGCGCATAAGCCAAGGCCATCGACAGCACACCCGAACCCGCCACACCGGTAAAAAGTTGAGCATGGCTGACACGTCCCGAATCGATGCCCCGAATGAGGTGTCGCTTGAGGTCGTCCTGTCCGATTATGTCTGCAAATTTCATCCTTTTTTGTCTATTTTCGATGTGTAAATCCTACTTTTACTAAAACGGCATTCAGCAACGCTTTCGTATTAATTTGCTCACGGCGAACAGCATAAATCAGATACCCCAACAACATAGCCACATTCACCGGCAAGGAGATCCATCGGGCAACTTGCGTACTGAACCATTCGCACAGGAAGAAGCAACCCAAGGCAACCAGCACATATTCAGCCATGCGCCGCAAATCATAAGGAATGGGGAAGTAGCGCCGATTTAACCAATAGCTCACAACGACCATCACCCCCTCGCTAAACAACCGCGCCCAAGCCGCTCCAGAGTAGCCCCAATGGGGTACTAAGGCGACATTAAAAGCAATGGTAAAGACCAAGCCGGAGAAGGTGACCACAATGGCAAATTTGGTCTTCTCCTCCCGTTTATACCAAAAAGAGAGATTCAACCACACCCCATTCAGCACATTAGCGCCTAAAACCACCGGAAGAATATAGATGCCCTCTCGGAAAGATGCTCCGACAATGAGGGCGAAGAGATCACGGAAAAGGGCGATACCCAGAAAAATCAGCATGGAGACCAGCAGATAATATTTCATCGCCGCGGCGTTCATGTGAATGAAATCCTGCTTTTTGAAGTTGGAGAGGAAGAAAGGCTCGGCCGCCAAGCGGTACATTTGCGTAAAGAGCATCATCACAACGGCTATCTTGGTGATCGCACCATAGATGCCTAATTGCGCCATAGCGCCCTCCGGAGTGAGGTATTTAATCATCTGCCGGTCAATAAATTCATTGGCCGTACCCGCCACACCACTGATGAGCAAGGGAAGGGAGTAGACTAAAATAGCAAAGAGTAGCACACGGTTGATGCGAGGCACAACACCTCCGGTCGTGGTGAGGATCGCAATCCATGTCAACACACTGGCTGTGAAGTTGGCCACAAAGACCCAACCCACACCAAAAGGAGTGTTGTAAAGCCCTATGAAACCGAAAGTTACCGCCAGCACAACGTTGATCACAACATTGAATGCCTTGAGCCCGACAAAGGTGCCGGCACGTCCTTGTTCCCGCAAACGCGAGAAGGGAATCATCGCCCACACATCGAAAAGAATGATCAACGCAACCCATACAACATACTGAGGATGTGCGACATATTCAGCACCCATCCAGCCTGCTACCGTCTGGCGAAACAGAATCGCCAAGGAACAAAAGAGCAAGGCGGCAAGCGCTGTAACCCCCCATGTGGTTGCAAAAAGTTGCCGTTTGGCGGCCTGCACATCACCGCCGGCCTCTTCGGCCTTGGCGGCAAAGCGAAAATAACTGGATTCCATACCCATCGAAAGAAGCACCAGCGCAAAAGGGATCAACGCATAGACATCAGTGACAATACCGTAGGTCTCTTGACCAAAGATTCGGGTATAGTACGGCGTGAGCAAGTAGCTCAGGAACCGGACAATAATGGTACTGACACCGTAAATGGCTGTTTGTTTGGCTAATTTTTCGAGCATATAGGGGTATATATCCTGCAAATGTACAAAATTTATTTCGCTTTCTAAAGAAC
>JAVVZO010000046.1:0-11294 GCA_036650515.1 Alistipes sp.
ATAATTTCAAAGAACAGTATAAAACTTTAATGGGACAGCAATGCCTGAATATCTATTTTTGCTGGAATTATCATTGATATAGTATATTGCTTGTCTTTTAAAACAAGCCCGATAGTAAGCACGTAATAGCCACCACAGAATGATGGTTCATTCGTGTGACAATGAAACAGCCCGCTAAGATTTATCTTAGCGGGCTGTTTTGATATAGAAAGTTTCTTAGAATTTGTAGGATCCGCCAACAGAGATAATGATCGGATTTTTGCGGAGACTTTCGAATACAGGAAGCCATTTTACGCCTGCAGAAAGATCCCAATGGTCAGCAATCTTGTAGTCTGCACCTGCACCGAGATTAATGCCGAAGCCCCATTTACCGATGTCGCTTGCCGAGAGACCTGCAAGAGGGTAGAGGGTGAATTTGTCGCCTAACTCAAAGAGATAGTGAATGTCGCAGTTAATATCCACAGAGCAGCCAGACTTGAATAGTGCTGTAATTCCGGGTTCGATGCGCCAAGCATCGGTGATGTTGTAGCGAGCGATAGCTCCTAAGCCGAAGATTGCGCCACCGCCTGTGTGGGTGTAAATTCCGATTTTAGGACCTACACTCCATTGTCCTTTTTCTTGAGCTGTGGTACTGGTAATCACGAAGATAGCAGCGACTGCCAAAAGAATGAATTTTTTCATCGTCTGTAATTTTTTAATGGTTGGGATCAATTAATATGAACAAAGATATTAATTTTTCTTCTCTTTGCAACATGAATAGTCTCCTATTCAATCGAACAGGCCTATTCAATAATGGATAGGCCTGTCTGATTGTTGAATGGGAGCGGTGTTATTTCTGATTTAACGCGGCGTGTGCGGCTGCCAAGCGTGCAATGGGGACACGGAAAGGAGAGCAGCTGACATAGTTGAGACCTGCATAGTGGCAAAATTCTACCGAAGAGGGTTCTCCACCATGTTCGCCACAGATGCCGCACTTCAGATTCTGACGGGTGCTGCGTCCTTTGAAGACCGCCTCACGGATGAGTTGACCCACGCCATTACGATCCAAAATCTGGAAGGGGTCATTCTTCAGAATGCCTTTTTCCAAATAGATGGGTAGGAATTTGGTGATGTCATCGCGCGAGAAACCGAGGGTCATCTGTGTTAAGTCATTTGTACCGAATGAGAAGAATTCGGCCACCTCAGCGATTTGATTGGCTGTGACGGCGGCGCGCGGTACTTCAATCATCGTACCGACCATGTAGTCGATCTTGTCGTTACGCTCGGTAAATACTGTATTGGCAATGCGGTCGATAATCTCTTTTTGGTAACGTAGCTCCTTGTGATTACCCACCAGCGGTACCATGATCTCCACGTGAACGGGAGTGCCTTGTGCTTTGACGTTCATGGCAGCCTCAATGATGGCACGTGCCTGCATTTCGGTAATTTCGGGATAGGTATTGCCCAAACGGCAACCACGATGGCCTAACATGGGGTTAAATTCGGCCAGCGACTCTACTTTTGCAACGATCTTCTCGAAGGAGATGTGCATCTCTTTGGCCAGTTCGCGTTGCTCTTTTTCGAAATGAGGAACGAATTCGTGGAGCGGTGGGTCGAGTAGGCGGACGGTGACAGGGAATCCCTTCATGGTCTTAAAGAGACCTTCGAAATCATTCCGCTGAATGGGGAGCAGATTGATTAAGGCGGCACGACGACCGGCCTCATCATCAGCCAAGATCATCTCGCGGACAGCCTTGATGCGATCACCCTCAAAGAACATATGCTCCGTGCGGCAAAGGCCGATGCCTTCAGCGCCAAAAGCAAATGCCTGAGCCGCATCTTTCGGGGTGTCGGCATTGGCGCGCACTTTAAGAACGGAATATTTGCCCGCCAAATCCATCAGCTGGCTAAAATCGCCACTTAAATCGGCGGCGCGTGTAGCCACCTGTCCGAGGTACACCTCACCGGTAGAACCGTTGAGGGAGATCCAATCACCCTCTTTGATCAGGAAGCCGTTGACGGCAATGGTGCGTGCTTTATAGTCAATACGCAGTTCGCCTGCACCCGATACGCAGCACTTACCCATGCCACGAGCCACAACGGCAGCGTGAGAGGTCATACCGCCGCGTGCGGTGAGGATACCTGCTGCATCCAACATACCCTTTAAATCTTCGGGAGAGGTCTCAATACGCACCAAAATAGCGCGTTGTTTGGTCTCGGTGAAGCTTTTCTCAGCATCTTCGGCGAAGAAGACTACCGGTCCGGTGGCTGCACCCGGAGAGGCGGGCAGTCCCTTGACAATCACTTGCGCCTTGGCGATGGCCGTTTTGTCGAAGACAGGGTGGAGCAACTCATCGAGTTTGGCTGGCTCACAGCGGAGCACAGCGGTCTTCTCATCAATCAAACCCTCTTTGAACATATCCATAGCGATCTTTACCATGGCGGCACCTGTGCGCTTGCCATTGCGGCATTGAAGCATCCACAGCTTACCGTCTTGAATGGTAAACTCGATGTCCTGCATATCGGTGAAGTATTGCTCCAAGTGGTGTTGAATCTCATCCAATTCGGCATAAACGGTTGGCATCACCTCTTCGAGTGAAGGGAATTTAGCCTTACGATCTGCCTCGGTGACGTTCTGTGCTTGTGCCCAGCGCTTTGAGCCTTCAATGGTGATCTGCTGAGGGGTACGAATACCGGCCACAACGTCCTCACCTTGTGCATTGATGAGGTACTCGCCGTTGAAGATATTTTCGCCTGTACCCGCATCCCGCGAGAAGGCAACTCCTGTGGCCGAATTTGCGCCCATGTTGCCGAATACCATGGCTTGGACGGAGACTGCTGTGCCCCACTCTGCGGGGATGTTGTTCAGACGGCGGTAGAGGATGGCACGATCGTTCATCCACGAGCCAAAGACAGCGCAAACAGCGCCCCAAAGCTGACTCCATGGATCAATCGGAAACTCCTCTCCGGTTTGCTCTTTGATGGCGGCCTTGAACTTCACTACCAACTCTTTTAAATCATCGGCCGAAAGGTCGGTATCGAGTTTGACACCCCGTTTTTTCTTCTGGGCATCAATAATAACCTCAAAGGGATCATGATCCTCTTTGGATACGGGTTTCATGCCCAACACCACGTCACCGTACATTTGTACGAAGCGACGGTAGGAGTCCCATGCAAAACGGGGATTGTTCGAGAGTTTGGCAATCGTCTCAACAGCACTATCGTTCATGCCCAAGTTGAGGATGGTATCCATCATACCCGGCATCGAAGCACGTGCACCTGAGCGAACAGAGACCAACAGAGGCATCTCTTTGTCGCCAAATTTGCGTCCGGTGAGTTTTTCGATATTTTTCATCGCCTTTTCTACATCGGGACGCAGCAATTCAATGATGGCAGCTTTGCCCTGTGCATAATATTCCGAGCAAACCTCGGTGGTGATGGTGAAGCCGGGAGGTACGGGAATACCAATCAAGTTCATTTCCGCGAGATTAGCACCTTTGCCACCGAGCAGTTCTCTCAATTTGCCATTGCCTTCAGCTACTTTGTTGCCGAATGAGTAGACACGTTTAACGTCTGCCATAATTTGTGGTTTTTATATTAGTTTGTGATATATTTGCCCATAGGAAGGGGACGCGAAAGTACAAAAACTTTTTGAATGATACAAAGTTTTTCGTTTTTTTGTTGTCTTTAGTGGGCAAAAAATGGAAATAAGTAGGTGAAAACCGGAAGTTTAGACGAAAAACCACCTCTATACCCTTCTTTTTGGAAGATGGGTAATGGTTTCCCTGTTTGCGTATTGAAAAGCCACCAGCGGGCATAAACATCGCCTCCACTTGCTTGATAAGCTGTGTCCACCAAAATGTGATCGACCATGCGCCAGCCACTCCGATAGTGTGCATTTCCGCGTCCTGCACTGGTGGCTTTTGCTTGGGTGTCGTGCAGTCCATAGCGAGCGGGATCAAGTGCTCCAATGCGCCCCAAAACGAGAAGTCGCCGTTGGGGTGTGCACTCGCGGCATTCAGCAAGCACCTCCCCTATATAGCGGGCGTGGTGGTTGCAGAGAATGATCGTCACCTCCGTGCCATCGAGTGTGCCGTCAATACGTAACCAGCCCAATCCGGAATCTGTCTTGTCAGGGAAGAATCGATCCCCATAATAGAGTAGGGCGAAGTCCATGCCATTGAGTGTGTTGAGTGTGCGATGTAGGTAGCTGTAATCCTGACAACTGGTTGCGGTAATATCTTTGACAACGGCGCTGTTTTCGACCCCGAAAAGTGCGGTGATAGGCATTGCCATGGAGTCGATGACCGTGGCAATTTGAGTGATGCTGTGTTGATAGCGTTCGGTGTTCCATCTGAGCCGTCCGGTGGGGGTGTAGGCCGTGTCGTCATAAAAGGGTGAGGAGATGGTGTCATAGAGTTTGTCCACATCGTAGTAGGCGATGCCTAATCGTTGACCGCTTGCTACTGAACAGAGCAACAGCAGTATGCCGAAGAGGGTGGATTTGAGTGCCATGATCAATCGACCGTGGGGGCGCTATGCGTCAATAACCCCCGAACCGACCAGCTCTTCACCGTCATACCAAGCTGCAAATTGGCCGGCAGTGATGCCACGTTGTGCTTGGTCAAAGAGCAGATAAGCTCCTTCTGCACGGATGAAGAGTTCTCCATCTTGCAAAGGTTGGCGGTAGCGGATGCGGATGCTGAAGTGGCGATGTTCGCCCACCTCCATTTTTTTGAGCGGATTCACCCAATGGATCTCGGTAGGACGAATGAAGAGTGCCTTGCGGTAGAGCCCCGGATGGGCATCGCCCTCGCCAACGTAGATCACATTTTCATGAATGTCAGTGCCCAAGACAAAGAGAGACTCCTTGCGGCCACCGATGCCTAAACCTTTGCGTTGCCCGATGGTGTAAAAATGCGCCCCGTTATGCTCTCCGATCTTCTTGCCGTCGCGCACTGTATAATGGAAAGGTGAGGCCAATGCGCTGAGATCATCGGGGGCAATGGCGGTTTGATATTTGGGCCAACTGGCCTTTATTTCGTGTACAGCGCCAGTTTTTGCGGTGAGTTTCTGCTGAAGAAAGAGAGGCAGATCAACTTTGCCCACGAAGCAGATGCCTTGAGAATCCTTGCGTTTGGCGGTGGCGAGGTTCTGCTCTTCGGCGATGCGCCTCACTTCGGGCTTAATGAGCTCTCCGATAGGGAAAAGCGCATAACGAAGTTGCTCTTGGGAGAGTTGGCAAAGGAAATAGCTTTGGTCTTTGTTTTTGTCAGCACCGGCGAGGAGTTTGTAGACCGTCTTGCCGTCAACCTGCTCCTCAGCACCTCGGCAGTAGTGCCCCGTGGCCACGAAATCAGCGCCCAAGCGCAAGGCTTCTTGGAGAAAAACATCGAATTTAATCTCCCGATTGCAAAGCACATCGGGATTGGGCGTGCGGCCGCGTTCATACTCAGCAAACATATAATCGACTACACGGGTGCGGTATTGCGCTGACAGATCAATGATATGGAGTGGAATATCCAGACGCTTGGCGACCAATTCGGCAAAGACCCGATCGTCATGCCAAGGACAGTCGCCCTCTAACGTGCCGGTGGTGTCGTGCCAGTTGACCATGAAAAGTCCCACCACATCATACCCCTGCTCCTTGAGCAGATAGGCTGCGACCGAAGAGTCGACACCTCCTGAAAGGCCTATAACTACGCGTGTCATCTGACCAATAGTTTTTAAATTTATAACTCCAACAGCCCCTCGGGAAGCACCAACTTGATCTGCCGTTTATCAAAATCAATGCGGGCAAAAAATTCTTCAACAGCGGGGACTAAAACCTTGCGATCATTGATCTCCAACTCAAAGAGCGGATTGATTTCGCTGTCATAGTAGTCGCTAATTACCCCCTTGAGCTTACCGACTGTCACATGGAAACCGATCAGATCTTCCATCGTAAATTCATCGCTTTGCGCTGTGGCGTTGGTCTCTATGCCGATGGATAACTCTTTACCGATCAATTCAGCCGCGCGTCGATCGGTGTCGATGTCGGCAAAACGAACGAGTGCGCTCGAAGTCCCGCGCCGTTCGAATTTATCACAGTAGAGGGGGACGGGAAGGGCATCTATTTCAGCGAAGAGAGGCTCCTCGGTCTGAAAATGGGTGGGGAAATTTACGTAAAGATTCAGAACCAACTCTCCGTCAGTTCCGAAACGTTTGCTAATGCGTGCGACAGCGGTCATATAAGTAGTCTAAAAAAAGCCCTCTAAATCTGCATTTAGAGGGCTTTGTGTGATGAATCCCGAATGACTATGCCTCGGTTGCAGGTGCTTCGGTTGCAGGTGCTTCAGCAGCAACTTCCTCTGCGGGTTGGGCAGCGGCAGCAGCTTCAGCAGCAGCGGTTGCCTTCTTTTCAGCCAATGCTTTTGCACGAGCCTCTTTGATTTTAGCCTCAGCAGCCAAGCGTACTTTTTCAGCAGCGTGTGCTTCGGTGGTAAGCTTTGTACTTTGTGTGGTGAGCTTATTAGCCTTCTCGTCTACCCATTTGTTGAATTTTGCTTCAGCATCAGATTCTGAGAATGCACCCTTTGCAACGCCACCAAGGAGGTGTTTCTTGTACATAACGCCCTTCGTGGAGAGGATCATCCGACAAGTATCGGTGGGTTGTGCGCCTTTTTGTAACCAATCCAGAGCTTTCTCGAAGTTCAGATCAATTATAGCAGGATTCGTATTGGGATTAAAAGTTCCCAATTTTTCGATGAATTTACCATCACGTGGCGCCCTGCTGTCTGCGGCAACGATATAGTAGAAAGCGGAAGCCTTCTTACCGTGACGTGCCAAACGAATTTTAACAGCCATTTTGCTTTAAAATTTTATGAGTTAATAATCAACGCATAACCCATTTCGGGGTTATAAGCCTGCAAAGATACAAATAAATCTAAACATTACAAGTATCAGGCTACAAATATTTTGTTTTTGCCTGTTTTTTCCGGATCAGGGGGTAGGGTGAAAACCACGCGCGTACCATTTGTATAGCTGGGATCTATGTGAATTTCGCCTTTCAAAGCTTGGGCGATCAGTCGGCACAGATAGAGCCCCAATCCATTCCCTTGGCTAAAGGAATTTAATTTAACAAAGCGTTCAAAGACATGTTCTTGCTCTTCAAGAGGAATGCCACAGCCACAATCGGTGACCGTGATTTGAATATTTTTTGAATTTGCCACCTTCGTCCATGTGAGGGTGATCTCTCCTTGAGGAGCAAATTTCACGGCATTATTGAGTAGACTACGGATCAGAAGAATAAAATAGTGGGTGTTGGTATGCATAGGAATGGAGGGCCCTTCGATCAGACGAATCCTTGATTTTTTAGTGGCGTAAATTTGCAAGGAGACCGCTCTACGACAGAGCGTGGTGATATCGTCATCTTGCAACAGTAGGGGCTCCATGAGGTTGGTGAGGTTGGTGACTTCGAGCATATCTTTTAACAGCACGGTCATCCGAGAGCAATTCTCGTTGATAACATCGGTGTATTCCTTTCGGAGAGCCACATCCTTTTCATCGACAATCAACTCCGAAAAACCGTAGATGCTATTGAGTGGCGTGCGCACTTCATGGCAGATGGAATTGATGAAATCGGTCTTTTTGCTCTCATTGGCATCGGCTTGCTGTCGCTGATAGACAAGAGTTTGTTGTAAGCGCTCGGTTTGTTTTACCCGCCTATAAATGTAGACGCAGTAACCGGCGGCAATAAGCAGTAAACCAATGGAGCAGTAGAGGGCAATTTGTTCATTGTGAGCAGAAATTTGAGCCCGATCTATCCCCATTTGGTTAATTTCTGAGTCTACTTGCATGCGGCTTGTGGTCTCAAGGATGGCACTATGGGTCAGAGAGTCAGCAACTACTTGGGCGCGCGCATAAGCTTCGCAAGCATCAGAGTAGCGCCCCATTTTGCGTAATGTTTCTGCACGAGATTGATAGTAGACTGCGTGTTTTGTGTTGAGTCCATTTCTCTGTTCGATTTGGGTGATGAGTGAATCGACATAAAGCAAAGCTTCGGGGTATGCCTTTTTGTGTTCGTAATAGTTGTAACTATAAGTATAGAGGTAAAATTTATCTCGTTGTCGAACATCTCCTCGGCCGTGGCGCATGAATTTTTGGAAGAGCCGGAAATATCGCTCAGCTTTCTCCTTGCCGATTGTTTCTTCGTTGAGCATCAGTTGTTGATAGCAGAGCAGGTAGTAGTTGTCTTTGTAAATATAGGGGCGACGAGCTGTGACTGTGGGCAGTGCGAAAAATTGATCTAAAATGGCTAAATAAATGTTGGAAATTTGGATGAGTTTATCGGTCTCCTTATTTATATTATAAAGGTGGCTGAGCATGGTGTAGATGTTGCAGCAGAAATTTTTGCGACTATTATAGGGGAAAGTTTGCGCCAACTGCCATGCAGATTCCAAATCTGCTACCACCTGAGGGCCGCAAGGTGTCTCTGTTTCGGCAGCGAGCGTATAGTTGATGCAGGCTGTGATGAAAAATTGAGAAGCACGTTCGTAGTCGTTTTGAGGGGGCTTTGTATGGATTGTATGAAGTAGCTGGTTGCATTTTTGAATGCATTGAGCCTGATTATTGGTGGGGATGTCACGCAGAAGATAGACCATGCGATAGTAGTAAGACAGTCCCTCTTCAGCACTTCCTTTGAATATGACTTCTGCATTTTCCAACAGCTGGAAAAGCGAATCTTGACAGCTTCGATCTCCCACCAAGTCAATGACCATTGTCCCCAATGAAGCACCCAAGGCGAAGGTGTCATTGGTTCGAAGTGCATGATGATATAACCGACGAGCAATAGGGAGCTCTTGTTCTTCATTTTCAGAAAGGTCGAGAATATTGAGAAGAAGCTCTGTGCGTTCTATGAGTTGTGAAGCGTGTGGTAGCTTTGCTTGTAAACTGTCACGTAGCGTCATCTGCCCTATTACCGTTGAGGGAAATAGGATGCACGCTAAAATGCACAGGGTCAAGTATGTATGTTTTTTATTCATTTTCGGGGGGGGGGGGGGGTAGAGGCAGTGTAAAAACAAAGCGTGCGCCGGTGGTATAAGAAGGGTCTATGCTGAGTGTGCTATGCAGTTGTTGTGCAATCTGTCGACAGAGTGCGAGGCTTAATCCGCCTCCAATGGTCGCAGTATCTAATTTGGCGAACTTTTCAAAGATATACTCGTACTTGTCGGCCGGAATACCACAACCTGTGTCGGTAACGGTAATCTGCATACAATTTTGGTCGGTCAAATGACGACAGTGCAAGGTAATGGAGCCTTCCTTGGTGAATTTTTCCGCATTACTGAGTAGCGAACGAATGACAAATGTGGCATATTGAGGGTGTGTGAAGGCCAAACATTCGTCGTCATCAATGATACATTGAAAATTTACTTTTGCTCTCTTGGAACGATGTCTGGCCATATCTATTTCCGCTTGACAGATGGCGGCCATGTCGGTGATCTGAAGCGAAAGGCCCTCGGAAAGGGAGTCTAATTTAGCGGTCTCCAACAGCGTGTCGAGAATCGAAAGGAGGTGTTTGGTATTGTCGTAGATGGATTCGCGATATACCTGCACGGTAACTGGATCAATTTGATGAGGTTGTGTTAGTTGTCTGGCGGCCTCTCTGATTTTATTAAAAGGAATGTGAATATCTTTGCAAATGGAGTGAATAAAGGCAGACTTCATGCGTTCACTCTCCTGTGCTTTGTGATTTTGGCGGAGAATCTCCTGTTGTAACTTGCGGTTGGCTCTGAGGCTGTACAACCAATAAATGCCCACGATGATAGAGATTAGCAACAGCCCCATTAATGCCAGCAGTTGGGTGTAGCGGGAGCGCACAACCAAATGAACCTCATCTAACCGCAGTGAATCCACTTGGCGATCTTGGCGGATGGCATCCAGCCGACTGTTGTATTCACTGGTTAGCATGGAGTCGGAAACGGCCATGGAACGTTCATAGGCTTGGCAGGACTCTTCATCCCTGCCACTACGATGCAACAGCAGGGCGCGGTGGCGATAGATGGTTTCACGATTGTAAGATCCTGCTTGCCCATTTTCGATCATGGTGATCAGTGAGTCGCAATAGCTGATGGCCTCCTCTTGGCGATTGAGATCGGACAGCAACATGGCGCCCGATTCATAAAGATAAATTTTATTACGTCGCAAGGCATCCCCCTTGGCCGATAGCAGGCGGTGCTCTAAATTTTGATAGTGACGATACGCAAGCTCCTTGTCACCTATGTAGAGTGCTCCACGCATCATGTGGGTGTAAGCGATGACGTAAAGATTATCCTTGTAGAGAAAAGGTCTTCGGCGGCGCACCGTCTCCGATTGGTAGTAGTCGTCCAGTGCTCCGATGTAGTCCTTGGCAATTCGCAGAACACCCTGATAGTTGTGGGCCTGGGTGTAGCCGCTACTTAAATAGCGGTAGATGAGGCTCATAAACGAACGTTTGGCATTGGGTGGAAGCTGGCGAGCAAGAATCCAAGCCTCCTTCCAAACGCCGATGCTGCCGATGCCACAATTCTTTTCCCCGGTCAAGACACGCTGATACCAGCCGGTATAACCGATTAAAAAGAGTCGTCCTATTTTTTGACCTGTGGTGCCATTGGGAATGGGTTTTTGTTCAGCGCGAATGCTGTCACAGAGATCTAAGAGAGATTTCTTGGAAGAGCCTTTGATGTTAAACACTTCGAACTGAGACAAGGTGTGGTAAAAGAAGGACATTTCAGCCTGATCGGTAAAACGAGTGATGTGGTGGAATTGTTCCAAATAATATTTGAGAGAGTCTCTTTTCTCTCCATAGGTGGAAAAACGAGTGACGATGGGGTGTAGGGCGACAGAGGCCGCATAGGCATCGTGGGAGTTATATGCTGCCTCAAAAAGCCGAATAGAAAAGGATAATCCTTGCGGTGTGTCTTCGTGGAGATCTTTGAGGTTAAGAAGAATGTCGGTTCGGAGCTGGGGGTCGACAGTGTTCTTTAGTTGTCGCTGCAAACTATCAATAGGCGATGCTTGCGTCCTATTGACACCCCAAAAAAGTGCACAAAATAGGACGAAAGCAGTGATTAGAGATGTTTTTAAAACATGCACAGCCGATTCAACATATTATTGTAGTACAAAGATAATTAAAATTTTCAAAAGGCAACATTCTTAGAAGCTGTTTTAATTTGTATCAATAAATTTGTTAAGCATTAGTTTGCAGAATGCGATTTGCACCATTGCTACAGCCGTATCAGAATAGAACTCATAGTCCATTGCAATCCTGCGGAAGTTTTCCAGCCAAGAAAAAGAAC
>JAVVZO010000047.1:0-9088 GCA_036650515.1 Alistipes sp.
GAAGCGTGATCCTCAGAAACCAAATAAAAATAAAGAGTAAGAAGCTGTTTTAAATAAGTGCGCGCGGTACAGACGATCTGTACCGCGCGCATTGATTGTCGCCTAAGCAGTCTCAATCTATCCGTTGGTGGGGGTAGAAAGAGAGTCCGTGGAGGGCGCTCCGCCGGTGTTGATCAATTCGTTTTCCCGATAGCCCAATGAGCGGAAATATTCGTTGAGCGCGTCGACCAATTTGGCACGACCGGCATAACCTGCCAAGAGATAGATGTGTTCTAAGGAGTCGAGCCGATCATACATCAGCTCTTGAACCAAATCGGCTTGATAACCCTCGAAGCCTAAATAATAGTCGATATACTCCATCAACGTTTGCGCATAATCGCTCAAAAGCTGATCCCCCTTTTCGGTAGCACCGGCCGCGTAGTAAGCCTCAATGAAGGGGTAGGTGTTGGCATCGGTGTATCGGATTTGGGCCGTGGGCAACTTCTTCAATCCCAAGTCTAAGAGTTCAATTGCCTTGGCTTTATCGCCACGCCGAATGAGCTCTTTGGCGGTACGGGCGAAGGCCTCGCGGGTGCGAGAGGCACTCAAATTATTCTGAATAAAGTTATCGACATAGACCTTGGGATTGTCCAAATTACCAAAACGGAAGGTCTCGGTCAGCAACGGTAGCGTATAATCGGGATCAACGCGACCGATTTCACCGGCAGAGGTGTAGGGGGTGAAAATCGGCACCAAGCGATAGCCATAGCCATCAAATTGAAGGTAGTCCATCAAGGATAATGTTCCCTTGCCATCCGCTGATTGTTGCTTGGGACTCAAGCTTTGCAAAATATAGGGTTGCGTGAAGAAGATCGGACGCTTCCAGTCGAAGTTGGCTAATAGGTCGAGAAGCATCATCTCGCTCTTGTCGATCGCCTGCTTGGTGATGTCGAAATAGATGGTGTCGACCATCAGGTCACGATCTGCCTCCTTGACAATACCGGAAGCGATGGCGTTCTCTTTGTTGACCGGAAGAGCAAACCGATTGGCCGGCAGATAGTCGGAGAGGGTATTGTCGTTCAGGGTGATTTTGGTTCGTGGGTCATCGCTTCGGATGAAGTCGATGGCTTCGCGCAGGTCAATCGCCCGATCAAGGCGTTTGTCCACCAAGAGCATATCGTTGACATAGGCATACTTGCTCCTTGGCAGAGAGAAAGGAACAGGAGCCGAATGGTTGGACTTGATCTTCATTTCGTCAATATACCACTCGCCACCGAGGTAGCTGGTGTTCATAATACGCACATCAAGCCGCACGCTGTCGACCTCCTGATTGAGCCAAAGAGGGAAGGTGTCGTTATCGCCGTAGTTGAGGATGATGGAGTTGGGAAGGGTAGATTGAAGATAATTCCAACCAATATCGTGTGCCATGGTGCGATTGGAACGATCGTGGTCATCCCAGTTTTGGGCGGCCAAGATACCGGGGACGACCAGACAGACCAAGGTAGCAATCGCTGCATTAAGCCGTCGGTCTTTTCGCAGTAACGCCGCCAATCCATCCCGCAATGCCAGCACTCCGAAGCCGATCCAAATGCAGAAAGCATAGAAAGAACCGGCATAGACATAGTCTCGCTCACGGGGTTCGGAGGGCGAGGAGTTGAAGTAGACCACCAGCGCGATACCCATCATGATAAAGAGCCACATCACCACCGTAAAGTTGCGTTGGTCGCGGTTGAGTTGGTAGATCAGCCCAATGAGCCCCAAGAGGAAGGGGAGGAAATAGTAGGTATTGCGACCTCTGTTTTCGGCCACCTCGTGTGGCAAATTCTCTTGTGGGCCAAGATAATGTTGGTCAATGCTCTTGATCCCAGAGAGCCAGTTGCCATCGGCAATGGTCGACCCTGAGGCTTGAATATCACTTTGACGGCCGACGAAATTCCAAAGGAAATAACGCCAGTACATATAGAAGAGTTGATAGGAGACAAAATAGTTGAGATTCTCCCGAAAGGTGGGTTCGATGATAAAGCCATCGCGGTAGCGCACTCTCTCCCCAAAGTCAACCACTGTGTGGCTGAGTGGATTGCCGGCTTCGTCTCGAATGATTTCGTTGTTACGATCGCGTGCCGTCTCCTCCTTGGTGCGGTGAGCAGCCCAAGGTTTGTAGGCCTCCTCCCCTTTGCGGTAATCCCACATACGGGGGAACAGGTGCATAAATTGGGGTGGATGGATGTAGCTATTGAGAATGGTGGTCTGTTTGTATTTGCCATCATCGTCCAGATAGTAGAGATCTTTGCCTTTCGTATCTTCAATAGGGGCGGAGTAGTAGGCACCGTAGAGCAAAGGGCGGTCACCATATTGATCCCGAGAGAGCAACGAAAGTAGGGCGTGGGGATTGTTGGGGTTGTTGCTATTCATCGGAGGATTCGCGGCGGCACGGATGGTGACAGAGGCGTAAGAGGAGTAACCGATCAGAATAACTGTGGTTGCTAAAAGCAGGGTGTTCCAGATCACAAAACCACGTTTGTGGGTGTACCACACACTCCAACCGAGGGCCGCAAAAATCCCCAAGCAGAAGATCACGATTCCTGAATTGACTGGCAGTCCGAAGCTATTGACAAAGAGCACATCGACCATAGCACCCAAATAGACCGTATAGGGGATAATCAGACTGTTGATAAAGAGCAGTAAAACGCCTGACAATAAGGTGGCTTTGGTGATGCCTTTCCATTCGACCTTTTTCGTCCGGCGGAAGTAATAAATGAAGACCAAAGCGGGGATGGTCAGTAAGTTGAGAATATGGACACCGATGGAGAGCCCCATCAGGTAGGCGATCAAAATAATCCAGCGCATGGCGTGCGGTTGATCGGCCTCCTCCTCCCAGCAGAGCATCAGCCACACCACCAGTGCGGTGAACATCGAAGAGAGGGCATAGACCTCACCTTCAACGGCTGAGAACCAAAAAGAGTCGGTGAAAACATAAGCCAAAGCACCCACGATGCCGGCACCCAAGACGGCCCAACTTTCACTCTCTGTGAGTGGACGTTGACCACGGGTGTAGAGTCGGCGAGCCAAATGGGTGATTGTCCAGAAAAGGAAGAGGATGCAGAAGGCACTCGCCAAACAGTTCATCGCATTGACCATCATCGGCACATATTGCGTGGAGGGTGCGAAGAGTGTGGCGATGCGAGCCATCAGCATAAAGAGCGGTGCCCCGGGAGGATGCCCCACCTCTAACTTATACGAAGTCGCGATAAATTCGGAACAGTCCCACATACTGGAGGTGGGTTCCATCGTCATTAAGTAGACCACGGCCGCCAAGAGGAAGACCGCCCAGCCTGTGATTACATTCCATTTTTTGAAATTCATAGCTTTGTCTCTACAGAAATATTTGTGCAAAAGTAAGAAATAAACGCCGAAAACACACTATTATTTTCAATGAAGCTGTTTGAATTTGTTACGAAGTGATTTTAGAGCTATTTTTGTCCCTGTTTTTGCCCTGTAAAATTACATTTGTGTTTTGCCTTTTCCTGAATAGTTGTTAACTTTGTAACAAATTACGCGTTATGGAAACGAAACTGATTCTCTACAATACTCTCACTCGTCGTAAAGAGACCTTTGAGCCGATCAATCCACCCCGTGTGGGGATGTATGTATGTGGACCGACCGTCTATGGTGATCCGCATTTGGGGCACGCCCGTCCGGCGGTGACCTTTGACCTTTTATTCCGTTACCTCAAGGCGCTGGGGTACAAGGTGCGTTATGTGCGCAACATTACCGATGTCGGGCACTTGGAGCACGATGCCGATGAGGGTGAAGATAAGATCGCCAAGAAGGCACGCTTAGAACAGCTGGAACCGATGGAGATCGCTCACTATTACACGGAGCGTTATCACCGCGCGATGGATGCGTTAAATGTGGAGACACCCTCGATTGAGCCCCATGCTTCAGGACATATTATTGAGCAAGAGGCCTTTGTGAAGAAGATTTTGGATGCAGGGTTCGCCTATGAATCCAATGGCTCGGTCTATTTTGACGTGGCCGCCTATGACAAAAAATACAATTATGGCACGCTGTCGGGTCGTAATTTGGATGATATGATGGCCAATACGCGCGAGTTAGATGGTCAGAGTGACAAACACAATTCATTCGACTTTGCCCTTTGGAAAAAGGCTGCGCCAGAGCATATTATGCGTTGGCCATCCCCTTGGGGTGAAGGTTTCCCCGGTTGGCATATGGAGTGTTCAGCTATGAGTACCAAATATTTGGGCGAGCGATTTGATATTCACGGAGGGGGTATGGATCTGATGTTTCCTCACCATGAATGCGAAATTGCACAATCGACGGCCGCCTTGGGGCACGATTCGGCTAAATACTGGGTGCACAACAATATGATCACCATCAATGGTCAAAAAATGGGCAAGTCGCTCGGTAATTTTATCACTTTGGAGGAGCTCTTTACGGGCAGTCACAAATTGCTGAAGCAGGCCTACACGCCGATGACCATCCGTTTCTTTGTCTTGCAAGCCCACTACCGCTCCACGCTGGACTTCTCGAATGAAGCCTTGCAGGCGGCAGAAAAAGGTCTTGATCGGTTGATGAAAGGTGTCGAGGCGTTAACTAAGATTCAGCCGGCAGCTGTCTCAACGGTGAATCCGGCCGAGTTAGTGGCGCGTTGTGCCGCTGCGATGGATGATGACCTGAACTCCCCGATGGTGATCTCAGCCCTCTTTGATTGGGTGCGCACGATCAATCAGTTGGTAGACGGTACTCAGACCATCACTGCTGTCGATTTGGAGGATTTACGGATCACGGTAAATCGCTATGTATTTGATATTTTAGGCCTTTGTGATGAGAAAGCAGCTGGTGTTGCAGGGGGCAAAGACTATGTGACCCCCTTGGTGAATATGCTTTTGGATATGCGCATGACAGCCAAAAATAATAAAGAGTGGGCACTGTCGGACAAAATTAGGGATGAATTGGCTGCTGCGGGGGTGCGTGTAAAAGATAAGAAAGAGGGTTACGACTGGGAATTAGAATAATATTAAAATCATCAATATGATTGTAGCAGAGCAGATTAAAGAGGCTATAAGACGTCAGGATACGTTGGGGAGGTGCCTTTGACATCGACCGCAAAAAAATAGATCTTCGCAACGAGGAGGAGAAGACCCAAGAACCCAATTTTTGGGAGATGCCTGACTTGGCGCGCGAACAGTTGTGCAAGGTGGCAGCGATCAAGGCTTGGGTGGAGGACTACGACCACATCGTCAAGGAGGTAGAAGATTTACAACTGATGCCCGAATTTGTGAAAGAGGGCATCTCCAGTGAGCAGGAGTTCGATGCGTTGTATGCGCAAACGATGGAGCACATAGAAGCGCTCGAAATGCGCAATATGCTTCGGGGTGATGAGGATAAGTTGGGTGCTATTTTAGACATCAATGCGGGTGCGGGTGGCACGGAGGCCTTGGATTGGGCGGCGATGCTACTGCGGATGTATACCCGTTGGAGTGAGGCACATGGCTACAAGCTAAAAGTACTGGACTACCAAGCCGGTGACGAGGTGGGGGTGAAATCATGTACGCTCGAATTAGAGGGTGCTTATGCCTATGGCTACCTCAAAAGTGAAAATGGGGTTCATCGGTTGGTGCGACTTTCACCCTTCAATGCCAACAATAAGCGTCAGACGACCTTCGCTTCCGTCTTTGTGTCGCCGGCGATAGACGATACGATCGAAATCACGGTCAATGCTGCCGATGTGGAGTGGGACACCTTCCGTGCAAGTGGCGCGGGTGGACAGAACGTCAATAAGGTCGAAACGGCCGTGCGGTTGCGTTACCACAGTGTCGATCCTGACACAGGAGAGCCGGTGGACTACCTCATTGAAAATATGGAGACCCGTTCTCAGATGATGAACAGGGATAATGCCATGCGCATCCTCAAATCTAAACTTTATCAGCGCGAGTTAGATCGTCGCTTGGCAACGCAACAGGCGTTGGAAGCCACGAAGAAGAGAATCGAGTGGGGATCACAGATCCGCTCTTATGTTTTCGATGATCGGCGGGTGAAAGATCACCGCACAGGGGTACAGACCTCCAACGTGGAGGCGGTGATGGATGGCGATTTGGATGCCTTCATCAAGGCCTACTTGATGGAATACGGAGGTAATTAAGAAGCTTTTTTAAGACGAATCCGTTATCGTCCTTCCAAAATATTACGAATCCAGTTAGCAAGCAGGAGTAGGATGATGAAGATCAGAACCTTCCTGTTATTGAACTGTTTGCAGTAGCGGAGAAAGGAGTTGCGCCCCCAAAAGAGGTCTACCGTAAGCCAACAGAATGAAAGTAGCAACGCCATGATGAGCGCCACTGAGAGTGGATTGATTGTAAGCGCTTGCATCCAATGCCCATGGAGCAGGGCATCCAAACTCCGCATCCCTCCACAGCCCGGGCAAGGGAGACCCGTGATGGCTTTGAATGGGCACCCAATATCGACACCACAACCATAATGTAGGGACAGTATAAAAAAGCAGCAGAAAAGCAATGCTACCATCCATAGGCCATTGACTTTTCTGCTGTTCATAGTCTGAAAAAGTTTAGAGCCGAGCGGCAGTCTGCTGAAAATAGTTGTAATTATACTGTTTGGCGCGGTGGGTTGCGGTAAAAAGATCAATCAGCCACCAAATACCAAAGCCGTAACAAGTGAGTATTTTGAGCACACCCAATATAATATCATCCAGAAAAAGACGCTCCCAGCCCAGTAAAATGGCGATAACCAAAATGAGGGTTGGATCATAATAGCTCAGGGAAGAGAGCGCAAGTATCTTGTCGTCAGACATCTTTTCGAGCGTTTGCTTGATGGACATAAGGGCCGCAGGCTCAAATTTGCTTGCGTTCATTGCGATAAATAAATCAATCTGATTCCGATCCATATCACGAAGATTTTATGCCACGGGGGCTGTTTGTATAAACAAAGGTAAGAAAAAAATTATAATTGATACTGCGGTAGCTCTGTTTTTGCGGATTTAGGCTCCTGCCAAAGGGCATGATGGAGGTTGTACAAAGTCTAAAATTGCTTGTGCTGTGGCTTGAGGCTCTTCGATAAAGCCCATGTGCCCAGAGTTTCCTAACCAAACGACCTGTGCTTGTGGGTGAGAGGCCGCCAAAGCTTCAGCGACAACGGCGGGAATGTATTCGTCTTTGCGTCCGAAGATGAACAGTTCGCGAACAGGGGCATTACGAAACATCTCATTCTCATCTTTGCGTGTGGCCATTCCGTTGAGTATGGCGATGATCCCAGCATCTTCAGTCAGAAAAGCCTGCTCTACAAGATCTTCTATGGCCTCTGTCATGCGCGGTCGGTTGTCGACTGCAAAGCCCACTTCGGGAGCTGTACGTGCTATAAGCTCTTTCTTGCCAGCGCGTATCAGCGCAATTTCGCGTTGGCGATTGCTCTTTTTCTCCTCGCTGTCAGGATTTGGGGTGGAGCTGAGAAGAACCAGCCCCTCCAACCGTTCTGGATATTTCTCGCAAAAGGCCAGTGCTACATAGCCGCCCATCGAGTGGCCGATGAGGGTGCAGCGACCTACACCTAATACATCGAGCGCCTCTTTCACCACCTCAGCGAGGTAGTCCATGGTGTGAATTTCGCCCTTTACCTCCGAAATTCCGTGCCCGGGAAGGTCGAGGGTGATGACACGTACCTGCTTGTATAATAGCGGAATGAAGTCGTCCCATACCAATAAAGACTCTAAGTAGCCGTGTAGCAAAACCACACAGTGTTCCCCCTTTTGCGAATCGCAGACGTGCAAGGCCGTTGATCCGGCCATGATGAATTTTTCTGTTACCATAATAAACAATTTCTTAGGAAGATACAATGACTTTCGGAATTTAAGAAGCTGTGTTAAATATAACGATTTTGCATAAAAAAACAACACCTTATTTTTGCCAAATTGTTTCATTCTGCCAATCAGAGCTGAAGCCCATTGCAGTGATATCTATATTGGGATACTGTTGCAACAAATTGATTAACTTCTCTTTGAATGAGTTGTTAGGAGAAATAGAAAACAGAAAATATTTAATAATGCAGAGGCGGTAGTATATTTTTTGCATATCAATTTTGGTGGCATCCTTTAACCAAGGCAAATAAGTAAGATTGGGGTTGGTGGGTTTTAACTTTAAAGTCCTGTTCCACAAACGACCATGATGACAACAGATATTGCGAAGTCCTGCCAATGTTAATATCCAAGACTCGAACGCGATGGATTGTAATCCAAATTCCCGCGCTATTTTTTTCTTCAACGCCTTGTCTTTGATGTTTTTATAGATATGGCAAATACTTCCAAGAGAAAGGGTTTCAGCGATAAACCAAGCGGGAGGAAAGGGATTGCAATACGTGGAGGCATAATGGAGCATAAAATCCTCTGAACTATTATCTATTTCGTTCTGAAGATCCGCAGCGAATTTTGAAAAGTACCTTGTATTGGTGAATTTGTTGGAATCTGTCATCCAAAATATATCTGAGAAATGTTCGCAAGCTGTGTTGATAACAATGCTTCGAATGGCCACCTCTATTTTCTCTATCTCATTAAAAACGAGAAGCCTTAGCTTTCTATCAAACCGATATAGCATAAGAATTTGAGAAAATGTAGCCCCCTCTTTGTACTGATGGTCTGTCTTAGGTATTTTCAACAAAGGGTGACAATAGGCGCTTAGTCTGAAGTAACCGATATGAAGCAAATAATTTTCCGCCTTGGCTTCATCTGATATAGACAAACCTCTTGATTTCAGTAGTGTGATTAATTCTTTGGGCGATGAGTATCTCTTTGGGTAGTTGATCTTATCCATAGCTAACAATAAAAAGACCCGCCTATTTGAGCATTATAAAGAGGCTTGGCAGGTTCTATTGAGTGCAAAGGTAAACAACAATCACCCCAAAACCAAATGTTTTGAAAAAAATATTTTATATACATCTGAAATATAATCCGTCGCACTCTTCAATCTTAACGCTGAAAGCAGAGTTGATCATGATAATCTCGAAAAGACTGGCAACGAGAGTTATAAGTAATAATTATCCTGTCGCCTGCTGTCAACGAACGGGCGAAAAACGGACGGTTGCC
>JAVVZO010000048.1:0-8880 GCA_036650515.1 Alistipes sp.
TCCGGTTTTGTCATTTATAGCAGAGTGGCTAAGCCACTGTCGTCCTGTTTAGAGCTTCGGGCCGGCAACCACCAACTTTTTGCCCTCGGCATTCCCTGTGAATTTCACAAAGTTCTTGATAAAGCGAGCGGCCAAATCATTGGCTTTCACATCCCACTCAGCTGTCTTCTTATAGGTATCACGTGGATCTAAGATATGAGAATCTACACCGGGGAGAGCCGTAGGTATTTTGAAATCAAAGATAGGCATCTGCTTGGTTGGTGCTTTGTCGATCGAACCATCGAGGATCGCATCAATAATACCGCGTGTATCGCGAATCGAGATACGTTTACCTGTGCCATTCCAGCCTGTATTAACCAAGTAGGCGGTAGCCTTGGAGAGCTTCATTCTCTTTACCAACTCCTCACCGTATTTGGTGGGGTGAAGCGACAAGAAAGCCGCACCGAAGCAAGCGGAGAAGGTTGGGGTCGGCTCGGTGATACCACGCTCTGTACCCGCTAATTTGGCGGTAAAACCAGAGAGGAAGTAATATTTGGTCTGTTCTGGAGTAAGGATCGAAACCGGAGGCAGCACACCAAAGGCATCGGCAGAGAGGAAGATCACCTTCTTAGCCGAAGGCGCTTTCGAAACCGGCTTCACAATGTTGTCAATGTGATAGATAGGATAGGATACACGGGTATTCTCGGTCACACTCTTATCAGAAAAATCGATCACACCCTTCTTGCCTACGGTCACATTCTCCAACAAAGCATTGCGGCGAATGGCGTTCCAAATATCGGGTTCATTCTCTTTGGAGAGGTTGATCACCTTTGCATAGCAACCACCCTCGAAATTGAAGATCCCATCATCGTCCCAACCGTGCTCATCATCACCGATCAGCTCACGCTTCGGATCGGTAGAAAGAGTAGTTTTACCGGTTCCTGACAGGCCGAAGAAAATAGCTGTTTCGCCCTTATCGTTGGTGTTGGCCGAGCAGTGCATAGAGGCAATCCCCTTCAGTGGCAGGAGGTAGTTCATATAGGAGAACATACCCTTTTTCATCTCACCACCATACCAAGTATTGATAATGACCTGCATCTTTTCGGTTAAGTTGAAGACAACAGCTGTTTCAGAGTTAAGACCTAATTTCTTATAATTTTCAACCTTCGCCTTGGAGGCTGTCAACACCACAAAATCGGGTTCGCCATAGGTTTCCAACTCAGCATCGGTGGGGCGCACAAACATATTTTTCACAAAATGTGCCTGCCAAGCCACCTCCATGATGAAGCGGATCTTCTGACGCGTATTTTCATTGGCACCGCAATAGGTGTCAACCACATAGAGTTTCTTACCCGACAGCTCGGTGGAGGCGATCTTCTTCAGCTCCTTCCAAGTAGCTTTCGATGTAGGTTTATTGTCATTTTTATATTCATCCGAAGTCCACCAGATGGTGTTTTTCGTGGTCTCATCCATCACAAAGAATTTATCTTTGGGAGAACGACCCGTATAGACGCCGGTCATTACATTGACAGCATCTGTCTCAGTCAGTTGACCTTTCTCGTAACCACGCAGACCTTTTTTGGTCTCCTCGCGGTAAAGCTCGTCATAAGAGGGGTTGTAGATCACCTCAGTAGCCCCTGTAATGCCGTACTTCTTCAAATCAATCTTAGTCATAACTTTTCATATTTTTAATTAAACCTCATTTAGAAACTGTTTGAATTTGTTACCAACGTTATTTACATAAATTCCTATATCTATAAACGCATCATGCACGCGTGTTAATACTGCAAAGGTAGAAAAACTTTTTTGATGTGAAAAAATTAACAGTCAATTTGGCACATCTTTCTACATTGTTTTTTCTTATCTCGATCACATCGTCTTTTCACACCCTCTTTTGAGGTGCAAAAATCGCACCGATCCCCCCATGATGTATTTCAGCGGAGAGATTGTACCTTATTATAACGATCAAATTTAGTAAAAAATAGTTATAAACGCTCTTTCTTGAGTTTTTTTATCGAAAAACAATAAATATCGCTTGTTTATCGAAAAATAGTTGTACGTTTGTAGCATAAAACACAATGGACAACAAAAACCTATTACTTATGAAACACTACTTATCTTTACTTTTTGCAGTCGCCTTCCTGCCTCTGATGTTTGCTTGCACCAAGCAAGTGCCTCAGATTCCCTTGGAAGATTTCTTCCGCAACCCTGAAAAGAGCGGGTATCAAATTTCGCCCGATGGCGAGCACTTCTCCTATACAGCCCCTTGGGAGGGTCGCAACAATATCTTTATCCAGAAGCCCGGCGACAAAGAGGCTGTTCGTCTCACTTCGGAGACCGAACGCGATCTTTCCGGCTATTTTTGGGCAAATGACAACCGCATTCTCTATTTAAAGGATACCGGCGGTGATGAAAACTTCCAGCTTTATGGGGTCAATATTGATGGCACAAATCCCATCGCCTATACCGCCACACCGGGCGTGCGCACCCAAATCATCGATCCCTTAGAGGATATTGATTCTCTGATGATTATTGGCACCAACCAACGGAATCCGCAGGTGTTCGATCCCTATCGGTTGAATATTAATACCGGCGAGATGACCCTTCTTTATGAGAATCCCGGCAATATTCAGGGCTGGATGACCGATCACGATGGTCAGTTGCGCGTTGCTTATGCCATTGTAGATGGTGTCAACACCCAAATTCTCTACCGTGCAACCGAACAGGAGCCGTTCAAACCGGTACTGACCACCTCATTCAAGGAGTCGGTTAGTTTCGCTAATTTCACCCCTGACAATAAGTTGGTCTATGCAGAAACCAACATTGGACGCGACAAGACCGCCTTGGTTTTGATGGATCCCGCTACCTGCACAGAGATCGAGGAGCTCTACAAAAATGAGAAATACGATTTGGGAAGTGTTTGGTATAGTGATGTACAGAAAAAATTACTGGCAGTCTCCTACACAGGCCACCAAGGGCGTGTCCGCCATTTCTTTGACAAAGAGGCTGAAGCGATGATTGGTAAATTGGAGGCACAACTCCCTGCCTATGAAGTCGGCATCGCCTCGTCCAATAAAGCCGAAGATAAATTCATCATCTATGCCGGCAGTGATCGCTCGTATGGTTCTTACTATCTCTACGATGTAAAAACAAATAAACTCACAAAAATCAGCGACTTAGCACCATGGCTCAAAGAGGATCAGATGGCTGAGATGCTTCCTATTACCTACAAAACGCGAGACGGTGAGGAAATTGAAGGCTACCTGACTTTGCCCGTTGGACAGAAGATGGAGACCGCCAAGAACCTACCTTTAGTTGTCAATCCACACGGAGGCCCATGGGCTCGTGATACTTGGGGCTTCAATCCTGAGATCCAATTTTTAGCCAACCGCGGCTATGCGGTGTTGCAGATGAACTTCCGTGGCTCAACAGACTATGGCCGTCGTTTTTCGGAGCTTTCCTATGGCAAGTGGGGACAGACGATGCAGGATGATATTACCGATGGAGTCAATTACCTGATCGAAAAAGGGATCGCCGACCCCGCTAAAATCGCCATCTATGGCGGTAGCTACGGAGGATACGCCACACTGATGGGTATTGTAAAAGACCCCGACTTCTATGCTTGTGCGGTAGACTATGTAGGTGTCTCGAACCTCTTCACCTTTATGCAGACCATCCCTCCCTATTGGAAGCCGATGTTGGATATGATGTACGAAATGGTGGGTAATCCCGAAACACAAGCCGACATGCTGCGTGAGAACTCGCCTGCACTGAATGCAGACAAGATCAAAACACCGCTTTTCGTGGTTCAAGGTGCCAACGATCCTCGTGTAAATATCAACGAAAGCGATCAGATGGTCAAGGCTTTGCGTGATCGTGGGGTCGAGGTTGATTATATGGTGAAAGACAACGAAGGTCACGGCTTCCACAACGAAGAAAACCGCTTTGACTTCTACCGTGCTATGGAAAAATTCTTGGGCAAGTACCTCAAGGGTATCCAACCTGAAGGAGCCGTTGTCAACGACGATTGCCGCCGCTAACAACCGATTTTTTCACAAAAAGATGGGAATTGGAGTAAAATCCGATTCTCATCTTTTTTTATTTTTTATCCATTTAGAAACAGCTTCTAAATAGTTTTTTTATATCTTTGAGCAATAGTTTCCGCCTAAAACCACACGATTATGTTTTCAGAAAAGAGCTACGCCGCACGGCGTCGTACATTACGCGAAAAGATCGGGAACGGCATCATTCTGTTGCCCGGCAATCTTTCATCCCCCAATAACTACCCCAATAACGCCTACTGTTTCCGTCAGGACTCCTCCTTCCGCTACTTCTTCGGATTGAATGTTCCCGCCTTGGTCGGGGTGATTGATGCCGACTCAGGCCAAGAGATCCTCTTCGGCGATGACTTCACCGTTGATGATATTATTTGGACAGGGCCACAACCCTCCTTGCGCGAATTAGGTGCTGGCGTTGGTATTCGGGAGAGCCATCCGATGGCCGATTTAGAGAACCTCCTTCGCCAAGCGATCGCCCTTGGACGGCGCATTCACTACCTGCCCCCCTATCGTGGCGAGACCAAGTTACAACTCTCCGCTTGGTTGGGGATCAAACCCACACTGCTCCACGCCTACAAATCGGTTGACCTGATGCTTGCCGTGGCGGAGATGCGTGAAATTAAAAGTGCCGAGGAGATTGAGGCCATGGAGCAGGCTTTCCACATTGGTTACGCTCTGCACACCACCGCGATGAAGATGTGTCGCGCAGGGGTCATTGAACGCACCATTGCCGGTGCGATTGAAGGGATCACCAAATCTATGGGGGCTGGGGTGTCCTTCTCCTCCATCGTCTCTCAACACGGTGAAACACTACACAACCTCAATGCCGATGGCGTTTTGGAAAACGGCCGCTTATTGCTCTGTGATGCTGGCGGAGAGTCGCTCGATGGCTACTGCTCTGACCATACCCGCACCTATCCGGTCAGCGGTAAGTTCACGGCCAAACAGAGAGATATTTACAACATCGTCTTAGCCTCTCACGACCACATAGCACAGATCGTCAAGCCCGGCATGATGTACCACCAAGATATTCACTTAGCCTCATATAGGGTGTTGGCCGAAGGGCTGATCGGTTTGGGACTTCTCAAAGGTACGGCCGATGATGCCGTGGCTTCTGGGGCACTGACGTTGCTGATGCCTCACGGATTGGGGCATGGATTGGGCATGGATGTGCACGATTGCGAAGCTTTCGGCGAGCGCAGTTTCGACTTTTCAACCATCGCTGAACGGGCGGCCAAATCGGCTACCTGCATCTACCGAGCCACATGGCAGGTCAAGCCGGGGACGATTATGAGCGATGAACCGGGGCTCTATTTTATCCCTGCTCTGATGGACAAATGTCGCGCCGAGGGGCTTTATAAAGGCATTGTCAACTATGATGCTCTGGAAACCTATCGCGATTTCGGCGGCATCCGCATCGAAGACGATTTGCTGGTTACCGAAACAGGCTGTCGTCTGATTGGGGATAAGACCATTCCGATCACCGTTGAAGCGTTGGAAGCAACCGTTGGTCGTTAGGGATGAAGCGGATCTTCCTATTTCCCTCCATCGAGGAGGGCAAGGCCTTTATTCTGACCGAGCCCAAAGACCCCGTCTTCATCACCGGAGTCGGGATGGCGGCCATGGCAGCTGCCATGGTCAAGGCTGTGCGTGCCAAGAAGCCAGCTTTGGCGATTCTTGCCGGCACCGCAGGGGCTTACGATGAGACGCTCCCAGTTGGGGAGGTTGTGGAGGTAACTGCCGAGCGTGTGCCAGGCATTTGTGATCCCTTTGCCACACCTTATAATAGTCGTCCGCACACCCACTTGAAAGCTGTGAGCGCCAATACCGTATGTGTGGCAGGTGCCACACCCGCCGGCGCGCAAATTGAGAATACCGAAGGAGCCGCTTTCTTCGCCCTCTGTGAGGCCTTAGGGGTCGTGGGTTGCGAAATTCGCACCATCACCCACCACATAGGGAAAGCGCGTTCGGAGAGAGACGCAACAGCAGCCATTGCCCGTTTAACAGAAACATTGACCCAATTAAGAAGCTGTTTTGAAGAATAAACCCCACTCCTCTCCGCACTTGTTAGCCTTTGCCCGCTGCTTTCCGCTCCACCAAAGTATATAGCGCTTCAACCCAGCCTCAAAAATGGATAGAAAATAATTTTATTACCAATTACAGCTTTAAAAAATAGAACTATGAAGACTTCAACAAAATGGATCATTGGCATTATTATCGCGCTCGTACTTTTTGTCCTCCTGATCACCTATTCTATGGACATTTATCTTTGGATGATGAGTAAACTCACTACGATTTTAATTTGGTTGGTTATCTTTATCGCCGGTTATTTGCTGGGGCGCTTCAGTGGACACCGCAAATCGGAAGAGGAGTAGCTTTTGGTCTGCTTGCGGGGAGTTATTGACCGCTAAAATGGAAAAAATCGCCTTGACAGGGCGATTTTTTCGTTTCAAAGCTGCGAAATCTAAAATTTTTCGTATATTTAGAGGTGATTTACGTCAAAAGAACCTATAAACTATACGGAATATGAAAAATTATTCAGCTAAGGAGCTCAAGAACATCGTTCTTATCGGCGCGCCCGGCACAGGGAAAACTACCCTTGCCGAAGCGATGGCTTACGAAGGGAAGGTCATCGACCGCAGGGGTAGTATCGAGGCGAACAATACGCTTTCGGACAATTCGGATATCGAACACGAATACAAACGTTCGATCTATTCCACAATCCTCTTCACCGAGTTTATGGATCGTAAACTCAACATCATCGACTGCCCGGGTTCAGACGACTTCTGTGGTAGTCTTTTTTCAGCCTTTAAGGTTGCCGATGTGGGGGTAATGGTCTTCAATGCGCAAAACGGCTGGGAGGTAGGCAGCGAAATCCAAGCCCGCTACGCACGTTCGCTCAAGAAACCTATCATTGCTTTTATCAATCAATTAGATTCTGAGAAGGCTAACTTCGAGATGACCTTTGAATCCATCAAGGCGGCTTCTCACGTGAAGCCCGTTTTGGTACAATATCCTGTCAATCCAGGTGTCGGATTCAATGCCTTCATTGATGTGCTGTTGATGAAAATGTATCGTTTCAAAGACGAGAACGGCACCCGTGAAGAGTTAGATATTCCTGCTGAGGAGCTGGAGCGCGCCACAGCACTCAATAAGGAGTTGGTCGAAATGGCGGCTGAGCACGATGAGGCACTGATGGAGCTCTATTTCGACAAAGGCACGCTGACCCAAGACGATATTCGCGCCGGACTGAAGATTGGTGTCTCAAAGCGCGAGGTCATCCCCGTTTTCTGCGGTAGCGCCAAGCGCGACATCGGCACCAAACGTCTGATGGAATTTATCATCAACGTTGCCCCCGGGCCGCTCAAAGCACCGGCTTTCCTCTCCACAGAAGGGGAGGAGATCCTTGCCGAGGAGACGCAACCCACGGTTGCCTTCGTTTTTAAAAGTCAGATCGAACAACATATCGGCGAGATCTCTTATATGCGTGTGATCCGTGGTAAGGTCACTGAAGGCCAAGAGTTAGTCAACGCCCGCACCGGCAATAAGGAGAAGATTTCGCAACTCTTTGCTGTGGCCGGCAAAAATCGCGTCAAGGTCACTGAACTCTCCGCGGGTGACATTGGTTGCACCATCAAACTCAAGGGCACGCGCACCAATGACACCCTGACGGCAGCCGTCAGCTCGGTAGTTATTGAGCCGATCATCTTCCCCGAACCGCGCTACCGTGCTGCTGTGAAGGCGAAAGTACAGGCCGATGAAGAGAAGTTGGGCAAGTTGCTCAATGATGCCAAATACGAAGATCCAACCATTTTGGTAGGCTACTCCAAAGAGCTGAAGCAGACCATCATCCAAGGACAGGGTGAACATCACCTCAATATCCTGAAATACCGGCTCAACACCGAGAATAAGTTGGAAATCGAATACCTTGCACCGCGCATTCCTTACCGCGAGACCATCACCAAGATTGCTCAGGCAGACTATCGACACAAGAAACAGTCGGGTGGTTCGGGTCAATTTGGTGAGGTTCACATGGTTATCGAACCTTACTATGATGGGATGCCAGATCCGAAGGTCTATAAGATTCCGGGCAAGGGCGAGATCACCGTTAATGTCAAGAACAAAGAGGTCTACGACCTGCCTTGGGGCGGCAAGTTGATCTATGGCAATGCCGTGGTAGGTGGTGCTATTGATGCACGCTTTATGCCCGCCATCCTCAAGGGTATTATGGAGAAGATGGACGAAGGCCCGCTGACAGGTTCTTACGCACGTGATATTCGCGTGGTGATTTACGATGGTAAGATGCACCCGGTTGATTCAAATGAAATCTCCTTCAAGTTGGCTGCCCGTAATGCCTTCAAGGAGGCCTTCCGCAATGCTGGACCGAAGATTATGGAACCCATCTATGACGTGGAGGTGCTCACCCCCAGTGACTATATGGGCGCTGTGATGAGTGATCTGCAAAATCGCCGTGCGATGATTATGGGTATGGAGTCAGACCGTGGCTTCGACCGACTCAACGCCCGCGTGCCTTTGGCAGAGCTCTATCGCTACTCAACCACCCTCTCGTCCCTCACTTCCGGTGCGGCGACCTACTCGATGACCTTTGCCGCCTATGAGCAAGTACCTGCTGATGTGCAGGACAAGCTCCTCAAGGCCTACACCGACACCGACGAAGAGTAAAAACTAATTTATTACCAAAGTTATTGGAGAGCTATTTTTGTTCCTGTTTTTGTTCTATAAATCCGATTTTAGCGCGCTAAAATCGGATTTGCAGGGCGAAAAAGCCGAAAAACAAGATCAATAAATTTAAAACAGCTTCTAAACACCCCTCTAAACGCAA
>JAVVZO010000049.1:0-5807 GCA_036650515.1 Alistipes sp.
AAACCGTCTTCTCCCTCTGCTCTAACAGCTTCTAAATAGCCTGTTTACTTTAATTGTTCTATAAAAATGACTGAACTACCCCGCTTCCCATCCTTGCAAAAAAGATTTATTCTCCCTATACGCCCTACCCCAGCCGACTGCGGAACATAAATTCTCAGGTCATTTCCGACATTATTGATCGAGTATTTTTTGGTCACCCCACCATCATTCGACAACTGCAACCAAGGCGTTTTCAATGAATCCCGAACCACCGCTTGAATATAGGCCCCGCCTAATTGAACCGCTTGGGCATGTGCCTTCAAGGCAGGATAACGCTTGATCGACAACTCTTTCGCCAAGTCACCAACGCGAAATGTCATCGTACCAGCTGTGAATCCATGCAGTATATTGACGATAGCATCACGCCAATAATAGGTACCATTATTGTCTGGCATTCGCGCTTCGCTATAAAGCGACAATCCGGATGACACCGTTACCGAACCCGGAGGCACTGTCGCTGGTGCATCATGAGAGTAGGTCGTCACGGCCACCATCGCTACATGGTTGTCGGTAAAGGTGATGAATTCCGAATTACTCAGTGCAAACGCGTACATACCATTGGTAACCACATCTTGATTGGCCACATCACTGATATAATAGTCTGTAAATGAAGTATTTACACCCTTATTAGCAATCGCATCACGCGCTGTCGAGAACCCTATGCAGGATATTTTTTTGATGATAATCTGATAATGGACGTTGCGTAGCAAAGGAATTTTTATGCTCTCCCCTGAGGACGATTTTCGCACAAAATCGAGTCGAAAGAAGCAAATTTGCCCATAGAAAAGTGCCTTAACCACCACAAAAGGTGTGCTATTGACAGCCGATTCGTAACTATACAACGGCTCACTCTGAGTGCCGTCTGCGGTGGCCAGCATGGTCTCCACATTGCCACCACCCCCTGTATGTGCGGTAGTAGATCGCGGGGTGACAGCTGACGCTAAAATATAGCTGTCCACTGCTGTATTCCCTAAGTTAATACCCTGCAACTGAAGCTGATCAAGTGTTGGATCATACCCTGCCGAGGTATCCTTTTTGACCGTTATTTTAACTGTTGCCCGACGCAACTGCAAAGGTTGTCCCGTTGCATCACCCGTTGAGTTGATGATGGTGCTACCGGTGATCGAAGGCAGAATGGTAGATGCGGACATCGGATGCAAGGTTAGATTATTGGTGATCAGCGTTGCCCCCGATAGGATTCGCGAGGGGGTCAGTAGACCATTGACCACCTCATTCAGGGTCGTAATCCCCACACGCCAGTTGATTCCACTCGCTGTTATTGCGCCTTGCGTATTTGCCAGTAGATAAATTTTGCGGCTGGCTCCCTGAGAGGCATGCAAAACAGCAATATACTCCGACCCTACCCTACTGACTTGGATCGGCAATTCGGCCAACTTGTCCGCCGCATCAAAACAGAGTAGGTAGAGATCATTTTCTGCAATTTTCGTCTCATTTTCACTGCTTCCACGCGTCATTTCAAAGTTGGTCTCGAAGCCAAATTGTAGCTTTAATTCGACCGGTTGTTGTCCATTTAGCAACTGTTCCTCTGCACCGCTCCCCTCTTCTCGACTGCAACCGAAGAAGAGACAACTTCCTATCAGCAAAATAAAGGTCTGTATTGTAATTATTCGACTTTTCATGATCATCATTTTATGTATTTAAATTGCAATGAACGCCTGAGATTTCCGGCTTTGAAGGTAAACCAAAGCACATCGTTCAACTTAAGCGGAATCGCCGTTTGTGACTTCACGACAATATCAATATATCCCATACCGGTTGCTGGATTAAAATAGAAGTTCTCCCCTGCCGGCAACCCCACCAAGGTTCCTGCAACAGTTGTTAATCGCGCTCCTGTCGGATCGTGAACATAGAGTTCGTTGACTACTACGGCCGTCTCCTGATTCGTCCAAAAATAGACCCTAAAAGGCTTGGCTCGATCAAAATTCATCGTCTGCAACGACACATTTATATAGGGCGGCACCATCCAACCATTGGTGCTGTTATCCACCGTCCAATCGGCAACAGTCATCTTCACAGCCAAATCCACTTGATCCAACGTTCGGATGGTTGCATTGAGGATATAGTTGTTGTTCCGCGTAATCGAAAGGTCTTGCGCGGTCAAACTCTCGATAGAAGCAGGCGGCGTTGTGTAGAGCTTGTAAGCGCCATTCCCCAACACAATACGATACCTCAGCGTGCGCGAAGGATTATTGGTGGGTGCGGCCACAATATCCAGATACATATAAGTGCCAACATTAGCCGCTTGGTACTCAGGAATATAAAACACCACACCGCCGGCTTTTGTTTTCAACTCATCAGCCGTATAGATCACATTTCCACTGGCATAATCCATGGCCACCGCTGTCCCTGCATAGAAACCAGTGCTACCATTATAAGGTTGTGTGACTAAATAGGATACCTTAGGGAGATTCCGTATTGTCACTGATTTGAGGGTAATACTCTCGCCTAAATCTGCATAGCTACATTTCAAGTTAAGCGTAACTTTGGCAACCGTGCGGACCAAAGGAATGGTAAAAGTATTTTGCGTTTCGGTCACATTGACCACCGAATCGGAATACATGGTAAAAGGCGGTGTTGTGGTTGGCAAAAGGTCGTTGGCAAATTGGAGTGCATTGAGTTGCGCCATCGAGGTTATATTCTGTAAGCTCCAACTATCCAATTCATTGGCCACCAATATAATCCTCACATAACCTGGAGTGATGCGCTGTACAAAAGGACTCATGCCAACATTCAGTTGATTGGCTATCAGCGATGTAACGACACCTGAAGCATCACAGCTAAAGAGAATCATGCGAACGCGCCCCACCATCTCTTCTTGCATGAGCCTCACCTGCCCTGTTGTCCCCGCAGGCAGGTTCTGTGTTTCCGCCGAGGGAGATAAGCTGGAAACCTTGATCTGCAACGAAACAGTTTTCGCATCAGAAACGGAGTCTGTATCCACCTCCTTGCTACACCCTACCATCCAAAGAAGTGCACCAAGCAGGAGCGGAAATATCCAGTGTATAGTTCTTCTATTTTTCATCTTAGAGGCTGTTTTGAATTGTTGATAAAATTATTTATACCTATGTTTTGGCTGGTTTACAGCTTCTTATTGAGGGATTACATCAATGAGTTTCCAACCATTGATCCAAATCACCAGCGAGAGATCCATGCCAATTTGTAGCTTAATGTCAAATTCGTCCTCTCGATCTATATCCTCTTGGGTCATATAGGCCGGCAACTGCATGATGTAGGGCATCATATCAAATTTAAAGTAGACCTCGCCACTATGTTTATCCGCCACCGTGAGCCAAAATGGCTCTTCAGAGATCATGCGCATCACCTTGATTGATGCAATAACCTGATTATCGACAAACTGGTTGCTACTGGGCAAGTATTTCACCGTTTCAGCACTTTTGTCGAAGGTATTATCGTGTTGATAACGACCATTTCCTCCTATACAGTAAATATCAAATAACGACTGCCCGGGCTGATAATTTGGCAGAAGGAATTCGATGCCTGTGATTAAAACGTTGATCGTATGTGTGTTTTTGATGAGTCCTATCCTTGTAGCTGTCGCGCGGTCATTACCCACCTTAATCTGTGTAGGCTGACCATGGTAGAGATCTGCCGGCTCTTTGGCTATGAGATGCTCTTCGCCACCCGCTTTGTACCATTGAATCCACAGCCTAAAATCAGACAATCGGGTCACTCCTTTACGAAGCCCAAACTGAAAAGGTGTCTCTTCGGTACGCTCTCCACTATCATACCAATCAGGAGTGCCACCCCATGAAAGCAAGGTGTAGTCACCTGTTGGTAGCTTAAATCGAATGGGTTGATTGTTGCGAATTTGTGCCGGATCATTAATGGTCCGATAATCATAGTACAGACCTTCTCCATCGAAAATATAGATGCCCATTTGTTGCACCTTCTGTTCGAAAAGATTTACCTGCTGCGGATTCAAGGTGTAATAATATTGCACCTGCACATCTGCGCCACAATTAGATACATCCTCTTTTATACAACTCACGGCAAAGAGTAAGCCTATGAGAATCAATCCTCTTGAAATTCTTTTCAACATGGGTGTATGATTTAAAGGTTTAAAAAGAGGGGGAGCGGAAAGTCTTGCCTCCGCCCCCTCCTCGATACTGCTGGACTATAATTGAGGAGTAACACCAACCACCGTCCAAGGTTTAATGGCGACGCAAACATTAACACTAATCTTCAACGGATTCGGATCGTTGTCCAGATCCTGATACTTGAAGGTAAAGCCGCCTGCCGGAATATTATAAATCTTACCTGCCTCAAAATTAAGCACCTGTGTTGAGCCTGCTTTGTAACCGGTTACGGTTAAAAATTTAGGACCTGCAATCGAAGTGGTCGTACCGTCCGCATTTCTTAACACAATATTAGTGAGTTTCACTATGATTCGCGGAACAAATGTAGCACCACCTAAGGTTGGTGTAGTTTGGTATGCCCACACAAGAGTACCAGTTGTTGCTTTTGCCTCGGCAGCAGTGATTTTCTTATCTCCGCCATCTGGAATTGCAACAGTAGGCATATCACACATTGTAGTGGCAGGAACACCCACAGATCCAGCTGTTTGATTCACCGTATAATTAACACCGGCACCTCCCTTTTCGGTTGCCATGTAGAAAGATGTATAGTAACCATCCACAGCCACACCAGCGAAGTCAAAGCTAACAATATTAGGATCAATCGTGAGTATGTCGGCAATCTGAATGCGTGACAACACAGGAGCTAAAAGTACACAGGCCTTGTATTTAATAGGCTCTACACCACTGGCAACAATAAGACCCGTATGATCGGGAAAATTTGTGGCATCCAAAGCATTGACCACAACAACGTTTTTGTGTGTCTGTTGCTGACTCAAGATGGAAGAGGAGACCGCCTTCAAACCTATCATGGTTGCGCATGCTTTAAGTTTGGTCACATCGTCAGCAGGCAAAGTGGCACTATTACCAACAATGTAAACCTGTTTCGCCGACTTGCTAACACCTGCAAACAGCTGACCATCGGCTGTCAGTGCCTCCGCCGGCTTCAGATCCTGAACAGAGACAACATCACCGCCTGTGGTCATAAAAAACACGATACCACTGGCAAGCGTAACCTTCTCACCGTCTAAAGCGGGTGCTTCGATACTTCTAACATCATCCGGAGAGGCGATTTGGAGCGTGACAGCCATCTTCTCTCCATTATCTGGAGTTGGAGGTGCTTCAGTCTCTTTTGCACAAGAGACCAATGTTAGCATGGCAGTTGCCACAGCAAATAAATTGAAATTTTTCATAACCATACGTTTTAAATGAAATAAAATTACGATCCGTGTTGAGATTATATTCAAGAAAGATGCCAAAAAATGGTTATCTTTGCCCATTCATCTATCTGCTATCAAAAATGAAAATTATACCTATATATATATTCTTGTTGATGGGATTTCTCGGTTGCACACCGCATTCTGAATCCTCTAAAAAGACCTTATATGTCTCTATTCTACCACTGCAAACCTTGGTCAGTAGCATCGTTGAGGACGATTTCAACTTGGAGGTTCTCGTTGCAGCCGGTGCCAGTCCGGAGACTTTTGAGCCTACTCCGAAGCAATTTATAGCGCTCAATAAAGCCCAGTTAATTTTCAGTACCGGACTGATTAACTTCGAACAAAGCCTGCTATCCAAGGTTGAACAAAAGGAAAAAGTGATCAACTTGAGTGAGGGGATTGAGGTGATCGCTGGCAGTTGCGCCCACCAGCA
>JAVVZO010000049.1:5907-8870 GCA_036650515.1 Alistipes sp.
CAGCATACCTGTGGCGTTGATCCGCATATTTGGACCTCTCCCCGTGAATTGCAGATCATGGCCGCCAATGCCTATCGCGCCATTGCGGCGGCCTACCCCGACTCGGTGAAATATACCCACAATTTCGAACAGCTTCAGTTGCGCTTGCAGGAGCTTGACCGCAAGACAAGTGAGCAAATAGCCCATAGTGGTGTCTCTTGTTTTTTGATCTACCACCCCGCCCTGACCTACTATGCGCGCGCTTATGGTCTTCAACAAATCGCCATCGAAAATGAGGGCAAAGAGCCGACAGCCAAACGATTATCGGAGATGATCGGCATTGCTAAAGAGCAAAATATCAATCGCATTTTCTATCAAAGCCAATTTCCGGCATCCAGTGTCGAGGTCATTGCACATGATATTCACGGGGAGGCCATCGCCATTGATCCCTTAGCGGCGTCTGTTTTGGAAAACATAGCGCATATTACCCACCTAATAACCACCCGATAATGGATCTGATTACCCTGCGTGATGTGAGCGTTGATTATGAGAACTGCCGCGCTTTAGAACATGTAAATTTAACGATTCAGGCCAATGATTTCATCGGTGTCATCGGTCCAAATGGCGGTGGCAAAACGACTTTGGTGAAGGTCATTTTGGGCATGCTACCCTATCAGGGAGAAGTTGTTTTATCCGATGAACTCTATCGTGGCAAAGAGCGTTTAATTGGTTATATGCCACAGCAGACGCTCTTTGATCGTTCGTTTCCGCTATCGGTGATCGAAGTTGTTGTCTCTGGCCTTCAGGCAAAAAAACAATTTTTAACGTCCTATAACAAAGCCGATTACGCTAAAGCGCGCGCCCTACTCTCGCAAGCGGGTATTGCCGATATTGCCGAGCGAGCGATTGGAGAGATCTCCGGAGGACAAATGCAGCGGATGTTGCTCTGTCGAGCCATTATCGCTGATCCGAAATTACTCATTTTAGATGAACCTGCTAATTTTGTTGACAACCGCTTTGAGCACGAATTATACCTACTTTTGCAGGAGTTAAACCAGCGCATGGCCATCATCATGGTTTCACACGACATCGGCACCATTACCAGCGTGGTAAAGGAGATCGTCTGTGTCAATCTGTGCGTGCATCGTCATCATTCTAACATCATCACCGAAGAGCAGTTACGCAATTATGATTGCCCGCTTCAGATCATCACACACGGGAATATTCCTCACACCGTCTTAGAACACCATACGCACGAATAGCCAACTACTGGCACGGGTAATCATGGCATTCTTATTGTTAGATACTGTTTAAATTTATCAATTTAAACAGTGTTTTACTATTTCTTTCGGAAATAAAAACAATGAGATCATGACGAAAACATTCCACTTACTCACTGTCGCCATGGCGGCTTTCAGCTTATTTGCCTGCACCAAAGAGCATTCAGACGTAGCACCTGACAACCAAAAGACGATCTCTGTGATGGTGTACATCAACTCACCGACCATCAATTCCAACACCATAGGAGGTTCTCTGCCTGACGGCACGGTGGTTTCCATTCAGCGAGGGATGGTCTTCTTTCTTTCGTCAGAGGGTATCGTGCTCTCTTATGGCATCATCAATACAGAGCAGATACTTGCAGGTCAATTATTTAGTGGCATTAAAACTTCTGCTTCTGAGGTCTATATTGTAGCTAATTACGCCCCTCTATCCACCACTGAAGCAAAGCTGAAAGCCTGCACCAGCAAGGCCGACATTCAAGCAGTTTCAGAGACGATGGTAGAGCTGACAGGTGTTCCATTTCCTATTTTGGCCAATGCCTCTGACCTGACGGGTTTTGATGCCGCAAAGTATGACAATAAGATCAAGGGCGAAACAAGCATCAAGGATGCCTGCGTACTACTCTCACCCATCCTCTCTCGCATTGAGATCACAGAGATCAAAACCGAGGATCCGATGATTGTCAGCTTCACCATGGCCGGTCTTTATGTTGATAATTTCTTCCCCTCGATCTATATGGCTTGCGGCAAAGGAGGTGCAGGATCAAAGATATTTGGCGGAACAGCGCTCAATAATTTAAACAACGCCGCCTTTGTCCATAAAGACAAGACCACACCCACTTCCAAGAATGGCAAACTCACCCCCTCTGATAATCTAAGTGTTATTTGGGTTTACCACACAGCGCCTACATTGGGTGGCGCGATCAATATTCCTCGTCTTGTGGTGGTCTTATCCTCTGTCACGATCAAGGTAAACGGAGTAACCTCTATCGTCACCAATAAATTTCTTACGGTGACCGGATTTAAGGATTCAAACAATGCCTTGATTCAGAATTTCGAAGCAGGCAAAATTTACAACAGCCCCCGCAATGGCTTTGTCTTCAAATATAGTGATCTTGCTGATACACCGAATCCACCTCGTGCCGATGTCACTGTCAATGTAGAGGTTAAGTCATGGGTCGACAGAGCCTATTCACCTGAAATATAAAAGAGTATTCTGTATATCCATAAAAATAGCGGAGACGAAGGGATTAGCCTTCGTCTCCGCTATTAAATGGTGCTAATAACTACTTGTTGATCTCGCTCAATTTTGCAAAGAGTGTCTCAAAAGCCTCATCAATTTCATGACGCAAAGCAGCATAGTGCTTCCGAACAAGAGATGGATTATGTGGTTCGGCAGGATTACACACCTTGGTAAAGAGTGCATTACGCACTTCGACAGTATGTTGCATCAGTTCAAATATCGCCTTCTCTTTCGAAGGTTGGAAGCAGATGGCCATATCGCAGTCGAATACGATCTCCTCTACACGGTAATCAATATCCTTCTTCAGGGTTCTCAAATTTGCCATATCTTTTTATCTTTTAATGGTTTTTACATTCAGTTGGGCAAAGGTAGTAAATCCTTTCGAGAAATCAAACTGACAAAAATAAAAAAGCAGAATTTCCCTGTCAGGAACACTGCTTTTCGAGAAATCATGTGATTTA
>JAVVZO010000050.1:0-8582 GCA_036650515.1 Alistipes sp.
CCCGTTTTTTGACACTCCTCGTGGGTTGGTAGAATATTTTTGCCCATAGGGATTGCAAAGAGCAGATTTTTTTTTACCTTTGTAGTCCCTTACGCGTAGGCGCGAGGTATAATATTCAACATTAATCATTTAACTGGCGATTGTATCGCACAAAGTTTCCACAAATGGAAGAAACAAAACAAGTTATTTCAAACGAGAATTTCGATTGGAATGTTTATGAGAACGATTTAGGCGTTTATGATCAGCCGAAAGAGCAAATCGCGGCTGAGTATGACAAGACCCTTTCCAAAGTCATCGTAGGTGAGGTAGTTGAGGGTACTGTGATCGGCATCTCGAAAAGAGAAGTTGTGATCAACATTGGTTACAAGAGCGAAGGCATCCTGCCGATCGCTGAATTCCGTTACAATCCCGATATGCAAATCGGTGATAAAGTAGAGGTTTACGTTGAATCTGCTGAGGATCGTAGCGGCCAACTCTCTCTCTCTCACAAGAAAGCACGTCAGCTGAAGAGCTGGGATCGTGTCAATGAGGCCTTGGAGAAGGACGAGATTATCAAGGGTTACATCAAATGCCGCACGAAGGGTGGTATGATTGTCGATGTATTTGGCATCGAGGCTTTCCTTCCCGGTTCGCAGATCGATGTGAAACCGATTCGCGATTACGATATTTATGTAGACAAGACGATGGAGTTCAAGGTTGTGAAGATCAACCAAGAGTTCCGCAACGTCGTTGTGTCTCACAAGGCATTGATCGAGGCCGAATTAGAGGCTCAGAAGCAGGTGATTATGTCCAAATTGGAGAAGGGTCAGATCCTCGAAGGTATGGTCAAGAACATCACCTCTTACGGTGTCTTTGTTGACTTAGGCGGTGTCGATGGTTTGATCCACATCACTGACCTCTCTTGGGGTCGCGTGAGCCATCCTGACGAGGTTGTGTCGCTTGATCAGAAGATTCAGGTTGTTATTCTTGACTTTGATGATGCTAAAAAGCGTATTGCACTGGGTCTCAAGCAACTCTCTGCTCATCCTTGGGAGGCACTTGATCCTAACCTCAAGGTTGGTGATCACGTGAAGAGCCGTGTTGTTGTGATGGCTGATTACGGTGCTTTTGTAGAGATTGCTCCGGGTGTTGAGGGTTTGATCCACGTCTCTGAAATGTCTTGGAGTCAGCACTTGCGTTCGGCTCAAGAGTTTATGAAGGTGGGCGACGAAGTCGAAGCTGTGATTTTAACCCTTGACCGTGACGATCGTAAGATGTCTTTGGGTCTCAAGCAACTCACTCCTGATCCTTGGGAGGGTATTGAGGCGAAATATCCTGTGGGTACTCGCTGTGTAGCTAAGGTGCGCAACTTCACTAACTTCGGTGTTTTTGTAGAGATCGAAGAGGGTATTGACGGACTGATCCACATCTCAGATTTGAGCTGGACCAAGAAGGTAAAGCATCCGGGTGAGTTCACTCAGATCGGTGCTGAAATCGAAGTTGTCGTTCTTGAAATAGACAAGGAGAATCGCCGCCTGAGCTTGGGTCACAAGCAGTTGGAGGAGAATCCTTGGAATGAATTTGAAAGCCAGTTTGCTGTTGACACCATTCACGAGGGTACAATTATCGAAGTGGTTGAAAAGGGTGCTGTGGTTTCTCTCGGCGAGAACATCGAGGGTTTCTGCCCCGGTCGTCACTTGGTGAAAGAAGACGGTACAACCCCGAAATTGGGTGATAAGCTCGAATTTAAGGTGATCGAATTCTCGAAAGCAACCAAACGGATTACCCTGTCGCACAGCCGTCTTTTCGAAGAGGCTAAGCGTGCTGAGGTATCTGCTGAAAAGGCAGAGCGTAAGGCCACTTCCGATGCTACGAAGTCCTCTGTGAAGAAGATCAATGCAGCGATGGAGAAGACCACACTCGGTGATATTGCTGGTTTAGCTGAATTGAAGGCTGCGATGGAGGCTCCTGAAAAAGCGGAAAAAGCTGCTGCCAAGAAGGCTGCCAAAGAGAAAGCTGAGCAAGAAGAAGAGGTGAAAGAGGAGGAGAAGTAATTCACTTTCACCATGGTGAAGCGCCGGACGAGTAATCGTCCGGCGCTTTTTTGTGCAGCTGTTTGTGGCTTAATCTTTGCGAGACATTGGCTGTAAACCCTGTCGGTATGAATAAGATTAAGCCACATCTCGCCTTGTTGTTTTGCAACATGGTTTGGGCGATGGATTATCCTTTTTATAACTATGTGATGCCCCATTATGTTGAGCCGCGGGCGATGATCACCGCCTCGCTGTGTGTCACGGCGCTGATTTCACTGCTACCCCTGCTGTGGGAGAAGATGGAGCGGGTGGCGCGTGAGGATATTTGGAAACTCATTGGGGCGGCGTTGCTGATTGGGGTGCTACGGAAGGTTTTTATGATGTATGGCTTGTCGCAAACTTCGCCCATTGACGGCTCTATCATTGCCACCATTGTCCCGTTGTTGGTACTGATCATCTCCGTAATCATTGGTATTGACCACTTTACCAAATTGAAGGTCGCGGGGTTGATCTTGGGAATGGGGGGTGCGGTAGGGGTGATTGTTGTCGGGGCTTCGGTGAGCCATGCGCACTCCAATTTACTGGGTAATATTTTGATTTTCATCTGCGCGGCTACAACGGCACTCTATATGGTATGGTTTAAGAAATTGATCACCAAATATCGAATTACTACCCTCCTCCGGTGGATCTATTGTGTCTCGGCGGTAGCGATGCTCCCCTTTGGGATCAAGGAGGTTGTGCAGACCGATTACGCTGTCTTTGACTGGCGCGTGATCTTGGCGGTGCTCTTTGTGCTCACCCTGCCGACCTATCTGCCGAACCTACTGCTCAACTACGCCCTTAAGTCGGTGCAACCCACCGTTTCGAGTATCTATACCTATCTGCAACCGATTTTAGCGGTCACTCTTTCGGTGTGGATGGGGCTCGATAAGCTTCAGTTTGATATGCTACTCTTTGGGCTGGTGATCTTTGTGGGCATTGCATTGGTGTTGCTCTCCTATCGGCGACAAGCGGCGTTGAGCGTTAGTTCTGTCCATTTTATTCGTGCAGAGTGAGTTGCTCGCTGTGGGTCAAAGAGAAGAGCCGGACAGCGAACTGTTCCGGCTCTTCGTGAAAAGCAACGCTATTTTATTGCGATAGTCACTTAGCGATAGGTGATGCTGAGTGATGTGACACCAATAATTTGGCCTACTAGACCCCCCATCCAATAGCAAAAAGTGGGATGAGAAGCGGTTAATGTATGATTGGTATTCCAATCCACAAGGCCTTGCTTCTCACTTGGTGCGATATTTCCCGAACTTTCAGTTCCATCCCAAGTGCCATTGCAACGGGCAACGTAAATTGCACACTTGATGAAGCCTTGACTCTTGAATTTCTTTATTTTGCTGGCTAACGCAACATTTGTATCAGCAGGAAGATAGAATTTTGGTAAGATAAATCCGCCACTGTTATTTGAACTTCCAGCTGAAGTTAATTTCACAAATCCTTCTGCTTCAGCTACATTTCCTGTGTTTTGTTTTGAGATGCCATAGAAATTGCAGTCGTGCTGTGCAAAGTCAGCCGTAAAAGGCAGGCCGGTAACCGAGGCAGCTATTGCGGTAGAACGAATTTCTGTTTGGTCAATAAGTTTGATGTAGGTGTAGATTTTATAGCCATTCCAAGCGGGAGTAAGATCGACAGGATTGCAGAGATTTGCACCCGCAGTTGGGGTTGCGACTTGCGCCAAATAGGTGCGCACACCATTTGGATCTTCGTAATAGACACCTGCTTCGGTGATCAGTGTGTTGGAAATACCACCGCTGAATGACCAGTTTCCACTGATAGCCATCTTATTGCCATCGTAGTTATTGTCTACCTGTGTGACACCATTATTATTATAAGAGGTTTTGGCATTTCCCGTGGTGAAGGTGATTGGCTTGAAGGTCAGGCTGAGCGGATAGCTCTTGCCCTTCTCGAAGGTGATACCTGTGCGGTAGTTAAAGCTGTAAACCATCGAGGTGTTGTTTTTCTCCACGGTTAATTTGTAGCCCTTGGCATAGGTGGCGGCGGGCACGGAGATCAGCAGGTCGGTCGTTGCCGCTGCTGGGGTAACGGTGATTATCCGCTCTGTTCCAGCCAATGTTGCCACACCTGTCTTGTAGTCAAAGATATAGTTGCCAGCCACATACGCACCATCGCACGCAGCGAAAGATATTTTATCAACGGCTTGATCCAAGGTGATATGCAGGGTGGCATTGACGGGTGCAAATTTGAAATCAATGGCATCGCTGGCTACATTTTCGCACATGGCGGCCATCAGTGGTTCGGGCACACCCGTTTGAGCAACAGGGATGGTGAATTCGGCACGGCCTTCGGTGACGAGGGTCTGTTCGGGATAGGCGGCATAGTAGGTGTCGGTTGCCCCCGGTTTACTGCCCTCACCTTTGAAAGAGCCACTCTTGCCACCATTGAAAAGCTGTTGCAACCAAAGGATGAATTTATTACCTCCTGAGGTGGCATAACTTTTTGCGTAGGTGGCGATGCCATCGCCGTCTGTCCAAAGGACGTTCAGTCCATTTTCAATATTGGCGCGTGAGCCATCATCTTGGGTTGTAGCGGATACGGAGAATTGAAACTTCTCGGTGTTGACGGGAGTAGTTTCTTCTTGCTTAGAGTCGGCACACCCCCCCCCCTACAAAGAGGACGAGCATTAAAAATACTAAATTTTTCATTTTATTCATGCTAATTATCGTAAGTCTGATCTGTTCCTGTTGTGTAATTGGGCGTTTCGGCCTTTGCGACGCTTCCTTGAAAGCCTTGCTCTACGGTGAGTAGGCAAATTTCTAATGTGGGGGTGGTGTAATCTAATTTCATACAATTAATCATGTGTTTGATCTGCTCCTTGTGTGTAATCGTTTACATCGGCCATTGGATCGATACTGAGTGCAAATCCTTGCTCGATGGTCAATAGACAAATCTCTAATTTTGGAGATGTGTAATCTAATTTTGTATCCTTCATCTTATTGCTTTTTTGTTTTAGGGTTCCGAAAGTGATAACCGTGGAATTTTATTTGGGTGACAAAACTAATTATTGATGATGAAATTTGAAAATAAATTCAATATATCGGGGGAGAATAATCACGAATACCTTGATTTTCACCGTAAAGCAAATCCTGAAAACAGTGGATAGTAGGGATTATGACAAAAAAGAATAGGTCGACTTTCATCGACCTATTCTTTTATATAGAGGGAATTGTGTTTTATTCCTCTGCTGCAACAACGCTGAATTTGATCGTTGCCTTCACCTCGCGATGAAGTTTTGCAGTGGCTTCGTATTCGCCGACAGTTTTCACGGACTCAACAGCAATAACCTTGCGATCTAAGACAACGCCTTTGGCTGCCAGTGCATCGGCCAAATTGGCGGCGGTGACTGAACCGAAGATGTTACCCTCTTCAGCCTTCATGGTGATGATCAAAGGCAGATTGGCAATTTTCTCTGCAAGCGCCTGAGCGTCACCGAGAATTTTGGCATCTTTGTGAGCGCGTTGCTTTAAATTTTCTGCCAACACTTTTTTCGCTGCTGCGGTGGCTACCTTGGCAAAGCCGCGGGGAACCAAGTGGTTGTTAGCATAACCGGGTTTTACGTTTACGATGTCGTTTGCGTAACCCAATTTTTCAATATCCTTAATTAGAATGATTTCCATAGTTTCTCCTCCTCTTTATTATTTCATGCAATCGGTTACGAAAGGCAGGATAGCCAAGTGGCGCGCACGCTTTACAGCCTGTGCAACCTTCTTTTGGAATTTCTGCGAAGTACCTGTTAGACGGCGAGGAAGAATCTTACCTTGCTCGTTGAGGAATTTCTTCAAAAATTCTCCATCCTTGTAATCGACATATTTGATGCCCAATTTTTTGAAGCGGCAATACTTTTTCTTCTTGACGTCTACCGAAACGGGATTGAGGTATCTGATTTCAGATTGTGGTTTGTTCTCTGCCATGGCTTATTCCTCCGATTTTTTAGAAAGTTTTGCACGACGCTTCTCTGAATACTCAATAGAGAAGGTGTCCTGCCGAAATGTTAAGAACCGAATAACGCGCTCATCGCGACGGTATTGCGTCTCAAGGGTGTCTACTAAAGTACCCTCGCCGGTAAATTCTACCAGAAAATAAAAGCCGGTGGTCTTTTTTTGAATTGGGTAAGCAAGCTTTTTCAAGCCCCAAGCTTCGCAATTCACGATTTGACCGCCGTTCTCGGTGATAACACCTTGGAATTTGTCAGCCACCTCCTGTACCTGTACATCAGAAAGCACGGGTGTGACAATGAAAACGGTTTCGTAATTATTCATAATTAGTTTTAATTAAATGAAATAGATCATTAGCGGGGCAAAGGTAGCTAAAAATACCTTCCCGACAATAAAAAAGTACTATTTTTTTGTTTCGACGTTACCAACGCTCTGCAAACGAGTTACTGAATGGCATCAATGACCGTACTGATTCGTTCAAAAACCTCATCCATCGTTCCCAAACCATTGACGGCGGCGTATTTACCTTGTGCCGCATAAAAATCAGCCACCACAGCCGTTTGGGCGCGGTAGACCTCAATGCGGTTGCGAATAACGCTCTCAGAGCTGTCATCGGCACGCCCCGAATCTTTGCCTCGCAGTAAAATGCGTTGAATCAGCTCCGCTTCGGGGACATCCATGTAGATCATCACATCGACCTTGAGCTTGTGTTGGGCCAAGATCCGATCGAACGCTTCGGCTTGAATTTGGGTGCGGGGGAAGCCATCAAAAATATGGCCTTTGCCCTCTTTGTGCTCTTCGATATAGTGGGCAATGATGTTGATAATTAGCTCGTCAGGAGCTAATTTGCCCTGAGTAATGTAGGATTCCATACTCTTGCCCAGTGCTGTGCCGTGGCGAATTTCATCACGGATAACCTCTCCGGTGGAGACGTGATGGAGCTGATATTTCTCCTTGAGTCGTTGGGCTTGGGTTCCTTTACCGCAGCCGGGCGCTCCAAATAAGACGATATTTAACATCTTTTGATCATTTTAAGGTAGGACAAAAATAAGCTATTTTTTGGGAACTGCCAATGTTTTCGTAATTTTGTGCAAAATATGTGCGGAAAAATGGAAAAGAAAACACGAACGGAAATCGCTGAATTGGGAGAATTTGGACTGATCGACAAACTGACCAAGGGTTTCACTTGCTCCGAGCCCTCTACATTAATAGGTGTGGGGGATGATGCGGCGGTGGTGGCTGGTGGCGAGCAGGTGGTAGTCTGTTCGACTGACTTGCTGATTGAGGGCATTGATTTTGACCTGACCTATTTTCCTCCGCGCCATTTGGGATATAAGGTGGTGACAGTGGGGGTGAGTGACATCTTAGCGATGAATGCGCAACCCACACAACTCCTCATCTCGCTGGGAGTGTCATCCAAAATACCGGTTGAAATGTTGACGGAACTCTATGAGGGCATCGGATTTGCCTGCAAAGAGTTGGGCGTTGACTTGGTGGGTGGAGATACCAAAGCCTCTATGACCGGATTGGTGATTCACATCACCACGCTGGGGCGGGTACAGCAATCGCAAGTTGTTACCCGCAAAGGGGCACAACAGAATGACCTGATTTGTATTACCGGCAATCTTGGGGCGGCCTATATGGGGCTGTGTCTGTTGGAACGCGAGAAAAAAGTGCTCAATCAGGTGGCAAATCCTGAACCACAATTTGCTGGTTACGAATACCTTTTGGAGAAATACCTCAAACCGCGGGCGCGCAAAGAGATCATCGACTCCCTTGCAACCGAGAAGATCATTCCGACAGCCATGATTGACCTCTCAGATGGGTTGGCCAGTGACCTGTTGCAAATTTGTAATGCCTCTCATTGTGGTGCGCGCATCTATTTGGATCGCATTCCGATCGCCAAGCAGACCACCGCTTTGGCCGAGGAGCTTCATATAGATCCGGTGGTGGCGGCTCTTCATGGGGGGCAGGATTACGAATTGCTCTTCACCGTGCCTCTCGCGATGCAAGAACAGATTATGCGCTTGGGGGGCATAGATGTGATTGGACACATCACAGAGGAGGCAACGGGGGCATTTTTAGTCACGCCCGATGGTGGTGATATTCGGCTCAAGGCGCAAGGATTTCGCGAAGAGTAACGGATCAATCGGTATCTCTTGTTGATGGTCGATTGTTAGGCAAAAAGTCTTTGCAGTCGAAAAATGAAGAATGGAATCTCCCTGATGCCACGGAACACCTTGATCTTGGCGTTGCAACTTTCGGCCGAGGCATTTGTCGAACGATGATCGAAGTGGTTTAGGATCGTTGCATCGTTGTTTGTATTGTGTCGATCACCGAGCCAAAAAGAACCGGATTAATAGATTTTAAACCGACTCTTGCTCTTCGCTCCCAATCCCGTGAAAACTATCTACCTGCATCATCTCTTTTGTATTTCTAAGCACCTGTCGCATCGTATAGTCGTTCCGGTGATATATATAAAACGGCTGATATGCAGGCTCTTTGCTCTCATTACAGTAACTTACATTGACGATTCTCTTACCCTCCCACAATCCGACATTGTGGTTGC
>JAVVZO010000051.1:0-8088 GCA_036650515.1 Alistipes sp.
GCAAAGCCTACCTCGTAGTCACTGCGTCACGTCCATTTCATTACAATCAATGTCGAAACGATGAGCCGACAGCCGTGGACGAAAAACCAAACACCACCGTCAGCGCCTCGCTCAAATGGTCGGCAGTGTGCCTGCTGTTGGTTGTGCTGATTCTGATAATCGCTCGATCCGAGATCGGAATTCCGGCCGATGAGTAGGCAAAAAAATATCCTGCAAAATTAATTTTGCAGGATAAACTTTCGAATCTTTTGTGCGGTGCGCAGGGGACTCGAACCCCTGACCCCGTGCGTGACAGGCACGTATTCTAACCAGCTGAACTAGCGCACCGTTTTTGGATTGCGAGTGCAAAGATAAGAAGAATTATCAAAAAACCAAAATATTTTTTGCATTCTTTACAGCAAAAAAATAAAAATGGCTCTCTCCGCTATAAAAAGAGACCGTATTGTAAAAATAGACTTATATTTACACATTCAGACGCTCTTCTAAGAATTGTTAACACCTCAAACCAGCTTCTAAAATAAAACCCCATGAAACGAACACTTGCTCACATAGCTATTATCGCCCTTTTTATCTGCACATCGGTCGCCTGTGTAGAGACCAATCACACAACCCACCAAACTACTGCGGGCAGCGGAGAGGTCATTGCACTCACCCAAGAGGAGTTTGTGCAAGTTGTCTTTGACTACAAACTCCCCACAGCAGAGCGAAAATACAAGGGGGACAAACCAGCCATCGTTGACTTCTACGCCCCTTGGTGCGGTCCTTGTAAGATGGTTGCACCCATCATGGAGGAGTTGGCCAAAGAGTATGCCGGGCAAATTATCGTTTACAAAGTCGACATTGACAGCCAAACAGCCTTAGCAAAAGCACTTGATATTCAGACTATTCCAGCTGTTCTATTTATTCCGCTGACCGGCAAAACTGAAACAGTACAGGGTTTTCGCCCCAAATTTCTCTTTACCCACAAAGTCAACAACCTCTTGTTAAAATAGTCTATCCCACCCAATGGAAAAAGGAGAAGCCTCATCAGCTTCTCCTTTTTTCATGAATAACAACGCTTGCTATTCAAGCTTCAAATCCTTTTTGATCCCCTCGATTTTGGCATCCAACTCAGCCAAGACGCGATCATAATCGGCAGCTGATTTCAGCGCCGCACAGACACCAAAGTAAAATTTAATCTTCGGCTCGGTACCTGAAGGACGCACGGAGACCATCGTACCATCCGCGGTGAACCACTGGAGTACATTGCTGAGATCTTGAACAATAGGGCTCTTCCGCCCGGTCTTAACGTCCAAGGTCTCTAAACTCTGAAAGTCATTGATTTTAACCACCGCTGATCCAAGGATCGTGCGAGGAGGGTTAGCACGGAATTCGACCATCATTTTCTGAATCAGATCAGCCCCTTCTTTGCCCTTACGAACCACTGAGACCAATCCCTCACGATAGAAACCATATTCCACGTAAAGTTGTTGCAACCACTCATAGAGGGTGAGCCCCAAGGTGTCTTTTGCCCAAGCAGCTGCTTCCGCGGCCAAAGAGCAGGCCGAAACAGCATCTTTATCGCGCACATAATCACCGGCCAAATAGCCAAAACTCTCTTCACCACCACCAATATATTCCGTCTTTCCTTCCTGCTGACGGATGATCTTGGCAATATACTTAAACCCAGTCAAGCAATCATAGCATTGCACTTTAAAATGATCTGCTACCGCATTGGCCATCTGCGAAGTGACGATGGTTTTGACCACATATTGCTTGCCATTCAAACGCCCCAACTCTGCCCAACGCGTTAATTGGTAGCTCATCAACAACACCAAAGTTTGGTTGCCATTGAGCAAAATATATTCCCCCTTTTGGTTGGGTAATGCCACACCGATACGATCAGAATCAGGATCGGTGGCCAGCACTAAATCGGCATGCATCTTTTCTCCCAAGGCTAAGGCCATGGACATGGTCTTGCGCTCTTCGGGATTGGGCGACTCCACCGTTGGGAAGTTGCCATCCAATACGGCTTGTTCTGGAACAATGTGTACGTTGGTGAATCCGTACTTCTGCAACGATGCCGGCACCAAACGCACACCCGCACCATGAAGTGGGGTATAAACGATCTTCAAATCGTGGTGATGTTGCACCGACTGGGGCGACAACGAGAGTCCGTGTACCTTATTTAAATAGAGTTCATCGAATTTTTGGTCTAAAATGGTGATGTTTTCTTTGTGTAGACCCGATTGAATCTGCGCAATGTCTACAATTTTGCCCACCTCGGCAATAATATTTTTATCATGAGGCTCGGTGACCTGAGATCCATCTGTCCAGTAGGCTTTATAACCATTATATTCTTTGGGATTGTGCGAAGCGGTCACCATCACCCCAGAATGACATTTCAACTCCCGAATCGCAAAGCTCAATTCAGGCGTGGGACGCAGGGCATCAAATAAAAAGACGGCAAATCCATTGGAGGCGAAAATATCAGCCACATGTTCGGCAAACATGCGCGAATTATTGCGACTATCATGACCTATCGCCACGCGGATCGCTTCGCCTGCAAAATTCTTCTTCAAGTAGTTCGCCAGTCCTTGTGTGGCGGCACCTACCGTATAGATGTTCATGCGGTTAGAACCTGCCCCCATAACACCACGCAAACCACCCGTTCCAAATTCAAGGTCTTTATAAAAACTCTCAATGAGTTCTTTCATATCGTTGGCCATCAGCCACTTAATCTGTTTTTTAGTGGCTTCATCATAGTTTCCATCGAGCCATTTTTGGGCTTTCGCCAGTACTTGCTGTTCTAATTCGTTTATCATACCTTATCAGTTTTATTTATACACACTACAAAATACCTTCCAAAAAATTGATATACAAATATACGTAAAAAAAATGACAATTCACTATCAATGAGTTAAAAAATAACTGAGGATAACCCGCATTTTTCTATATATAAAATTTCCACATTAACAATAGCTTTTGCAGAATTTTTCCGCAAATTTATTCACAACTTTGTACTGTCAAACAAAGACAAACCCAATTCATGTTAACAACAACGCAGACATATAGCGATATGTGGCAAACCTGTCTTGACCAAATCAAGATGCAAACTTCTGAAGAGGAGTTCGCCAAGTGGTTACAGCCCATTATTCCGCTCGAATTCGACGGTACGACGCTTCGTCTGCGCGTGCCCAATGCCAGTTATGTGGTTCAGATAGAGAAGAACTATATCAAATTCCTTCGTCCTATCATCTCCCAGCTCTACGGCCAACAAACCCGACTTCACTACGCTGTCCCCAAAGCACCTGCTCAGACCATGCCACTGCCCACAACAGCTGACACAACAGCTATTCGTCGCTTTGTAGGGCAGACCGACACCGCAAATATAAAAAATCCTCAGGTAATTCCGGGCATCAAGCGCATTATTATTGATTCGAACCTCAATCCGAACTACTCTTTTGGCTCGTTCATCGAAGGCGAATGTAATCGTCTGACCCGTTCTGCCGGCATGGCAGTCGCGGTCAACCCGGGAGGTACCCCCTTCAATCCCCTCTACGTATATGGCAACTCCGGCTTGGGCAAAACCCATATCGCACAAGCTATTGGGTTGGAGGTCAAACAGCGTCATCCAGAACAGCAGGTACTTTATGTCTCCATGAATAAATTTCAGGCACAGTACCAAACTGCCCGCATTAACGGCGAAATTCCCGACTTCATCCACTTCTATCAGATGATTGACGTACTGATCATTGATGATATTCAGGAGTTGACCGGCAAGCGGGGTACACAGAGTGTCTTTTTCAATATTTTCAACCACCTGCACCTCGCCGGCAAGCAATTAATTCTCACTTCAGATAAGCCTCCCGTGGAGTTGCAAGATATTGAAGATCGTCTGCTTACTCGTTTTAAATGGGGATTGACTACACAACTGCAAGTTCCCGATTATCAGACTAAAATAAAGATTATCCAAGCAAAGGTACAAAAGCTAAACGTCCAAATTTCAGACGAGGTGATCGCCTATTTAGCCGACAATATCTCTGCCAATGTCCGTGAAATCGAAGGAGCACTCTCCTCGTTGGTGGCCAATGCCTCCTTCTTGGGACGCAAGATCACCACTTCGTTGGCCAAAGAGATCTTAAAAGTCTATGTGCAGCTCTATCAAAAGGAGGTCACCATTGAGCATATTGTGGATGTGGTTTGCAAACAGCTCAATCTGGAGTCCACCCGTTTCCACTCCGCCGAGCGCACCCGCGAAGTAGCTCAGGCACGCCAAATAGCGATGTTCTTGGCCAAGCGCCACACCAAGATCCCCTTGACCGCCATCGGTGCTGCCATCGGAGGTCGTAATCATGCCACTGTTTTGCACTCTTTTAAAGCCGTTTCGAACTTGATCGAGACCGACAAGGCCTTCTCTCACCAAGTGGACGAAATTGAAAAATTAATACTTATTTAGAAACTATAACTACCCGTTTCATCTTCTCTCTTCCCTTGCTCAATGGATCAGCCCAAATTAGAACGTCTCCTGCGTCTGATGAAGATGCTGACTACCAATACCTCCTACACAGTAGATGACCTTGCCTGTCGCTTGGAGATGTCGCGCCGAACGGTCTACCGCTATATCGACACCTTCCGTGAGGCCGGTTTTGTGGTCAAGAAGAGCGATGACTACATCCGTTTAGACAAAGAATCCCCCCATTTCAAAGATATTTCGCAACTGGTTCACTTCACCGAAGAGGAGGCGATGATTCTCAAACGCGCCATCGAAAATATTGACGATACCAATATCCTCAAACAAAATCTGAAGCGCAAACTCTACTCAGTGTATGATAATAAGATCTTGGCCGACACCATTGTCAAGGGTAAAAACGCCAGCAACGTTCACCTGCTTTTGGAGGCCATTGAGCAGAAACAACAAACTATCTTGCATAATTATCAGTCGGCCCACGGTAGCGTGGTGCGCGATCGTAGGGTAGAGCCCTTTGCTTTTACCACCAATTATGTGCAGGTCTGGTGCTTCGATACCGAAGATGGACTTTGCAAATCCTTCAAGACTTCACGCATCGGCTCGGTAGAGGCGCTGAGCACTCCGTGGGCGAATGAAATCACACACAAAGAGGGTTTTATAGACCTCTTCCGCATGAATGGCAAACAACGCCATCGCGTGCAGCTTCAGTTGGGCATCCGCGCCTACAACCTGCTCTTGGAGGAGTATCCTTTGGCCGAAAAAGAGCTCGTAGCCACGGGCAAAAATCACTGGATTTTAGATACGCAAGTGGCAGACTATGCTGGCGTTAGCCGATTTGTTATTGGACTCATTGACGACATTCAAATCATCGACAGTCCTGACTTGGTACACTACATCCAAGAGAACTATATCCGTAAATTTTCCATCTATCAAGATTAAATTGGAGTTGTGTCATAAGTTGTCACTGTAAAGGGTGTACTTTGCATCATCAACAAAGTATAAACTTAAAAAATGACAATGATGGGAGTTGCTTACAAAATCCGCTGCAAACATTGCGGAGCAGAATTTGACCACTACGTGCAAGATGATTACGGTGTTTTACCCCGTTGCGTGGGTTGTGGTGATTACGTTGAGGCCGATGTGCCGATCCGCTGTCCGGGGTGCCGACACAAACTCAACACCACAACCAAAGAATTTAACGAGCAGGTGGAGACGGTGATGATGTGGAATTAATGGAGTTAAAATAATCATTTCAGCTTTATTAAATTTCCTCAAAAGAACACTTTTTTACCAAAAAATCACTAACTTTGAAAAGATTTACGCACAATAAAGAATAAAAACAAAATAAGATATGGCAGAAAGAATACAGGCAAACGCGGATAAGCTCAAGATGCTGAACGCGGTGATGGAAAAAATAGAGAAGGATTTTGGTCGAGGCTCAATCATGCGGATGAATAGCTCCGATATTATTGACATCCCGGTTATTCCCACAGGATCAATCACTTTAGATATGGCTCTTGGTGTGGGTGGTTACCCCAAAGGACGTGTGGTTGAGATCTATGGACCAGAATCATCTGGTAAGACCACCTTGGCCATCCATGCCATTGCCGAGGCACAGCGAGCTGGCGGATTGGCAGCTTTCATTGATGCAGAGCACGCTTTTGATAGTGCCTATGCGCAGAAATTGGGCGTTGACATAGATAATTTACTCATTTCTCAACCCGATAATGGCGAGCAAGCGTTAGAAATCGCCGATTCATTGATCCGCTCCAGCGCCATTGACATCATTGTCATTGACTCCGTCGCTGCCTTGACACCCAAGGCCGAAATCGAGGGCGAAATGGGGGATTCAAAGATGGGTCTTCAGGCTCGCTTGATGTCTCAAGCCTTGCGTAAACTCACCTCCAGCATCTCTAAGACCAAGACCGTCTGCATCTTCATCAACCAATTACGTGATAAGATCGGAGTGGTTTATGGTAATCCGGAGACCACTACCGGCGGTAATGCACTAAAATTCTACGCCAGTGTGCGGGTCGACATTCGCCGTGTCTCGGTCATCAAAGATGGTGAAGAGCAGATCGGCACACGGACGAAGGTCAAAGTGGTAAAAAACAAAGTAGCCCCTCCCTTCAAGAAAGCTGAATTTGACATTATGTTCGGTGAAGGAATTTCTAAGATCGGAGAAATCATCGACTTAGGCGTTGATTACGGCATCATCAAAAAGGCCGGATCATGGTTCTCTTACGGAGATCAGAAGATTGGACAAGGTCGTGATGCCGTCAAAGAACTACTAAACAAAGACAGTAAAATTAGTGACGAAATAGAAGCGAAAGTTCGTGTAGCCATGCGTTTACCCAAAGAGCAACAACCCGAAAAACCAAAGGACAAAACCAAGGACAAAGAATAAAAGCCTATGAATTATACTGCTGAGGACGAGCAACTCATCAAGGAAAAATGGGAAGATCTACTCTATTCCTGCACCAAAATATGCAAGAATGAAGAAGATTGGGACTTCATCAAGAGGGCATTTTTTCTGGCGAAGGAGGCGCATCAGGGGGTAAGACGCCGGTCTGGCGAACCTTACCTTCTGCATCCTATTGCAGTCGCGAAAATAGCCATTGAAGAGATCGGCCTCGGTGTCAAATCGGTCGTCGCGGCGCTACTGCACGATGTGGTCGAGGATACCGATTACACCGTACAGGATATGGAGCGGATCTTCGGACCTAAAATTGCTTCGATGGTCGATGGTCTTACCAAGATGTCCGGCGTTTTCAATGCCGATACCTCGGAACAAGCTGAATATTTTCGCAAAGTACTACTTACCCTTTCGGATGATGTCCGGGTTATTCTGATTAAAATTGCCGATCGCCTGCACAATATGCGGACATTAGGTTCTATGCCTGCGAACAAGCAGATCAAAATAACCAGTGAAACCATCTACCTTTTTGCCCCCTTGGCCTATCGCTTGGGGCTCTATTCCATCAAGAGTGAGTTAGAGGATCTCTGCATGAAATATCGCTTCCCAGAGCAGTATGAGGAGATTTTCCGCAAGCTTCAGGAGACCGAGGTTGGCCGTCAAGAGCTCATCACACGCTTCAATACACCCATCATTGAGGCGCTTAATCGTGACCACATCAACTACGAAATTTCCGGACGCGTAAAAAGCATCTACTCGATTTGGATGAAGATGCAACGCAAGCAGATTACTTTTGAGGAAATTTATGATCTCTTCGCGATCCGCATCGTCTTCAAACCGTTGCCCTTCCCTTCCGAAAAAACGCAATGTTGGCAGATATATGCCTCTATTACAGATCTTTATACGCCAAAACCAGATCGTTTCCGAGATTGGATTAGCATGCCCAAAGACAATGGCTACGAAGCCCTTCATTCAACGGTGATGGGACCCAATGGCGTTTGGGTAGAGGTTCAGATCCGCACCCAGCGGATGGAAGATATTGCAGAAAGAGGATTTGCTGCTCATTGGAAATACAAGAAGGCGACCATTTCTCAAGATGAAGACGAATTTGATAAGTGGCTGAAGAAGATTCGCACCGCTCTAAATAGCCCAACGGAGAATGCTATCGACTTCTTGGATAACTTTAAGTTATCGCTGTATACATCTGAAATAGTTGTATTTA
>JAVVZO010000052.1:0-7784 GCA_036650515.1 Alistipes sp.
TCTGTTGTTCCGGGTTCGAGTCATGGTAGCTCAACAAAGAAGGCGAAGAAATTTTCTTCGCCTTCTTTTTGTATCGTGACAGCTTCAGCTTTTAGTAGAGATTATCGTACATACTTTGGCTCTTGTCATACTTCAAATCAGCCAAGGAGGCCGCCTTGACCCCGATATTGAAACTCCAACTCCTATGATAACCAAATGGAATCCACGAGAAGGACATCTGCCAGCAGTGCAAATCGCGGGTGATGGAGATGGATGAGGTGGTGAGCTTATTGGTCATAAAGTCGTAGCCCGCTTGGAAGGTGACACCCATTTTGGGTGTAATATTGAGCGACCCATTGACCGTGACACTCTGAGAAATATTTTTCTTGTAGCCCGAAGAGCCGTTGTTGACATAGTTGATGCCGTAGTTGATCGTATAGTTGAAGCCAAAATTCCAAGGTAGCGAGAAGTCGTAGTAAGCCTGTGACATATATTGCCGACGCAACACCGGATCCATCGTCCCATAGGGGTCACTGAAGGGATTCATATATTCAGGAGGGATGCTGGTGATATCGTTCATAGCGGGTTGCGATCGGTCTTCACGCGATTTAAAGGTGTAGCCGAAAGACCATCCTGTGGAGACCACACGACCGGGGAAGAAGAGTTTGTTGTAGCGCCGTCCCTCGGGGGTCACCCGATAGGGATCGAGGGTGAGCGAGAGTTGAATACCAAAATTTTTGAAGATGGTGGTACGGAAAGAGATCGGGATGGTGGAGAGCTTCATGGAGTCGGCCAAGAAGTTGTATGAGCCACTGATGCGTAGCTCATCAATCAATTTGATCTTTTTGATTCCTGAGGTGTCGCGCTTGCTCAAGACCTTTATTTCTAAGGTTTGGGAGAGCGAGAAGTTCATCGACATGGCCTGTCCCGAAGAGGGTACGCCATAGGCATTGCGCTCAAAAGGAGAGTAGGTACGATAGCGTCCTGTGGAGTCCACTTGGACATTTTTGTAGTAGCCATAGGAGAGCTTGCTGAAGTCCGGTGCGTAGGAGAAACCAACCGTTGGAGTCAGCGTATGACGCACGGCCTGAATGAACTTTTTGGGCTTGCCCTCTTTGTTTTTAGCGCGATACATGCCGTAGAAGGTGGTCGAGGCCGAGATGTTGGCGGTGTAATTATAGAGCCGCCAAAAACCGTATTCAGGAGAGAGTGTGTCTTGCTTGTTGAGCACCGGATTCCATGCGTAGTCCTGTCGTTTGAAATACCATTTTTCGGTGTAGTTGAAGGCCGGAGAGACGTTGATGTATTTGAAGAGGTTGAACGATGCCTGCACGGGGATGTTGTGTTCCACACCGTTACGCATATTGTCTAAAGCCTTCTTGGTGAAAATTTCTGATTCGGGAGCGGTGACCGTGTTGGTCATCTTGCCGGTGTACTGCATGGAGATCTTCTCATACCAGCGCGCCTTGCCCTCTGCATTGCGACGTTTGAAGGGATAGATACGCGATACATTGAAGACGATGGTAGGCAAGGTCAGCGAGATATTTTTCTGCTGAGAGTTTTGCGAAATAGCCATGTTGGCCGATAACGAAAAGGGTGTGCCTGCCCAATTCTTCGAATAGGCGATCGAGGAGTTGGTTTGCGTTTGGAAGATGTCGTTGAGGTTGGTGGCCGAATATTTACTGTAACCACTGGTGGTGAAGTTCACCGAGGCGGAGAAGGTTGAACCTGGATTGGCCTTGGGATCTTGGGTGTGCGTCCATTGGATGCGAAGGTTATTCTGCTTAATGAAGTCAGGCTGCCCCTTTTCTCCGGTACGGATGCTGGAGAAGTCAGCCTGAAGAGCGCCTGTATATTTATAGCGCTTGAAGTAGCGTGAACCGGCAGATGCCTCCCAAGAACCGAGGGTGTAGATACCACCCCTGATTGCTAAATCCATATATTCGCCCAAAGTGATGTAGTAACCCAAGTCGCGGATGAAGAAACCCTTCGAGAATTCCTCGCCGTAGCTGGGCATCAAGATACCCGATTTCGGGCCACTGCTGATGGGGAAAAATCCTTCGGGAATCATCAGAGGGTAGAGCGGGACATCTTCCAAAACCAAATATGCCGGTCCTGTGATGACTTTTTTGCCGGGGATGACTTTGGCCTTGGTCATCTTCAAATAGAAGTGAGGATGATCGGTGGCATCGCAGGTGGTGTATTGGCCGTCTGCGATGTTGATGGTGTTGTCGGGCATCTTTTTGACGTGGCCACCGATGAGCCAACCATCTCCTTCTTGGGTGGCCACGCCCTTGATTTTGGCCTTTTTAGACGAGATGTTGTAGGTGATGGTGTCCATTGTGTAGGTGGCTGATCCCTCGGCAAATTCGGGATGGGTGACCGTAGGCTTTCCCTCCACGGTGTCGGGCTTGCCGTAGGCATAAATCTCTTTACTACCCATGTTGAAGCGCATATAGTCTGCCTTCAAGTTCATGCTTTGGTAGGTGACATCACCGCCATCGTAGATGTAGACGATTTTATTGCGTAGGTCGTAATGGAGAGAATCCTTCGCCTTGCCCGAAATAATATCATCGAGGAATGAACCTTTGCGTTTGGTGGAATCACGATGCACGGTATCGCGGCGGATGGTGTCAGTGGTGAGACTGTTGGGGTTGTATTGCGACAACGAATCGACCTTGGAATCGACCAGCGAATCAATATGGACGCTAAACAAAGAGTCTTTCATGGCGTTACGACGAGCATGCTCCTGAATACGGCGCTCTTGGCGACTGAGCGGGGGGGTGACGGTTTGAGATTCAGGTAGGGAGTCAGCAGTCTGTACAGGTGTGGATGAAGGCAAGGGAACACCCGTCGAGGGGTGGCCAAAAAGCATTTGGACGAAGAGTGAAATCACGATCGCCGAAAAGATATATTTTGCTGTTAAACGCTTCAAAATTATAAAAAATTACTTACCTTTGCCGACAAGTCGGCAAGAACGCTAAAATCATGGTTTTGTATGCATGGAGTGGCGTTTTTACATCCGACAAATATAGGCAAAAATTACAGATAGATGAAATTTTACTCCACTTTTACCGCCCATCGGGGCTTTTTTATTATTTTCTCATTTCTGTTTCTCCTTTTGGGCGCAAACGAAGTGGTTGGGGAAAATATTGCACCTGGCGTTCATGTGGTGGTGATTGATGCCGGCCATGGTGGCATGAAATACCCGGGTGCCAGCTATCGGGGCATTTATGAAAAGGATATTAATCTTCAGGTCGCCTTGGCATTGGGTCGTATGATTGAGACGGAGATGCCGGAGATCAAAGTCGTCTATACCCGCAAGACGGACAAGCATTTTTCGCTCAGTTTGACGGAGGATCTTCAGGCCAGAGCCGATATAGCCAATCGTGCGGAGGCAGATCTATTTATTGCCATCCATGCCAATGCAGCACGTTCAACGACGGCTTATGGGGTGGAGACGCTGATCATGGGTGAAAGCCCAATGGAGATGCGTCGCAACGAGAGTGTGCTCTATGCCAACAACAAGGAGGAGTTTTTGGATATGTCCAATCAGAAGACGGCGGCCATTGTGCGTGCCTATATCCAAAACCTGCGTTTTACTTATGGCGAATACAGTGAGGCAATGGCTCGGATTTTACAACACAACTACGCCAAGGCGGGTCGGCATACGCGAGGGGTGAAACGACAACCGCTCAAAGTATTATATGCTACCGATATGCCCGGCATCTTGACGGAGATTGGTTTTATGTCAAATCCCAACGAGTTGGCCTATATTACCTCAGAAAAGGGACAACAAGAGATTGCTCGTGTCATTTTTAAATCGGTGAAAGATTATGCCCAATATGTACAGGGTTTGCTGCTCATCGAGACAGTCCCTGAGGACAAAGTCGTGGATGACGATGAGAATGAGAATGGCGTTGCCCCCGTCGAAGTGCCTCCAACGGCGACTGCTGAAGGTGCGACAACATCAGCAAAAGGTGGCGCTATGGTGAAAGAAACGCGTCAGGCTGATAGTGGATTTACTATCCAGCTCTTTGCGTCAACCAAACAGGTCTCCTTGAAGAGTGCGTCTATGAAAAATCAGCAGGCGATCGAGTTCCATTCGACAGGTGTATGCCGTTTTAAATATTGCACGGGACGTTTTGCAACCCGAGAGGAGGCGCAAAAGCAGCTGACCACAGTTCGTAAAGAGTTTCAAGATGCCTTTGTGGTGCGCTACGAGGGTGATAAAATTGTAAAATAAAGGATTCAAAAGATGAAAAGAGAGTTAAAAATCGGCATTTTTGCTGTTATCATGATCGGCTGTGCTTGGGCAGGCATCCGCTTCCTGAGTGGGTTCGATATTTTCAGTCGTAATGTGGACTACTATGCTGCCTACGATCAGATTAATGGCGTGCAGACCGCTTCGCCGGTGATGATTAGGGGCGTGAAAGTAGGAACGGTGACGGGTATCTCCTTCAATCCGACAAAGAATCAAAATGTGGTACTGAAGCTCACCGTGAAAAAGCAATATCATATTCCAGTCAATTCGGAAGCTAAAATATTTAGCAGCAGTCTTATGGGGGCAAAGGCCATCGAAATCTACTTTGGGGACTCTCCGAAGATGCTTGAAAAGGGTGATACCTTGGCCGCCAGTCGGGATCGGGACATGATGGATGTGGCGGCTTCAGAGCTTGATTTTTTCAAACAGAAGGTGGCGCAACTCACGACCGATCTGTCGAAAACCTTGGGCAATATCAATATGCTTATTGACGATAACGCCAATAATATCAAGGGAATGACTACCCATATGAACTCGATCTCGAAAAATGTGGATGGCATGCTGATTGCCGAACGGGCGAATTTGCAAAACGGCATCAGTAACCTCTCTAAATTTTCATCTGCTTTAGGTCGTAACGCCTCGCGGGTAGATAGCATCATGGGCAATGTGGATCGGTTTTCGAGTGATCTGGCCAACTCAGGGCTGACGGATAAATTGGATCATAGTTTGACCGAACTCAACACCCTTTTGGCCCGCATCAATGCAGGCGAAGGCACGGTGGGTAAGTTGATGAACGATGAACGTCTTTACACCTCTTTGCAGCAGGCGAGTGTCAATTTAACAACGCTGTTGGCTGATTTACAAGCACATCCTAAGCGCTATGTGCACTTCTCCCTTTTTGGCCGCAGTGAGAAAAAAGACCTGAAAGATCAGCAAAAAGAGGCCGCTAAACGCATGAAGGATTCGATTCGTAATAGCCAGCAGCTCTCGGCTGACGAGCACAAATAATGGATCAATTCTACCGATGATTTACCCTGTTAACTTTGAGCAAAAGGTTGGTTTCGACCGACTTCGCGAACAGGTCGCTGCTTTGTGCACGATGACCGCGGCGCGAGAACGGTTGGCTGAAGAGACTTTTTCTACTGAGCGAACAGAGGTGGAGAGACGACTCTCCTTGGCCGATCAAATGCGTCGGATGATTGAAATGGAGCGCGACTTTCCGGAAGGGGAGTTTTTAGATACTCATTTTTTAGTGGCCAAAATCCGTGTGGTGGGAAGTTTCCTTGATACGGATGAGGTGGTTGTACTGGGCAAGGCGCTGACGATGGTCGGTGGCATTATTACCTTTATTCTCAGTCGAAGCGAAGGACTCTATCCTGCTTTGCGTGCTTGTACAGAGGGTGTTGTGACCTTTCCGGAGATCTTACGAACGATTGATGGGATCATCGACCGCTTTGGTCAAATAAAAGATCATGCTTCACCGGAATTGCAACAAATTCGTCGTGCCATTCATGATCGCGAAGGTCAGGCGGCAAAACGTTTACAGCAGGTACTTAGCCAAGCGAAAAATGCAGGTATTGTGGAGGCCGATGCGACCATTTCGTTGCGGGATGGGCGGGCTGTAATCCCTGTTTTGGCAGTCAATAAGCGCAAGTTACAGGGCTTTATTCACGATGAATCTGCCACAGGGAGAACCTTCTATATTGAACCGGTGGAGGTGGTGGAGATCAATAATGAACTCAAGGAGTTGGCGTATGCCGAACGGCGTGAAATCGTGCGGATACTGATGGTTTTTACTGAGACCATTCGCCCCGATGCCGATGCACTTGATGCGGCAGGCGATTATTTGGCACAGATGGATCTGTTGCGTGCCAAGGCGCGGTGGGCGGCGGCAAACGGTTGTGTGAAGCCGATTGTATCGACCGATGATCGGTTGGTCTTGCGTCAGGCGCGCCATCCGTTGTTGGCGCAGACGCTCAAGGCGCAAGGACGGCAAATTGTTCCGCTCGACCTCCAATTAGATAAGCAGAAACACCTCTTGGTGATCTCTGGCCCCAATGCCGGCGGTAAATCGGTTTGTCTGAAGACAGCAGGCATCATTCAATATATGTTCCAATGTGGTTTTCCTGTTCCTGTGGCGGAAAATTCGGAATTGCCGCTTTTTCATCACATTTTCATTGATATTGGGGATGAACAATCCATTGATGACGACCTTTCGACCTACTCGTCGCACCTGCTGAACATGAAAAATATGCTGGCCGGAGCTTCTGACCGCACCTTTATACTCATTGATGAATTCGGTTCGGGAACAGAGCCGACCATCGGTGGTGCTATCGCTGAGTCGATTCTTGAACGACTGTTGGCCAAAGGGTGCTATGGGATCATCACCACCCACTATGCCAACATCAAATATTACGCCTCGAACATGGACGGGATTGCCAATGGGGCGATGCTGTTCGATGTGGAGCATATTCGGCCGCTCTTTAAACTGGAAATCGGCAAGCCCGGTAGCTCCTTTGCAGTGGAGATTGCCCGCAAGATTGGCCTGCCGGAGGAGATCATCCACTCGGCAAGTGAGAAGGTGGGCTCAGACCATATCAGCATGGAGAAACAGTTGCATGATATTGCTCGAGATAGACATTATTGGGAGCAAAAGCGGGATCATATTCGACTGACCGACCGGAAGGTTGAGGAGCTGGAACAGACCTATTCAGAACAACTTGCTCGCATCAAACAGGAGCGTGCGTCAATTATTAGCAAGGCCAAGCAAGAGGCACAGACGCTGGTTGCGGCGGCCAATAAACAGATCGAAAATACGATCAAAACCATCCGTGAAGCCCAAGCTGAAAAAGACTTGACCCGATTGGCGCGCAAGGAGTTGGAAGATTTTAGACAAGAGAAAGTAGAACGTGCCGATGAGCTGATTTCTGACCATTCGGCCGCTGTGCAGAGCGAGATGGAGAAGGTGGAACGCCGCCGTCAGCGCCGTGCGGAGCGTAAAAAACCGGAGACGACAGCTAATCAGCCGGTTGTTGTTCCGAAAAAGATAGACGAAATCGTTGTTGGTTCGAAGGTTCGCATGGAGGGGCAGGAGATTTTAGGGGTTGTGCAGGCCATGCGTGGGGCTAAGATTCAAGTGGCTTTTGGGCAGATATTAACCACGGTGGAGAAAAAACGACTTCATTCGGTTTCGAATAAAGAGTACCGTGATGCCACACGTCCTACCTCTGCACGAACGGTGGTTTCGGGGGAGATTTCGGCGCGAAAGCTCAATTTTAAGGATCATATTGATGTCCGTGGCATGCGGGCTTTAGAGGGTTTGGAGGTTGTGCAGAATTTTATGGACGATGCTTTGATGGTGGGGGTTAATTCGGTAACCATTCTCCATGGAAAAGGAACGGGGGCTCTCAAAGAGGAGATCCGCCGTTACTTGCGTGAAATGCCCGAAGTGGCCACTGTTGCCGATGAACACGCAGACCGTGGAGGTGCCGGAATCACCATTGTGACATTTAAAGAGGATTAAGAAGCTATTTAAGATTAG
>JAVVZO010000053.1:0-6645 GCA_036650515.1 Alistipes sp.
CCGTAGGGTTTACGATCTCCAGACGGTTTGTCACCATACGAACGATGGGGACGATTTTCACCAGCCACACGGTTATCTGCCGTGAAATTGGGATTGTAGGAACTTCGCGGAGCGTGTGAAGAGTCCGCACCATCAGCATCACGCTGCAGACGCGGACGACGATCAACGTACTCCGTCTTAGCGGATTGATCTCTCTTGTCCCGCGAAAAACGGGAGAGCGTAGAGGTTGAATCGTTCTTAAAATCTTTCATGTATTTCTTTGAATTTGTGTCCGGCAAAGATAATTGATTTTTTTGTATAATAAGATGTAGCTCTACCATTTCCATCAGAATAACCGTTCTACACTACATTTTCGTCGAAACAACCCCTCCGTGTGATCCATTTTTAGACAAATAGCACTACCTTTGCCCCTGAAAATCCTAAAAATGAAGAATGTGACGACGAAGATGAATCGAGTAATATTGCGCCTCGCCGTGCCAAATATTATCTCTAACATCACCGTGCCGCTGATGGGTATCGCCAGCACAGCGATTGCGGGACATTTGGATACCGAAAATTCGATGGCCACCATCGGCGCTTTAGCCATAGGGGTCTCTATTTTTAACTTCATCTATTGGAACTGCTCCTTTGTCAGAATGGGAACGAGCGGTCTCACGGCACAGGCCTTCGGGGCTGGCAACTTCCGCGAATGCACCAATATGTTACTCCGCTCACTCATTGTGGCAGCCCTCTTGGGGCTTGTCGTTTTGATACTGCAATATCCATTGGGTGAATTTGCCATTTGGGCAATGCGCGGCAACCAAACCGTAAGCGATTACTACTATGCCCGCATTTGGGCTGTGCCGGCCGGCATCCTGCTCTTCGGATTCAATGGCTGGTACACCGGTATGCAAAATGCGATGATCCCGATGTGTACGGCGATCACTGTCAACGTGATCCATATAGGATGTAGCATTCTCTTTGCCTTCAACTACCACATGGGTATCGTGGGTATTGCCTATGCCTCGGTTGTGGCACAGTCGGTAGGTGTGGTGATGGCCGCTGTGCTGCTCTTTATTCGCTACCGAAAGGTGCTGACCGATTTTTCTTGGACAGAAGTTCTCGACTGGACACCTCTCCGCACCTTTTTCGTCATCAACCGCGATATTATTATCCGCACCTTCTGCATCGTGATCGTCTACACCTTCTTCACCGCTATTTCCGCACGCATGGAGGCGGGATTATTAGCCGTCAATACCCTGCTACTCCAACTATTCACCCTCTTCTCTTATATGAACGATGGCTTTGCCTACGCCGCCGAAGCACTGACAGGCCGCTTTATCGGAGCGCGTGATGAAGTTTCGTTACGCAAATGCTTGAAGGGCTGTATTATTTGGGGAGTCTCCATTTCAGCACTCTTTGTGGGCATCTACATCATTTGGTGGCAAGATCTTCTGAGTCTCTTCGTGGTTCAAAACTCGGCCGATGCCACCCGCATCATCGCCCTTGCTGGAGAATATATCGGCTGGATTATCGTCATTCCCATCGCCGCCGCTGCCCCTTTCTTGATGGATGGCATCATGGTCGGAGCAACCGAAACCCGCGTGATGCGCGATTCAATGCTTATCTCCACAGTCGCCTATTTTGGTATTTTCTACGCCCTGAGTGGATTGATTGGCAACAATGCGTTGTGGCTGGCATTCACGCTCTATATGTTCCTGCGCGGTGTGCTCCAATTCTTTATGACCCATCGACTGCGAACCATCTATCGCAAAGCTACCCTCCAATAGAAAAAGCGAAGACCTTAATAAGTCTTCGCTTTTCTATTGGAGATCTGCGGTTAGTCCAATACGATGGGCTTATATTTTGGTACTAAGATTTTCATCACCACCCATCCAATCAAATAGGCAACCGCACAGATCGAAAAGATGATGAAATAACCGGCCGGCTTGCCCACAAAACCCATGAAGACCATTTGTGTGTCACCCGCAAAAGTGAAGAGTTGTCCCGACCCGTAATTGATCAAATAAGAGCCTACCCCACCAGCCATACCGCCAATTCCGGTGATCGTGGCAATCGCACTTTTGGGAAACATATCCCCAATGGTGGAGAAAATATTGGCCGACCAAGCCTGATGTGCTGCGCCCGCAATACCGATAATAATCACCGGAAACCACACGGAATAGGTTCCAAGTGGCTGTGCCAGTAGAGCCAGCAACGGGAAAAAAGCAAAAATAAGCATCGCACGCATACGCCCCGCATAGGGATTCATCCCCAGTCGATTCACAAAAATCGTTGGAAGGTATCCCCCGAAGAGTGAAAGCATGGTGATCGCATAAAGGGTAAAGATGAGCATCATGCCCATGGTGCTGTTTGAGGTGTAGCCATAAACATCACTGATGTATGCTGGTGTCCAAAAAAGGAAGAACCACCACACGCCATCGGTCATGAATTTACCAAAAGCAAACGCCCATGTCTGACGGTAACCAAAACACTGCCAATAGGATAGCTTTTTTGCCTCACGGGCTTCATCAGCTTCCGCCTGAGCCGGTGATTCGTGACTATCTTGATTGATATAGGTCAGCTCAGCCTTATTGACACGAGGATGTTCGCTGGGGCGCTGATAGATGAAGACCCAAAAGCCCATCCAGATAAATCCAAGCGCACCGATCAAGATAAAGGCCATCTCCCAACCGTTGCCCACACCAATCGCCTTGAAGTAGCTGGCAATGGCAGGGATGGTCAGCGGAGCAACTAAAGCTCCGACCGTGGCTCCGGCATTAAAGATACTGGTGGCAAAACCGCGATCCTTTTTGGGGAAATATTCGGCCGTCACCTTGATGGCTGCCGGAAAGTTCCCTGCCTCTCCTACGGCCAAGACGAAGCGCGCGGCAATGAAGAAATAGACACTAATGGTGGCAATCGTCCAAGCCAAGGCCGATCCTTTTTCTACGGCAACCAATGCGCCGGCGCTATCCAATCCCGTCCAAACTTCGGTGGCATAGCCACATAAAGCATGGATACAAGCGCCCACCGACCAAATACCGATCGCCCACAAATACCCCTTTTTTGTCCCCATCCAATCAATAAATCGACCGGCGAAGAGCATGGAAACTGCATAAATAATCGAGAACCATGCCGTGATCTGCCCATAATGAGCATCATTCCAATGAAACTCAGGAGCTATAAAATCCTTCCAAGTCAGCGAAAGTACCTGCCGATCTAAATAGTTCACCGTTGTCGCGAAGAAGAGCATCGCACAGATCACCCAACGGTATTGGGTCATCTTTTCTGTCGTTTTCACTTGCTGCATTTGTCTATTTTGAGTACAAAACTGTTTTATCTATTTTTGGCAATTACCGCCAAGGAAAAACGGCATTTATCGGTAATCGCCTGCCACTCTTTGGCCGCAAGGAGTGCCGATGGAAAGAGCTGTGAACCCATGCCGACACAGAAAACACCCGCTTTAAACCAAGCAGTAAGATTTTCTTCCGTTGGCTCAACAGCGCCCGTGGCCATGATATTCGACCACGGCAGGGGTGCTTTGACGTTCTTGACAAAAGAAGGGCCTCCGACATTTCCGGCAGGGAAGATTTTGGTCAAATCACAACCCAACTCCTGCGCCTGACCTATCTCGGTCACCGAACCACAACCGGGTGTATAAGGAATCAGGTGGCGGTTGCAAAGCTTCGCCACATCGGCATTGAGGTAGGGACCAACAACGAAATTAGCACCATATTGTATGTACAGAGCGGCTGTCGGTGCATCGACAATAGAGCCGATACCAAGGATCATTTGGGGACACTCTTTGGCTGCGAATTTGATCAGATCAATGAAAACCTCGCTGGCAAAATCGCCTCGGTTTGTGAATTCAAAAACACGGACACCTCCGTCATAACACGCTTTGAGCACCTGCTTGGCCGTTGTCGGATCTGCGTGATAGAAGACAGGAACCATTCCTGTCGCCTCGATTGCAGCCATTACCTGCAATTTTGAAAATTTTGCCATAGGATTCTTAATTTATCGTTGTACACGACCGTTTGCCTGACCACCGGAGAGCAACTCCACCTCCTCGGCCGAGACCAAGTTAAAATCACCGTTGATGGTGTGTTTCAGTGCAGAGGCGGCCACCGCAAATTCAAGAGCCTCGCCTTGTGTCGCCTTGGTCAGTAGGCCATGGATGATACCCCCCGAAAAGGAGTCACCACCACCTACGCGGTCAATAATCAGATCAATGTCGTAACGCTTCGATTCATAAAACTCTTTGCCATTATAGATCATTGCCTTCCAGCCATTGTGGGTTGCGGAGAAGGATTCGCGCAAGGTGGAGACCACATATTTAAAGCCGAAGGCGGTGGCCATTTGTTTAAAAATCGTCTTGTAACCCTCCGCGCACGTCTCGCCACCTTCAATATTGGCATCCGGCTTGAAGCCCAAGCAGAGATCAGCATCTTCCTCATTACCAATACACACATCAACATATTGCATCAGCGGACGCATGATTGATTGCGCTTTCTCTTTCGTCCACAATTTTTTGCGGAAATTCAGATCCACGGAGACCGTCACCCCATGTCTTTTTGCGGCCTCACAAGCCAACTTTGTCAACACAGCAGCCTGATCAGAAATGGCCGGAGTAATCCCCGACCAATGAAACCAATCTGCGCCTTCCATAATTGTATCGAAATCAAAATCAGTTGGTTCTGCTTCTGCTATGGCGGCATGAGCACGGTCATAGATCACCTTCGAAGGACGCATGGATGCACCGGTCTCGAGGTAATAGATTCCCACGCGGTCACCACCACGCGTAATAAAATCGGTCTTCACCCCATATTTGCGCAAGGCATTGACAGCAGCCTGTCCGATTTCATGGGTTGGCAATTTGGTCACAAAATAAGCCTCGTGACCATAATTAGCACAGCTCACCGCTACATTGGCTTCACCGCCACCATAAACCACATCAAAAGAGTCGGATTGTACAAAACGAGTATTGCCCGGTGTAGACAACCGTAGCATGATTTCTCCCAAAGTTACAATTTTCATGTTTCCCTGTTTATTGGTTGATAAATAATGTATCTCGGTCGTCCTCTCCACAATATGAAGAAGATGTATGAGATAATTTCTTGCAAAAGTACGGTTTTTTCACGTATAGTCACCAACTTTCACCATCGAATCAACAGATTGCCCGCCAGATGCATCAGGCAAGGTATCACATACCAATATAATTACTATTTTTGCGAAATAAATTGATCCAATTATGAAAAACATTTTCCTTTTTGTCGCCCTCCTCCTGTTGCAAGCTTGCTCTGCACCGAAACTCACGGTGGAGGTCAATAATGAAACGCGCTTTACACGGGCGCACGAAACTGTCGAAATTGCATGGAGTGAAATCGCCACCCTCAAGGGTGTCACCCCCAAAAACGTCATCGTCACCGAAGATGCCAAACAAATTCCCTCTCAGGTTATCTATCATGGGCAAGACACCCCGCAATCATTGATTTTTCAAGCCAATGTGGACACACTTTCTCAGCGCACCTATATAATAACGATTGGTGAGCGCGAGGCCTATCCGACCAAAGTCTTCGGGCGTTATGTCCCTGAGCGGAAGGACGACTATGCTTGGGAAAATGATAAAATTGCTTACCGCCTTTATGGGCCGGCTTTGGAGAGTGAACTATCCGCTCCGGGTATTGATGTGTGGTTGAAATCGACAGATCGGTTGATTCTTGATGAGCGTTACGCTAAAAATGACTACCACCACGACCATGGTGATGGCATGGATTGTTATAAAGTTGGCCCAACACTCGGTGCAGGCGCTTCAGCACCTTACCTCAACGATACACTTTGGTTAAGCCACAACTACGCCACCCAACAGACCCTTGATAATGGGCCGATCCGCACCACTGTAAAGCTCACCTACTCCGCTTTTAATGCCGCCGGTATCCAAGTATCACTCACCAAATATATCTCATTGGACGCATACAGTCGCTTTAATCGGATGGAAAATGTCTACACCGGCGATTTTGAAATTCTGCCTGTTGCGGCCGGCTTCGTCCGTCACGATGTCAAAGACGTTGTCATGGGACCCGAATGGCTCATGATGTTTGAAGCAGCCTCTGACACAGACGATCCGGTACGTGACGGCGACATTTATCTGGGCATCATCCTGCCGGGTGCTGAATTTCTCCGCGATGCTTCCAATCACGCTTTAGCCCTCACCACAGTAGAAAAAGACAAACCAATGGTCTACTATGTGGGCTCTGGCTGGAGTCAAGGGGGTATAGAGAATGTTGCCATGTGGATCGACACGCTCATCGAGCAGACGGCAGCAGTGGTCACACCGCTACAAGTCAAGGTCGTTCGCTAAGGAGTCCAAAAAAGAGCTCCACAACCCATGGGAAATGGGTGGCAATCATCACGTTGACTCACAGAAAGGATGGCCAACCATTTGTACCCAAAGAGGAACATTCCTATATATTTTCAGCATCGTCAGTTCTCTCTTTAGAAAAAATTCCAGCATCGCTTTTGATTTATCTTACACCAAGTAATTCATCCTACTGAGAAGCTATTTTAAATTTATCTATCTCCTTTAACCAATGTAACGGCCTAAAGTACCGCTGCCGATTGGCGTATGCGCTCTAAGACAGATAGCAGGCTGCTGTCTTTGCG
>JAVVZO010000054.1:0-5867 GCA_036650515.1 Alistipes sp.
CAGCTTCTAATTATCATCTGCTATCCACTCCGCATAGGAGGCTGCGGTCTCATGCAACCGTAATGCTTGCAACTGAACCCCAGCAGGCAGTTCGTTTTGAATCCGACCAGCAAAATCGGTGAGCATATTTTCACACGTCGGCTGATAATCGACCAAGACCATGCGTTGAAAACGCGGGTGTAAAGTCTCATAAAGAGTTTCGTTGGCGGCATTGCGCCGAAGCACAAAAGCATGATCCAACAAGGTGATGATCTGCTCGTTGACGATACGTTTCAATGCTCCAAAATCCATCACCATACCGAATTTCGGATGGTGCTCATCGGTGATAGGTTCTCCTTTAATGGTCACAAAAAGGCGATAGGAGTGTCCATGAATTTCGCTACATGCACCGTCATAGCCATCTAAGGTATGGGCAGCTTCGAAAGAAAATTCTTTCGTTAATCGAATGATACTCATAGTGATAAAAATAAAATAAAGGCCGGCACAAGGGCGCTATACACCCCATGCACCGGCCTTGATATTCATTAATCTTTCAGCCCATCCACGTGCACCTGACGTTCAAATGCCTCGATCAACGAGATGTAAGTCTGCGTGGTCGAAATGCCCTGAATACGCAATATGCCATCGAAAATAACCCGCATTAATTGTTCATTATCCATGCAATAGAGTTTCACAAAGATATTGTAAGTACCTGTAATAAAGTGGCACTCCACAATTTCGGGAATATTTCGAAGTTGCGCTGTCGTCTGATTCAGCAACATGGGATCTTGCAAACGGATACCGATATAGGCGCACACATCAAAGCCCAATGTTTTGGGATCAACAATGAGTCGACTGCCGAGAATAACCCCGGATTCGTCTAACTTACGAATGCGCTGATGAATGGCAGCACCCGAAATACCACATTCTCGAGCAATCTCCAAAAAAGGCATCCGAGCATTTTTGATCAGAAATTTGAGAATTTTGCGGTCAATCGCGTCTATATTCGGCTTTTGCATGGTACGCTATTTTATTTAATGACGTGAAGTTCCTTACCGATCTTCACGAAAGCAGCAATGCAACGATCCAACTGTTCGGTGCTATGTCCTGCCGACACCTGCACACGGATACGTGCTTGGTCTTTCGGCACAACGGGATAGTAGAACCCTGTCACAAAGACCCCTTCATCCTGCAATTTAGCGGCAAAATTCTGAGAAAGCTTGGCATCGTACAACATCACCGCACAGATGGCCGATTGAGTTGGTTTGATGTCAAAGCCAGCGGCCTGCATCCCTTTGCTGAAGTGCTCCACGTTTCGTACCAACTTATCGTGCAGTTGGTCACTTTCGCCCAACAACTTAAACATTTCCAGACTGGCACCGGCAACCATAGGAGGCAGTGAGTTAGAGAAAAGGTAGGGACGTGAACGCTGACGAAGCATCTCAATGATCTCCTTGCGACCGGTTGTAAAACCACCCACAGCACCACCAAAAGCCTTGCCCAAAGTGCCTGTCAAGATGTCCACCTGTCCACGTAAATTGAAGAGTTCGGTGATACCGCGCCCTGTCTTGCCTAAGACACCTGCCGAGTGGCACTCATCGACCATCACCAAAGCATCGTATTTGGCTGCCAATGCACAGATCTTGTCCAACGGAGCAGCGTTGCCGTCCATCGAGAAGACTCCATCGGTAGAAACAATGCGGAAGCGTTGAGCTTGCGCTTTCTTGAGGCAATCTTCCAATTCGTCCATGTTGGCGTTGGCATAACGGTAGCGCACAGCCTTGCAAAGACGAACACCATCAATGATCGAGGCGTGGTTCAAGGAGTCAGAGATAATCGCATCTTGTTCTGAAAACAAGGGTTCAAAAACACCCCCATTAGCATCAAAACATGCGGCGTAGAGAATGGTGTCCTCCGTCCCAAAATAATCAGAAATCGCTTTTTCCAGCTCTTTATGAATATCCTGACAGCCACAAATGAAACGAACCGATGACATTCCGTAACCACGTTCATCCATGGCGCGTTTAGCGGCTTCAATCAGTCGCTTGTTGTCGGACAGCCCAAGGTAGTTGTTCGCACAGAAGTTGAGCACTTTACGACCTGCCACCTCAATTTCTGCCCGTTGAGGAGAACAGATGACGCGCTCATTTTTGTATAATCCAGCCTCTTTAATGGAAGCCAATTCCTGCTGAAGATGTTCTTTAATCTTTCCGTACATAACTTTCTATATTTTAGAATTTAGTTTCAGATTCTAACAATCTGTTAGCAAAGGTAGGGGTTTTTCCGCTTCGTTTATCGTTCTCTTCCCATTTTTTTTACATCATCCCTTACAATCTGTCACCTGCATCCCCAGTTTGGCTCAAAAACTGCTTCTTTCAAAAAGACCTCTTATTCTTTAGAATAACGGATGGAAATTTATCAACTATTTTTTCTACCTTTGTGGAATTATAGTGACAAATTTTTGAATACTCATAAAAACACATACGTTATGTTCGCAATTGACAGCTATGATTTCAAAGGTAAACGCGCCATCATTCGCGTAGATTTCAATGTCCCTCTCAATGAGAAGGGTGAGGTGACGGACGATACGCGCATTCGCGCGGCCATTCCCACCATCAAAAAGGTGTTGGCGCAAGGTGGTTCCGTCATTTTGATGTCCCACTTAGGACGTCCCAAGAAAAATAATGACAAGAAATTCTCGCTGGAGCAGATCCTGCCCACCATTGAGAAGCTCTTGGGCAAGAAGATCCTTTTTGCCGGCGACTGCATGGGAGAAAAGGCGGCCAAGATGAGTGCCGAACTCCACGCTGGCGAGGTGATACTGCTGGAAAATCTGCGTTTTTATGCCGAGGAGGAGGGTAAACCGCGCGATTTGGCGGACGATGCCACCGATGAGCAAAAGGCCACAGCCAAAAAGGCAGTGAAAGCTTCTCAGAAAGAGTTTGTCAAACAATTAGCCTCCTATGCCGACTGCTATATCAACGACGCATTTGGTACTGCCCACCGTGCTCACGCCTCCACAGCCTTGATCGCGGACTATTTTCCCCACGACAAAATGTTTGGCTATGTGATGGAAAATGAACTGAAAGCCATCGACAGCATGATGCTCAAGCCTCAACGCCCGTTCTGTGCCATCATCGGTGGTTCGAAGGTCTCCAGCAAAATTACGATCATCGAAAAATTGATGGAGAAGGTCGATTCGATTGTCATCGGTGGCGGCATGACCTACACGTTCGCCGCTGCACAGGGTGGCAAGATCGGTAATTCGATCTGCGAACCCGACATGTTCCCCGTTGCGCTTCAGATTTTAGCAACGGCCAAGGCCAAAGGGATTAAAATTGTCACCTCACCCGATGCCTTGATTGCCGATGCTTTCTCGGCCGATGCCCAGACCTCTGTTGCGCCTGCTGATCAAATTCCCGATAATTGGATGGGTGTAGATATTGCCGATCAGGGGAAAAAGGCCTTCCGCGAACATATCTTGGGTTGCAAAACCATTCTTTGGAACGGCCCTGTGGGTGTTTTTGAGATTGAGAAATTTGCCACCGGTTCAAGAGCTGTTGCCGAAGCCATTGCCGAAGCAACCTCCAAAGGAGCTTATTCGCTCATCGGTGGTGGTGATTCGGTCTCCTGCATCAACCAATTTGGATTAACAGACAAAGTAAGCTATGTCTCCACCGGTGGTGGCGCGCTGTTGGAATATATGGAGGGCAAAGAGCTCCCCGGAGTAGCCGCGATCCGCAAATAATGGATGACAGCCGTCCCAAACCGGCGCTTTTCCATAACGATAAATAACCAATAATAGATGAAGAATATATGAAAAAAATCTTTTTTTTCGCAACCTTAGTATGTATGGCTGCTTGCACAAACAACGCACCGAAAACCCCTGCGCTCGATCTATCTAATTTTGATACATCGGTCTCTCCCATGGAGGATTTCTACCAGTATGCCACAGGCGGCTGGCAGGCAAAGAACCCCCTGAAACCCGAATTTTCTCGCTACGGCACCTTTGATGCGTTGCGCGAAAATAACGAAATCCGTATCAACGACCTCTTTGCCGAGATGGTCAAACAAACGGCACAACCAGGTACCGTTAATCAGAAGATTTCAGACCTCTACAAGATGGGGCTGGACTCTGTACGGCTCAATAAGGATGGGGCTACCCCTATCAAGGCTGGTTTGGCAGAGATTATGGCCATCACCGACCGCGCACAACTGACACCCATCGTTGCCAAGTTACACACCGCATCGGCCAATCCGTTCTTCAGCGTGGGCGTTCAGTCTGACTTGATGAACAGCAATATAAACGCTCTTTACGTGGCGCAAAGTGGGCTGATCCTCGGCAATCGTGACTACTACCTCGATGCCGAGAACGAAAAGATCCGCACCGCCTACAAGGAGTATCTAAACAAAATATTCACCCTTTCTGGATTCACCAAGGAAGAGATCCCTACCGCTGTTAACGCCGTGATAACCATCGAGACCGATATGGCCAAGAAATTCTGGTCCAATGTCGAACTGCGGAATATGCAGGCTCAGTACAATCCAATGTCAAAGGCCGATTTCGAGAAGACCTATGATGCGATTGATTGGGCAAACTATGACCAAACGATGGGCATCGGTGCTTTTGATAGCCTGATTGTCACCACCCCCTCCGCACTCCTTGCCACCAATGAAATCATAAAGACCGCTCCCATAGAAAATCTGCGCTACTATTTGGCAGCTCAATACATCAATGGTTCTGCTTCTTATTTAAGTGACGATTTCCTCGCTGCCTCCTTTGAACTCTTCGGTCGCACGATGTCCGGCCAACAGGAGATGCGCCCTCGCTGGAAGCGCGCAATGTCTGTACCCAACAGCACCCTCGGTGAGGCTGTGGGCGAGATGTATGTAGCTAAATATTTCCCAGCGAAAGACAAGGAGCGGATGCTCGCCTTGGTGAAGAACCTTCAGACCGCCTTGGGTGAACATATCGCTGCACTGGATTGGATGAGTGATGTCACAAAAGCCAAAGCCAAAGAGAAGTTAGCTACTTTTGCTGTCAAAATCGGCTATCCAGACAAATGGAAAGACTACTCAACGCTCACCATTGACCCGAAACTTACCTATTTAGAAAATATTGAAGCCACAAGCAAATGGTACACTGCTGACAATATCAGCAAGTTAGGCAAGCCCGTTGATCGGGAAGAGTGGCAGATGAGCCCTCAGACAGTCAACGCTTACTATAATCCCACTACCAACGAGATCTGCTTCCCTGCCGCTATTCTTCAACCGCCGTTCTACAATTCGGAGGCTGATGATGCTGTCAACTATGGTGGTATCGGCGTGGTGATCGGCCACGAGATGACCCACGGTTTTGATGACCAAGGTCGCGAATTTGACAAAGACGGCAACATGAATAATTGGTGGACCGAGGCTGATGCCACAGCATTCAAGGCCAAAACCGATATTTTGGTAAAACAGTTTGATGCTATTGAGGTGCTACCCAACGTCCACGCCAATGGTTCACTCTCTTTGGGTGAGAATATTGCCGATCAAGGTGGTCTGCGCGTGGCTTATACCGCTTTGCAGAACGCACTGAAGGGCCAAACCCCCGCCAAGAAAGACGGATTCACCGCCGAGCAACGCTTCTACCTCGCCTATGCCACCCTTTGGGGACAGAATGTGCGCGATGAAGAGATTGCCCGCCTGACCAAAGAGGATGTACACTCACTCGGAAAGTATCGAGTAAATGCCAGCTTGCGAAATATTCAGTCCTTCTACGATGCCTTTGGAATCACTTCAGGCAAGATGTTCCTGCCAGAAGCTGAACGCGTGATTATTTGGTAATACCTCCCCTTATGATAGAAAAGACAAGCGGCACCTCATCGGTGCCGCTTGTCTTTTTC
>JAVVZO010000055.1:0-5676 GCA_036650515.1 Alistipes sp.
TATTGTTGTTATTTTTAGTGATTACACATTAAAAAGAGATAGATCGACTCTTGTCATATTTTGAAGAGTTTATGGTTATTCAGGGGACGAAGCTTATCGCCCCTGAATAACCCAATCTCTATCTATCTGGCGGAACTGAACTATAATCGTCCATTAAGCCTATTTATTCTATTTCGTAGTCAAAGTCCACCGATGCGTTGGCAGCGCAATCGCGAACGTTATTAACATAGTATTGACCCGGAGTTGCTTCATTGAGCAAATAGATTACCACGTGGCAATTTTCTGCATTCCAAACACCTGCAGGGAACTCAAAGGTTTTGGTTACCTCTTGACCGGCAACACAAGCGCCAAGGGCATCTCCTGATGCGGAGGTTGCAAAGGCACGAAGAACATGGTTGTAAGTACCTTCAACAGACTGAGGAACCTCAACATTGTCTTCCAACAGAGCAGCACAGATTTTGAAATTACCGCCTTCAGAAAAACGAACGGCTACATTGGCCGTAACTTTGCCAGCTGCAACGGTAGAGCTGATTTTAGCGCCGCAAATAGGAGGATATTCATTCAAGGAGCGGGCTACGTATGCCTTGAAGGTTGTGGGATTTGTGGCCAATGGTGTTTCACGATAGTCAACCCATACATTAGGTGCGGAATTGAGACCTAAAGAGGCAAACAGACGTTCGCCATCAGCCATAGTCAAAGGATCGGGACTGGGGACATTTACGTGAGCAGCCATAATGACAATGCGGTCAGGCATATTCTTGACAGCATTATTCAACATGCGGGTCATGCCCGGGCAAGCAGAGCAGGCAGTACCTGTAAAGTCAACAGCCAATACGCGACGTTTGTAGTTACCGGTCACGATACCACTGGCTACCTTCACCGAAGAGACGGCAGAAGCACGACCATTGTAGATGGCTGTAAATTTATAAACACCCGGTTTACTCGAAGACCATTTGCCAGTGATGACTTTGCTGCCTTCGTCTAAACTTAAAACTTGTGCCTTAGCGGTAACATCAACACCTTCGTTGGTTACAGTAAAGGTCACCTCTTCTCCGGATTTAATGACGGCCGGTGTCGCTGTTAAAATTAGTTTATTGGTGGGTTCTGGCTTTGGGTCGTCATAATCGGAGCAAGCCGAGAACCCAAGACAACACGCCAAACTAAGGAGTGTATAGGTAGTGATCTTTTTAAATGCGTTCATTGATATTTGATTTTATTGGTTTTATTAAAATGTTAATGTTAATTGCAAGTTACCACCCGTATAGGCTGGCATACTGCGGCAAACGCCACCAGAGCAGACAAAACCGGCTTTGTTACGACCATAGCTCATCGCCACACGTACAAAAGAGTGGGTGAAGCTGGCACCGGCGGAGTAGTAATGTATTTTTTGGCCACCATAGTTATAGGTCCAGCTGCCAAAGACGCTCCATTTTGGAGCAAAGCTCATCTCTAAAGCAGCGGCTACCCAGTCACCGTTCTTATCATCAGGCGTATAGAGGTATTGCAACTCTGCACGCATGGAGAATTTAGGGGTGAATTTATAGGTAATGTCTCCGACAAAGGTGTTCAAATCAACCGTCTCGTTGGGACTATGGAGCGCCCCTTTCTGCAAAGATACAAACAGAATAGTACGCAATTTTTTGTTCCACGACTTGTCAATATCGAAGGTGAATTCGCGGAAGAGGAAGTTATTGCCCTCCACAAAGGTAGCACCATCCAACGAATAGTACATCGAGAAGTTAGCATGCACCTTCATACCGCGCTTACCACCCAAAGCAGAACCGCGCTTGAAGGAGTAGAACATATCTAACTGACCACCCATTTCACCAAAAACATTGGGTGTATAAGGATCAAGGGTTGCCAAGATATAAGAGTGCTGTGGGCTCAGTGCAGGGATGTAGTTCATCGTGTTGCCAGGAAGAGGATTCTGCTCGGTACGCCACATCAGTTGTTGCATATTTTTCAACCGGCGGAACATACCTGATATAGAGAAACCATCGGTACTGTATCCAATTTCAGCCAACTGCGCACTACCACGCACAGACTCTTGTTCTGCCGTCAAGGGAGAGGTAAAGAGGTCTTTACCCTTGCCCACATATTCAAATTTGGCCATCAGACCCTCCCACTCATAGTTCACACGAGCCGAATAAGAGACCACATTCGGAGAGATTTTGAAGCCCAATTTTTCTGTGGTATAAGACTCTGGATGCTTGCGCTCGTAGCGATTGACCACACTACCTTCGATTTCCAACGAATGATCCTTCATCCCAATGGCATTGGAGAGAGACAAGGAGAGGTCGCCACCAAAAATTTGGGTCGAGGAGTACTCCATATAATAACGAGGGAAAGCATAAAGGAACTTACCGGCTAAAATATTTTTGATATTAAAGGTCGCACGCGCACCTCCCAAAGAGTTGTTGAAGCCCAAAGCACGATCCTCCCAAGCACGAAGAATCAAGCCACTACCAAATTGCTCGTAGAAGTCACCCAAGGTGATGGAGTAGCTGCGATCGGTCCAAGCGATGTATTTCTCTGGCAAATAGATACCGTGCAGATCCTGCTCATAACCTTGTAATACCTGTGGATTCCACTCGGCCTGCACGCCCACCGAAAAGCGCTTCAACTGATAGTCTAATTTCAAGTAGTTGTGCGAACCGTAGTTATGGTCAGGTGCAACAGCTCCGGTTTTGGCATCGTTTTGATAGATGATCGTATTGGTCTCAAAACTACCGCTCAAACGACCTAAGTCACGCTTCTTTTTCGTGGCAGGTTCTGCCGTCGAAGGGGCAGTGACCGATGTAACCACAGAGACCTTGACCGGTGTGGCATCAGGAGTTGCCTCGACAGCAGCGTTCGGCGTTACAGTTGGCAGAGTGTCTTGGGATTTTCCCTTCTTCTCCTGCTTCTGTTCCTGCTTCTGTTTCTGCTTTTTCTCTGACTTATCGGCTGCATGTACAGCGCCCATTCCCCACACAGTCAGTGCGACAAATGTCAAAAGTGTATAACGAAAAATCTTCATTTCAATCTGCTTATTTGAGTTCTTTAATGACTTCGATCAACTCAGCTTCGCCACCAGGAAGATAACCGGTGTGTGCATAGACCTGCTTCCCATTTTTATCAAAAATAAAGACTTGGGGAGTGAGTGTTACATTCAGCGCACGCTTAAAGTCCGAATTCAGGTCATAAATGAGTTCAAAAGAACCCTCCCATCCGTGGCTGATAGCCATTGAGCGGGCACGAGAGGCCGAGCGACTATCATCAATCGACACAGCCACAACACGGAATTTTGCTTCGTCTAACCAATCAGGCATCACCTCATAGATCGCATTAAGCTCTTTGATGCAAGATTTGCAAGTCGTTGACCAAAAAGAGACGATAAAAGGGGTCTCTCCATCGACAAGACTCTTGGTCTCGATCGTCTCTCCATCCTGATTCTCACATTGGATATTAGGAAATTGCTGCGCTTGGGCAGTTCCAGAAATGCAAGCCAAGATAAGGCCTGCCAAAAACATCATTTTTTTCATGTAAAGTAATTTTAATAGCTATTTTAAGTTTGGTTTTCTCATTATTCCCCTTACCCCATCCCTGCTTTGGACACAAGAATCGGTTCACTTTGGGTTCAAAGGTAGTGAATAATATTAAACTCTCAAAATATTCTCCTCTTTTGACTTTATAAAAAAATAAAATAACCTATAAATCGCCTGCTAAAAAATAGGATTATCCGCTCTGGATCGGTCTAAATCAAGCTATTTTGCGTTCTATATTTTAACCAAAATAAAATATCAAAAATTTCATTACCTTTGCACCGCCAAATTCAGAATAAAGATCAAAATGGAACAAAAACAAGATCAATATATAGAGGCACTACGGGGGGCGACTATTTTATTAGTTGTTACCAGTCATGTGATTGGCATCGACAGCTGCGGTGGCATGCAGGTCGCCGACAACTCAGGCTGGCGCTATATCTACTCGACTTTGTGCGCCAACTACATTACCATGCCTATTTTCGCTGCCATTGCTGGATGGATCTATGCGCTTCATCCGCTACAACAACCCATACATACTTTCCTTTACAAAAAGGTCAAGCGACTACTATTCCCCCTACTATTTACCGGAACGCTCTACTTTCTGATACAATATTTTACGGCAAATACGAATCAGACGACTGCCCTGAGTGATATTTGGCAAATCTACCTTTTCCCCTACACAATATTTTGGTTCCTTCCCGCGCTTTTTTTAATTTTCTGCTATATCGCCGTGGTTGATAAATTTCAGGTGTGCAAAAGTTTAAAGTGCTGGGTGGCGGGTCTGCTGATCTCCATCGCCTTCTCTGTTTTTGCACACATAGCCGCCAAAGATATCCCCAATTATTTTTGCATCTGGGGGGCAATGCGCCTCTTGCCTTTCTTCTTCTTAGGGCTGGGTCTCCAACGTTTCAAAGCACAGCTGAGTTCCTTCAAGTTGCGGCGACTCTACCTAATCGGTTTTTTTGGCACAGCGGTGCTCTTCCAACTGCTTTGGTTCACCTTTGGTAGCACGCACATCTTACGGCAATATTCGCTCACCCTGCCACTTAGCTTCCTGACCATTGCCTTTCTATTGACAGTAAAACGCCGCCCTGCACCACCATGGTTAGTGTTCTTTGGACAATCCGCCTACGGCATCTATCTTTTCCATGCTTTTGGCACAGCGGCCGGACGCATTAGCATGAATGCCTTGGGTATTCAATCGGAGCTACCCATCTTCTGCATTGCCTTGATATTAGGTATTGGGGTGCCTCTTTTGATCGAAAAAGTACTCCATCGTATGCCCCTCTTGTCGCTCCTCTTCTTGGGGCAAACCCATGCTCCTCAACGCCTCAAGCTCCCATCGAAAAAATAGTGGATCAAAACAAAGAAGCACCGGAAAAATTTCCGGTGCTTCTTTGTTTTAGAAACTTGTTCTAATATTCGATCTTATCGAGCTTGGTACTCCAATTCTCGAAAGCCTTGATCGCCTCTTTTGGTAAAAGGACTTCTGATTTCAGCTTACGGTCTGCCGGATCAAGGGCAATCTCTTCGTAGATAAAGGCATCGTCAAAGCCGATTTTAGCCGCATCGTATTTGTTGTTGCCATAGTACATCCGATTCAGTCGTGCCCAGTAAATCGCCCCTAAGCACATCGGGCAGGGCTCACACGAAGTATAGATTTGGCATCCGCTCAAATCGAAAGTACCCAACACCTTAGCAGCTGCACGGATAGCACTCACTTCCGCATGAGCGGTCGGATCGCAGTCTGAAGTGACCCGATTCTTACCGGTAGCAATAATGACCCCATCACGGGCAATCACCGCACCGAAAGGACCGCCCCCGTTGGCAACATTCTCCACAGAGAGCGCAATAGCTTTCCGCATCAACGCCTCATCGGTCAAAACCTCCTTTGAAGCCTGTTCCGAATGGCTAATTTGTAGTTTATCAGCAGATTTTTTCATCGACTGACTCTGTGCTGAAGCACCTAAACAAAATACGGCCAGCACACAAATAATTGCAAATTTACTCTTCATAATTGTTTTGTAAGTAAAACACCATCTAAAACTAAAAAAAGGCCTCTGCTGGTGCAGAAGCCTTTGGGGAAAATAATTTGTCGGGGTGACAAGATTCGAACTTGCGACCACACGCCCCCCAGACGCGTACTCTA
>JAVVZO010000056.1:0-5612 GCA_036650515.1 Alistipes sp.
CTTTTAAAAAGATTCATCTATTGCGGAATCTTTTTTGTATATTTGTTTCCAGTTCAAACAGCATAACGATGAAACGTATCTTAATCATAGGCATAGAAATCTTGGGTCTGATCGTCCCTGTGGCAGGTCAGCGCTATTCGATGCTGCCGAATCCGGATGCTAAATCTTTAGCGATGGGTGGTGTGGAGATGGCCATTACAGCAACTAATCATCCGCTCTATGGCAATGCGTCATCTGTTTTATTTTATAATCCAGCCAAACAACTATCTGCTTCCTATGTTAATGAAGGGCGCTATTCCTATTATGCGGCCTCCGGTTATGCGATCTTCGCCAGCAACAATGCACTGCAACTTGGTTGGCGACAACTGCGCCGCTCCGACCAGCGGGATATGGCTATTGATGCCAACTATGCACGACGCTTTGGACAGCATTGGGCGGTAGGTTTGACGGCACGCTACTACCGATATAGTCATCCTGAAAAGATAGAAAATGCACTCGCTGCCGATCTGAGTGCAATGTACAGCACCCCTGTTCAGGTCTGTGAAAGTGCAACTTTGCGAGCCGGTCTCCGCGTGAGTAATATAGGGGCTTCTTTAGGCGATTCAAGTACGGCGCTACCTGTTAATTTCATGGCAGGTACGGCGCTCGATTTTTTCATTACCGATGCACATGAGTTGACTTTTGGCGTGGATTGTGGCTACTATGCCAAAACCGGCTATACCCAAGGGCCACGGGCATCGTTGGGCGTGGAGTATAACCTGATGCAGTTGGTGCAATTTCGAGGTGGCTTCCATATAGGAGATAATACGGCACAAAATCCCACCTATGGTTCAATAGGGGCTGGGGTGCGCTTCATGCACTTGCGCTTAGATTTTGCCTACCTCTTCGCACAACGCAAAACGCTGTTACACAATAAATATAGTATTAGTTTTGGACTGGATCTGTAAGCACTTTTAGCAGTCCACGACAACCCTCCTCCAAGAGATCAAGCACCCTTTCAAATGCGCCATCGCCCTCACTATACGGATCGGGAATATGGGTGCAATGATGATGTTCCATACAAAAATCAGCCATGCGATAGATCTTGTTGGCCAATTCATGCGATGGGGCTAAACGATGCACGGCCTCATAATTCATATCGTCCATAACGATCATATAGTCAAAGTAATAAAAATCAAATTCCCGCAACTGACGCGCTCTATGTAGCAAGATATAGCCACGCTGTTCAGCAATCCTACACATGCGCGGATCCGGCAAATTGCCAGCATGACCACCATACGTTCCCGCAGAGTCAATTTCAAAATCAGCCGAGCAATGGCGGCGGTAGACCAAAGAAGACAGAATCTCCTCCGCGGCAGGCGATCGACAAATATTACCCAAACAGATAAAAAGCACTTTAATTTTCACGCTGACAAAGATAGTGAAAAATAAGCAACTGTTTGAATTTGGAATGTAATTTGCGAGAGGTAAACCCATGAAAGAGACAATGAAAAATTGGTGTGCACACTACCGCGCAATGGATTGGGCAATTTTATATTTACGCCTATTTATTGGAGGAATCATTTTACTACATAATGTCGGCAAGATGCAGGACTATAATGAAATAATAAACGCTTATCCTTCATTTTTATCTTTTTCAAGTGCCTTCATTTTTGTACTAATCACTTTACTTGAGGTGATCATAGCTATTGCATTGATTATAGGGATTCATGTGCGTCTCACATCAAGTATAATGACGATGGGATTACTTGCTTCGATTATCTATATTTTGTCAAAAAATGGAGTTGCCACCGCCGAACTTCCCTTCGTATATATGGGCATCGCCATCACCCTGATACTCTCTGGTGCAGGGATTTTTTCTCTTGATTTTGCCATTCAGGCAAATCGTTCGATGAAAAAGGACAAATAAGACATTTTTGGGGATACAACGAGCTTGCTACTTGGTAGAAAAATGCTATCTTTGCGGGCATCAATGTATAAATGTCGAACACTAACAAGAATAATTATGAAGATAAAAGTAATGATGGCGGCCACGTTGGCACTGCTTTGCTCTGCAACGACCATTTGCGCACAAGAAACACTTCACAAAGTATCTAACGTAGAGGTGCTCAACCTTGACGGCAATCCGACCAAACTACCCTATTGGGGCGAAAAGAATTTGCTGATTTTTTATGTCGATCCTGATCGTCACAAACAAAATCAAGACTTCACAGAAGAGTTAGAGGTCAACCATCGCGCTTCGGGTCAAAATCTATTTTGCTTCGGTGTCATCAACCTCAAAGATGCCCCTCTGATGCCCAATGGGATCGTACGAAGTGTAGCACGTAAGCGCACAGCCACCAATCATGGAACTGTTTTGGCTGATCAGCAATATACGCTACGCGATGCGTGGAAATTGGGCGATTGCAACAATCAATTTGTACTACTCCTTGTCTCCAAAGAGGGCAACTTGGTCTTCATGCGCAAGGGTGTCTTGACTGCACAAGATAAAGCCGACTTCTACGCTACGGTTGCCAAATACAGATAGCACCGCATGCGTGGGCTGATGATTTTCCTCTGTTTGTTTGGATGTGCCATTTGGGATGTCCAAGCACAAGAGGGGAAATATGTTCGTGGCCGCGACACGCTAAAATACATTTACACGCCCATTACTGAAGCTGAGATGCTATCACAAGTCACAGATACTGTGCGAAAAAAGTCCATTTTGCACCGCTTGATGAACTATTTCGAACAGGCAAACAGAGATAAAACCTTCACCAAAAAGATGGACTTCAGCTTTATTGTAGCTCCTGGTTATTCGAGAGCCACAAATTGGAGCATTGGCGGATTAGCAGCTGGCTTGTATCGAGTCGATCGTACCGATTCGGTCACCCCTCCTTCTAACCTCTCCATCTTCGGCATGGTCTCTATTTCTGGTTTTTACACGCTGGGGGTGATGGGAACCCATATTTTCAGACATAGCCGCAATAAGATTGACTACACTTTACGCTTCTACTCCAAGCCCTCCGATTTTTGGGGAACAGGCTATCAAGCAGGTGCTTCAAACGCCTCAAGCAGCTATGTGAAGAAACAATACAAAGTCGAGATCCGCTACCATCATCAGGTATTCAAGAACACCTATATAGGCGGTACCATCGGGTTTGAGCATACCAAGGGGATCAAATTCACCTACCCGCCTTATTTAAACGGTGCAAAAACGCACTACACAGCGGCCAATATTGGACTAATCGCCACCTATGATACCCGCGATTTTGCCCCAAATCCTTATCGAGGGGTCTATCTCTGTCTCCAAGAGCAGCTTTATCCACAAGGATTAAATAACTGTGGGAAAACACTTTGGAAGAGTACTTTTACAGCAAATTATTACCACCAACTTTGGAAAGGGTGTATTTTCGCTGCCGATCTCTACGGCGAATTCAATACCAATGGGACACCGTGGTGCATGATGGCTCGCTTGGGGGATATGAACCGAATGCGAGGCTATTATGAAGGTCAATATACGGATAATAACTTAATTACTTTTCAAGTGGAATTGCGGCAGCGCATTTGGCGACGAATCGGCTGCACCGCATGGGGAGGGGCGGGTAATGTATTCTCCTCCTTCGCACAATATCACTGGTCACAGACCCTGCCCAACTACGGTGTAGGTCTGCGCTGGGAATTTAAAAATCGCACCAATATACGGGTGGACTACGGATTTGGCCGTCATACGAACGGTCTGGTCTTCCATATCAATGAAGCCTTTTAAAAAATGAAGAATGAAAATCAAGCCTAATCTTCAAACCACCTTGGTGACCATCGCATTTTTTGCCATGCTCATGATCCCCAATAGTATCCTTGCACGAACAGAACCCTATTCCGCATGGTCTGAGGCGGTGCTGATCTTGCTCCCTTTGGGATTTTATATGCTATGGAGTATTTTACTTCGGCGCTCCGGAATCATGATTTGGCTCGCCTTCCCGATCATCTTTTTCGCCGCTTTTCAAATTGTACTGCTCTACATCTTCGGTAATGCGATCATTGCTACCGATATGTTCATCAATCTCTTCACCACCAACCCCGAGGAGGCGGGCGAACTATTGGGCAACATCTACCCCGCTGTTTTGATTGTTTTCGTGATCTACCTGCCAATCTTGTGGTTTGCTGCGGTAGACATTTATCACAAACGCATCATTCCTACTCGTTTGCGAAAACTGGTTGCCGGCGTGGGCGGTGTCGTCTTTGCCACCGGATTACTACTCTTGATTCCGGCCTACTGGTTTAATGAAGATAAGAATGTGCTTAAAACGGAAATATTCCCGCTAAATGTATTTTACAACCTCAAGTTAAGCCTCTCTGAATACCAAAAGGTGCGCCATTTCGAAGAGACTTCGCAAGATTTCTCCTTCGAAGCCAAACATTGTTCGCTCTCCGATAAACGCGAAATTTATGTGCTTGTTATCGGCGAAGCATCGCGTGCATGCGACTGGCAACTATATGGCTATGAACGAGCAACAAATCCTGAATTATCAAGGATGGAGGGCCTTGTAACCTTTCGCAATATGCTAACACAGAGCAATACCACACATAAAAGCGTTCCCATGATCCTCTCCTCTACCCCCACCGAGCAACATGAAGAACTCTACCGTCGAAAAGGATTGCCCGCGCTATTCAAGGAGGCTGGATTCAAAACATGGTTCATCTCCAACCAATCGGCACAAGGCGCGATGATTGATAAATTGGCGGCCGATTCCGATAGTTTGCTTTATATCTCAGGATCGCGCTATGATTGTCAAATGCTCGATAGCATGAAACGGATTATCGCCACAGATCACACCAATAACCTGCTCTTCATCTTGCATTGCTATGGCTCTCATTTCAGTTACCACCAACGCTATCCGCGTGATTTTGCACGATTTCAGCCCGATGATGATGTGCCTATTACCGATAAAAACAGAACGTTCATCCTTAATTCCTACGACAACTCGATTGTGTACACCGATCACTTTTTGGCGCAAACCATTGGCTATCTACGCTCGTTAAATGCTTGCTCGGCACTGCTCTACACCTCTGACCATGGAGAAGATATTCTCGATGATGCTCGCGATAGATTCTTGCACGCCTCACCAACGACCACCTTCTATCAACTCTACATCGCCTCCGTGGCTTGGTTTTCACCCGACTACACCCAGCAATTTCCCGAAAAAGTTATTTGCGCACAAACGAACTCTTTTGCGCCAGCCACCACCCGTTCCATTTTTCATACACTGGCCGACATTGCCTCCATTGAAAGCCCCTATTTGGACACCGATATATCGTTGGTAAATCGCGCATTCGATTATCGTCGACCACGCTATTATCTCAATGACCACAATCAAGCCAAGCCCTTTATTAAAACAGGGTTGGACAACAACGACCTCATTAATTTCAAGAGACGCGGAATTATCTTATAGCCGCACTGTGAATTTTCTACCTTCACCAGAGATATGCAGTGAGCGACAAGATGAGTGGCTGAAACAAAAGCAACAAAAGAAATCCTCGTAAAAAGGTTTGCAACCTTATTAATTTTTCAATTCCGGGTGGTGATAACGCCCTTTGTTTTGAGTTACTTTGCCCCATTCGATGGCTTGCAC
>JAVVZO010000057.1:0-4663 GCA_036650515.1 Alistipes sp.
GGGGGTGAAGGATTGGCAGCACCACCTTTGATCTGCAATTTGATAAATGCAGCAATCTCTTTTGCCATAATTTTCCTTGGTTAATTATTCTTTTTCAACTTGTGTAAAGCTCAACTCCATAGGAGTCTTGCGTCCGAAAATCTTCACGGAAACCGTGAGTTTTTTCCGGTCATTATCCACACCCTCAATAGTACCTTGGAAGCTTGAGAATGGGCCATCTGTAACTTTTACTATTTCGCCTGTGACGAACGGAACTTCATTTTCCTCCTCCATTTCGCTCAATAAATCGACGCGTCCGAGAATGCGACTCACCTCTTGTGGCCGAAGTGGCGTGGCAAGCATCCGACGGCTGTCCTCCTTGGTGTCACCCAAGAAACCCAGCACATTGGGAGAATTACGAATAATCATCGGGACTTGCCCTACAAGGGCAGCCTCAATTAAGATATATCCCGGATAGGAGACCTTTTCTTTGGAGACCTTCTTACCATTACGAATGGTATAGACCTTCTCTGTGGGAATCAGAATCTGTGAAATGTAGTCTTCGATATGGTTGTGGCGAATCTCGGCTTCAATATACTCTTTCACCTTATTCTCCTTGCCCCCTATCGCACGGACAACATACCACTCTTTTTTAATTTCGCTCATCGTTTTTCAACAATTAACGACCAAGGTTCCCCAGGGTGTGATAAATTGCAGCCATGCCGTTCTCAAAGAACAGATCCATCGCCAACACAATAATCGCGAACAAAAGGGAAGCTACCATTACAACGATCGTCGAACTTTGTAATTGTGCAAACGTAGGCCACGTTACTTTGTTAACGAGCTCGTTATAGGCCTCTTTGATGTAGTTAATCATATTCTATTTTTTTACGCATGGCAGGAGCAGAGAGATTCGAACTCCCATCAACGGTTTTGGAGACCGCTATTCTACCCTTGAACTATGCTCCTATGTCGTAAAAGTAGTGTAAGCATTCTCACACTACTTTTACGGTTTTGGTATTAAAATTATTCGACGATCTCAACCACCTGACCTGCACCTACCGTACGGCCACCCTCGCGAATTGCAAAACGGAGACCCGTATTCAATGCAACTGGGTAGATAAGTTCTACGGTAATAGTAACGTGGTCACCCGGCATTACCATCTCTACACCATCAGGAAGAGTAACCTCACCGGTTGCATCCATGGTACGGATATAGAATTGAGGACGATACTTGTTGTGGAATGGTGTGTGACGACCACCCTCTTCTTTTTTCAAGATGTAGACCTCAGCCTTGAATTTGGTGTGAGGAGTGATTGATCCCGGCTTGCCGACAACCATACCACGCTTAACCTGAGTCTTCTCAATACCACGCATCAGCAGACCAACGTTATCACCAGCCTCGCCCTGATCGAGCAGCTTGCGGAACATCTCCACACCGGTGCAGGTAGAAGTCAAAGTTTCTTCCTCCATACCAACGATCTCAACAGGATCACCCACATGGATAATACCAGTTTCGATACGGCCAGTAACTACTGTACCACGTCCTGTGATCGAGAATACATCCTCAACAGGCATCAAGAACGGTTTCTCATTCTCACGGGTCGGAATAGGAATATAGGTGTCGACAGCATCCATCAACTCCATAATCTTATCTTCCCATGCAGCCTCACCATTCAAACCACCAAGAGCCGAACCGCGGATAATAGGACAGTTGTCACCGTCAAATTCATACTTGTTGAGCAGGTCACGAACCTCCATCTCAACCAAGTCGAGCATCTCAGGATCGTCTACCATATCGCACTTGTTCAGGAAAACAACAATCTTCGGAACGTTCACCTGACGAGCGAGCAACACGTGCTCGTTGGTCTGAGGCATCGGGCCGTCAGTTGCGGCAACAACGAGGATCGCACCGTCCATTTGGGCAGCACCGGTAACCATATTCTTCACGTAGTCAGCGTGACCCGGACAGTCAACGTGCGCATAGTGACGATTAGCGGTCTGATACTCAACGTGGGAGGTGTTGATCGTGATACCACGTTCTTTCTCCTCAGGAGCGTTGTCGATCGAGTCGAACGAGCGAAGCTCCGACAGACCCTTCTTTGCCAGAACGGTCGTAATAGCTGCGGTAAGAGTAGTCTTACCGTGGTCAACGTGTCCGATAGTACCGATGTTAACGTGCGGTTTCGAACGGTCAAATTTCTCTTTTGCCATAGTATTAAAGTATTAAGATTTTATAAAAATTTCAATGTGTTTCAAAGTGTTAAGTTCATTTTTGTAGAACAAATGTGTCATACGTTTCACTCCTTGCCTTTGCAAAAAAAGAAATGTATCACACGTTAACCCTGGAGCGGAAGACGAGGCTCAAACTCGCGACCCTTAGCTTGGAAGGCTAATGCTCTATCAACTGAGCTACTTCCGCAAAAACGCACCGTATCAGAGCTTGTCTCTTTCCCGATGAAATCATCGAGACGATTGCAACTCCAACCGGCACTCTTTTTTGTGGGAAAAGATGGATTCGAACCACCGAAGGCGTAAGCCAGCAGATTTACAGTCTGCCCCATTTGGCCACTCTGGTATTTTCCCAATATTGTGTATCCGTCTAAAACAGCAAGGTTTTTTTGTCGTATCTTTCGAGCCGATGGAGGGATTCGAACCCCCGACCAGCTGATTACAAATCAGCTGCTCTGGCCAACTGAGCTACATCGGCAAAACCATACCGTTTTGGATTGCAAAAGTAGACATAAAAAAGTTAATAGCCAAATTTCAAGCTATCTTTTTTAAATTTACTCTTCTCAAAGAACGTCCTGCCATCACCCTATTTAATAGTGAAAGCGGGTGCAAATATAGGAAGAATTTCGTAATTCACAAACAGCTATCCATAAATAGTGCATTTTAGATTCTTTTTTTTATTCGCAGACCTTAATCGGGCGATTATTTCCAGCATAGGCGCTCGTTGGTCGTAAAAAAAGAGGGAGAAAAATAGATCTCCTCCCCCCGCGAATTATTAGATTTTAGCGCATCGCCTTTGAATAACGGGTAGCTGTCAGAGGAGGTACTTTTTTTGTCACCCCAAGACCATGTTGCGCCTTGGCAGAAGAGGGAAAAGTCACAAAGGGCTGGAAGCTTGCCGCCGCCTGTGTGTGGTCGGTAATTTCAAAAGAGCCCTTGAAATGCGCGGTCATTGTATGTGGCTCGGCTAAATTATCATCGGTCATCACATATTCGATCGTATAACGTGTCTGGTCACCTTCAACCTTAGCGATCACCAAGTCTCCTTTGATAGAGGGGGCAAATGCCACGGCCTTTCCCGCTGCATTCTCCTCATAATAGCCCCAAGTGCCTATCATGGCCGCACCGCCCGAGACAAGCTGAATGTCGCCACGTATATAAGTATAGGGGACTAAATTCAATGCCGACAAAGTCTCCGACACCTTATAAGTTCCAACGAGCCCCTCGCCCACCTTCCCATTGGGGGTCATGAATTCGAGTTGGAAGCCTTGATGCGAAACAGGGTCTTGAGCGAAAATATGGTAGAAATTGGTCATCTGATTTTTGGAATTGCCATAAAAATCGACTTTAGCGGTTGTTGTGGCGGCCAAATCGAGCACTTTATCTTCATAAATACGAGACTGCGTTTGGGGTTCAGGATCGTGTGCTTCGTTGCGCACGACCATTGGACCGGCATAAGTTCCTTTGACGGTTCGACCCTCCTTGGTTGTCAAATCAATGGTAAAGGTATAATTCTTCGCCTCATCCATCTCAACGGTCACTGTCCCTGTAGTGCCGGCCATGAAGCCATAGCAGACAACCTCTGTTTCAGCATTCAGATGTCGAAGATAAGAGCCAAAGGGGAATAGGCCGTACCCCGAATCCCAAATATCACCCGAACCAACACCTGCGGCTACTGGTACACGACCATCGGTCATGGTATAGACTCCTGCTGGGACCTTCACCTTTTCTCCAGGGAAATACCACTGGTGTTCTGTATAAATTTCCAACCGCAACACATTACCCTCATCAAGCGTACCATCGGGCAGTGGTGTCGGATCATCATAGAAATCAAAAACATAGGCATCAATAGGACTGCTATATGCCGGAATGCCCATATATACGGCATCTACACCAAGGAAGGTTGTAGTAATATCCGTGTCTAAAACAGGAAATTGTTCCGGATCTGGATCTGGCTCCGGATCTGGCATGTCGGCATTTACAAACTGCAACGCACCTTCATAGTTGAAATTCAATGTGCCCAAAGGTGTGCGATCCGATTCACGAATCATTTCAAATGAGGCGGTAATAATATACCCGCCCGTTGCTGTATGTTTAACCTTTACAGCTCCCGACACGGTATTCGCATAATCCAACTTGCCATCACTCATATACCATAAACCATAGGTGTATTCGGCACAAGCCCCGTTGAGTTTGGGATCTTCATTCACTTGATAATCACCTTCCGGCAGCACGAGATGCTCTTTATCGGTTGCTAATGCAGCATAAAGATCCAAGTAGATGATCTTCCCCTCTTTCGTTGCCGGAATGGGTGTTGTCTTGCCTTGATCGTTGGTATAAAGCGTCACCTCACCCGCTGCCAAACCAACATAATAGTTGTCGATTGTACCATCCCCTGCCTTTGAATAGTAGAGTACTTTTTGATCCACAGGCGCTGTCAACTGAATAACTT
>JAVVZO010000058.1:0-4511 GCA_036650515.1 Alistipes sp.
ACAGGAACAAAAATAGCTCGTAAATAACTTCGGTAACAAATTCAAACAGCTTCTTGGTCGTTTTGACCAAAAAAAAACGTCCCAACTCAACGAGCAGGGACGCTTTGTGCCGTATTCTTGCCTATTCGGGTTGAATAGCCTCGTTGGGACATACGCCTGCGCAAGAACCGCAGTCGATACATTTCGAAGGATCGATAACGTAAATGTCACCTGCGGAGATTGCCTCAACAGGGCATTCGTCTACACAAGTACCGCATGCAACGCAAGAATCAGTAATTTTGTAAGCCATTGTTTTGAATTTTAGTTGTTAGTATTGTTCTTATTCTTGTGCAAATATAGAAACTTATTTGATAATATCAAAACCCGTATAAGGAATTAGCACCTCTGGAATCCGAATGCCTTCTTCTGTTTGGTTATTCTCCAACAGCGCCGCAACGATGCGAGGCAGAGCCAAAGAGGAGCCGTTGAGGGTGTGTGCCAGTTGAATCTTCTTGTCGGCATCTCTGTAACGGAGCTTCAGTCGATTGGCCTGAAAAGCCTCAAAATTGGAGACTGAGGAGACCTCTAACCAGCGCTTTTGGGCTTCAGAATAGACCTCAAAATCGTAGGTCAACGCTGAGGTGAAGGAGATGTCGCCACCGCAAAGACGCAGGATGCGGTAAGGCAATCCGAGTGCGCTGACGATGCTCTCAACGTGAGCAACCATCGCATCCAATGCTTGATAGGAGACTTCGGGCAGACTGAGCTGTACGATTTCAACCTTGTCGAATTGGTGTAGACGATTGAGCCCTCTGACATCCTTGCCGTAAGAGCCCGCTTCGCGGCGGAAGCAAGGTGTATAGGCGGTCATCTTGATGGGAAGATCTTTGGCTTCGAGGATCACATCGCGGTAGATATTGGTGACGGGCACTTCGGCCGTGGGAACTAAATAAAAGTTGTCGAGGGTGGCGTGGTACATCTGCCCCTCTTTGTCGGGCAGTTGCCCTGTGCCGAAGCCTGATGCCTCATTGACCATGATCGGGGGCTCGACCTCCAAATAACCGGCTTTGGTGTTGCAGTCTAAGAAAAAATTGATCAGCGCCCGTTGCAGTCGAGCACCCTGCCCTTTGTAGACAGGGAATCCAGCTCCGGTGAGCTTGACACCTAAATCGAAGTCGATGATGTCGTATTTGCGTGCTAATTCCCAGTGAGGAAGTGAATTTTCGGGGATGTGCGTGTAATTCTCAACCAATTTAACCACCAAATTGTCTTCGGCTGTACGGCCTTCGGGGACAATGTCGGCAGGAAAGTTGGGGAGTAGTACCAAGACAGCTTGCAACTCCTCGGCTGCATTTTTGGTTTCAGTGGCGAGTTGTGCCGATTTTTCCTTGAGGGAACTAACCGTCTGTTTGGTCTGCTCGGCCTCCTCCTTTTTGCCTTGGCCCATCAGCATTCCGATTTGCTTGGCTACTTTATTTTGCTCTGCCAAACAGTCATCCAGCTCCTTTTGGATCGCTTTGCGATGGTCATCAAGGGCATAGATGCGGTCGATGACGGGTGCTGCATCAAAACCTTTTTTGGCAAGTTTGTGGATCGCGGCTTCGCGGTCGTCTCTTAATTGCTTTAGAGTAAGCATACTGTTTTTATTTTTATGACTACAATTTGCAAAATTATAAAAAACGGGTGAATAAAGTACCAAGATAGGCCGAATAAATCAATGCCCAAAAGAAAGAAGGTGAAAAACGCACCCAACGTGTAGAAAGAATTTGTCGTTGTAGCGACTTGAAATTGGAATTTGTTTGCTATTTTTGTCGCTATGAAAAAGATCGAATTACTTGCACCTGCAAAAGACTTGAAGGCGGCTATGGCTGCGGTGGACTATGGCGCGGATGCAATTTATATAGGAGGAGCTCGGTTTGGTGCACGGCGCACGGCGGGTAACTCCATTGAAGATATTGCACAGGTGGTGGCTTATGCCCATCGGTTTGGCGTGCGGGTCTACTGTACGCTCAATACATTGGTCTATGATGCTGAACTTGCGGAGGCGGAGACCCAAGCGCGCGAACTCATTGCCACGGGTATTGATGCGCTGATTGTGCAAGATATGGCCTTCCGGCGGATGAATCTGCCGATCGAACTGCACGCATCAACGCAAATGTGGAATGCCTCACCCGAAAAGATCGTATTCTTGGAAAAGTGCGGTTTTGCGCGGACGATCCTTGAGCGAGCACTCTCTCTAAATGAGATCCGCGCTATTCGGGCGGCCACAACCCACGACTTGGAGTGTTTCATCCATGGTGCTATCTGCGTGGGATATAGCGGTCGTTGCTTCCTATCACGCTCGATGACCGCCGATCGGAGCGGTAACCGTGGCGTTTGCAGTCAGCCTTGTCGCTTGACTTGGGATTTGGTCGATGAGCAGGGACAGCGGATTATTGAGCGGAAGCACCTGCTTTCAGTCCGTGATTTGAATCTATCGGCTCATTTAGGCGAATTAATAGATGCCGGGGTCACCTCCTTTAAAATCGAAGGACGACTGAAGGAGATTGATTACATCAAAAATGTGGTGGCTTATTATCGCGAATTGTTGGATCGCATCTTGGCGAAGCGACCGGATTGCGTCCGATCCTCTGTGGGCGAGAGCCAACCTGATTTTACACCCAATCCCATCAAAAGTTTTACACGGGGGGAGTCAGACTATTTTTTCTCCGGCAAACGGGTGGGGGTGACCTCCTTTGATACACCCAAATCCATCGGAGAATTTTTAGGCCGTGTGGAGCGTGTAGAGAAAAAAGTCTTCCACTTGGATCGTCCGGTGGAGGTTACAGCCGGTGACGGGCTCTGTTTTTTAACCCCCAACGGACTCTCGGGTACGAATGTCAATGGGGTCAATGCGACGGCTATTGAGCCCAATCGGATGGACAATATTCTGCCTGGGGTGGCGATTTATCGTAATGATGATCACCGCTTTAATCTGAGCTTGGAGCGAAGTCGTACACGACGGGTGATTCCCGTTAAGGCGGAGGTTCGCATTGCGCGGGATCGTGCCTATGTGCGTTTTGAAGATGCCGAAGGAGCTTCGTGCGAGGTGGTGCGCGAGGGCGCTTTTGAGTTGGCTAAAGATGCGGTGAAGATGATCGCCACAATTCGTAGCCAAATGATGAAGAGTGGCGAGACGCTTTTTGATGTTCGCGAGGTCAATACAGGCGATGGCCATTGGTTTGTGCCGGTGTCGTTGCTGGCTGAAATTCGACGCGAAGGATTGGAGAAGTTGTTGCAGAAGCGAGAACAACGGCAGTTGTCGCACCAAATTCTCCCCGAAGAGTTGTCGGCGATCTATCCATCCACCCAACTGATGGCCGAAGAGAATGTCACCAACAAGCTTGCGGAGCAGTTTTACCGCGATCATGGGGTGACCGATATTGAGCAGGGATTCGATCTTGGCGGGTCGACAGTTGGTCGGCGGGTGATGTGTTCGGCCTATTGTATCCGTCGCGAAATCGGAGCGTGCCTGCGGGAGCGCCCCTCGTTGAAAGAGCCCCTCTATTTGGTGCGTGGAGCGTTCCGTTACCGGTTGGAATTTGACTGTAAACGATGCGAAATGAGCCTGATAGATGCAAAAGAAGAGAAAAAGAAATAAAGTATGTTAGAGGAGATAAAGACCTGTTTTGACGATTACGAATTGATTGATTCGGGTGATTTTGAAAAATTGGAACGCTTTGGGCGCTATGTGACCCGACGACCTGAACCACAGGCTATTTGGCGGCGGAGCTTGAGCGAGGAGGCGTGGCGTGTTCGTGCCGATGCCGCCTTCTTGCGGGATGCCAAGAGCGAAGAACGGGGCGAATGGCGGCTGCGGCAAGGGATGCCTTCCCGTTGGCAGGTTGCCTATCAGTACAAGGCGATGAAGTTGTCGATGCGGCTGGCACTCACCTCATTTAAACACGTTGGGATCTTTCCGGAACAGGCTGATAATTGGAATTTTATATACGATCATTGCGCTGATTTACGAGCCAAGGGAGTTGTGCCACGGGTGCTGAATCTTTTTGCCTATACGGGCGGTGCTACTTTGGCGGCACGGGCAGCGGGGGCTGAGGTGACGCATGTGGATTCGGTGAAGCAGGTCGTTACATGGGCACGTGAGAACATGGAATCCAGTGGGTTAGATGGTGTCCGATGGATCGTGGATGATGCGCTGAAATTTGTCCACCGAGAGGTGCGCCGAGGTAGCCATTATGAGGGAATTATCCTCGATCCACCGGCCTATGGGCGTGGTGCTGATGGAGAAAAGTGGATTTTGGAGGAGCAAATCAGTGAAATGCTCGCCTGTTGTGCTGAGTTGTTGCAACCCAAGGGCTCTTTTTTGGTGCTGAACCTCTATTCAATGGGGTTGTCTGCGATGTTAGCCCGTACAGCCGTGCGACAAGCGTTTGGTCCTGCTGAACAAGAACAAGCTGGCGAACTCTATTTCGAAGATACAGCCGCCAAACAACTGCCATTAGGTACTTACTATCGCTTTTCGCGGTAGTAAG
>JAVVZO010000059.1:0-4413 GCA_036650515.1 Alistipes sp.
ATTTAAAACAGCTTCTTACTCTTTATTTTTATTTGGTTTCTGAGGATCACGCTTCGTGTAGAGGAAGCGGCGAATCTTATGGGTCGGGGTCTTAATAAAATCTTGCTTTTGCTCAACGACCTCTGAGATACGGGAGAAGCGGTTCACCTTGGCATTGACATAATCCAAAATCTCCTTCATGACCTGATCTTTGCGCTGTTCCCAAGCATCTTTTGTATTCTCCCACTCTTCACGCCAACCCTCAAATTTAGTCTCTAACGCTTCGGTGTCGAAGTGAATCAGCGCCACCAAACGTCCTGATTGTTCAGTCACCATCGAATCGGCAATATAGGCGTGCGAATTGAGTACACTTTCAATCTCTTCAGGATAAATATTCTCCCCGCTGGGACCGATGATCATATTTTTCAACCGTCCTTTGATGTAGAGCCATCCATCCTCTGCAAAGCAACCCAAGTCACCGGTGCGAAACCAACCGTCTTCGGTCATCACCTCTGCCGTAGCCTCCGGATTTTTGTAGTACCCCAACATCACACTGGGGCTCTTGGCCACAATTTCGCCCTGTTTGGTGGTTGGGTTGATGTTATCTAATCGCAACTCAACCCCCGGAGAGGCAGGGCCTGTCGACCCCAAACGCACCATCGAAGGTGCTGCACCGGCCAAAAGGGGCGCGGTTTCAGTCAATCCATAGCCAATCGCGTAAGGCACTTTGGCTTCGAGCATAAATTGTTCCGTATCTATATCTAATTTAGCCCCTCCGATGCCTAAGAAACGCAATCTGCCTCCGAAGAACTTCAGCAATTTCTTCCCTGCCACACGATGGAGGTAGCGACGGATAATCCCGACCTTATATATCGTGCGCCAAAAGCCATTGGACTGGAACTTCGACAAGATTTGGCTACGGTATATTTTCTCGATGATCAGTGGCACGATGAGCATCACCGTGGGTCGATATTTTCGAAGCGCCGGCATTAGCGCCGAGGCCGTGGGTGGGCGATCCAAATAGGCCACCTTCGCCCCCATGGAGAAGGGGTAGAGCAGTCCAATCGTGCATTCATAAGTGTGAGCCAAGGGCAGCACCGACAAAAAGACATCCGTTCCATCAATGGGGAAGATGGTAAAATCCATCTCGATTTGGGCACAAAGAGCCTTTTGGGTCAACATCACCCCCTTTGGCTTTGAGGTCGTTCCTGAGGTATAGATGATGGCGGCCAAATCATCCGGTTTTGGGATGACGGCAACCCCTTCTGTGTGTACTTTTTGGGAGAGAGCCTTGAGATTTTTGGTGCGAATAACAATATGAAGCGGTTCAATCGTCTTTTTAGAGAGCTTGGTGAAGAGGCGGTCGGAGACCATCAGTGCTTTTGCCTCCGCATGCGCGATAATCATGTCTAACTCCTCTCCTGAGAAGTCGGGAAGAATGGGGACAACCACCATACCCGCCGATGTAATAGCAAGATAACAGATACCCCAATTAGGCATACTGCTACTCAATAAAGCCACACGGTCGCCCGCTTGGAGACCTGCGTTCACGAGGAGTTGTTGTACCGCAGCGATTCGCTTACCGGCTTCACCATAGGTTACATCATCCCCTCCTTCAAGAGAGAAGGCTACCTTCGATGTAAATTTCTCCACACTATTCCGTACCAAATCGTACAGTGTATTGATAATCATAGGATGCGAAATTTATGCAAACGTATCTTGCAAATTGTGATACAAAGGTAGAGATTTTTACGAGAAAAGAGTACTTTTGTGGAGAATTTCTCGCTATGCTCTCTTCGATTCTCATCAAAAAGCAAGCCGCACAAACTGGCTTTAACCTTTGTGGTATCACACGTTGCCGACAAATGGACGATAATGAAGCTCATTTTCGCGCATGGTTGTCAAAGGGGCACCATGCCCAGCTCTCTTTTTTGGAACGCAATTTAGACAAACGGTTCGATACACGCCGTCTTCTAATTGGTGCTCAGACCATTGTCGTATGCGCGGTCAGCTATAAAAATCATTTTAGCACGGGCTATCCGGCCGATTTTTCCGCTAAAATTGCCTCCTATGCCCTCTGTCGGGATTACCACCAGACGCTCAAGGAGATGCTGTGGACGATCTTTCAGTCACTCAAGGCCACTTCACCAACCCTCTCTGGTCGTGCTTTTGTCGACTCGGCACCCTTACTCGAAAAACAGATAGCCGTTGATGCCGGATTGGGATGGATCGGGCGGCAATCGCTCCTGATCACCCCTCATTACGGCTCTTTCGTCCTCTTGGGCGAACTGCTACTCACAGAGGAGTGCGACAGCTACGACACCCCTTTTGAGGGCTCTCGTTGTAATCATTGCCACAACTGCGTGACCAGCTGTCCCGTGCAAGCGTTGTCAGGGGATCGCACCTTGGATGCCACCCGCTGTATCTCCTGTCATACCATTGAAAATGCGGGCACAGAAAGACGGACTCTCGATGGATGGCTCTTCGGTTGTGAACGGTGTCAAAATAGCTGTCCCTATAACCAAACCGCTCTGCCACACACCCATCCGGCCTTCGATCCAATTTTCAACCCCTTGGATTTCGATCGAACAGCATGGCTGTCGATGACCGAAGAGGCGTTCAGCCCCTTATTTGGCACAACACCGCTGATGCGTAGTGGCCTCAGCCAGTTGAAGCATAACCTACTACCCTAAAATTCACTCAAAGAGCAGGTGCGAAATTCGCACCTGCTCTTTGAGTGAAAACTGCTTCGAATGAAGCGCTTTTATTATTTTGACAACTCCGCCACGGCAGCTCTTGCAGCAGCAACACTGGGCCCAGCAACCACCTTTTTCAAGGTAGCAATAGCCTGTGGCTTCAATTCATTGGCATTGTAGGCACTGCCCAAGAGGTAGTAGATCGTGCTGGCATCAGCCGCATCGGTCTGAACAGCAGCAGCAGCGGCAGCGAGTTCGATCACCTTGGCATAGTCTTTTTTGTCGCTATAAGCCTGTACACGCACCTTGTGTGCAATGGGGTTGTTGGCATCTAATTTCAAAATCTCATCAGCCATGGTCAAGATACCGGTATAATCTTTCGCCTTCTGCAACTTAGCAACCTCGTTATTCGTATAAAGAGCCATCATTCGGTTGGCCTCAGCCACCTCTTTGGCATAACGAGGATCTTTATTGATGGTCACCTTATAGAGCATATCCATCCCTTCGGGATAGCGATTGATCTCGCAATAGCTCATACCCAAGTTGAGCATCATAGCCACATTGGACGGATCGACCTGATAACCCTTTTCGAAGGCGGCAGCAGCTTTCGTATAATCTTTGGCATTGAAAGCGTTACCACCCTGAGCCTGATAACTGCGACCGATCCACATCTTGGAACGACCCGCTTGTTGCTGATCTCCATAAAGTTCAGCCAAGTCGGCCGATTTTTGGAAATTGGTCAAAGCCTCCTCAAGAGCACCCTTTTGGATAGCACCACCACCCAAAAAGAAATAACACTTCGGAATGGAGGACTTCGCCGTGGCCACTAATTTGAGGTCTTCAGCATCTTCAGATGCCGCCCCTAACTGAATCGTTTTGTCAAATTCACTCGCTGCTACCGCATAATTTTTAGCCGAATAGGCCGCTGCCGCAGCATTATAAGCGGTCACTAAATCAGGAGTTTGTGCGGAAAGCGAGCATACCGCCATCAACGCGGCTACTACTACAAATAACTTTTTCATTCTTCTCGTTTTTCTATTAAAATTAAAATTATTTTCTTTTTCAGCGCTTATTAGCGTTGTCTCAATGCAAATTTAATAAATAATTTTTCTTTGACCAAATCTACCGCCGTAAATCAGCAAAAAAACCGGTGATCAACTCCTCGCATTCGGTCGCTAAAACACCACTACACCACGTTGTTTTGGGGTGAAAAACCGTATCGGAGTAGCAACGATAACCTCGCTTGGGATCATCTGTCCCCCAAACAACCCGCCCTACTTGAGCCCAGCCAATCGCGCCCGCACACATAATACACGGTTCAACGGTGACATAAAGCGTGCAATTTTGCAGGTATTTCCCCCCTACGGTAGCTGCCGCCGCCGTCAGCGCTTGCATCTCGGCATGCGCCGTTGGATCACCCAACATCTCCACCAAATTATGCCCGCGGCCAACAATACGTCCCTCCGCCACAACGACTGCACCGATGGGTACCTCTTGTTGCTCCAACGCTTTATGAGCCTCGTTTAGTGCCTGTCGCATAAACTTTTCATCGGCCTGCTGCTGCGAAGGCTCTTCGAGGATTTTACCTCCTTTTGTCATTTTATTATTCTCCATTTGAAGCTGTTTGAGTTTATTAACAAATTATTTTACAGCCATTTGTGAGGCTAATTTTGGCTTGTTTAAGAAACTATTCCTCTCACAAAGATAAAAAAACATAGCGGATAAAACAGCTTCTTAG
>JAVVZO010000060.1:0-4312 GCA_036650515.1 Alistipes sp.
TTAGAAGCTGAAGGGGTATCCCTTTTAAAAATTGCAGATGAAAAAATTATTTCTTGTTGATGCTTTTGCATTGATATTCAAATACTATTACGCTTTTTTAGGGCGCCCGATGCGCAATAACGAGGGGATGAATACCTCGGTGATCTTCGGCTTTACCAAATTTTTACGCGACATTCTCCAACGGGAGAACCCCGATCTATTGGGGGTTGCCTTTGATCCCAAAGGAGGTTGTTTCCGGAGGGAAATTTTTACGGATTATAAGGCCAATCGTTCGGCCACGCCAGAGGATATTCTCCAATCCATTCCCTATATCAAACAGATTTTAGAGGCGATGTGCATTCCTATTTTGGAAGTACCCGGTTACGAGGCCGATGATGTGATAGGTACGCTTTCCAAGAAGGGATCAGATGCCGGTTATGCTGTTTTCATGGTGACTCCCGACAAAGATTACGGTCAGTTAGTGAGTGACCACTGCAAGATTTATCGACAAAAAGGAGATGGTATAGAGATCGTTGATCGGGCGGCGATTAAAGAAAAATATGGCATTGATGACCCGCAGTTGGTGCGGGATATTTTAGCCATTTGGGGAGATGCTTCGGATAACATCCCCGGTGTCCCCGGTATTGGCGAAAAGGGAGCTTGTAAATTGGTGCAGGCGTGGGGAACGGTCGAAAATATACTCGATCATGTGTCGGAACTTACCGGTAAGCAAGCGGAAAGTATTGCCGCATGGAGTGATAAATTACGCTTGGCTAAGACCCTGACCACCATTTGTCTGGATGTGCCTATTGATTTCCGCCCTGAGGATCTCACGATGTGTGCGCCTCATACCGATCGACTGCAAGCGCTTTTTGCTGAGTTAAACTTTAAATTTTTCACGCATGACTTTGGTGGGGTTCCGTCTTTGATTTTAGATACGCCACCTCCGGTGCAAGCGCCACAGACGCAGCTGGCCACGGTGGCCAAGGCGAAGTCTACCGCCGCAAAAAAAGCTGCATTGGTTGGGCAAGGAGATCTGTTTGCACCGGTGGATGCTCCTTTGCAACAGGCTGATCCGATGATCAACGCTTCGGCGTCGATGCAGGAGCATGAACCGGCTACTTTGCAGACCACACTCCATACTTATACGGTGGTGGAGCATGCAGATCAACTACGCCAAACCGTGGCCGAAATTGCTAAACAGAGGGAATTCTGTTTCGATACGGAGACCACGGGATTCGATATTTTCAACGATCATATCGTTGGGCTCTCTTTGGCCATTAAGCCTTTTGAGGCGTGGTATGTCCCTTTTAATGCGCAAAACACGGCAGAATATGCCGCTATTATACGCCCTCTTTTTGCCGATGCCGCCATCACTAAAATAGGTCAGAATATAAAATTCGACCTCATGGTGCTGAGACGAATTGGTGTTGAGATCGCCGGACGACTGTTAGACACCATGATTTTGCACTACCTTTTAGATCCGGAGAGCCGTCACAACATGAATGCCCTTTCAGAAAAGTACCTCGACTATCGTCCTGTGGAGATTGAAACGCTGATCGGTCGCGGTGCGAGACAACTGACTATGGATCAGGTTGCTGTCTCCCGTGTGGCTGAATATGCGGCAGAAGATGCCGATGTCACCTTGCGCTTGAAGGAGGCGCTCTACCCATTGGTAGAGCAGCAGGGGCTTTTGGATCTCTATCTGAAGGTTGAAGAGCCTATGATCGCTGTGCTGGCGGATATTGAAATGGCAGGAATGAAGATTGATACGGAGGCTTTGGCGCGCTTTGCGGTTACCCTGAATCAGAAGTTGGCTCAATTAGAGACTGATATTCGAAGTTTGGCAGGGAATCCTTCGTTGAATATCAACTCTAACAGACAGTTGGGGGATGTGCTCTTTGGACAGTTGCGCATTACCGATAAGCCGAAGATGACCAAAACCAAACAATTCTGCACCGATGAAGAGTACCTGCAATCCCTTTCGCATAAACATCCGATCGTGGCGATGCTCTTAGAATATCGCGGGGTGAAAAAGTTACTCTCCACCTATGTAGAGGCTTTGCCGTTGTTGGTAAATCCAACCACAGGAAGAATCCATACATCTTTTAATCAGGCGGTCACGGCCACGGGGCGACTTTCGTCCACCAATCCCAATTTACAGAATATCCCCATTCGGGATGAATTGGGACGGCCGATTCGAGCCGCCTTCATCCCCTCTGATGAAGCGCATATCTTGCTGTCAGTCGATTATAGTCAGGTGGAGTTGCGTTTGATGGCTCACTTGAGCGGAGACGAAGCACTGCTGGCAGCCTTTGAACATGGCGAAGATATTCACCGTGCCACAGCCGCGCGGTTGTTTGGCAAGCAATTAGAGGCGGTCACTGATGATGAACGTCGCAAGGCGAAGACGGCCAATTTTGGGATCATTTATGGCATCTCAGCCTTTGGATTGGCTCAACGGTTGGATCTGTCACGCACAGAGGCCAAGGCCATTATAGATGGCTATTTCGCCTCCTATCCTCAGGTGAAGGAGTATATGGATAACATCGTGGCGCAGGCGAAGAGAGACGGCTATGTGTCGACCATCTTCGGTCGCCGTCGCTACCTCAACGATATTGCTTCGCACAATGCCGTGGCACGGGGCTTGGCAGAGCGAAATGCCATCAACGCCCCCATTCAGGGCAGTGCCGCCGACATCATGAAGTTGGCAATGATTACTGTCGGCCGCCGATTCCGTGAGGAGAAACTCCACTCTAAGATGATCTTGCAGGTGCACGATGAGATCATCGTCGATATGCTCCGTACAGAGCAAGATCGGGTGATGCCCATAGTCATTGAGTCGATGGAGGCCGCCGCCCTCTTGAAGGTGAAGCTCAAAGCCGATGCCGGCGTGGGTGAAAATTGGTTGGCGGCACATTGATGTCGCGGTGAAAGAGAAGAGCAAGGGAGCATCCAAATTTTGGATGCTCCCTTGCTCTTGTGAGGCGGAAAATGTTAGGAGAAGAGCGCTTTGCCGGCACTTACAGCAATCAAAGGGCGGCCATTATTGAACGCATCAGCAATCGCATCCGCACCGTGTGTGACCTTGCATTTGGATACTTGCCCGTCTTGAACCTCATTGACGCGCAGTCGGCCGATATATTTGCGGGTATGGACATCTCCAATGAGCGTCTCTTCATAAATTTCAAAGAGATCCCCCAACTCGACACCCATGGTGCTTCCACTACGGATGTAACACTCTTTCAACACGCCTTTTTTCGTGTAGGTGTCTAATTGAAGAATGGCCGTTTCGAACTTATAGTATTCGTTGATATAGTAATCCATCTGACTTCCTAAGGAGGCAACAGCGGCTCTGTCTGCATCTTCGGCAATGACGGCATCACCCTTGAGTAGATACTGTTGCAAAGGTATTGTCTGTCCCAACTTGATGTCGTAGGCTGAGATCAGGAGTGGCATGGTGGTGCGGAATCCAGCCTTGCCATCTTTGAGCGAGATGTGCTCAAATTTGTAGTCGGCGATGGTTCCCACAACCAAAAAGCGAGCGCCTGCAAGCGTTGCCGCTGGAATGCGACTCCGCAGAAAGGCCTCCTGTTCTGGTGCGGCGGAAGCGGGGTCGACAACGCCCGTTCCCGGGACATTGGCTGAGAGCGAACGCGATAATGCGGCATCCAAAATCTCCTGCCGGTGACGATGCATGAAACTGGCGATGACCTGCTGCCGGACGCCATCAACATAGGGGATAGGGACAACGCGGGCGCGGTTGAAAAAGTCGATGACCACAATATCTTTGACAGGTGCGGTGGTAGGAGTTTGTGCCACAAGCGCTGTGCTTGGAAGGCAGGTCCAGAGAAGTGCGATGAGCAGAAAAAATGGGAAACGTTTCATAAGCGAATGGGTTAAGTCATACTAAATAAAGGACGTAGGTCACTGATAATTTGATCAAAGGTAAAAAAAATATCTAAAAAACTGTTTGAATTTGTCGCTGAAGTTTATTTACACCAATTTTTATGGGTCTCTATCCTTGGCGGTTGATTTCAAATGGTGAATAATAACCAAAGTCCTTCGTATAGTATAAAACATTAATTTTTTCACAGAATGCCACTTGATTTTAAATTAATTCTATATATTTGTGGCGTAATACACATATTTATATATTTAAATTAAAATATATTTTGTGTGAATCTTTCGCCCCCCCTTTCTTGTGCCAGACCACGTAGCAAACGCTATCGTGTCGTACTGGCATCTCAAAGCCATCGAAAAATATCACCACAAGTTGAGTCATCAAATTTTATTACAAGTATGATGTACAAAGGTTATAGGATGATATTCA
>JAVVZO010000061.1:0-3961 GCA_036650515.1 Alistipes sp.
GTCGGGGTGACAAGATTCGAACTTGCGACCACACGCCCCCCAGACGCGTACTCTAAACCGGGCTGAGCTACACCCCGAACTGGTTTCGGAGTGCAAATATAGTTATTTTTTACTAAACCAACTCAAAATGGATGATTTTTTTCTACTTTTGTCTCCCATGAACCGATTCTTTCAACTTACCCTGCTCTGCCTCCTGCTTAGCGCCACCTCCTGTGGCTCTCAGCATGGCGCTGCCCTCAACGACTTCAATATCCCAACTTACACTCCAGAATATGCCTCCGGTTTTGAAATTCACGGGACAAAACGAGGGAAAAGTACCTTGATTTGTGTCCATAATCCCTGGCAGGGGGCACAAGATGTGGAGCAACAACTCTTGCTACTTCGGGAAGACGAGGCCATCCCTGAGGGGTACACCGGACAGGTAGTTCGCACACCGGTTAAACGAGTTATTTGCATGTCATCCAGCCATGTAGCTATGTTCGATATTCTAAAACAGCCCCGCCGCATTGTAGGGGTTTCGGGCATGGAATACATCTCCAGCGACTACATCAATGCACATAAATTCTGTGGCGAGGTGCGCGATGTGGGCTACGATACCAACCTCAACTTCGAATTAATCGTCTCTCTCCAACCCGATATCATCTTATTATATGGTGTTTCGGGCGACAACACCGCCGTTACTGGCAAATTGGCCGAGTTGGGCATTCCTTATATGTATTTAGGCGATTATTTAGAGGAGTCCCCTTTGGGCAAGGCTGAATGGCTCATAACTATTGCCGAAATGATTGATCTTCGCGAGTTTGGGCAAGAAATCTTCACGGGGATCTGCGAGCGCTACAACACCCTTAAAAATAGCATTTCATTCGTTGCCGACCGACCAAAGGTAATGCTCAACACCCCTTATCGAGATAGTTGGTTCATGCCCTCCGACAGGAGCTACATGGTACAGCTCATCACAGATGCCGGTGGCAGCTACCTCTATACCGAAAATCACAGCAATAGCTCTGTCCCCATCACCTTAGAGGAGGCTTATCTGCTCACCCACCAAGCTGATTTTTGGTTGAATGTTGGTCAGCACAACACCTTAGAGGGGTTGATGGCTCAAAATCCGCGTTTTTCCAAAATTCCAGCCGTCACCGGTCAGCGGGTCTACAACAACAACCGCCGACAAACCACCTCTGGAGGTAGCGACTTTTGGGAGTCGGGGGTTGTTCATCCCGACCTGATTCTACAAGATCTGATCACCATCTTTCACGCCAACCTTTCGGCTACCGATCAACTCTATTATTATAAGCAACTGGAGTAACCATGAGATCGCGCACCACCTCTCTTTTTATCTTTTTCACCCTGCTCACGCTGACACTCTTTGCGTTGGATCTGATGGTCGGCGCGGTGAACATCACCGCTACTGATCTGTGGGCTATCTTCACCGGTGGCGATGTAGATCCTATTTTGCGCAATATCGTTCTGCAAATCCGCCTCACCAAAGCACTGGTAGCACTCTTTGCCGGTGCTGCACTGGCCGCAAGCGGATTGGCCATGCAAACCCTCTTCCGCAACCCTTTAGCCGGCCCTTATGTATTAGGTATCAGTTCGGGTGCAGGCTTTGGTGTCGCCCTCTTTCTCTTGGGCGCTCCCCTACTCGGCATCAGCGGACACTCCTATCTACAAACTTTAGGCGTTGCGGGGGCAGCATGGATCGGGGCGGCGGCCATCCTACTGATCATCGCCACCGTCAGCCGGCGCATCAAAGATATTATGGTCATACTCATCCTCGGTATGATGCTCGGATCGGGTATCAGCTCCTTGGTGGAGATTCTGCAATACCTGAGCAGTGAGGCGGCGCTAAAAACCTTTGTAGTTTGGACGATGGGTTCGTTGGGTGATGTCACAGGCAACCAACTGTTGCTCATCATTCCGGTTGTCTCTGCCGGACTTATCCTCTCTATCGCGGTCATCAAACCGCTCAACCTCCTGCTCTTGGGCGAAAATTACGCCCGCACCATGGGCTTGGCCGTCACCCGCACCCGACGGCTTATTTTTCTGGCAACCATTCTCCTCGCCGGCACGATCACCGCTTTTTGTGGTCCGATCGGCTTCATCGGATTAGCCGTTCCCCACTTGGCGCGGATGATCTTCGTCAGCGCCGACCACCGCATCCTTATGCCAGCTTCGATGCTCTTGGGTTGTACACTTCTTCTCTTCTGTGATCTGATTTCAAAGAGTCTGTTGTTGCCGATTAATAGCATCACCGCCCTCTTAGGCATCCCCATTGTTATTTTGGTGGTTGTTCGTAACCGTAAAATCTACTAATTGTGTCCATCTCCCTTCAAAATATCACCTTAGGCTACGGCAGTCGCACACTGCTCAAGGCGGTCTCTGCGGAGTTCCACAGCGGACAGCTGACCGCGCTACTCGGTCGCAACGGCACAGGGAAGAGCACCTTACTACGTGCTATCACCGGACTGGGGGCACTCCAAAGCGGTACGATTCAGCTTTGCGGCACAGCACTCACAGCGCTCACAGCGCAACAACTGGCCACCTGCGTCAGCTTTGTCAGCACCGACAAGGTGCGCATTGCTAATTTGCCCTGCCAAGATGTGGTGGCACTCGGTCGCGCACCCTATACCAACTGGATCGGACAGATGCAGGAGACCGATCGCACCATCGTGACCGAAGCTCTTGAGCAGGTCGGGATGCGCTCTTTTGCCCACAAGACGATGGACACCATGTCAGACGGAGAGTGTCAACGCATTATGATTGCCAGAGCCTTAGCGCAACAAACACCCATTATTTTACTGGACGAACCCACAGCTTTTCTCGACCTACCCAATCGCTACGAAATTTGTAACCTTCTGCGCCGCCTTGCCCATCAACATAAAAAGTGCATTCTCTTTTCCACCCACGAACTCGATATTGCCCTCACCCTCTGCGATGCGGTAGCGCTTATCGAGCCCACACAACTGCATTGCCTCCCCACCGAAGCGATGGTGGCCAGTGGCATGATCGAGCGACTCTTTTCGGGAGAAAATATCCACTTCGATACAGCCACACAACGCGTTCTTCTAAAAAAATAGACTTTCTACCCACTTTTTATTCGCATTTTTTTGCAAGAGTAACTTTTTTGTTTACCTTTGCACCGCTAAAGTCACCCCTCTTATAGGGAAACAATAGCGGTAGAGGCCCATTCGTCTATCGGTTAGGACGCAAGATTTTCATTCTTGAAAGAGCAGTTCGATTCTGCTATGGGCTACACGAGGAGCATGTTACACGCTCCAACGGGTAAAAACCTTTTCGGAGCGGGCGCAAGCCCATCCACAACCAGCCAAGGCTGGCAGCACGCAACGGCCATACAGTTGCAAACAGATTGAGCAATAAAGATAAAAAATAAAATTACAAGCGATTATGGCAAACCATAAATCATCCAAGAAGAGAATTCGTCAGACTTTGACGAAACGTGTTCACAACCGTCTTTGCCACAAGACGGCACGTAACGCCGTGAAGGCGCTCCGTAGCACCACGGACAAGAGTGCCGCTGCAATCTTGCTCCCGAAGGTAACCACTATGTTGGACAAATTGGCCAAGCACAACATTATCCACAAGAACAAAGCAGGTAACCTCAAGAGTTCTCTTCAGCTTCATGTGAACGCGCTCTAATCAACGCAAAACATAAAATAAATAAAGTTCGCTTCAGTTGAAGCGAACTTTATTTATTTTATACCCCTTTGTTTTTATCTTTGCGGTATGGAATTACAGAAAACTATGCAGAACTTTCTGCCGCGCGAGCTGATCGAGGCGTTCGACATCCGGAAAATCGAAGATAATGCCGCCAAAGAGCGACTGTACATCTATTTAGACGAACGGAGGGTCGTCCCCACACATCTGCAAGGTCAAGCGATTAGCCCATTATTTACTAACGACTTATGAAGCTAATTGCCGTTTCAGACCTGCACGGTCATCT
>JAVVZO010000062.1:0-3885 GCA_036650515.1 Alistipes sp.
TAATAATTATCCTGTCGCCTGCTGTCAACGAACGGGCGAAAAACGGACGGTTGCCGTAGATAAAGGTGGTTAGGTTTAGTGATTAGTGCTCGTCGTCATCGAAATAATCGAGTGTGGACTCTTTTTTACCCTTGTAATTGTCCAGTTCGGCCTCCTCATCGTCTGATAAGGAGCTGTAAAGGTGATGCCGTTCTTTTCCGCTTTTGCGTATGGGCGCGAGCTTTGTCCCTTTTTTTACAATGTCTCCCGAATCAAAATCATTTGATTTTCGGAAATCTTTGACAGAATTCATTGTCGATGAATAACCAGATTAATTGTTTGATTAAATAGGTCTGTGTGCAATTTTGATTATGCAAATTAATGCAATTTTTTTTTAAATGTGGCGCTTTTCCCTGGAAATTTTCAGGGTCTGCAATATTATTCCTATTTTTGTGTGATAAATATGCAAATTTCGTGCTGGAGGGACATATCTTTGCTGTCGCTCATGTCAATTTGTATTCATATTGTGAGATGGGGTAACAGCAAGAGGCTAAAAGCATTTGAAATAGTGCGCAAAAAATGAAGAGAGAATTTCAATATATACTATGCAATGGCTCCGGCAACCGATTTGTGCTGATTGATGCCGTGGCTCAGGCACAGCAACTGTTGGGGGTAGAGCTGTCGGCTTTGGCGCGCACGGTGTGTGCACCTGAGGCTTTAGCCACCGATGGCCTGTTGCTGTTGGTGCGGGATGCGGCGGGTTATGCCATGCGGATGTTTAATACCGATGGTAGTGAGGCCGAAATGTGTGGCAACGGCATCCGCTGTGTGGCGCGTTTAGCGGCGCGTTATTTTCCGATGCAGGACTTTGAGTTGCAGTCAGGAGGACGGGTTTATCGGCTGTCAAAGCAAATACCCATTTTCGAAGACATTCCCACATATAGTGTAGAGATTCCGGTTACTTTGCAGACGGATGATTTTCCCAGAAGTGAAACGCATCCTTTTTTGAATCAACTGATTCCCGAATTGGATGAAACGTTGTTATTTACCTATATAAATGTAGGAAACCCCCATCTTGTTGCCTGTGTGGAGCACCTTGATATAGAGCGGCTCAAGTTGCTTGGAGAGCGTGTGACGACCTTAAAAACACTCTTCCCCAAGGGGATTAATGTGAGCTTTTTCCGATGTGACGGGGCACAATCCCTCTTTGTGGCAACTTATGAGCGTGGGGTGGGGCTCACCTCTTCGTGTGGAACAGCGATGACAGCCTCCAGTTCGGCAGCTTGTTTGCTGGATAAATGTTCCGCAGGCGTGTCGATTGATGTGCGCAACCGAGGGGGCATGGTGCGCTGTTGCTGTCAGCAGGGAGAAGAACTTGTTACAGCGCTGACTGGAAATGCGACCTTTGAGGCCTTTGGGCAATTTGATTATTTGGGCGCTTTGGACGGATGTATAAAGCTTAAAAACACAGAGCCTCAGGAGGATGAGGCAGCGATGTATCTCCGTTTTGTGGCATCGGTTAGGTGTTAATAATGTGCGTGTGAAGAGATTTCGGTGGGTGATTATCTTGGTCTTGTTGGGCTTTTTCAGCTCTGCATGTACCGTTACGCGCCATTTTAAAAGTGGTGAATATCTGTTGCAAAAGGTGCAGATTGAAGACGATAAGCAAACTCCAAAGGCGGAGCGCATCACGGCCTCTGAGTTGAAACGTTATATGCGTCAAAGTCCTAACAAGCATTTTTTTGGGACTAATTTTTATATTTGGGTCTACAACTTGGCCAATCCAGACAAGGAGAACTGGTGGAATAATTTTAAACGTAAAATAGGACAAGCTCCGGTGATTCTCGACCGCACCTTGACCGAAAAATCAGCCGATAATTTCAAAGCCTACATGGACTCTCGTGGCTTCTTTGCTTCGCAGGCTACCTTTGAAATCGACACCCTCTCTAAACACAAAAAGGCGCGCGTCACCTACCGGACCAAACAAGGAGAGCCATATCGTATCAATCGTCTGACCTATGACTTCAGGGATGCTTTCCTGCCACAGATTATTCTTCCTGATACTGCCCATACGCTGATTCGTACAGGGAATGTTTTCGACATTGGTGTGCTCAATAAAGAACGGGAACGTATCACGGCCTACCTTCAGCAGCGCGGTTATTTCAATTTTTCGGTCAATAACATCGAATATGTTGCCGATACCCTTGTCGGTCATCATCAAGTAGATGTGAAGATGGTCATCAAGCAATATTTAGTGGGTTATGACAATCGTGGAGAGGCGATTATGGATAATAATACGGTCTATCGGATTGACGAGATCAATATTTTCCCAAATTATAATCCAACCATCGCTCGCACGGACAGTCTGTTCTTAAGTAAGCTGGACACCATCTATTACAGGGGGTTAAATGTTATTTATGAGAAAAAGCCCAATGTCCGAGCGAAGGTGTTGCGTCAGGCGGTACCGCTCTATCCGAATTATATTTACAACGCCGACCAGATTAATCGCACCTACAACGAACTGATGTCGCTTGGCTACTTCAAGAGTGCCAAAATCGCCTTCAAAGAGCAACCGCAGCAGGTGGAGTCCAAAAATTATGTCACCTATATCGGTCAGGAAGGGCTGAAAGATTCCACCCAAACTGAATATGCGCGTGAGGGCTTTTTGCAGTGTGATATTTTGTGTACGCCGGCACTCAAGCAGAGTTTTAAGGTGGATCTTGAGGGCAGTATTACCTCCAGTTTCTATGGACTTTCGACAACGGTAGGCTATCAAAACCGGAATATCTTTCGGGGGGCTGAGGCCTTTGATGCCTCTGTGACGGTGGGTTATGAGTCTATGCGTGCACCCAATGCCAAGAAGCGTAGTGCGATGGAGTTTGGTGCTACTGTGGGGCTTTCGTTTCCGCGATTTTTGCTACCCTTCAATTTCTCCCGTTTTCCCGCCTTGCGACAACCAAAAACCAAGGTGGAGTTTACGGTTAATTTCCAAGATCGCCCCTACTACCGACGTGTCCTTTCCGGTGTTGGTTTGAGTTACTCGTGGATCAATCGAAACTATTCGAGTTATCTGGTGCGTCCCATTGACTTCACGATTGTGGATGTGAGCTACATGGATACAGAATTTTTCAACAGTTTGCAAAACGAATACCTTAAAAATAGCTACCGCTCGCAACTCATCGCGGGCATTACCTTCAACTATGTCTTCAATAATCAGCGAAAGCACTTAGGTCGCAACGCTACCGTGGTGCGTGTCAATGCCGAAACAGCGGGTAACCTGCTGGATGGTTTGGAGCACCTCTTCGCAAAACCCGTCTCAGGACACTCCTATTATGAACTTTTTGGCATCCGCTATTCGCAATATTTTCGGGTAGATGTGAGCGTGAGCCGTAAGATTATGCTGGGAACGAAATGTGCAATCGTGGGGCGACTATTCGTGGGCGGTGGATTAGCCTACGGTAATGCAACCTCTATTCCGATGGATCGTCTATTTTATGTAGGAGGTAGCAACAGCATGCGTGGATGGACACCTCGTACCTTAGGTCCGGGATCGAGCACCATTCCTGAAGGGCAGCTCTATCCAACCCAGTTGGGCGATATGCGCTTAGAGGCCAATTTGGAGCTACGCTTTCCGATTTGGGGCATTATCCATGGAGCGACCTTCTTAGATGCCGGTAACATCTGGTTTGTGCGCAACAGGCCTTTGGAATACTCGCCCGATGCGGTCTTTCATTTCGACACGTTCTATAAACAGTTGGGCTTTAATACCGGAATAGGCCTCCGTGTGGACATTAAATTTGCAGTGTTGCGCTTGGATTGGGGTATTCAACTTCATAATCCCAATAATCCGGAGGGGGAGCGGTGGATTCATAATTTCAAGTGGAAGAATACGGCACTCAACTTTGG
>JAVVZO010000063.1:0-3740 GCA_036650515.1 Alistipes sp.
GTCCTTTGTCGGTGAGCATATAGTATTTACGTGGAGGTCCTTGCGGCGACTCTTCCCAGCGATAGGTGAGTAGTCCTGCATTCTTTTGTCGGGTGAGAATCGGGTAGAGTGTCCCCTCGACAACGATCATCTTGGATGCCTTGAGTTCGACGATGATCTTTGGAGCATAAGAGTCCTCGCGGGAGAGAATAGCAAGGATGCAGTACTCCAAAATTCCTTTGCGCATTTGCGCTTGTACGTTATCTTCTGTCATTTCATTTTTAATTATTAGAAGGAATCTCATTGGGCATAACACACCACAGAATAATGTAAACCCAGAGCGAAAGTCCACCGAAAAGGATTAACAATAGAGTAATGATGCGCAGAGAACCTCTGTCTAACCCAAAGTGTTCCGCTATTCCACCGCACACGCCGGCGATGACACGCTCGTTGGTCCGATAAAGTTTGTTTGCTGAAGTTGTCATAATGCTATTATTTAGGGTCTTGTTTAAAATTCGAAAACAGGAAGGGCTCTTCGGGGACGATCAGCCACAGAATCAGGTAGAGCCAAAAGGAGGCCCCTCCGAAAATGAGTAAAATCAGCATGATAATCCGGATGATGGTAACATCGATGCCAAAAAATAGAGCTAAGCCACCGCAAACACCGGCTATTTTACGATCTGTTCGACTGCGGGTTAAACGGCGCGGAAATTCTTGAGCTTCGGCTGTTGGGCAAACCTTGGGCTCTTCGCCATTGATCTCTACCGGCCGACCGACTTGTGCGATCGCTAACCTCACCAGTGAGAGCGTCACCACCATCATCGGCGAGGAGAGCTTTTCTCGAAAAATCTCGGCAATGCGCGTCTCAATATCATCTACAACCTCGGAGTCTTCTTTGGCATAGCAGCTTTGGATCTCCTCTAAGTAGCTCTTGAGTGTTTGGTAGGCATCCACATCTAAGGTGAATGCTTGGGATGCAATGTTCGCGTGTATAGTCTCTTTCATAGTGTGTAGATTTTATTTTCAGGTACTTCGGTTCTTTCAAACTATTTCTGTACTGCAAATATATACTAATTTTCAATACCATGCTATACATAGTATGATTTTTTTGCAATTTATTTTTCACACCTATATATATTACCCTCTATTCCGATTTAAAATGGCTATCTTTCGCTCATCTAAAAGAAAAATTATGCGTATTTATCAAGTAGAGGCGATCACGCCCGAATTTGTGCAGGCGGTGATGCAGTTGATCCCGCAACTCTCCTTGCGGGCGGCGCTGCCTACCGCGGAGCAGTTGCAACAGGTGGTTGACTCTTCGACAGCGCGGTTATTTGCCGCTCAGGAGCAGGGGCGGATGGTTGGGATGCTCACCCTTGCTTGGTACGAAACGCCTACCGGACGGCGGGCGTGGATTGAAGATGTGGTGGTTGATGAGTTGATGCGCGGGCGCGGAATTGGGCGTGCTTTGCTACATGAAGCGATGGCGGCAGCTCAAGAGTTGCGGGTCAGTTCGCTTTCACTGACCTCAGCACCTACGCGTGTTGCCGCCCGCAAACTCTATGTGGAAGAGGGCTTCGAGATCTATAATACAACGGTTTATAAATATAAGGCTCAATAAATTACGCTTTGCCGATATACTCTTTGAGTGCATGGACATACTCTTCGAAGGCGTTGACCCCTGCCGGTGTGATGCGACAGATCGTGCAGGGCATTTTGCCACGAAAAGTCTTTTCCACCTCCAAATAACCCGCTATTCGGAGCTTGTCAATTTGTACGCTTAGGTTCCCCGCTGAAGCACCTGTCTGCTGTCGGAGGAAGACGAAGTCGGCCTGCTCGACCCCCAGTAGGATCGAGATCACAGCAAGCCGCAATTCGGAATGCAAGAGGGGATTGAGTTCTTTAAACATCTTTTGGGTTCTCCTTTTTTTGTTGCGTGGTGCGCAGATGATTCAGGAGAATGCCTGTGCCGATCAACAGAAAGAGTATGGATACGGCAGCTTTTATCAGCCACAGACCCGATGCGTAATCGGTGTCACTAAAGAGATAACAGTTCATATAAAGTCCCCAAAATCCACACAAGTAGAGTGCTGCATAGGTTCCAGATACCTGTGATTTGTTGGTGCTCTCCGTGCGGAATAATTCTGTGGTAATCAGCTGTGCAATCGTAATGGCAAAGAGCAGGAGGGCGGCCGGATTGACGGTGAGCACATCGTTTGCGGTGATTCCTAAATAGCCGCCTCCGGAGATGCCTACACCGATAGCAATGCCCCAAATCCTCGTTATAAGAGTGTCAAAGACTGTTTTTGTCTTACTGGCCTTGCGGTTGAGGCGGTGGATCACGAGTGCCGTGGCGGGACAGATGCCCACCCAAATCCAGTAGCTGTGGAGGGAGTGGGTGGTGCGAAGCAGTACAAAGTTGATCAACGCACCCAAGAGGATGGCGTAACCCCACACGATGAAGGGTGTTCCGGTGATGAAATTTATCCGCTTTCGATTGCGGTCAATGGCATCGGCGATGGCCTCTATGTTCGCCACCTTTTCAGAAGCACTATTTTCCATTGGAATGTCTATTTTTATAGTTGAGAATATGACCCGGAACAACCATCATCACGATAAATACTGCCGCGAAGATCAAGCAGGTATCTATACCTTGTACGAATAAAAAGAGGGGTGCTAAGACGATGGCTGAGAATAATCCAACGAGGGTGCAGGGTGAAAATCGGGTGACCCATCCGGTGAGTGCCGTGCCCAAACCCATCAAAACCACGATGATGTAGAGGATAGGGATAGTAATGAAAAAGGCGAGCATAGAATGGACGAATGCAACGATGCCGATGCTGATCCAAATGTACCCAACGATGCGATCGACATAGGTGGAGACCTCTTTATTCTGCCTTTTTTTGTGGCCGCACAACCACGAAATGAGAGCCACAAGGGAGATGATGAGCCACAGATAGTGCCAGCTGAATGTTGGCGCTATCGTAAAACCGTACCACACCGCAAGAGAGACCGCTGCGGTGGTATAACCCATAATGATGAAGGGCGTTCCGGCGTGCCGCTCCATACGAGAGCGGGTGTTGTTAATCATTTTGGAGATCAGTTCGATGCTCTCCTCGGCATTCATTTTTTTCTCTTCCATAGGTATCAAAGTTAATGATTTTTATTGTTTATCGGAACTTTCTTGAAAGGCTAATTTTTCTAAAGACAATACTTGTAATCCAACTGAGGATCGCGGCTATTTGGTTTCAGTTGGATAGTGGAGCGAGAGGCTCTCTTTGGTTGTCTCTTCGGTGAGCGTATAGGTTGCTTTTGCACAACCCTCCATCGGACGGTGATCGCTCATCTCCATCTGATAATTGCCGTTTTCATCGTGGAAGAGCGATACATCGGCCGTTTCGCTCACTATATTTGTCAGCGCTATTGAGACACTGCCGGTCTTGGCGGCAACCCTTATATAAACAGGTTTGTCTGTGCCTGATACGTTGGCCATCAGTAAGATATTGCCTTTGTTACTACGGACATTGTCCACTGTGACGACTAAATTTTTTGCACATACAGCATTTGCTGTAAGTAGCAGAGCTGCAAAAATAAGTGTTGTTTTCATTGTTTTAGGTTTTTAATCACGTCACAAATATAAAGTAGTTTATATAATAAACCAAATATAAAGTGATGTTTATTCGAATGATTTTTGACACCTATTATTTAAGAGCTGTTTTGAATGATGAGTTGTCGGCTGTTGTTTTTTTGCCTGCCGCTGT